>NZ_JBLZQF010000039.1:0-261 GCF_049199325.1 Rahnella sp. PD4 | reverse complement strand
AGCTTGACACTGAACATTGAGCCTTGATGTGTAGGATAGGTGGGAGGCTTTGAAGCGTGGACGCCAGTCTGCGTGGAGCCAACCTTGAAATACCACCCTTTAATGTTTGATGTTCTAACTCGGCCCCCTAATCGGGGGTGAGGACAGTGTCTGGTGGGTAGTTTGACTGGGGCGGTCTCCTCCTAAAGAGTAACGGAGGAGCACGAAGGTTAGCTAATCACGGTCGGACATCGTGAGGTTAGTGCAATGGCATAAGCTAGC
>NZ_JBLZQF010000038.1:0-264 GCF_049199325.1 Rahnella sp. PD4 | reverse complement strand
TCAGGGTAAAGGCCGGGGTAGTGTTATTGGTGATGTTGTCGGTCATATCCGCGCCGCTGTCGGACGCATCGGTCAGATCGATAACCGGCAGGCTCAGCGTGGTGTCCACGGTAAAGGCGAATGCCTCACCGGACGTACTGTTACCGGCAGTATCCGTGACCGTCACCACCATGTTATGTTCGCCGTCAGCGAGGGCCGCCGGCACAGTAAAGTGCCACTGTCCGGCCGCGTCCTGCACCGCCGCCTGCGCCGCGCCGCCGTCCA
>NZ_JBLZQF010000037.1:0-271 GCF_049199325.1 Rahnella sp. PD4 | reverse complement strand
GTAAATTACCGGTCCACAACCATTACCAGTTAAGACTTAAACGGCTGGAATCCCGGCAGCCCGGCGTTGATATTTCGGTGCTCAGGTTCAGCGGCAGCGAGGCCATCAGCGATATCCTGCGCTATGAAATTGCGTTCACCAGTGCGGTGAAAGACATTCCCGCTCAGCACATCATCAACTATTCCGCCCTGCTCCTGATGTACCCCGACGGTAAGCCGTGGGAGCCGGTTAAACCACGCATTATCCCCGGCGTCATCACCCAGTTCCGCCA
>NZ_JBLZQF010000036.1:0-276 GCF_049199325.1 Rahnella sp. PD4 | reverse complement strand
ACACTACCATCGGCGCTACGGCGTTTCACTTCTGAGTTCGGCATGGGGTCAGGTGGGACCACCGCGCTAGTGCCGCCAGGCAAATTCTGTTTCATCCGTACCGCAGCGCATCAGGGTTGCTCACCCCCGCGCCGCCATACGAACCAATCCCGGAACATTCCGCTGAAAATCTACTCTCTCGAGCCTGTCTCTCAAATCAAAACACCTTTGGTGTTGTAAGGTTAAGCCTCTCGGGTCATTAGTACTGGTTAGCTCAATGCATCGCTGCACTTACAC
>NZ_JBLZQF010000035.1:0-281 GCF_049199325.1 Rahnella sp. PD4 | reverse complement strand
GATTCTGATTTCAGCATAGTTCCTTACTATATGACATGTATATTTTGAATTTCCATCGTTATTTATGTTTTTGAGGAAAAGAATTTGCTTTTGAAAATTTTGCATTTATAAATAAATTTTTTACAGTTAGTGACAAATTATTTATCTTTGATTTTGTCCTAGACCAAATTTTAAAAGATTTTGTGCAAATAGAGATACAATCTACAATTCAAATTCAATAACTTTCACTGAATTTGAGCAAAAATTTTATAAATAAAAATATTTATAAAAAGGTGTGAATA
>NZ_JBLZQF010000034.1:0-288 GCF_049199325.1 Rahnella sp. PD4 | reverse complement strand
ATGGGGAGACCCCACACTACCATCGGCGCTACGGCGTTTCACTTCTGAGTTCGGCATGGGGTCAGGTGGGACCACCGCGCTAGTGCCGCCAGGCAAATTCTGTTTTATCCGTACCGCAGCGCATCAGGGTTTCTCACCCCACGCCGCCATACGAACCAATTCCGGAACATTCCGCTGAAAATCTACTCTCTCGAGCCTGTCTCTCAAATCAAAACACCTTTGGTGTTGTAAGGTTAAGCCTCTCGGGTCATTAGTACTGGTTAGCTCAATGCATCGCTGCACTTACAC
>NZ_JBLZQF010000033.1:0-288 GCF_049199325.1 Rahnella sp. PD4 | reverse complement strand
CCAACGAAAGTTTTCATGGCAATCACCTCAGATATCACAGACTGGGATCGTATTAAGATTACAGCATGTGGTTCCAGACGTGCCCCTGCCTGCGAAGTACCTGAAAAAGCTTCTTAAAACCGTAGCGAGGATAGCGCTCAGCGACCTCGGTCAGCCTCTGAATCACCGCTTCATCACGTCGCGTATCCGGTTGATAACGAAACACCGTCCTGCTTAGCGATAACGTCCTGCATGCCTGGCGTATGCTCATCGTAAATTGCGTGGTCAGATAGTTGACGAGCTCACGCT
>NZ_JBLZQF010000032.1:0-397 GCF_049199325.1 Rahnella sp. PD4 | reverse complement strand
TGCCTGGCAGTTCCCTACTCTCGCATGGGGAGACCCCACACTACCATCGGCGCTACGGCGTTTCACTTCTGAGTTCGGCATGGGGTCAGGTGGGACCACCGCGCTAGTGCCGCCAGGCAAATTCTGTAATTTACCGAACTCTACGCTTATTACTGGTGCTGATACCCAGAGTCGAACTGGGGACCTCACCCTTACCAAGGGTGCGCTCTACCAACTGAGCCATATCAGCACGCTTATTCTTATAACAGTTTACTTAAAGCAAACTTTACAAATTTGATGCCTGGCAGTTCCCTACTCTCGCATGGGGAGACCCCACACTACCATCGGCGCTACGGCGTTTCACTTCTGAGTTCGGCATGGGGTCAGGTGGGACCACCGCGCTAGTGCCGCCAGGCAA
>NZ_JBLZQF010000030.1:0-608 GCF_049199325.1 Rahnella sp. PD4 | reverse complement strand
GAACACCGCGTCACCCGGTTAAATCAGGGCAGCAATAACGCGATTTACCAGAACGACAGCGTCATCAGCATGACCGAAAACACCTTCCTGCGTTACTACATGGACCGGCTGGATTTCCGGTTTGCCCTTAATGAACAGTACCCGCTGAAAAAATTCATGATGCAGTTCGGCGAAAGCGAATACGCGCACATCGCGCGCCGCCTGGCCGACAGCGGCATCTCGTACTTCTTCGAGTATGACGAAGAGAACAACTGCGACGTCATGGTGCTGGCCGACCATTCTTACGCCTGGCCGGAACTGGTCGCCATCCCGTTCCGTAACCCGGCGGGCCTGTTCGACGGCTGCCAGGAGTCGGTCTGGGAAATGTCGGTCAGCCGCAAGGCCATCCCGAAATCGGTGACAGTTAACGACGATTACTATCCGGCCGCGCAAAGCGATATGACCGCCACGGCGACCACCAATCCGGATTACACGGCGCTGGTTGCCGAAGATTACCGCTGGGGTGAGTCCTATCCTGAGCCGGGCAAGGAATACAGCAACGAGCCCGGTCAGGGGATGTGGTACGCCAGACGCCGTCAGGAGCGTTATCTGAGCGAACAAATCACCTT
>NZ_JBLZQF010000003.1:617200-635037 GCF_049199325.1 Rahnella sp. PD4 | reverse complement strand
GGAATACATCGGGTACTACAATCGCGACCGGATCAAAATGAAACTGGGTGGTATGAGTCCGGTAGGCTACCGGACTCATATGTTCCCCTGACGTAGTTCTGATGTCCAACTTCAGGGGTTCAGTTCACGAAGGGGGAGGAGAAAAGCGCGATCGGCTCCCTCCCCTGCGATGAACTGAACCCCTAAACCTGGACACCAGATTAGCGCAGGGGGAGGCGTTTAGAAACTACGAGTCGTATTGCCTGAACAACGCCCGTCCCCGCAGCAATCTGACACCCAGCCAGCCACCGCAAACTGACAACAGCACCGCCCCGACGACCGGAACCGCAATCCACATCAGATAATTCGGCTCCCACGGGAAATCAAACACTTTGCGTTGCAGCAGCCATAACGCGGCTTCCGCACCGATTGCGGCGGCGATCCCGGCCACCAGCCCGAGCACGGCAAATTCACACCACAGTGTCCGGTGGAGCATTTTTTTGCTGGCACCCAGCGTACGGTAAACAATCAGTTCCTGACGGCGCTGATGCATGCCGACCTGAATCTGCGCCAGCAACAGCAATCCGCCACACAGCATCACCAGGATCACCATCACTTCCAGCGCCCTGCTGACCTGCTGTAATACCTGCCCGACCTGACGCAGAATCGCGCCGATATCCAGCAAACTCAGCGTCGGGAACTGGCGGTTAAGCTGCGTGATAGTGCTGATATCGCCATGATAGCGGAAGCTGGTCAGCCAGCTTTGCGGTTGTGCATCCAGCGCACCAGGCGGGAAGATAAAGTAGAAATTCGGCTTCAGGCTGTCCCAGTCTACTTTCCGCAGGCTGGTAATTCTGGCACTGAATTCCTGCGTATCGCCGCTGAACGTCACGGTATCACCGAGTTTAAGCCCCAGTCTTCCCGCCAGCCCTTCGTCAATTGACACTTCACCGGCTTTCGGCGGCCCGTTGCCTGCCACCAGCGGATTGTGATCCGGCAAGCCCTGCATCCAGGTCAGATTCAGCTCACGGTTCACCGCTTCCCCGCCCGCATCGTCCGGTCTGATGATATCCGTGGCCACTTTATCGTTAATCTTTGTCAGGCGAACCCGCACAATCGGATAGAAGGTTTCCGGCTCAGCGTTATGCTGATGCAGGAAATCCGTTACCTGTGGGATCTGCTCTTTGGTGATATTAAGCAGGAAGTAATTCGGACTGTCCGGCGGCAGTTGTTGTTCCCAGCGGTCCAGCAAATCACCACGCATCACCAACAGTAACGCCAGCAACATAAACGACATTGAGAACGCCGCCAGCTGACTGAGTGTTACCCACGGCTGGCGCAGCAGGCGGTTAACCGCCAGACGCAGCGGTAACTGACGGAGCGTCAGCTTGCGTAACAGCATCAGTGCTCCCCAGCCAGTCACACCGAGCAGTAACGAAAGCACCAGCACGCCTGCCAGCAACGACCAGAGCAGTGAACTTCCGCCCATCAGTGCCGCCAGCAGACCGATCACCACCAATACCATTACCGGCAGGAAATAACGCAGCGGCCAGACATTCGCTACCACGTCATGGCGTAGCACACGCAGCGGCTGTGTGGCCAGCAATTGACGATAGGGACGGATGCCGATCAGCAGAGAAATCACCACCATCGCACCCATCGACCACACCCACGGCCAGCCACCGGCAGGCGGCAAGGTGGCGGGCAGAACCGGTGCCAGCACCTTCATAAGCACGGCTTCAAACACCCGACCGATCACGCTACCGCACAACCCTGCCAGTACCAGTACTGCCAGCCACTGACCAATAATCAGTTTGCGCAGCGCTTTTTTCCCGGCACCCAGTGTTTTCAGCACCGCAACCAGATCGTAACGGCTGCGGCAATAATGCCCCATTGAAACGGCAATGGCGGCAATCGACAGCATCAGCGTCAGCAACGCGGACAGCGTGAGGAATTGCTGTGAACGCTGTAAGGATTTGCCCAGCGCGCCATCGGAATCTTCCATGCCGCTCCAGCGCTGATCCGGCTTGAGCAGGCCTTTTATCGCCTCACCATAACTCTGAATGGCCTGCGGTGAACCGGCAAACATATAGCGATACGTCAGCCTGCTGCCCGGCTGAACAGCACCGGTTTTTTTCACGTCTTCCAGATTCATGATCACCCGGGGTGCAGTCTGGAAGGGGTTAAAGCCTGAATCCGGCTCCTGTAGGATCACACCGGCAATTTTCAGCGTGGTATCACCCACATCCAGATTGTCACCGATTTTCACGTTCAGCAGCGCCAGTAATCGCGGCGCAACCAGTACCGTTCCCGGCTCAGGTTTCAGCCCTGCCGGTTCGGTTTGTAACGCCCCATACAGCGGATACGCCAGATCAGTCGCTTTAACCGCTGCCAGTTGCGGCGTTTCACCGGCAAAAGTCATGGTCATGAAAGAGAGCTGACGGCTGACTTTTAATCCCTGCGCCTGGGCATCTTGCAGCCAGGCTTCGGTGATCGGACGGGCAGAACTCAGCACGCGATCCCCGGCAATAAACTCACGGCTCTGCTGACTCAGCCCTTTGTCCATGCGGTCGCTGATGCTGCCGAGGGCCAGCACACAGGCTACCGCCAGCGCCAGCGCCAGCCAGACAATCAGCAGTGAGGGCGAACGCCATTCCCGCCAGAACCAGCGCCAGATCATGCTTCCTCCCACAATTTCCCGTCACGCAGACGTAACCGGCGCTGACATCGCGCCGCCAGCTGTTCGTCGTGCGTGACCAGAATCAGCGTCGTCGCCGCATCACGGTTCAGTGAGAACAGCAGATCGACAATGCGTTCGCCGGTTACGCGATCCAGATTACCGGTCGGCTCATCGGCAAAGAGCAATTTCGGCTTGCCGATAAAGGCCCGCGCCAGCGCTACACGTTGCTGCTCACCGCCGGAAAGTTGTGCCGGAAGATGATGAAGACGTTCGCCCAGCCCCAGGCTTTCCAGTAACTGCATCGCCTGCTGACGGCTGCGGCTGTCGCTTTCGCCACGTAACAACGCAGGAAGTTGAACATTTTCCAGCGCGTTGAGTGTCGGCACCAGCATGAAAGACTGAAACACAAAACCAACATTTTTAGCCCGCAGTGCTGCGCGCCCTTCTTCGTTCAGTTCGCTAAGGGATTTACCCAGCAATTTCACGTCACCGCGGGTGCCATCATCCAGCCCGGCAAGAATGCCAAGCAAGGTGGATTTACCGGAGCCGGATTCGCCAATCAGGGCAATTGTCTGGGCAGGTTTGACAACCAGCTCCACACCGGACAGGATGGTGAGCTGACCTTCACCCTGACCGACGTGCTTACTTAGATGATGAACTTCAAGAACATTTTCCGCTGGCATCTCCCCTTCCTTATGTTGTTAGGATTATTGAGTTTTCGCGCCGTTTCTGCTGATAACTTGCTGATTATTGGCGACAGTCTGAGTGCTGTCTATCGCCTTCCGGTAGCCGAATCGTGGCCGACATTACTGAATAACAACTGGCAAAAAGAAGGCGGTAAACCCACCATTATCAATGCCAGTATCAGCGGTGATACCGCTGAACAAGGGCTGGCACGCCTGCCGTCCTTGCTGCAACAACATCATCCCCGCTGGGTGCTGATTGAACTGGGCGCCAACGACGGGTTACGGGGCTTCCCGCCACAGGCCATCTCCCGGACGCTGACCCAGGTGATTAAGCAGGTTAAACAGGCCAATGCCCAACCGCTGCTGATGCAAATCCGCCTCCCGCCAAATTATGGCCGCCGCTACGGCGATGCGTTCTACGCCATTTATCCGGCACTGGCAAAGCAGGAGAACGTCCCGCTGGTGCCGTTCTTTATGGAACAGGTCGCCGTGAAACCTGAGTGGATGCAGGACGACGGCTTACATCCGGCCCTGGCAGCACAGTCGTTTATTGCCGGATGGATGTCAGAAAAACTCACGCCGCTGCTGGTACATTAGGGTTAAAATACGACGAATAAAATAATACCGGGACGTGAGTAAAACCAAGACGTTACCTTTTTCACCCGACTCCCTAGTAAATCACAGCCATAAAAAATAGGGACACCTCACAGGTAAAGTTATGCAAAAAGCAGTATTAATCACCGGTTGTTCCAGCGGTATCGGACTGGTTGCCGCACAGGATTTGCGCGCACGCGGTTATCGGGTTCTGGCGGCATGTCGTAAAACACAGGATATCGACACACTGCAACAAATGGGTTTTGAAACTATTCAGTGTGATCTTGATGACAAACAGAGCGTCGAACTTGCGGCTGCCAGGGTCATAGCACTGACCGGCAACCGTCTGTACGGCCTGTTTAATAATGCAGGTTACGGTGTTTACGGCCCGCTCGGCAGCATCAGCCGTGAGCAGTTCGAACAACAATTTTCCACCAATTTGTTTGGTACACATCAGCTGACGCAGCTTTTGTTACCCGCCATGTTACCGCACGGCGAAGGCCGTATTATCCAGACCAGCTCGGTGATGGGGCTGATAACGACGCCACGACGTGGCGCTTATGCCGCCAGTAAATTTGCGCTGGAGGCCTGGTCCGATACGCTGCGTATGGAACTTCACGGTACGGGGATTCAGGTCAGCCTGATTGAACCTGGTCCGCTGAGCAGTAATTTCACCGCCAATGTGAATCAGTCACAGGCCGACCAGCCGGTAGAAAATCCGGGCATTGCACGACGTTTTACGCTCAGGCCTGAGGCAGTTTTACCCAAACTGCACCATGCTTTAGAAAACCCGCGCGCGCGTTTTCGTTATCCGGTCACGCTGGTCGCCCATGCGCTGACGGTACTTAAACGCCTGTTACCGGCACGCCTGCTGGACAAAATATTACGCGGAAACAGCTAAGTAAAAACGATAAGGGGTTGAAGCGGCACGCGTCGCCCCCATCTATTCTTAAATACTTTAATTTTCTATACCCTAAATAATTCGGGTTGCGGGAAGGCGGCAAGTTCACGAATCCCCGGGAGCTTAGATACCTAAGTGACCGGGGTCAGTGAGCGTAGCCAACGCATCAGCAGTTCGAAGTATGACAGGTAGCGGAGAGAACAAATTCATGCTTGCACAACCTACAGTAATCGATATCAACGAAACCAATCTGCACCAGACGCTGGAACAATCTATGTCGGTGCCGGTGATGTTCTATTTCTGGTCTGAACGCAGCCAGCATTGTCTGCAACTGGGGCCCGTTCTGGACAAACTGGCTGCGGAATACGCCGGTCAGCTGATCCTGGCAAAAGTGGACTGCGATGCCGAGCAGATGATCGCCCAGCAATTTGGCCTGCGCTCAATTCCTGCCGTTTACCTGTTCAAGGACGGTCAGCCGGTCGATGGTTTCCAGGGGCCGCAGCCGGAAGAGGTGATCCGCGAACTGTTGCAGAAAGTGCTGCCGAAAGAAGAAGAGCTGAAACTGGCCGAGGCACAGGAGCTGCTGCAGGCGGGCAATACTCATGACGCCCTGCCGTTACTGAAAGAAGCGTGGCAACTGAGCAATCAGCGCAGTGATATTGGCCTGTTGCTGGCGGAAACCCAAATTCATCTGAACCGTACCGATGATGCAGAGGCCGTGCTGGCGACCATCCCGCTGCAGGATAAAGATTCCCGTTATCAGGGGCTGGTTGCGCAAATTGAGTTGCTGAAACAGGCAGCCGACACGCCGGAAATTCAGTTGTTACAACAGGAATTGCAGCAGGATCCTGAAAACGCCGAGTTAGTGGTAAAACTCAGCCTGCAACTGCATCAGGTCGGGCGTAACGAAGAAGCACTGGAACTGCTGATGGCGCCGCTGAAGAAAGATTTGGGCGCGGCAAACGGGGCAGCGCGTAAGACACTGATGGATATTATGGCGGCACTGGGCACCGGTGATGCGCTGGCAGCGAAGTATCGTCGTCAGTTATATTCCTTACTTTATTAATACGCTGGCTTCACCGTAAAACAGCAGACGCACGTCATTTAACCGGACGTGCGTTTTTTTTTTAAGCTTTCCTCCGCCTTTATCCGCAGAACCCTTCTTTTATTAATACGATGACTTAACGATTTGTGCGATAATTGTACATGCGCCTGACCCAGCGGTGAGAGCGCCAGGGACATGTTTTTATTCGATTATTCCCACAGGAATCATCAGAACGCAGTTTTACAGGAGTTACATACTATGTTTGACCTCATTCCCATTCCTATCCTTATTCTGATCGTACTGGCCTTGCTGGTGGTCTACGCCGGCATCAAGATCGTGCCTCAGGGCTATCAGTGGACCGTCGAACGTTTTGGCCGTTATACCAAGACCCTGATGCCCGGACTGAATCTGGTCGTGCCGTTTGTTGACCGCATCGGCCGTAAAATTAATATGATGGAGCAGGTGCTGGATATTCCTTCACAGGAAGTCATTTCCCGCGATAACGCCAATGTGGCCATCGATGCCGTGTGTTTTATTCAGGTTATTGATCCCGCACGCGCTGCCTATGAGGTCAGTAATCTGGAGCAGGCGATCGTCAATCTGACAATGACGAACTTCCGTACCGTTCTCGGTTCGATGGAACTCGACGAGATGCTGTCACAACGTGACAATATCAACGCACGTTTGCTGCATATCGTTGATGAAGCCACCAATCCCTGGGGTGTAAAAATCACCCGTATCGAGATCCGTGACGTGCGCCCACCGGCTGAGCTGATCTCCGCAATGAACGCGCAGATGAAAGCCGAACGTACAAAACGTGCCGATATTCTGGAAGCAGAAGGGGTACGGCAGTCCGCCATTTTGCGTGCTGAAGGTGAAAAGCAGTCACAAATTCTGAAAGCGGAAGGTGAGCGTCAGTCGGCATTCCTGCAGGCTGAGGCGCGTGAACGTGCGGCAGAGGCGGAAGCGCAGGCAACCAAAATGGTGTCCGAAGCGATTGCTGCCGGTGATGTGCAGGCGATTAACTACTTCGTGGCACAAAAATATACGGATGCCCTGACGAAAATTGGTTCTGCCAATAACAGCAAAATCATCATGATGCCGCTGGATGCTACCAGTCTGATGGGGTCAATCGGCGGTATTGCTGAGCTGCTAAAAGAAACCAAAGGCGGCAAATAATGCCACATGATTTCATGGCAAACCCGCACGTATTCTGGCTGTCTCTGGGCGGCCTGTTACTGGCGGCTGAGCTGGTGGGTGCGAGTGGTTACTTGCTATGGAGTGGCGTGGCGGCCGCCTTAGTGGGCGCTGTCACGTGGATCCTGCCGCTACCGTGGGAATGGCAGGGCACAGCGTTTGCACTGCTGACCATTCTGGCCGCGTGGCTGTGGTGGAAGTGGCTGAACCAGCGGGTGGATAAATCCGCCAGCAATTCAGCATTGAATCAGCGAGGCCAGCAGTTAGTCGGCACTTATGCCACGGTGCTGGAACCCGTCACTAATCAGTTCACGCGGGTACAAATCGGTGACAGCAGCTGGCGCGCTATCTGTACGTCGCCGCTGAACGTCGGTGACAAAGTGATTATCACCGGCGTGGAAGGCGCGACGCTGCGCGTGGAACCTGACACCCGTTAAATAAGATCTCAGTGTTTGTGGCAACACCCTGAGAGATTGTCGATGATCGGGCACTCGGCTCCGTCATCACCGGGACAGGCCTCTGCCAGCGTAAGTAAGCGCTCATGCATTGTTTTCAGTTCTTGAATGTGCCGCTCAATTTCAGCGGCCTTTTCCAGGGTACGCGCTTTTACATCCGCGCTGTGCCTGTCAGGATTGTGAAACAATGCCACCAGTTCCTGGCACTCTTCTAACGTAAATCCGACCTGCCGCGCCTGGCGCAACAATGTCAGTTCTTCGATATGTTTTTGCGCATAGCGGCGATAGCCGTTTTCACTGCGGGCCGGTGCGGTAACCAGCCCTTTTTCTTCATAAAAACGAATCGCTTTGCTGGTCAGCCCGGTTTTTTTCGCCACATCACTGATATTCATTTCGCCTCCAGGACAACCTGATTTTTGCGCATGATAAAGACATCATACGCCATTACCGGCGATCAGCTGTAATGCACAGTCTGTTTTTTGGTACGCAGAAGCAGCCACATCGGCAACGGCAAAGTCACCATCAGCAGGATCCATAGCAGCGAGTACACCGAGGTCACCCCGTCGTTTTGCAGGTTGATAAACATTTTTACCGGAATGCCCTGCGGGAAATAACAGAATACCATCACAATACCAAACTCCCCGATGGCACGTACCCAGGCGATCGCCACACCGGCGGCAATCCCGCGTGAGGCCAGCGGTAATGTCAGCCGGATAAATACCTGAAACGGTGATGCACCGAGTGTTTTCCCTGCCTCTTCGACATCTTCCGGCACGGCCTCCAGCGCGCCTCTCGCGGATAAAATAAAATACGGTAACGCACCATAAATCTGCGCCAGCACGAACGCGGGCGCATTGTTATTAAGCGTCATACCGATAGCGGAAAGGATTTCCCCGACCGAGCCATAAGGTCCGTAAACCGACACCAGTAAAATCCCCATCGCCAGCGGCGGTGTCAGCAAAGGGATCAGCACCAGTACTTCCACAATATTGCGCCAGCGCGATGACGTTTTCGCCAGCCAGAAGGCTACCGGCAAACCGAGAACCACAATCAGCCCTACCGACACCAGGCTGAGACCGAGCGAAACGACTACCGCATGGCTGTCACCGTAAGCCAGATGAAAATCTGACCACGGCGTCAGGAAAAGCAGGGTAACAAACGGCACCATCAGCAACGCCAGAGCGGGAACCGCCAGTCCTGACGCACGCAACTTAAAGGTTTCCGCCTTTCGGCTTATCATAGCCATTTTGTTCAAACAGCTTCTGCCCCCTGGCACTTTGCATGTAGCTGATGAACTGTTTGGCCAGCTGAGGATGCGGCGCGTTGTTCAGCACAACTGCGTAGAACACCAGCGGCTGGGTGCTCAGCGTTTTCTCTTTACCGGCCGCATCTTTCACATTAAAAGTCACTTTGCTGTACCCGTCATTGCTCATCTGCGGATTGCTCAGGTTAATCTCGTCCGGCAATTTAATGTACGGCAGATGGGCTGAACGGGTGGCACTCTCGTAACCTGATGCCGCATCTACCTGACCGGCTTCCAGACGCGTCAGCAATCCGCCTTCGCCGGAAATCTGTTGAGGATTTTGTACATCCCCCAGCACCGCTTTTTCCAGCCCCGGCTGTTTATAGTAATTCTCCGCCAGCATCATGGTGAAAATGATGTTCTGCCCCTGCGGATCACTGACCGGATCGGTACGACCAAAGTGCAGCCCGGGGGTTTGCAGCACTTTCCACCACGGTTCTGCGCCCGCTTTCCCGTCTTTTATCGCGGCAAATTTTTCGGCATATTTTCCTTTCGGGTTATAAGCGATCACCATGCTGGTGCTGGCGACAGGGATCGCCTGCCCGGCCAGCCCGGCTTTTTGCAGGATCTTAACCGGCCCTGGCGTGATCGAAACGAATACATCCGCCACCACTTTTTTCGACGCCAGCAAATTCGCCATGCCGTAAGCGCCCTGCCCCTGTCCCTGATAATTCACTTTCTTTTCTTTCGCGAAATCCGGTCCGAGGTATTTGTCCATGACCACCCCCATCGAACCGGCGTAAGTCACACGAAAATCCTCCGCTGCCTGCGAAGCCTGTGCCGCTACCAGAAGTGCCGCAGTCAGCAACGCTTTTTGCATCATTGCCATCGTCTTTTTGTTTCCCATTGTGGTTTACCGTTATTGAACTTTTCGTTATATATCCCAGGGTATAACGATAAGGCAAAGTCAGCGCGCGTTTCTAAATAAATTGTAAATGGACGATAAATGAAAATAACCGATACCGTGGCTTGACCTTCACCTTGCGGGAAGGTTTATCCTTTGTCCTGAGTGAAGTTAACCTAAGGAAAATAATCATGACGACCACCGTATTATCTCTGCAAGGCCTGTCCTGCGGGCACTGCGTGGCTTCAACGCGTAAAGCGCTGGAAGCTGTGGAAGGCACGACCGCCGTTGAAGTTTCTCTGGATAAAGCCATTGTTGAAGGCAATGCAAGCAGCCAGAGTCTGATCGACGCAGTGGTCAGCGCCGGTTACGAAGCGCAGGTAGCAGGAGATGCATCCCCAAAATCTGAGCCGCTGACCGATAAGGCGAGTGTTTTGCCGGAACCCCTGTCAGCGGCTGTGTCACCCGTTCCGGCTGAGACTCACGCCCCGCAAGCCGCAGACGCCAGCGTACAGTTGTTGCTCAGCGGCATGAGCTGCGCCAGTTGCGTCAGTAAAGTGCAACGGGCGCTGGAAGGCGTGGGAGGTGTCGAACGGGCGCGGGTCAACCTGGCGGAACGCAGTGCGCTGGTCAGCGGCAATGCTGATCAAAACGCGCTGATTGCCGCTGTTGAACGGGCCGGCTACGGCGCTGAAATTATTATCGACGAAACCAAGCGCCGCGAGCGCCAGCAACAAACCTCACGCCAGAGCATGATCCGTTTCAGCTGGCAGGCGGCGGTCGGCTTAGCTGCCGGTATCCCGATGATGTTATGGGGATTATTCGGCGGTGAAATGATGGTCACCCGCAGCAATCAGACCGGCTGGCTGATTGTCGGCCTGCTGACGTTACTGATCATGGTTGTCGCTGGCGGACATTTCTACCGCAGTGCCTGGAAAAACCTGATGCACGGCAGTGCCAATATGGACACGCTGGTGTCACTGGGTACCGGTGCGGCCTGGATATTCTCTTTTGCTGTCAGCCTGTGGCCGGAAGCGTTTCCAATGCAGGCGCGCCATCTCTACTATGAAGCCAGCGTGATGATTATCGGCCTGATTAATCTCGGTCATGCGCTGGAACAACGCGGACGTCAGCGTTCATCCAAGGCGCTCGAACGCTTACTGGATCTGACACCGCCAACCGCACGGGTCGTCACCGGAGAAGGCGAAAAAAACCTGCCGCTGGCTGAAGTACAGCAAGGCATGACGCTGCGTCTGACCACCGGTGACCGTGTGCCGGTTGACGGTGAGATTCAAAGCGGCGAAGCCTGGATGGATGAAGCCATGCTGACCGGCGAGCCAATTCCTCAGCAGAAATCGCAGGGTGAAAAAGTCCATGCGGGGACGCTGGTCAAAGACGGCAGCGTGCTGTTTCGTGCTGACGCCATCGGCAGCCAGACCACCCTTTCACGCATTATTAATCTGGTGCGTGAAGCCCAAAGCAGTAAACCTGAAATCGGTAAGCTGGCGGATAAAATCTCTGCTGTCTTCGTACCGGTTGTGGTGCTGATAGCCCTGTTAAGCGGCGCAATCTGGTACTTCTTCGGCCCGCAGCCACAACTGATGTACACACTGGTGATCGTCACTACCGTGCTGATTATTGCCTGCCCTTGTGCACTGGGATTAGCGACGCCGATGTCAGTTACGGCGGGTGTAGGCCGTGCAGCAGAATTCGGCGTACTGGTACGTGATGCCGATGCGCTGCAAAAAGCCAGTACCCTCACCACGCTGGTATTTGATAAAACCGGGACGCTGACAGAAGGCCAGCCCAAAGTGACCGATATCCATACCTTTGGCGGCACCCGTGAACAACAGGCGCTGCGCTATGCGGCCGCGCTGGAAAAAGGATCGCACCATCCGCTGGCACAAGCGATCGTTGACAAAGCGGAAGGGCTGGCCGTTCCTGATGTGTTGAATTTCCGTACATTGGGTGGTCTGGGCCTGCGCGGTGATGCTGAAGATTCGGCGTTGTTATTAGGTAACCAGGCGCTGATGCAGGAAAACGGCATCGACACTTCTGATGCCAATACGCTGCTGGAAAGCATGGCAGGTGAAGGCGCGACACCGGTATTGCTTGCCGTTGACGGAAAACTGGCAGCCCTGTTTGCGCTGCGCGATCCGTTACGGGAAGACAGTGTCAGTGCCCTGCAACGTCTGCATCAGCTTGGGTATCAACTGGTGATGCTGACCGGCGATAACCCGCGTACCGCTCAGGCAATTGCCGCACAAGCGGGAATCGATAAAGTGATTGCCGGTGTGCGTCCGGAAGGTAAAGCGGATGCCATTAAAGCATTGCAGGCCGGAGGCCAGCAGGTCGCCATGATCGGTGACGGTATTAATGACGCACCGGCACTGGCACAGGCAGATGTCGGGATCGCGATGGGTGGCGGCAGCGATGTCGCGATCGAAACGGCGGCCATTACGCTGATGCGTCCGAGCCTGAACGGTGTCGCCGATGCACTGGCGATGTCACAGGCGACGCTGCGTAATATGAAGCAGAACCTGCTGGGCGCGTTTGTGTATAACGTGATTGGTATTCCGGTTGCAGCGGGTGTGCTTTATCCACTAACCGGCACCTTGCTCAGCCCGGTAGTCGCGGGCGCAGCAATGGCGCTGTCGTCAATTACCGTCGTCGCTAATGCAAATCGTCTGTTGCACTTTAAGCCGAAAAAACAAGACGTTTCCCCTGTTCGCTAAAACGCTGACACGTTAGCATGGTCTCTCATTTTTTCGGGAGACCATGCACTATGGCGCAGTTTTTAAACCGGGTGATCCGCAGGCTTCGCAGGCTGTTTCCCGTCGAGTATTCTTATCCCGCCATTGATATTCAGCTTCCGGGCAACCGCGCACTGCATCTGGTTGGCAGCATTCATATGGGCACGCAAGATATGCAACCGCTGCCGGCGAAGTTGTTGCGTCGCCTGCAAAAAGCCGATGCGCTGATTGTGGAGGCCGATATCAGCACAACAGAATCCCCTTTCAGCATGACCGGTGAATTTCCGCCGCTGGCCGAACGCCTGCCTGAATCACAATATCTGCACGTCGAACGTTTATGCGAAGAACTGGGTGTCTCAATGTGGACGCTGAACCCGCTGCCGTCGTGGCAGATCGCCCTGATGTTGCAGGCTACGCAGGCGCAGCGCCTCGGGCTGCGCGGACATTACGGCATTGATTATCAGCTGTTGCAGACCGCTAAAAAGCAGGGAAAGAAAATCATTGAGCTGGAAGGTCCGCAGGAACAGTTTGAATTATTGCAGCACTTGCCGGACGACGGACTCGCATTGCTGGAAGATACTCTGACACACTGGCAAACCAATGCCCGTTTGCTGCAAACCATGATCAGCTGGTGGCTGGATACCAAACCAGGACTGGCTGCCGAGCCTTTGCCGAATACCTTCAGCAGCGATTTGTACGATATCCTGATGAATCAGCGTAATCTGCGCTGGAAACAGCTGCTTCTGGATCTTCCGCCGGGGCATTATGTCGTCGCCGTCGGCGCACTGCATTTGTATGGCGAAGGGAACCTGCCGGAATTACTGAAAGATTAAAAAAATGGCCGGTTTTTAAGGCCGGCCAGTCAAAGAGGAATTTCATTTTATTAGTTATAGCTTCAGTGCCAGCCTTTACAGGCACAGCACCGGCGGCCACAGGGTATCAATCTGTGTTGGGTCTTGGCAATAACCATTCCTTGCTCTACTATTTCTCTCTCGCTTAATAATCGCACTTTATTGTTAAATTTCATCAGATTGAACAGACGATGAAATTTCGAACAAAACCGTAAAAATAAAACTGAGGAGACAGGCTATGACCCCTGCCGTATTACTCCTGGAAAAGAATAAAGTCAGCTTTACCCTTCACCCGTATGAACACAGCAGCGATGAAACCCATTTTGGCGATGAGGCCGTTAAAAAACTCGGCCTGGATGCCCGTCAGGTCTATAAAACCCTGCTGGTTTCACTGAATGGCGATGCTAAAAATCTGGCCGTAGCGGTGACGCCGGTGGCATCCCAGCTGGATTTAAAGAAAGTTGCGAAAGCGCTGGGGGCGAAAAAAGCCGATATGGCGGATCCTATGATTGCGCAACGTGTTACCGGTTATCTGGTCGGTGGCATCAGTCCCCTTGGGCAGAAAAAATTGCTACCGACGGTCATCGACAGCCCGGCGCAGACCTTCAATAGCATTTATGTTTCAGGCGGTAAACGCGGTCTTGATATTGAACTCGCGGCAAGCGATCTTTGTCGCTTACTAAAAGGTCAGTTTGCTGAGATCGCGAAAATCGGCTGACGATCTGGACTCTGCATCTCTACAATAAGAAGGCTTCCTCCGCTATGACAGACACGACGTCAACGCCGGTCAGCCCGCAGAAAAACGCAGTCAAAAAGACTGCGTTTTCTATTCTGGCGGCGATCAGCGTTTCTCACCTGCTTAATGACATGATCCAGTCGCTGATACTGGCGATTTATCCGTTGCTGCAAAACGAGTTTTCCCTGAGCTTCACACAGATCGGGCTGATCACGCTGACGTACCAGATCACCGCATCGCTGTTGCAACCGCTGATTGGCTATTACACCGATAAACATCCGCAGCCCTATTCTTTGCCAATCGGCATGGGCTTTACGCTCTCCGGCCTGCTGCTGCTGGCGATAGCACAGAGTTTTCCTGTCGTGCTGCTGGCTGCGGCGCTGGTCGGGACCGGTTCTTCAGTTTTCCACCCTGAATCTTCGCGCGTGGCACGCATGGCTTCCGGCGGTCGTCACGGGCTGGCGCAGTCACTGTTCCAGGTCGGTGGTAATTTCGGGGCTGCCCTGGGCCCGTTGCTGGCAGCGCTGATTATCGCGCCTTACGGTAAAGGCAACGTGGCATGGTTCTCACTGGCGGCATTGCTCGGCATTGTGGTGTTACTGCAAATCAGTAAATGGTATCGCCAGCAAAACCTGATCGCTAAAACACGCGGCCCGGTGAAAAGCACGGTGACCCGGTTGCCACGTAAAACGGTGATGCGGTCACTGGGTATTTTGCTGATCCTGATATTTTCGAAATATTTCTACCTGACCAGCCTGAGCAGCTATTACACCTTTTACCTGATACATAAATTTGGTGTATCTGTGCAAAACGCGCAGGTTCATCTGTTTATTTTTCTGTTTGCTGTGGCAGCGGGCACCATTATCGGCGGCCCGGTGGGCGATAGGATTGGGCGCAAATACGTCATCTGGGCTTCGATTCTTGGCGTTGCGCCATTTACGCTACTTTTGCCACACGCGAGTCTGATGTGGACCAGCGTATTGAGTGTAATTATCGGTGTGATCCTCGCCTCGGCATTTTCGGCGATTCTGGTTTTCGCCCAGGAGCTGATGCCGGGAAAAGTCGGCATGGTGTCCGGACTGTTCTTCGGTCTGGCCTTCGGTATGGGCGGGCTTGGCGCCGCGGTTCTCGGCTATGTGGCGGATAAAACCAGCATCGAACTGGTGTATCAGATTTGTGCCTTCCTGCCGTTGCTGGGGATCCTGACAGCATTCCTGCCGAATATTGAACGTAAACAAGCCTGAGTTTGCCTCTTGCCGCCGCCGGTACTTCGTTACCGGTGGCATCAAACCTCCTGTCTCTCTTGATATCTTTCGCATAAAACCCATTTAAATCGTTCGTTGGCATTTTTTTCATTGCCTGTGGGGGATTTCCCGCGAAAAAATCTGAATTTCTCTCTGCGTAACCGATTTTTACCATACACTTAGACACAATCTGCAACACATTTGCCTTATGTATACCAGAAGGAGTCTGAATGCATCATTCTACACCTCTCATCACTACCATCGTTGGCGGTCTGGTTCTGGCGTTCCTGTTAGGAATGCTCGCCAACCGCCTGCGAATTTCCCCCCTGGTGGGCTATCTCACTGCCGGCGTGCTGGCTGGCCCGTTTACACCGGGCTTCGTTGCCGACACTTCGCTGGCTCCGGAGCTGGCAGAAATTGGTGTCATCCTGCTGATGTTTGGCGTCGGTTTGCATTTTTCTCTGAAAGATTTACTCGCTGTAAAGTCGATAGCCATTCCCGGCGCTGTGGCGCAAATCGCGGTAGCGACGCTGCTTGGAATGGGATTATCACGCCTGATGGGCTGGGATCTGGCCACCGGACTGGTGTTCGGACTGTGCCTGTCCACCGCCAGTACTGTGGTGTTGCTGCGGGCGCTGGAAGAACGGCAACTGATTGAAAGCCAGCGCGGGCAAATCGCCATCGGCTGGCTGATTGTGGAAGATCTGGTGATGGTGCTGACGCTGGTTCTGCTGCCCGCGTTCAGCGGCATGCTCGAAAGCCATCACTCCAGCCCGGTTGAACTGCTGACAGGATTGGCGGTGACTATCGGTAAAGTGATTGCGTTTATGGTGCTGATGATGGTGGTAGGCCGCCGCATGGTGCCGTGGATCCTCGCGAAAACTGCCAGTACCGGATCACGCGAACTGTTTACACTCTCGGTACTGGCGCTGGCGCTGGGCATCGCCTACGGCGCAGTGGAATTCTTTGATGTGTCATTCGCTCTCGGTGCATTCTTCGCGGGTATGGTGCTCAATGAATCCGAACTCAGCCAGCGTGCCGCCCATGACACACTGCCGCTGCGTGATGCATTTGCGGTGCTGTTCTTCGTGTCGGTAGGCATGTTGTTCGACCCGATGATTCTGGTTCGCGAGCCGCTTACCGTGATCGCCACGTTGGCGATTATCATGTTCGGTAAATCGATTGCAGCCTTCCTGCTGGTGAAAATGTTCGGACATTCCAAACGCACCGCGCTGACAATTTCTGTCAGTCTGGCGCAAATTGGTGAATTCGCCTTTATTCTCGCAGGCCTTGGGATTTCGCTGGGTTTACTGTCTGAACATGGCCGCAATCTGGTACTGGCGGGGGCCATTCTGTCGATTATGTTTAACCCGCTGCTGTTCACGCTGCTTGAAAAGTATCTGGCGAAAACCGAAACCATCGAAGATCAGAGCATCGAAGAAGCTGTGGAAGACGAGAAGCAAATCCCGTTCGATTTGTGCAATCATGCGCTGCTGGTCGGTTATGGTCGTGTCGGCAGCCTGCTCGGCGAGAAACTTCAGGCCGCCGGTATTCCACTGGTGGTGATTGAAAATTCGCGTCCACGCGTCGAAGCGCTACGCGATCAGGGGATCAGCACCGTGCTGGGCAACGCCGCCAATCAGGAAGTGATGGATCTTGCGCGTCTCGACTGCGCCCGCTGGCTGCTGGTGACCATTCCCAACGGTTATGAAGCCGGTGAAATCGTCGCATCGGCACGTACCAAACGGCCCAATATCGAGATCATTGCCCGTGCGCATTATGATGACGAAGTCACCTATATCATGGAGCGCGGTGCGGATCGCGTGGTGATGGGTGAGCGGGAAATCGCTAACAGTATGCTGGGTATGCTGCAGATCGATCTTATGCCTGATGACGAAAAAAGGTCTTTTTACCCCGTTTGACACCATGCTGAAATCCGGGCGCAGACTTTTCGTTGCGCCCTTTCGCGCGAGATTAATCTCTTCTTTATTCTCCATAATAATAAAAGACCTGCAATCGTATTATTGCTCAGGTTTCCCTGGATGTAAAAAATCGATATATAATTGATGTTGATTATATACCACCAATACATTCATAAAATTTATGATATTCAAAAAACAAATGACAAGCGCCAGAAAATTAATATTTAGGATGTTTAAATTTATATATTAAATATCATCCACACGTTATAATTCGCCCGGATTAATATGGATATTAACGGAAATTAAAACATGAAATCTTTAAACAAACACTCAGTAAAAGTATTATCTTTAGTAATTTTATCAATATTATCATCAGGTTCATACGCAGATTCCGGTTATATTAATACAGGGGTAACTCCCTCCTGGTCGGGTTCAACATCTGGGGCTAACGTTTCCCCTGGAACGAGTATAGATATAACCTCTCATAATAACGCCAGCTCTATGGATGCAACCGTCCAGCGCGACGGTGCAGGTATCCCATCGGGGGCAACTGTCCCGGCGGGAACGAGTATAGATATAACCCCTCATAATAACGCCGGCTCTATGGATGCAACCGTCCAGCGCGACGGTGCAGGTATCCCATCGGG
>NZ_JBLZQF010000003.1:0-617102 GCF_049199325.1 Rahnella sp. PD4 | reverse complement strand
GGGGCAACTGTCCCGGCGGGAACGAGTATAGATATAACCTCTCATAATAACGCCAGCTCTATGGATGCAACCGTCCAGCGCGACGGTGCAGGTATCCCATCGGGGGCAACTGTCCCGGCGGGAACGAGTATAGATATAACCTCTCATAATAACGCCAGCTCTATGGATGCAACCGTCCAGCGCGACGGTGCAGGTATCCCATCGGGGGCAACTGTCCCGGCGGGAACGAGCGCAGATATAACCCCTTATAATTGCACCCGTTCAACGGATGTAAGCGTCAGAAACGATGATACAGGAACCGGAGGAGCAGTAACCCCGGCGGGAACAACGGACATAGGCGGCATATCCCGTAATAACGAAACACATTCCCTACAGGCCAATAAGGGTACAACCGCCCCTGATCAACTAAATTGCATAAATCCTGAACACAATGTTCCTTCTGTCGATGTGGAGTCTGGCGAGGCTAATATCGAGCCAGATAATGATACCTATGCTGTAATGTCAGATAAGTTAGATACTTTATATCCTGTATTGTCCGCCCCTACGCAGATAAATAATGTCAGCAATGGGGATTATGCCTTTACTTCCGGTGAAGTGAATTATACCGCCCATGGCGGCAAACAGACTGAAAAGTATGAAATACTGTCAGACTCTGTAGATGATGTGGAAATGTCGCTGACGACATTTAAAACCCGAATGGCTGAAAAAATCAAAAATGAGCAGGGAAATAGTACTGCCCATTTTGGTTCACTCGGTTCACCTAAAACCTGGAATGAAGCAGGGACCAAAGGTGAGATTTACTACGCGGACTGGTCGGATGGTCGTCACTATTTTGAAGCTAAACAAGACGGTGCGCCTGGGCAAAACAAATGGTATTATCCGGAAAATAATAAAGATAATACCTGGTGGAAAATTGTTCACCCGATTGAGTATTACGCGATTACCTCTGATCCGCAGTATGCCCGTACTCCCAACGGTGTTGACCAGGAAGAGCAGGCAAAACCGGCAATCTACAATCAGTACCAAGTGCTCAACAGTCTGAAAAGCACCTATGGTGATGCCTTTAAGGGCACCATCATTAACGGTGATATTACGGATTTTGGTCATGACTGGCAGTGGTCAGAAATGAAAAAGGCCCTGGGAACGCTTAACCATGATTACTGGTATGGACTAGGCAATCATGACTACGAAAACAATGTCAATGATTGTTTCACCAATAACTGTGCCGTACGCAGTATCCGCGAACTTACCAACAATCTTAAATCGCGTAAAAATATTAATGCGATCGATTACAACGTAATTTCAGGTTATTCATTCCCTTCACTATCGACGAACTATATTGGGAGTTTCTCTTATAGCTTTGATATGTCAGGCATTCGCTTTATCCAACTGAACAACTATGCCGAATATACCAAGGAATTTAGCGGCTTCAGTATGAAAGATGCCCGCAAATATACAGTAAAAGTCACCCCTTCTGTCGACTGGCTGGAACAACAACTCGCTGATGCCCGTAAACAAGGCAAAGCTGTTATATTACTTTCGCATATTAAAAATATGGGTGCAGCAAGTTCACGTCTGCAACAGATGACGGCGAAAAATAGCGATTATGATATTACCGCTATTTTCAACGGCCATACTCATGAAATGTCTGTAGGTGACTATTACGCCAACAGTGGTGCGACATTCAAAGAAACATTTTTATTGGTTGAAGTTAATAACCTTAAAAGAGAATTGTCCATTTATGAGGTTTCAGATAACGACCTGAAAACGAAAAAGTTGGAAGCCACTATCCCACTTAAACTTTCCGTGGTAGATAAGACCATTAAGGAAAATGCTTTCAGGGTTACACTGAAAAACGGTGGCGGTTACATTGGTATTTATAAAGTTAAATACGTCCGGGAAGACGGATCAAATGCAACCATTGATCATCGTCTGGCATTGGGCAACACCGTCACTGTCGAAGTGCCACGTGGGGCTAAAAATGTTCAGGTTATTGGGAAATCAAAATCCGGTCGGTCGATTTATAACGTCAGTCTGAACAATTATAAAGATGTCTGCATTAAGAGCTGGGGAACACTACCTAAAAACCTTCGTTGGGGTTATTGCGGATAAAAAGTATCGGCGGGGATGAAAATCCCCGCCTAGTTTATTTAACGTTCCCAGTAACTTTCTTCAAGACTGTCTTCACGTTCCGGCAGGCCACGCGTCAGACGCGGAGAATGCTGGTTCAGCACCTGATAACTCACGCGGTTTGCATATTTGCACACCTGGGCCAGAGAGGAATAGGTCAGATATTCACGGGCATGTTTGCTGGAATTCGGCACTGAAGTCCGGTGGAACCCATTCGCGGCAATATCATGCAGCAATGCTGACAGCGCGCCGTCTCCTGCTCCGTTGGTATTCATGATCTTTTCAGGCCCGCCCATATAGGGTGCAATGTGGGAATAAATCTTCAACGGTTGACGGCAACAGTCATGGCGCATGGCGCGGCTAAATTCATACTGGTTAAATTCAGCTATTGCGCCAGGCAGCAGTGGATGTTGGGTGGTGCGTTTGAATTCTTCTTCCGTATAACTCGCCATAAACAGGCCGTTTGGCCCGGCGGTACACAGCACCAAATCAACCCAGTCCAGCGCTTTATCAGCCGCCATCAGCGGATCCCTCAGACCCGTTAGCGCAAATCCCTCATCTTCGTTCATTGCCAGGATCGAGACGTGATCACGCAGGAAATCGCGCCATGCCTGGGGATCTTCCGCGATAACGTACTGGGTGCCCAGCGTCAGTACCACCGGCACATGATACTTTTTCGCGTATTCAATCGCCTGCATAGTCGCTTCCGGCATGGGTTCACCTGGCTTACTGCGCAGCAGATACGATGTCAGTAACAGTGCTGATGCACCGGCAATCACATCTTCCGGTATGCTTTGTGCACGCAGATCGTTCATTTTACCGGGGCTGATAGCAAAGGTACGTTCGCCAGTGTCACTGATGAGGGTAAAGCAGCGGCCAATTGCACCGTCCACGCCTTGCAGGAAGTTAAGATCCACACGGCTGGAGGTGTTGCACAGATAGCGATAGGCATAATCACCTATTTTGACATTGTTGCACATTACGCCAAGCAAAACGGAGCGGTCATCCGCCAGCACCGAATAGTTATGCAACGTGTTACCGACGGTGCCGCCCGCAAACTGATGCGTGATAAGCGCGTTGCTCATCAGTTCCTGATACAGCGTTTCCGACATCTCATCATCAAGAATATTGGATTCACCCGGTGTCAGCCCGTAGCGGGCAACAAAATTTTCATCAACACGCGCTTCGATATCGACCATCGTCTGGTCAATGCCGGTGATGTACGAAGCACCGGCTTCTGACTCCGGCAGCATGTCCTGCAACATAGAATCACGTAATAAAGGGTCGCGCGCGCTGACCGGAAAATAGTGTTTGGACTTACGTTTACCAGGAAATTTCATTCATTATTCTCGGGGAGTTCAAAAAGCTCAGGCTTCATTCAGAAGTGCTGAGTGACCAGTTGTTGCAGCAAATCAATATGCTCCGGCTGGTCGTTCAAGGCGTCAATATATTCGAAGCGCTCGCCGCCTGCATGAATAAAAACTTCACGATTCTCGCCTTTAATTTCCTCCAGGGTCTCGAGACAGTCTGCCGCGAAGCCCGGACAAAGGATCTGAATATGTTTAACTCCCTGAGCAGGAAGGCCTTTCAGTGTTTCATCGGTGTATGGCGTGAGCCAGGGCTCACGACCAAAGCGGGACTGGAAAGTCAGCATTATTTTGCCCACAGGCAGTTGCAACGCGTCTGTGAGCGCCTGCACGGTATCGCGGCAACGCTGTTCATAGTCATCACCTTCCGCCACAAAACGCTTTGGAATACCGTGGAAGGACAACACCAGACGGTCCGGTTCGCCATGCAGAGCGAACGAACGTTCGATGCTGGCTTTCAGTGCGGAAATGTACGCCGGATGCGTGGCGTAATCACGGATAAAGCTCATTGAAGGCAGACGACGCTGCGATTTCAGCACGCGCGCAACACCGTCAAAAACTGCAGCACTGGTGGAGCAGGAGTATTGCGGATACAACGGCAACACCACCATTTTGGTCACCCCCTGCGCCAGTAGTTTTTCAATAGGCTCTTTCATGCCCGGCTTACCGTAGCTCATGGCCAGCTCGACCGGCGTACCCGGCAGGCGTTCTGCCAGAGCTTTCTGCTGACGACGGCTATATACCATCAGCGGTGAACCTTCTTCCATCCACACGGCTTTGTACAGTTTGGACACACGTGGAGAACGCAGCGGCAGGATCACTAAATTCAGTACAGGCCACCACAGCCAACGGGGTGTATCAACCACACGAATATCACTCAAAAATTCAGCCAGATATTTTTTAACGGCCTGCGGAGTCGGAGCCTCCGGAGTCCCGAGGTTGACCAGAAGAACACCGAATTTGGTCTGCGTCATGCTGAATTTCCTAAATTGAAGGCACTGAAGCCAGTGCAAAAAGTTATGGGCGCCACCGTTTATTTGGAGATGCAGTAAAGAAGCGCAGGCCATTGTAACGAAAACAATGACGATCGGAACAACGGCAGAAGCTATCAATGCGAATTGTTATTAATACCCTTTCTATTTCAAAGGCTGATACATTGGCTACGTTCACTCACCCGAATCACTTACTTTAGTAAGCTCATCGGGGCTCCGCCCGCTTGCCGCCGTTCTGCCACTTGGAATATTGGGGTTATGAGGAAGGTGAGGAGCCTTAAAATACAAACGGGGCGACCGAAGTCACCCCGTGATGGCGTGCAGAGCAGACGATCAGCTGAGGATGGCAGCCAGTTCGTCACGCACAGCAGAGACCTGCTGTGTGCCGTCAATTTTGACGTATCTGGTGTTGCCCGCTTCGGCTTCTTTGCTGTAATAAGACACCAGCGGCTCCGTCAGTTCATGGTATTCCACCAGACGTTTACGCACGGTTTCTTCCTGATCGTCTTTACGGGTGATCAGTTCTTCACCGGTGACATCGTCTTTACCTTCCACTTTCGGCGGATTGTACTGGATGTGGTACACACGGCCAGAGCCAGGGTGTACGCGACGACCTACGATGCGATCGACGATCAGTTCGTCCGGCACATCGAATTCCAGCACATAATCAACTTTGATGCCCGCGTCTTTCATGGCATCAGCCTGCGGAATGGTACGAGGGAAACCGTCTAACAGGAAACCCTTGCGGCAATCTTCCTGCTGAATACGCTCTTTCACCAGTGCGATAACCAATTCATCGGTCACCAGTTTACCCGCATCCATAATCTCTTTTGCTTTCTTGCCGAGTTCACTTCCGGCCTTCACAGCGGCGCGCAACATATCACCGGTAGAAATTTGCGGAATACCAAATTTCTCCATGATGAATTGAGCCTGAGTACCCTTACCTGCGCCCGGAGCGCCCAGCAGAATGATACGCATTGCGTAAATCCCCTTGCATGTAATTTTTATGAATCTCGAAAAACGCTCAACCATACCATTCTGAGCACTTTTGCTCAAGGAACAAGCCCTGCTGAAATGGGGGTTAAGCCGGTGCAGACTGGCGTTTTATCCCCTGTTTCGGGCTGGCTACGGCCAGCAGAAGCGTTGTACCGCCTGCAGTGCAAAACCACACGACAACATGAAATCGGGGTCTTTTACAGACAAAAAAAGGGTGTCGTGTTAACGACACCCTTCCGGTTTACGGTTCAATGTGCAAATTACGCCTGAAGCAACGTATTCATACGACGGATGAACAGGTTTGGATCTTCCAGCGTGCCGCGTTCGGCGAACAGTGCCTGATCCAGCAGCAGTTCAATCCACTCACTGAACTGAGTCTCATCAGCGACGTCCGAAGCACGTTTTACCAGCGCATGCTCCGGGTTAAGCTCAAAGATATATTTGACTTCCGGCGCGTCCTGACCGGCCGCCGCGAAC
The DNA here is from genome assembly GCF_049199325.1 of Rahnella sp. PD4. Taxonomy (NCBI): domain Bacteria; kingdom Pseudomonadati; phylum Pseudomonadota; class Gammaproteobacteria; order Enterobacterales; family Yersiniaceae; genus Rahnella; species Rahnella sp. PD4. The sequence continues at coordinate 611,140 of NZ_JBLZQF010000003.1, read as the reverse complement.
AGTTTTGCCATTTGCGTGGTCATTTCGTCAGCGCCCGTGGTGACGATAGCCGGTGTATCAGTCAGACGGTGCGTCAGACGCACTTCTTTCACACGGTCACCCAGCAGGGTTTTCACACGCTCAACAAACGGCTCCAGCGCTTTTTCGGCTTCTTTCTGCTGTTCGTTTTCTTCGTCAGCCAGTTTATCCAGTGACTCGTCGGCCTTGCTGACGGACTGGAAGACTTTACCCTCAAACTCAGTGAGGTAGCTCATCATCCACTCGTCGATGCGGTCAGACAACAACAGGACTTCAATGCCTTTTTTGCGGAACAATTCCAGGTGCGGACTGCTCTTCGCCGCCGCATAACTGTCGGCAGTGATGTAATAAATTTTGTCCTGACCTTCTACCATCGCCGTCACATAGTCTTCCAGCGACAACGTCTGCTCACTGCTGTCGTTGCGGGTGCTGGCGAAACGTAGCAGTTTGGCGATCGTTTCTTTGTTCGCACCGTCTTCTGCCGGGCCTTCTTTCAATACCAGACCAAACTGTTTCCAGAATTGCAGGTATTTTTCATTGTCATCTTTGGCCAGTTTTTCCAGCATTTGCAGAACGCGTTTGGTCAGCGCACTGCGCAGATTCTGAGTAATGCGGCTGTCCTGCAGAATTTCACGGGATACGTTCAGCGGCAGATCGTTGGAATCTATCAGACCACGCACGAAACGCAGGTAGTTCGGCATGAACTGCTCGGCTTCGTCCATGATAAACACGCGCTGAACATACAGTTTCAGGCCGTGTTTATGATCACGATTCCACATATCCCACGGTGCCTGTGAAGGGATATACAGCAGGCTGGTGTATTCCTGCTTACCTTCAACGCGGTTGTGGCTCCAGCTCAGCGGATCGCTGAAATCATGAGAAATATGTTTGTAGAATTCTTTATATTCTTCGTCCGTGACTTCCGCTTTACCGCGCGTCCACAGGGCCTGCGCCTTGTTAATTTGTTCCCAGGTTACGGTGCCGTCTTCTTCGTTACGGGTTTCGACTTCCACCGGCAACGCAATATGGTCGGAATATTTGCTGATAATGGAGCGTACGCGCCAGTCATCAAGGAATTCGTCCTGATCTTCGCGCAGGTGCAAAGTGATTTCAGTGCCGCGATCGGCTTTCTCGATATCCGCCAGGGTGTATTCACCTTCACCGGCAGATTCCCAGAATACGCCTTCTTCAGCGCTGGCACCGGCTGCACGGGTGCGCACGGTGACTTTGTCTGCCACGATAAAGGCAGAGTAGAATCCCACACCAAACTGACCAATCAGTTGGCTGTCTTTCGCCTGTTCCGAACCGACAGATTGCAGGAAGGCTTTGGTACCGGATTTAGCGATTGTCCCGAGGTTATCAATCACTTCATCACGGCTCATACCGATACCGTTATCACTCAACGTCAGGGTGCGTTTTTCTTTATCAAATGCCAGACGGACATGCAGCTCGCCATCACCTTCATAAAGTTCAGGCGCAGATAATGCGCGGAAACGCAGTTTATCAGCGGCATCGGAGGCGTTAGAAATCAGCTCCCGCAGGAAAATTTCTTTGTTTGAATACAGGGAATGGATCATCAGATGAAGCAGTTGTTTTACTTCAGACTGGAATCCGCGTGTCTCTTGTCCTTTCATACTCATCAAATTACCTCAATCCAGATACTGTTATTGACCAAATCAGACGTTGAGGAATAAGTGGGGTTACGCGTCAGGCTTTTCAAGCGCAGGGAAAAATTTTTAAGAAGAAATGCAGAGGGATAACGGAACAAAACGGGGCGCAGAGAATCGCGCCCGCATGACAGTCGACAGTCAGAACCGGAAGGGATGACGTCCGGCGAGGGAATGGGACAGCGTGGTACCGTCCACCATATCCAGTTCACCACCAACCGGCACACCATGCGCGATGCGGCTGGCCAGCACACCGTACTGGCCGCACATTTCAGCGATATAGTTGGCGGTCGCCTCACCTTCAACCGTCGGGTTAGTCGCGAGGATCACTTCCTGAATATTTTCACTTTCAAGTCGTTCTTCCAGGCGACCTAAACCGATGTCGTCAGGCCCGATGCCATCAAGGGGGGACAGGTGGCCCATCAGCACAAAATAGCGACCAGAGAACTGACCGGTTTGTTCTATCGCATGAATATCAGCCGGACTTTCCACCACACAAATCTGACCATTTTCTTTGCGCCGTGGGTTGGCACAAATAGTACAGATTTCCTGCTCGGTGAAGGTACGGCAATCGGCGCAATGGCCGATCTCAGACATGGCACGCGTTAAAGACTGTGCCAGCCGCATTCCGCCGCTGCGATCACGTTGCAACAACTGGAATGCCATTCGTTGCGCGGACTTCGGGCCAACGCCCGGCAGGCAACGCAACGCCTCCATTAAAGATTCAAGGAGAGGGCTGGTTTGCATCAGAACGGCATCTTAAAGCCTGGTGGCAATTGCATACCGCCAGACACGGCTGCCATTTTTTCTTTCTGAGTTTCATCGATACGGCGTGCTGCATCGTTGAACGCCGCAGCGATCAGGTCTTCCAGCATATCTTTATCGTCTTCCAGCAGGCTTGGATCAATTTCAACACGACGCACGTTATGCGCACCGTTGATGGTGATTTTCACCAGACCCGCACCTGATTCACCGGTCACTTCCAGCTGAGCGATTTCCGCCTGAGCCTGTTGCATTTTTTCCTGCATTTGCTGGGCCTGTTTCATCAGGTTACCAATGCCGCCTTTTCCAAACATAGTCTTCTCTCTCAGCAATGGCCGCGTCACAATCGCGGCGTTTAAATTGGGCGAATACTTTCTTCATCCAGCTCCGCGTCGAAGAAACGGCGCAAAGTCTGAATGTTGTTATCCGCAATAATAGACTGACGCGCCTGCGCCAGTTTTTCTTCATAAATGGCCTGTCGCCATTCCAGCGGCGTCTTCACCGCCAGATTATCATCTTCCAGCACGGTCAGTTCAACCGGCATCTGATGCAGTGCCGATAAGGCCTCCGTCAGTACCTTTTGTGCAGACGGCGAATTCAGGTGCTTTTGCGACGAACGCAGATGCAGGCAGATTTTGCCCGGTTCCGGTTGCTCGCGGTAGGCATTCAGCGCCAGTTGTTGCACCAGTTTCGGAATGGACATCCGGCTGATTTCAGCCGCCCATTCATCACGTTCAGTTGCTTCTTCTGCCAGACGGGAAGCCAGTTCCGGCGATTTTTCATGTTCGAGCGCGGTGCGCAACGCTTTCGGCGTCGCCACCGGTTCCGGTGCGACTTCCGGTTCCGTCATCGCTTTCCAGCGATAGGCTTCTTCTTTTATTGGCGCGGCGGGCTCTTTCTTCACGGCCAATGTCTGCGCACGTTCAGTCACCGAAGCGAGGCGCTCCAGTGCTGAGGTTGCCGGCCGCGCTTTTCCTGGCGCTGCCGGCTCAGCTTTTTTTGGGGTGGTACTCCCCTGCCTGAGCAATTGTGTTCGCGCCTGTAGAAGTTGCGCAGTGGTATCCGGCATCGCCGCCGGTTCTGCATTCCCCGGCGGCGGAGCATTATAGTTTGGTTGCGGCGGTGCGTTACGCGGCGCTGCCGGTTGCGATGGCGCTGGTGTCGCCACGTTTACCGGGGCTGCGACGGGTTGCGGAGCCGGTTCAGCAATAATCACTTTCGGATGGAAGGCCAGAGCGCGCAGCAGCGTCATTTCGACGCCCATGCGTTTGTCGGGCGCATACGCCAGCTCTTTGCGGCCAATCAGTAAAGTCTGATAATAAAGCTGCACATCAGCTGGCGGAATAACACGCGCGAGCTCACGCAGGCGTTGCTCAATAGCTGCGTAATGATTATCCAGCACAGACGGCAGGAGCTGAACCATTGCAATACGGTGCAGCAGCGCCAGCGTCTCCACCAACAAATTTTCCCAGTCGACCCCACGGGATGCGGCCTGTTCGACCTGCGCCATCATCTGACTACCGTCGGCGCTGACCAGCGCTTCGAGCATGGCCAGCGGCTGCTCGTCGTCCAGCGTACCAAGCATTTGTGCCACGGTTTCAGTGGTGACGGCACCCTGCCCCATCGCGATTGCCTGATCGGTGAGACTTAACGCATCACGCATACTGCCGTCGGCAGCGCGGGAAAGCAGTTGTAAGGCACGCGGCTCAGTGGTGATGGTTTCCTGCGTTAATACATGTTCGAGCTGTTTGCGGATCTGTTCAGCATCCAGCGCTTTCAGATGGAACTGCAAACAACGCGATAAAATGGTGACCGGCAGCTTTTGCGGATCCGTGGTCGCCAGCAGGAATTTGACGTGTGCAGGCGGCTCTTCCAGCGTTTTCAACAGCGCGTTGAAGCTATGACGCGAAAGCATGTGCACTTCGTCAATCAGGTAAACTTTGAAGCGGCCACGCGCCGGTGCGTATTGCACGTTATCCAGCAAATCGCGGGTGTCTTCGACTTTAGTACGCGATGCGGCATCGATCTCAATCAGATCGACAAAACGGCCCTGCTCGATTTCACGGCAGTTATCGCACACGCCACAAGGCGTGGAGGTGATCCCGGTTTCGCAGTTAAGCCCTTTCGCCAGCAGGCGGGCGATGGTGGTTTTGCCCACGCCACGGGTACCGGAAAACAGGTAGGCGTGATGGATGCGCCCGAGCGACAGGCCATTGGCCAGTGCGGTCAGCACATGTTCCTGTCCGACGACGTCGGCAAAAGTTTGGGGGCGCCACTTACGGGCAAGAACCTGATAGCTCATTAACACTTCATCGTTGATTTATAATGATTAATTTGACGATACACGAAAAAACATCGTTTAACCCGTCTTTCTGCGCGGGTCTGCGAAACGGAGACTGAAGACTCAGCATAATGATGCCTGAGCCAGACTGCCACTGCATAGTGTACCAGCAGGGTCGCCCTCATTCCTATTACTTTACTTTTGCATACCGCGTCGCAGTTTCTCCCCCTTCCTTCTCCTCCTGACAATTCGTCTCACAGGATGAGGGCAAATTTTGCGCACTTACTAAACTGGATTCACCTCTGTTCTGATAATGCTTCCTGCCTTTTGTAAGGAGAGCCATGAAACCCCTGACACTGCCTTTATTATTGCTCGTTTGCCCCGCCGCACAGGCCAGCTGGACGCTGCAAGGCTTTCCCGGTTTCGCCGAACCGGTCAGCGGCATATTCACCAGCCACACCACGTTACCAAAAGGGCAACGTACGCTTGAATTACATCAGGATAATCAGTGCTGGCAACCGTCTACCGCGATAAAGCTTAACGAGGTGCTGTCGCTGCAACCCTGCAAAAGCCACCCGCCGGTTTACTGGAAACAGTTCCGCTCCGGAGATTATCAGGTTCGAATTGATACCCGCAGCGGTACGCCTACGCTTCAGCTCAGTCTGAATACGGCGGAGGAATCTGTCGCTGCCGTGGCGAAAACCTGCCCGCGTCAGGATGGGAAACCGCTGATTGTCGATGTCTCCGGCACTTTTGCTGAGGGTGAAACTGTTCGCGATTTTTATTCCGGCCAGAGCGCCACAGTAACAAAAGGCCACATCACCATGATGCCCGACCCGGCCAGCGGGGGTTTGCTGTTACTGGAATCAGCAGAGCGTAAAACGCCAGCCACATTCAACTGGAAAAATGCCACGGTGTATTTTGTACTGACCGATCGTTTCGAAAACGGCAATCCGGAAAACGATCACAGCTATGGTCGCCACAATGACGGCCTGCAGGAAATCGGTACTTTCCACGGTGGCGATCTGGCCGGACTCACAACCAAACTCGATTATCTGCAACAGCTGGGCGTTAACGCGCTGTGGATCAGTTCGCCGCTCGAACAGATCCACGGTTGGGTTGGCGGCGGCACCAAAGGCGATTTTCCGCATTATGCCTATCATGGCTATTACACCCTCGACTGGACAAAACTCGATGCCAATATGGGTACCGGGGAAGATTTGCAAAAGCTGGTCAGTGAAGCCCACCGGCGTGGGATCCGCATTTTATTTGACGTTGTCGTCAATCACACCGGTTACGCCACGCTGGCGGATATGCAAACCTTCCATTTTGGCTCGTTGTATCTGAAAGGTGATGATATCGCAAAAATGCTCGGCAAAAACTGGACGGACTGGAAGCCCGGCCCTGGTCAGAACTGGCACAGCTTTAATGATTATATCAATTTCGGCGACAAGGACGGCTGGCGTACCTGGTGGGGTGAAAAATGGATCCGTACCGACATTGGCGATTATGACTCGCCCGGTTATGACGATCTGACCATGTCATTAGCCTTCCTGCCGGATATTAAAACGGAATCCAGTCAGGTCAGCGGCCTGCCCGTTTTCTATCGCAACAAACCCGATACGGCCGCACGTGAAATTCCCGGTGCAACACCGCGTGATTATCTGGTCACCTGGCTCAGTCAGTGGGTACGGGACTACGGCATAGACGGGTTCCGTGTGGATACCGCCAAACACGTCGAAAAATCAACACTGGCCTTACTTAAAGAGCGTTCAGCCGAAGCCCTGAAACAATGGAAAGCCGCCAATCCTTCAAAGGTGCTTGATGACGCGCCATTCTGGATGACCGGCGAGGCGTGGGGTCATGGCGTGATGAAAAGCGATTATTACGCCAGTGGATTTGATGCCATGATTAATTTTGATTTTCAGGATCAGGCAGCAGCGGCGCTGAGTTGTTTTGCCAATATCGACACAACTTATCAGCAGATGGCGGAGAAAATGCGGGATTTTAACGTTCTCAGTTATTTGTCATCACATGATACCCGGCTGTTTTTCACTGCCGATGCCAGAGAGTCTCTGGCATTACAGCAGCGTGCCGCAGATTTATTATTACTGGCACCGGGCGCGGTACAGATTTATTACGGCGATGAAAGTGGCCGTCAGTTTGGCCCGACGGGTTCAGATCCTTTACAAGGAACGCGGTCCGACATGAACTGGCATGAACTGACTGGCCCGAAACAGGCTTTACTCAGGCACTGGCAAAAACTGGGAACGTTCAGGGAACAACACCCCGCGGTTGGCGCAGGCGTGCAGAAATCACAGCAAACCGCGCAATATTATGCCTTCAGCCGTCAGCAAGGTGAGGATAAAGTCATGGTGGTCTGGACCGGAGAAAGCGGGAAATAACGGCGCAGAAAGCAAAAGGCCTCGCGTTAACGGCGAGGCCAGTTCATTACCAACGGGTAAAAATCAGTGGCCGTCGAAACAGACCAGGCTGTAACAGTTGATATTTGAATCATTCAGGCGTTTTTCACCGCCCAGTTCCGGCAGATTGATGATGAATGCGGCATCGGTCACTTCCCCGCCCAGACGGCGGATCAGTTTCGCCGTGGCTTCAATCGTGCCACCCGTTGCCAGCAAATCGTCGATCACCAGAATTTTTTCGCCAGGCTGAATAGCATCAACGTGGATTTCAAGGCTGTCAGTACCGTATTCCAGATCGTAGGTTTCGCTGATGGTTTCACGCGGTAACTTGCCCGGCTTACGCACGGGAACAAAGCCCACGCCCAGAACCAGCGCAACCGGTGCGCCAAACAGGAAGCCCCGCGCTTCGGTGCCTACCACTTTGGTGACGCCGGCATCACGGTAACGATCAGCCAGTAACTGAATGCTTGCAGCGTAAGCTTTTGGGTCTTCCAGCAAGCTGGTGACGTCACGGAACAGTATGCCTGGCTTAGGATAGTCAGGGATGGTTTTAATACTGTCTTTAATAAACTGTAGCTGCTGTGCGGTAGCGGTCATAATGTTAATTGCCTGATAAAGCTGCTGTTCATACTTAAACGCGGGCGGTCAAATGTCCCCCGTCATGCCGTGATAAAGCATGTCGTTCAAGGAAGGAAATTGGGAGCGCACCGACGTACGAGATGCCCAAATCTATGCAAAGCTGCTTTAAAAAGCAACCCGCAGCCGGACATGATCGCCTGTTTTATTGCTCAAGGTCAACCACTGGTAATCGCCACATCATGATCAGTAACGCAAACATCATGCAAACCAGTAAAATACGCACCCACAATAACGGCACAAAATAGATCGAAACCGAGAGACTCACCACAATCAGTACGATCGCTTTCGGTTTTACACCTTTCGGTAATGCGCGATGTGTCTGCCAGTGGCGCAGATAGCTGCCAAACCATGAGCGATACAATAACCACTGATGAAAGCGTGGTGATGAGCGGGCAAAGCACCAGACGGCAAGCAGTAAAAAGGGGGTCGTCGGCAACAGCGGTAGCACCACCCCGAGCGTCGCCAGCACCACACACAACCAGCCTAGGATAATCAGTAGTACGCGTTTCATGCATTTCCTTCGGTTTCAAACAGACTGTGTAGCCGGTTTGCGGATTCTCAGTGTAAACAAGTGCGCAGAAGCTGGCATACCGGTAAGCTACGCCAGAGTTTAAGGGAGATTATCGTGAGCACAGAACGAATTTTACATGTCCTCGATCAGCAGATCGAAACACTGGCCAGGGAAATTGAACCGATCGGCCATGTTTCCGCCTCGCAGGCGCGGTTTGATGTCGCACTTTTCTCAACCAAAGGTACCCGGTTGCGCGACTATCTGGCAGAAATTAAAACCAATTTGCAGCAACTTAATCAGGAAGTACTCGAGAAACGTTCCGCACAGGTGGCATTTATTGCTGAACGGCTGGTGGCACAAATTACCGCCATGCAGCGCGAACTGGCGACCCAGTCTTTGCGTAAAATACACCAGGCACCCGAACGCAAAAGCCATGATAATTATACCAAACTGGCGGAAACTCAGCAGTTCGAGCGGCGTCTGATCGCGATGATTGAAGACCGGGAGACGACGCTGGGCCAGCTGGCTACATTCAGCGATCAGCAGCGGGTGCAGAAGGAGCTGGCAGCACTCGAAGGACGTTTAATGCGTTGTCGGCAGGCACTGGCCAAAATTGAGAGACAAATCGAGCGGCAGGAAAAAGGTTTTTGAATCTTTATCACATTTTTTTAATCCGGCATTCAGGCTAAGCCTTTTCTTATCTATAATAGTAAGTCCAAAACCTGCTAATCATAACGTTGGCCTATATGTCCGTAGAAAATGCGCCCCCCGAACTTCAGCTTGCTGTCGATTTGATTTACCTGCTTGAGTGCAATGAGATTGCCCCTGAAACCGCTCTTGCGGCGCTGGAAATTGTACATCGCGATTATCAGGAAAAGTTAAAGAACAGTAAAAGTACGCTGTCGATCAGCTACCTTTAAGCCAGCCGGCTGCCTGTTTCAGGGGAACCCGTCGCTTTCCCCTGACTGGCACGCTACGCCTCAGACCGGTGAGAAATGGTCCTGCTGATCGCCGGGCTGTCTCAGCACCCTTTTCACTTCCTGAACTTCGCTACCGTCCTGATTATGCAGATACACTTCCAGCTGATTGAACGCGATATTAATGTTGTTCTCGCGGCACAGCTTATCAATGCTGCGGTTGAGTTCATCCACGGTATAACTGCGATCCCCCAGCTCACGCACATACACCCGTAGCTCATGATCAAGCGTACTGGCTCCGAAATTGAGGAAGAACACCAAGGGCGCGGGGTCACTCATCACACGAGAGTTTTCATGTGCCGCCTGCAATAAAATTTCCTTCACTTTGTCGAGATCAGAACCATACGCCACGCCAATTTTGACTAACACCCGGGTGACGGTATCGCTCAGCGACCAGTTAATCAGCCGCTCAGTCACAAAGGCTTTATTCGGGATGATCACTTCTTTGCGGTCAAAATCGATCATCGTGGTCGCACGGATACGGATGCGGCTGACGGTGCCCGAGAATGTCCCGATGGTGACGGTATCGCCAATACGTACCGGACGTTCGAAAAGTATGATCAGACCTGAAACAAAGTTCGCGAAGATCTCCTGCAAACCAAAGCCGAGCCCGACCGACAGCGCTGCCACCAGCCATTGCAATTTATCCCACGAGACGCCGAGCGATCCGAGTGCCGTGACTGCGCCAATCACCGTAATCGAATAGGTCAGGATAGTCGTGATGGCATAGGACGTCCCCTGCCGCAATTGCAGCCGTGATAGCACGACGACTTCAAGCAGCCCCGGTAAGTTTCGTGTTAACACATAGGCCACAATCACCGCCAGAAAACCGAGCAGTAAATTACCCAGCGTCACCGTTTGCTGAATGACCGCACCCGCTACCGTGCTGGAGTAATGCCATAAGGTAATGCTGTCCAGATACGAAATGACCGTCAGTAAATCCGACCAGATCCAGTAGAATATGGTCGCGAAAATAAAGAACAGACCCATCGTGGTCAGGCGCAATGACTGTTGGTTGATCTGATCTAACCCGATCTGCGACTCTTCGACCGGCTCGCTGCCTTCCGCGCCATCTTTCGCCGCTATGGTCTGGCGTCGCGCCAGCGCTCGGCGATAAGCCAGGCGCCGTGCGGCCACGCTTAATCCACGCAATGCCGTGAGATAGGTAATGTTCCAGAAAATCAGCAGATAAAGGCTGTCAATCCAGCGGCCAGCCAGACGCAGCGTGGTGTAAAAATAACCGGTGACCATCAATCCGACAAAGAAAAGCGGTGCCAGCGCAATGGCCGTCACCACCACCAGACGAATACTGTGTGAATCTTTTTCACGCCAGCCATCACGCGCAATCGGGAAGACCAGAACGGCCAGAGCAAGCATTGTCAGGAAAATCACGACCTGACCGATGATGTCATCCACCAGCCCGAGCGGCGCTTTCTCACCGCGTACCGACCAGAAAATCACGGGCAACATCATCAGACTCAGACGAATGACAGAACGACGATAGTGAGCACAGGTGGTTGCCGGCATAGTAAAGTGCCGTTCATTTATGCTGCCAGGTTTGAGAATGCGATAACAAAAGCCCATCACCAGCAGGAAAACCGCCAGCCGTTGCGCCAGTGTCCATAAGAAATCACTCGGATCGATATCACACACTGAAAGCCAGTAGCCGATGCCGAGTATAAGCAGGACGCCCGGCAACACATTCAGTGCCATCAATGCCAGCGCCTGCGGTGTATGCAACTGGCTGTCCCGCTTGAGCTGTCCGACATCTTTACCCAGCATTTCAATCCGCTGATTGATATATTTCCGGCGCCATAACAGCAACAAAATGACAGTTAACAGCGGGATGGTCACCGGCAGAGAATGCAGTGCACCCAGCATCAGTTCGCCCGGCGGAATACTGACATGCAGGCCGCTCAGCTGATTTTTCACTTCATCGGGCAGAGACTTGATGAACTCCCAGTTCATCGGTTTGTTGCTGCTCACCCAAAAAATTTGCTGGGTCAGCGTTTCGGTCAGCGACTGATTGATGCTCAGTAATTGTTGCTGGTTAATCTGTAAGCTGATGGCCAGCGAAAGCTGATTACCGAGTTGTTTATTCAGTTGATCAAGCAACTCCCGTCGCATGTCGACAATCTGATCCAGCGCATCGCTGATATCGCCATTAATGGTTTCTTTACTGCTGCTGACAACGCCCTGAATATAACTGTCGCCCTGGAATAAGGCATCACGCTGCTGATTGATCTTGAATTGTTCAAGACGCAGATCGGCAATATGTGTGCTCATGTCGGTTATCAGGCCGGAAGGCGGAATGGTATTTTGCTGTTGCTGATACAAAATGCGCGACAGTAATAAACTGCCCTTCAGCACAGTGATTTGCTCTTTGAGGTCATGCTCAGCCTGAGCCGAACGGTCGAGCCAGTTTTTCACCGTGATGTTTTTTTGCACCAACTGATTGCCCTCTTCCGTTGCGGCAATCAGGCGTTCACTGAGCTGACGGTTAATCCCCAGTTCCTGCGCGACCAGCGGATCATTTTGGATGTTAGAGGTGTCATCCGGACTCTGGGCTTCTTTTGCCGTACGTTCAGACAAAATCAGCCGTTTTCCGTTGACCACTTCCTGCAACAATTGTGCGGTATGTTCCAACTGACTGATGTGTGCATTGGTGTAATCGCGTTGTTTTTGCAGGAGATCCTGCAACGTCGTGTTGGCTTCAAGGCTCTTGCGTTGCAGATCAATCTGCGCAGTCAGCAACGCCTGTTGCGTCACCAGCATATTTTGCTGAGTAGTCCGGAGATCCTGCTGACCGGGCGACATCCCGTTGAGCTGATTACGAATTTTCTGGATGGCCAGTGAATAGGTGTACATCGCGTTTTGTACACGTTCCGGCTGGGTTTGCAGGGAAATCAGTTGGGTATTAAACGTCGATAAATCTTCCTGAGAGGACTGAAGATCATCGAGCGTATCGTTAAGACGATTTTCCAACTGACGCAGCGACAGCGCAGAAAGCTGCGCTTTATTCGCATCATCTTTCGGGTTGTTTTTGATTTGATCCAGGCCATCCATCGCGCTACGCAATTTTTGCGGAGCTTCAGCGACCTGTTTTTGCAGCTGATTAACTTCCTGCTTCACCCGGTCAAGCGCATCAAGATATTCCAGCGTGTGGATCAGATCCTGTTGCGAAAGTTTATCGACCGGCGTCAGGTTTTTTTGGCGATTTAATGCATCAAGCTGGTTCTGAACTTCATTCCGGCTGGGAATATCATTACTGGCCGCGTGACCGGGAAGGGAGAAAAGAAACAGGGCAATGCAAATCATCCCCGTAAAAAACCCTGTCATCCCCTTTTTTTTGCGGGGAGAAATTACATCAGAAAAAGCGGTCAAAAACCGGATACACATACGTCTGTGCCAACTCATTTACCAAATGAATAATATGGTAACGACAATAACAGTGTTAACAATGAAAGGAAGGAGAAAAGCGTATCTGAATACAACATCAGGGTGGTTATTTAATCATCAACAGGAGAAAAAATTTGCAGGCTTATTAATACAGGAGAAAGTATCAGAGCGTTACTTTACTACGGCGAGAAAGGACGAGTGTCGCAACATATCAATATAGGTATCCACAAATTTCCCGGCATTACCTTCTAAATCAAAGCTTTCAGGGATAAATAACCAGTTTTCCATTAAGCCGGTCAGATAGGCACGTAAAATAATGGCAGCCTGGCGGGTATCAAGATTAGCGGGTAGTTGCTTTTCGTCTATACAGCGCAGGAGAATACGTTCGATTTTACCGTACCCTTCCATATAGAGCGCTTTACGGGCTTCATGGACTGAAGTCATCTCCCCAACAAATTCACATTTATGGAATATAATCTCCATCAATGCCTTACGCTGGCTATCCGTGACGGTGGCGACCAGTATGTAAATAAGGATTTCGCGCAAAATACGCAGTGGATTATTCGGAAACTTTGTCTGATACTCTACTTCGAGCACTTTTATCCGGGATTCATAAGCTTCCCAGATCGCGTTAAACAGTTCCACTTTGTTCCTGAAATGCCAATAAATTGCGCCCCGCGTCACACCGGCTGCATTAGCAATATCAGTCAGTGATGTCGACGATACCCCACGGGCAGAAAATTCGCGCACAGCAGCATCCAGAATGTGTTGTCTGGTTTCCAGCGCCTGTGATTTGGTTTTTCGTGCCATAGGTTTATCTTTCAGGGGAGTTTGATTTACATACATTCTTGAATGTATGTAACATAGCACGCACATACTAAAAGCGCAGCAATGGATTTAGAATGTTGTGATCCATTGGACAATTTGAAATCGGACACTTGAGGTTTATTTATGAACAAAAACAGAGGGTTAACGCCTCTGGCGGTAGTTCTGATGCTATCCGGAAGCTTAGCACTTACAGGATGTAACGATAAAGAAGCTCAACAAGGTGCGCCACAGGCTCCGCAGGTTGGCGTCGTTACCCTGAAAACTGAACCGCTTAATGTGACTACCGAACTTCCAGGTCGTACTGCTGCTTTTCGCATTGCTGAAGTACGCCCACAGGTTAGCGGTATCATTCTCAAACGCAACTTTGTTGAAGGCAGCGACATTAAAGCCGGTACTTCATTATATCAAATTGATCCTGCCACTTATCAGGCCGCGTATGACAGCGCTAAAGGCGATCTGGTAAAAGCTCAGGCAAACGCACAAATTTCCCGTCTTACCGTTACCCGTTACAAGCCTCTGCTCGGCACCAGCTATATCAGTAAGCAAGATTACGATACGGCTGTCGCTACGGCGGCACAGGCTGATGCGGCGGTAGTCAGTGCGAAAGCAGCCGTTGAGTCTGCACGCATCAATCTGGCTTACACCAAAGTCACCTCCCCGATCAGCGGACGCATCGGTAAATCGTCTGTGACAGAAGGTGCGCTGGTGTCTAACGGCCAGACCAATGCGCTAGCGACCGTGCAACAGCTCGATCCTATTTATGTTGACGTGACGCAGTCCAGTAATGATTTCCTGCGCCTGAAACAGGAACTGGCTGACGGTTCACTGAAACAGACAGACGGTAAAGCGCAAGTCAAGCTGCTGATGGATAACGGTAAAGAATATTCACAGCCGGGTACATTAGAATTCTCTGATGTGACGGTTGATGAAACTACCGGTTCCATTACTTTACGCGCCATCTTCCCGAATCCAAATGATGCCCTGCTGCCGGGTATGTTTGTACGCGCGCGTCTTGATGAAGGTGTTAACAACAACGCGCTGCTGGTACCGCAGCAAGGTATCACCCGTAACCCACGCGGTGATGCAACAGCGATGGTTATCGGTGCGGACAATAAAGTTGAACTTCGAACTGTGACGACGACACAGGCGATTGGCGACAAATGGGTTGTGACAGAGGGCCTGAAAAGTGGCGATAAAGTTATCGTGACAGGTCTGCAAAAAATTAAGCCAGGCGTACAGGTTACTGCACAGGAAGTCGATCAAAACGCAGCAGCGCCCGCTACAGCGACGAAGTCTTAATAGGAGCCGGTAATTCATGGCTAAGTTTTTTATAGATCGTCCCATCTTTGCATGGGTGATTGCGATCATCATCATGTTGGCCGGGGGATTGGCAATTCTTAAATTGCCGATTGCACAGTATCCAACCGTTGCGCCACCGGCTATCCAGCTGACCGCAACTTACCCGGGCGCGGATGCGCAGACGGTACAGGATACCGTCACTCAGGTTATTGAACAGAACATGAACGGTATCGACAACATGATGTACATGTCGTCGACGAGTGACTCGTCCGGTACTGTTCAGATTACCCTGACTTTTGCTTCCGGTACTGATGCGGATATCGCACAGGTACAGGTGCAAAACAAACTGCAGCTCGCAACGCCGTTGCTGCCGCAGGAAGTTCAGCAACAGGGTATCTCCGTTGAGAAATCGAGCAGTAGCTTCCTGATGGTTGCCGGCTTTATTTCTAACAATGGTTCAATGACTCAGGATGATATTGCCGACTACGTCGGTTCCAACGTCAAGGACCCTATCAGCCGTACCGCCGGTGTGGGTGACGTTCAGCTGTTCGGTGCTCAGTACGCAATGCGTATCTGGATGGATCCGAACAAGCTGAACAACTTCCAGCTGACGCCGGTTGATGTCATCAATGCCATTAAAGTCCAGAACAACCAGATTGCTGCCGGTCAGTTAGGCGGTACGCCACCGGTTCCGGGACAGCAACTGAACTCTTCTATCGTGGCTCAGACACGTCTGAAATCACCGGATGAATTCGGCAAAATTATCCTGAAAGTGAATCAGGACGGTTCTCAGGTTCGCCTGAAAGATGTGGCAAAAATTGAACTCGGTGGTGAAAACTACGACGTTATTGCCCGCTTCAACGGACAGCCGGCTTCAGGTCTGGGGATTAAACTGGCGACCGGTGCTAACGCCCTGGATACTGCAGCGTCTGTGAAAGCTACGCTGGCTAAACTGGAGCCATTCTTCCCGTCTGGCTTGCAAGTTGTTTATCCGTACGACACCACGCCGTTCGTTAAAATCTCGATTAAAGAAGTGGGTAAAACGCTGTTCGAGGCCATCGTCCTGGTATTCCTGGTGATGTTCCTGTTCCTGCAAAACTTCCGTGCAACCCTGATCCCAACGATCGCGGTCCCGGTGGTCTTGCTGGGTACCTTTGCCATTCTGGCAGCGTTCGGTTACTCGATAAACACCCTGACGATGTTCGGGATGGTGCTCGCGATAGGCTTGCTCGTCGATGACGCCATCGTCGTGGTCGAAAACGTCGAACGTGTCATGGTCGAAGAAGGTTTGCCACCAAAAGAAGCCACCAAAAAATCCATGGAACAGATCCAGGGAGCGTTGGTCGGGATCGCGATGGTGCTGTCTGCCGTATTCATCCCGATGGCCTTCTTCGGCGGTTCAACCGGTGTTATTTATCGCCAGTTCTCCATCACCATCGTTTCTGCCATGGTGCTGTCGGTTCTGGTGGCGATGATCCTGACGCCTGCGCTTTGTGCGACCATGCTCAAACCGGTCGCTAAAGGTGAGCATCACGAGAAGAAAGGTTTCTTCGGCTGGTTCAACAAAAAATTCGAGCAAAGTACGCACCACTACACCGACAGCGTGGGTAACATTCTGCGCAGCACCGGTCGTTATCTGGTGATTTATCTGCTGATCGTTGTCGGCATGGCATTCCTGTTTATCCGCCTGCCAACCTCCTTCCTGCCGGAAGAAGACCAGGGTGTATTCCTGACCATGGCGCAGTTGCCAGCAGGTGCAACCCAGGAACGTACACAGAAAGTGCTCGATGAAGTCAGCAACTACTACCTGACGAAAGAAAAAGCTAACGTGAATTCCGTGTTTACGGTTAACGGCTTCGGTTTTGCAGGTCGTGGACAGAACACCGGTATCGCGTTTGTCAGTCTGAAAGACTGGTCAGAACGTAGCGGCGCTGAAAACAAAGTTCCTGCCATTGCAGGCCGTGCAATGGGCGCATTCAGCACCATTAAAGATGCACTGGTGTTCCCGTTCAACTTACCGGCTATTGTTGAGTTAGGTACGGCGACAGGCTTCGACTTCCAGCTGATTGACCAGGCTAACCTTGGGCATGACAAACTGACGCAGGCACGTAACCAGTTGTTGGGCATGGTTGCTCAACACCCTGACTTGCTGACTCAGGTTCGTCCAAATGGTCTGGAAGATACGCCACAGTTCAAAATCGAAATTGATCAGGAAAAAGCAACGGCACTTGGCGTTTCTATCTCCGACATCAACACCACATTGGGTGCTTCGATTGGTGGTAGCTACGTCAACGACTTCATCGACCGTGGTCGTGTGAAGAAAGTGTATGTGCAAGCTGAAAATAAATACCGTATGTTGCCTTCGGACATTAACAATCTGTATGTCCGTGGCAGCGCTGGACAGATGGTACCGTTCTCCGCTTTCTCAAGTGCGAAATGGGAATACGGCTCACCGCGTCTTGAACGTTATAACGGTTTGCCATCAATGGAAATTCTGGGCCAGCCAGCGCCGGGCAAAAGTTCGGGTGCTGCCATGGCAATGATGGAGTCTCTGGCTTCTAAATTGCCAAACGGTATCGGCTATGACTGGACCGGCCTGTCTTATCAGGAACGTCTGTCAGGTAACCAGGCTCCGGCCTTGTATGCTATCTCTCTGATCGTCGTATTCTTGTGTCTGGCAGCATTGTACGAAAGCTGGTCAATACCGTTCTCGGTCATGCTGGTGGTTCCGCTCGGTGTTGTGGGTGCACTTCTGGCAGCGACAATGCGTGGTTTGAGCAACGACGTATACTTCCAGGTGGGCCTGCTGACTACCATCGGGCTGTCCGCGAAGAACGCCATATTGATTGTTGAGTTCGCCAAAGATCTGATGGATAAAGAAGGCAAGGGCCTTATCGAATCAACGCTTGAAGCGGTTCGTATGCGTTTGCGTCCGATTCTGATGACTTCCCTGGCGTTCATCCTCGGTGTTATGCCGCTGGTTATCAGCTCTGGTGCAGGTTCCGGTTCTCAGAATGCTGTAGGTACCGGCGTTATGGGCGGGATGATCACAGCCACTCTGCTGGCGATCTTCTTTGTTCCGGTCTTCTTCGTGGTGGTTCGCCGCCGCTTTGGTAAGAAGAATGAGAATACCGAACATACCCACAAAGTAGAGCATCCGACGCTATAACCGGATATCTACTCTGAAAAGGCCGCTTATGCGGCCTTTTTTTCGCCCCTAAGACTTGAACCTTAAACCTGATGAGTGCATAATTTATGTTATAGTATAACATTACATAAAGAGGCATCATGAAACCCACTATCCATCCTGCATATCGCACCGTGGTTTTTCACGACACCAGTGCTGACGAATACTTCAAAGTCGGCTCTACCATATCAACGGACCGCACCATTGAACTGGAAGGGGCAACCTACCCGTATATCACGATTGAAGTGTCTTCAGCCTCTCACCCTTACTACACCGGTAAGCAGAAAGAGTATTCCAAGGAAGGCAGCACCGCGCGGTTCAACCAACGTTTCGGTAGCTTCCTCGGTAAAAAATAAAATTACATCAGGGAAATCGTTATGCAGGTTCTGAGTTCATTACGTTCAGCAAAAAATCGTCATCCGGATTGTCGCGTTGTTCGCCGTAAAGGCAGGGTTTATGTGATTTGCAAAAGCAATCCACGTTTTAAAGCTGTACAGGGTAAGAAGAAAAAACGTTAACAACGCCTCTTCATGCCCATGGTTGCTCAATAAAAAAGCCCCGCCGCTTGCCCGGCGGGGCTTTTCTTATGCTAAGACATGATGTAAACCTCCCCACCGTATTGCGGTGAGGAGGAAAGATCTTATTTCATGCTGGCCACAATCGTTTCAACATTATGCTTAAATGCCTTCACGTACGTTGTCGCGGGTCCCTGCGGACCGGACAATGCTTCTGGGTACAACTCACCGCCGGGTACAGCCCCGCTGGCTGCAGCGATCTGCTTAACCAGTCGCGGGTCGGTCTGATTTTCGATGAAGTAAGTTTTCACTTTCTCCGCTTTAATCTGCTTAATCAGAGAAGCCACTCCGCTGGCACTGGCTTCAGCTTCAGTAGAAAATCCAACAGGCGCCATAAAGCTGACATGATATTCCTGACCAAAATATCCGAAGGCATCATGGCTGGTCAGCACTTTACGTTTTGACTGCGGAATACCGGCAAATTCAGTTTTTGCCCACGCATCCAGCTTTTGCAATTGTTCAATATAGGCAGCGCCGCGCTGACGGAAATAATCCGCATCTTCCGGATCCGCTTTGATCAGTGCATTCATCACGTTAGTGGCATAAATCACGCCATTTGCCATACTGTTCCAGGCGTGTGGATCGGTGATCTGCTTACCGTCTTCTTCCATTTTACGGGAATTTACGCCTTTCGATGCTGTCACCAGATGCCCCTTATAACCCGACGCCGTCACCAGGCGATCGATCCACCCTTCCAGCCCCAGGCCGCTGACAAACACGACATCAGACGCATTGATCGCTTTGCTGTCTTTGGGTGAAGGTTCAAAGCTGTGCGGATCACCGTCCGGCCCGACTAACGTCGTGACTTTCACATGATCACCTCCGACTTCCTGCACGATATTCCCAAGAATTGAAAAACTGGCTACCGCATCGATGGTTTTCGCCATTGCCAGCGGGCTCGACAGCAGGGCAGCTACTGCGAGTGATACAGGTAATACTTTCATCATGTCCCCTTAATTGTGGTACTGCTGCTTAATTTCGCGAAGCTGTTAACATCCCGCCCCGCTTTCCAAATAAAACCGAAATAAAGAAGATAACCGTTGCACTCAGGACAATCGCGGGCCCGGCGGGCAGCGAGGCATAATAAGACCAGATAAGGCCTACGGCGCTGGCAATCACACCAATGATCATCGCACTCAGTAAGGTATGAGGAAGGTCACGGGCCCAGAAACGGGCACTGGCAGCAGGTAACATCATCAGCCCCACAGACATCAGAGTGCCGAGGATCTGGAAACCCGCCACCAGATTGAGTACCACCAGCGCCAGGAAAATGCCGTGGATTGCTGCCAGCCATTTCCCGGCACTGACGCGCAGAAACAGCGAATCAAATGACTCAATGACCAGTGCGCGGTAGATGCATGCCAGTACAACTAAAGAGAGGCTGGTGATAATGCCGACCATGATCATGGCGGAGGAATCGATGGCAAGAATTGAGCCGAACAGCACATGTAAAAGGTCAACGCTCGAGCCGCGCAGGGAAACCAGCGTGACCCCAAGCGCCAGAGAGCCAAGATAGAAGCCAGCGAAACTGGCGTCTTCTTTTAATTGCGTACGGCGGCTCACCAGTCCGGACAACATCGCAACAGCAAGACCTGCGATAAAACCGCCAATCCCCATAGCGACCAGCGACATTCCCGAGAGCAGATAGCCAATCGCCGCGCCAGGCAAGACAGCATGCGACAGTGCATCTCCCACCAGACTCATCCGGCGTAATAACAGGAAAACACCCAATGGCGTGGCGCTGATTGATAATGCGATACAAGCAATTAAAGCCCGGCGCATAAAGCCGAATTCAATAAAAGGGTCAGCAAGCAAATGAAAAAGCATCATGAATTCGCGACTCCCGTCGTCAGGGAGAAAGGTTCTGTCGAAATGCAGGCATGTGCCTGATGAGGGAAATGCCCGAGGACATCCGGCGTGCTTCCCCATAAATTCTGCTGCGCACTGAGATAAAGCACATGTGGAAAGTGCCGGGCAACCATCGAAATATCATGCAAAACCGCAATGACAGTTTTGCCTTCCCGATGCCATTGCGCGATAACTTTTAGCAGTAAATCAGTGGCTTGAGTGTCGATACCCGTGAACGGTTCATCGAGCATAATGAGAGGTGCCTGTTGAACCAGTAAGCGGGCAAACAACGTACGTTGTAATTGCCCGCCGGAAAGCAATCCTACAGGCAGGTGCGACATTTCCTTCATGCCCACCGTATGCAGTGCATTATCGACGGCTGTCGCTGACTGTCGGTTTATGCCACCGAATAGCCCGCTTTGCGGCCAACATCCCATTGCAACCAGGTCAAATACACTGATAGGGAAACCGCGATCCAACTCAGCCTGCTGCGGTAAATACGCCAGCCGGGGACGTTTCCCGCCAGTAAAAGTAATATTCCCTGCAACAGCCTGCTGCAAACCGGCCAGTGTTTTGAGAAAGGTGGATTTTCCTGCACCGTTGGCACCGATAACTGCCGTCAGGGAGCCAGAACAGAACTGTCCGTTTAGCGGCATGGCTACTGCCAGACGGTCATACCCCACTTCGACATTGTTAACAAAAATCATGGTAATGAAATTGCCCAGTAGATAGCTGCCCATAAAACAGCGAGCACAGCCAGTACAACAATGCAGCGTACCGGCGAAGAAAGTGTAAACAGTGTTTTTGTCATGCGCCCTCCGAAAAGTTATAATATAACATCACAATAGAGCTTCGGTATCAATACAGCAACTGTTTCAGTTTTTTACGGGTACAGATGCAACCGGAGATCTTCGAAGGACGAGGCCCCCGAGTGTAAAAAAAAAGTAAAAAATGATGAGCGAGTTGCAATCCACTTTATAATCAGCAGGTTATGGAATTTTTCTTTAGAATTTTTTTTCTTCCCTCAAAACACATCCTGAGGAAAGTATGCGATAATGAAAAGGAATACGGTTAAGAGGTAAACGCCTTGAAGATACTAATCCCTTACCTTATTAAGGGGAACGTTCTGACGGTTGACGAGTTACAGCAGATTATTGAGCCTGCTTTATCTGAAATTGAAGAGCCTCTAATTGGAGATTTAACTTACTTTTCAGAAAATGCACGTTATGAAACAAATTCTTTGCAGATTGTGTCAATAATGGAAATTGGCAAAAACTATTATTCAATGACTTACCAGTTCAAATGGACGATTTTCAATGCTTGTCTGGACATTAATGCTGATGAGTTAACGAAGCAAAGCGTCGCATTCCAGGTTAAACCTGACGGACTGGAGTTTGATATTATTGATTGTCTCAAAGGCTCCGCTTCCGAAGAATTGTAAGTTTGAGTAATACGTTTGCACAGCTTTCTAAAAATGAATTATATTTAAAATACCGGCTATATAATAAAATCCTTTAAACCTCATCCCGAAGACAGCTCATTGTGATTGTCTTTGATGTTTAAGCCAGTTCATAGCGTTTTTAGTGAGAGCCGTTTCCTGTAAGCCATTAAGTTTTGTTGTTTACTCACAGAGTGTTATCAACACCGAATAAACCATTACGGAGGGGATGATATGGATGAGTACTCGCCTAAGCGGCACGATATCGCTCAGTTACGCTACCTGAATGAAATGCTGTACGATGAAGGGATTGCAACACTGGGTGACAGCCATCATGGCTGGGTTAATGATCCGACTTCGGCCGTTAACCTACAGCTCAATGAACTGATTGAGCACATTGCATCCTTTGTGATGAGTTTTAAAATTAAGTATCCGGCTGATAACCATTTAAGTGATCTGGTTGAAGAGTATCTGGATGATACCTACACCCTGTTCAGCAATTATGGAATTAACGATTCTGATTTGCGTCAATGGCAAAAGACCAAGAAGCGCTTATTCAGAATGTTCTCAGGGGACTACATCTGTACCCTAATGAAGACTTGAGTAATAATTTATATGCAGTCATCAGATAAAAATCAAAAGGCTAAGATGAACAAAATCGACTATTTGATGCGTTTAAGAAAATGCACCACAATCGATACACTCGAACGTGTTATTGAGAAAAATAAGTATGAACTTTCCGACGACGAACTGGAATTGTTTTACTCGGCAGCTGACCATCGTTTAGCGGAGCTAACGATGAACAAACTGTACGATAAAATTCCGGTATCAGTCTGGAAATTTGTACGCTGATCTATAACGCCAGGCCGTAATATCTTCCGGCCTGGCCGCTTAATATTTAACCAAAATAACGTTAATATTCTTTAACTATATCTGCGGGTTAAGGTGTTCCGCTTTCTCGTTGATCTGACGATGAAATGTCCGTAATAGAAACTGAAAACATTCTTCTGTTTTGGGTGAACGTAATGGTGCAGGTTTACGCATCATTGCCACCGTTCTGCTTAATGTGGGTTGCTGCAAGTGAATCACCGTTAATTCATTATCGTTGAGTGTTGCAGTATATAACTCTGGTAATATTGCTAATGCCAGACGCGAACGAACCAGCCCATATAATGTCTCCTGAAAATCCACGCGATAACTGACCCGTAAATTCAGACGATGGCTCTCACTCAGTGATGTCACCAGCCTGCTGACATTCCCCTTTGAAAACAAAGCAATATCTCTTTTCAGCAGTTGCCGCCAGGGAATATTGTGGCCTTGAGAAAGCGGATCATCTCGTCTGATAACGGCCACAAAAGGATCTTCCAGCAATGGGTAGACTACCAGGGATTCCGGCACGGTACTGTCGGTTGCACCGATACCAAAATCCACCGAGCCGTTCTCCAGTTCCAGCAATAGTGCGTCGTTTGTGAGGTCATGGAATTCAACACGCATATCAGGGAAATATTCTGCCAGTAATTGCGGAACGACCGGAAATAATAACGTGCTGACCGAAGGCACCAATCCTATGCGTAATGTGCCATCCCCGCCCTGAAGCATAATTTGCTGCATATCGTCGAAAACGCTAAGTGCAGTATTCAATAAGCGTTCTGCATAAGGCAAAACGGCTTCCCCCTGCTCTGTCAGACTCACACCTTGTGCCGTCCGGTTAAGTAATTTCCCGCCTAATACGGATTCAATTTGACGAAGCGCGCTGCTCAGTGCGGGCTGACTTATCGCCAGACGATTTGCCGTATCGGTGAAACTGCGCAGTTGCGCCAGCGTCACAAAGTATTGAATTTGCTTGAGGGAAAGGGCCGGCAACCGGCGCCAGGGTTCAGACATAATGAGCAGCTCTTCCGCTAAAAATAGTAAACGTTTGCTCAGCATAACCGCATCTTATAAACGGATAAAATAATTCATCTGTGCAAAGCCCCTGCCGCTCCCTACATTAACTTCATCTTGTTTAAATCCGGAAACTGATATGACCGACAGCATCGCCTCCCGCCCTCTGCGACAGAGGGCAATAAACGCTGCACTGGGGAAGATCCCTTTTGACCGCCTGCTGATTAACGCCCAAGTCATCGACATGGTCACAGGAGAGATCCGCGAAGCCGATGTCGGTATCACCGGAAATATGATTGCCAGCGTCCATCCGCGGGGGAAATTCTCGCAGACTGAAAATGTCGATGATTTATCAGGAAATTATCTCTCCCCCGGCCTTATCGATACGCATGTTCACATCGAAAGCTCTCATTTACCACCGGAAAAGTATGCAGAAATCGTCGTTGCTCAGGGCACAACAACAGTGTTTTGGGATCCGCATGAACTGGCGAATGTACTGGGTGTTGCCGGTGTACAGTACGCCGTCCGGTCCAGCCGTAATCTGCCATTACGTGTGATATGTGCTGCTCCCTCCAGCGTGCCGTCAACGCCGGGCTTAGAGATGTCCGGCGCAGATTTCAGAGGCCAGGAAATGCAGACAATGCTTAGCTGGCCGGAAATTGCCGGTGTGGCCGAAGTGATGGATATGTATGGCGTGCTCAATGGCAGCGAGCGAATGCTGGAAATTCTTGAGGCGGGATTAAACAGTGGGAAACTCATTGAAGGCCACGCCCGCGGCCTTAAAGACGAACAATTACAGGCGTATCTGGCTGCGGGTGTGACATCCGATCATGAACTGACTTCAGCTGAAGATGCGCTGGAAAAGCTGCGTGCTGGCCTGACACTGCAAATTCGCGGCTCACATCCTTATCTTCTGCCCGATATCGCCGCAGCTTTGCTGGCACTTCCCCACCTTTCATCGCAGATAACACTGTGTACTGATGATGTTCCACCCGATCACTTGCTGGAAAAAGGCGGGCTGATTGCCTTAATCAGGCTTCTGATTTCACACGGGTTACGTGCGGAAGATGTACTGAGGATGGCAACATTCAATGCAGCGATCCGCATGCAACGTTCAGATTTAGGCCTTATTGCCGCAGGACGTACGGCAGATATTATCGCGTTTGATTCGCTGGATACTCTGCATCCGTGCGCGGTGTACGTTGCGGGTAGCTGCGTTGCCAGACAAGGCAAACTGTTATCTACCCCTTCGGCAGCCCGCGACGTGACACCTCCGCGCAATACTATGCGGCTAAGTGCCTTAAGCGCCGATGATTTCCAACTGAAAATTCCGGGTCTGAACAACGGTAAAGCGCGTCTGCGCAATATTAAAGGCGCGCGCTTTACACAATGGAGTGAAGTGACCGTGAATGTGAGGAACGGTGTCGTGCAGATACCCGACGATTTCAGCCTGATTTGGGTACAGCACCGGCATGGCCGCCACGAGGCCACACCGAAAATGGCATTACTCGAAGGCTGGGGAGCTTTGCGCGGCGCCATTGCGACTTCTTACTCGCATGACTCCCATAATCTGGTGGTTATCGGCCGGGATCCTGCTGATATGGTGGTAGCAGCCAATCAACTGATTGCCAGCGGAGGCGGTATGGCCCTCAGTCAGCATGGGAAATTACTGGCAAGCATCGATATGCCGATTGGCGGCATGCTGTCTGATTTACCGGCTCCAGAATTAGCGAAGCAGTTTAAAAACCTGCGCGACCTCAGCGCACAGGTCGCCGACTGGGAACCCCCTTATCGCGTTTTCAAAGCTATCGAAGGGACATGTCTCGCCTGTAATGCCGGCCCGCATCTGACCGATTTAGGACTTACAGATGGCGGATTACGTGAAATCGTCGATCCGGTTCTGGAAATCTGGCCAGAAGAAATCTGAAGCAGAAAACCACTACACGTCAAAAAGACAGCAAACACAATAATATAAATGATTGTTTTCAGGGGTATTTAAGCATGTCCGAAAGTTCTGTGAAAAATGTTACCGTCTCAGCTGACGAAAGCTGGTTACAACGCCGTTTCCATCTGCGTCAGCGCGGGACCAAAATTAAAACGGAATGTCTGGCAGGTATCACCGGTTTCCTGGCGGCAGCGTATTTACTGGTGGTGATCCCAGGCTTACTGGCGGTCAGCGGTATGGATAAAGGTGCAGCCACCACCGGTGTGATCCTGGTGTTTGTGCTGGGTTCTCTGCTGATGGCCTTTTACGCCAACCTGCCTTTTATGGTCGGGCCTGGCATTGGCGGCTCGGTACTGGTGGGTATTACGCTGGCGGGCGACGGCATTACCTGGCCCGTCGCACTGGGTATTGCATGCTGGTCGGGGGTTTTATTTTTCGTGATGACAGTGTTTGGTTTGCGTGAAGTGGTCACCCGTTCTGTTCCGCAGTCGATCAAACTTGGACTGACCGCTTCTATTGGCATTTTTGTCGCCCTGCTCGGCTTCCGCAATGCCGGACTGGTCATGGCAAATGCCAAAACGCATGCACTGGCTTTAGGAGATTTTACCGCGCCGGGTGCCTTAATCGCGCTTCTTGGTCTGCTGGTCGCCGTGGGCTTACAGGCCCGAAAAGTACCCGGTGCTATTTTGTGGGCCATTTTGCTGGCGACGGTGGCTGGCATACCGTTTGGTGTAACACATTTACCTGAACAATGGATCTCTGTACCACATTCTGTGGCTCCGCTGCTGGGCAAAGTCGATCTTACCGGTGCCATCAACATCGCCTTCCTGCCATTCCTGTTTATCTTTTTCGCCTCAGAATTCTTCTCGACAATGGGCACCACACTGGCTGTTGGCGGTGAAGCCGGGTTGCTCGATGAGCGCGGCAATATGAAACATATCAACCGGCCTTTCATGGTGGATTCCATTGCGGCGGCGCTGGGCCCGATCGTCGGTATTCCTGCCGCCACCGCACTGATCGAGTCCTCTGCAGCGGCTGAAGCAGGCGGAAAAACTGGCCTGACCGCGCTGGCTGCAGCCATGATGTTTCTGCTGATGCTGTTATTTACCCCCATTGCGCTGATGATCCCGAAAGAGGCGACCGCTCCGGCGCTGATTCTGATTGGCCTGAACATGTTCAGTAATTTACGAAAAGTGGACTTAGCGAATTTTACCGACGCGCTGCCAGTACTGATGATGGTGATGATTACGCTGATTTCCAACAGCTTCGGTACAGGTATCGCCGGCGGATTGCTGTTTTACGTCAGCATTAAGGTCGTTGCCGGCAAGGCACGTGAGGTACCGATGAGCCTTTATATTCTGGCGATCCCGCTGGTCTATTATTTTGCGACGCTGGTACATCACTGACCCTAACGAATCAAACAGAGGGTGCGTGAAAACGTGCCCTTTTTTACGGGCGCAGCCTGGCTTTACGGATGTTTAAGAAGAAATGAGGAAGATAAGAAGAATCGGTAGACACCTGAAATGGTGGAGGCCCTGCCAGCTACATCCCGGCACACACGACACCTGCCATGGCTGCTTCCTTCCGGACCTGACCAAGTTGACAAGTTAGCGTTGCGGGAGAACCAACAGGGCCCCCATTGACGTTGTCGGCTTCATTTCTCTGCTAAGAGAATTGAAGCGACGGGCATTATCTGCGATGCCCGAGGCAAAAGCAAGTTAACCGCCGACAACCGTTGTTTTCTTAAACGATATGCCTAAATCAGAGCCAACAATGCCTTAATTTTTGCGTCATACTGGCGCAAATCACCGAGGAGGATGTCATGTCGGAACCCGATAACTTTCGCCAGCGCGTATTTCAGATTATCGCCGCCATTCCGGTCGGGCAAGTTACAACTTACGGTAACGTCGCACAACTGGCCGGTTCACCGCGTGCAGCGCGGCAGGTCGGCGGCGTACTCAAGAAGCTGCCGGAAGGCAGCACCCTTCCCTGGCATCGGGTGATTAACCGGCACGGCGAAATATCCCTGCAGGGCGAAGACTTTAAGCGTCAACGTCAGGCACTGCTGGCAGAAGGCATTACCTTTAAGCAAGGCAAAGTGGATTTAGAGAAATATGGCTGGAAATGGTGATGTTGCGTTCACTAAACCATCTTACAGATAAGCACCGCCGGAGCGGTGCTTAGCCATCACAAGTCATGAATCAATAGGTCATGGGTTGCGCGGGTGCCGAACTTACCGGTGCCGGTGACGTGCCCAGCCGCGGATTTGACGGGTTGCTCATTGGCCCCAAAGTGCTCGGTTTAGTCGCGACAGGTACGGCGACAACAGGGACAAGTTGCAGATCAGCACGTGTACCCTGACCATGGTTAATCACTTCTTTAATGGAATCAGTGATGAAGGTCATCTGACCATTGATGGTTACCGCTGCACTCAGAAGAATACGGGCGTCAGGAGCAATTTCCTGCGGGTTATATGGCAGGATGAAGGTAAACGGAGCCTGTTTCCCTTGCGTTCTTGCTACTTTTTGCGAAATCACCCGGGATGGCGCATCCGCCACCGAAGCATCAGACAATGTCACCGTCAGGACAGCATCCGGTGGCAAAGCAACACGCTGATTGATGAACACACTACCCGATACATTCGGGCCGGTGATCGCAGGTTGAGTGACCGGACTGGCCGCCGTATTCACAGGAGGTTGCTGCGCTGGTGCCTCATGATGCTGTGCACATCCGGCAAGAGTCAGAGACAGCGCGGTTCCACCTACTATCTGCCAAAGTTTCATTGATCGTACTCCCTTTTTATAGTCGCTTGTCGACAAGCCGTAATAAGCGCCGACGATGAATGTAGTGACTTTAACCAGCTTACCTATTAATCATGGCACAAGAATCTGAGGTTTTCCTGTTAACGGCCAAACAGATCTTCTGGCAAAACGGAAGATCCACTATGATTAACAGGTTAGACCTGTCGGTGAAGGCGTATTTCAGAAGATTCCTGCCTGCATTACCCCGAACAACTGAGGTCGATTTCTCTGGTTACTTTCATGAGGCCACTATGAGTCAGGCATTAAAAAATCTGCTGGATCTGCTCGATCTGGAAAAAATTGAAGAAGGGTTGTTCCGTGGCCAAAGTGAAGATTTAGGCTTACGTCAGGTCTTTGGCGGTCAGGTGGTCGGACAGGCATTGTATGCCGCCAAGCAGACTGTCCCGGCGGAGCGGGGTATCCATTCTTTCCACAGCTATTTTTTGCGCCCAGGCGACAGCAGTAAGCCCATCATCTATGACGTGGAAATCCTGCGCGATGGCAACAGCTTCAGTGCACGCCGTGTAAAAGCCGTACAGCATGGAAAACCGATTTTCTATATGACAGCGTCGTTTCAGAGCCAGGAAAGTGGCTTTGAGCATCAGAACGCCATGCCGGATGTACCACCACCGGAAACGCTGGTATCAGAATCCGATATTGCTAAAAATCTGGCGCATCTGATACCGGAAAAATTCCGCGAAAAATTTATCGGCCATAAGCCTATTGAAATGCGTCCGGTGAAGTTTCATAACCCGCTGAAAGGAAGCGTCGAAGAACCTAACCGTGCCGTGTGGTTCCGGGCCAACGGTGAGATGCCAGATGATTTGCGAATTCATCAGTATTTGCTGGGCTATGCATCTGACTTCAATTTCCTGCCTACGGCGCTGCAACCTCATGGCATTGGCTTCCTTGAACCGGGAATGCAGGTCGCGACCATCGACCATTCGATGTGGTTCCACCGTCCGTTCCGCATGGATGACTGGTTGCTGTATGCCGTTGAAAGTACTTCTGCTTCCGGTGCGCGCGGTTTTGTGCGTGGGCAGTTTTATACCCGCGATGGCGTTCTGGTCGCCTCTACGGTCCAGGAAGGCGTTATTCGTCAGCGAAAGCCTGAATAATCTTTATTAAAAAACGTCCTGTGAAAATGGCGCATTAAAAAGGGGCGATATCACTATCGCCCCTTTTGCATATCATCATTATTTTATTGTTCTGTACTGCTTAATGAGAGAGTTAGCGCACTACTTTCTCTGAAATCAGATTACTACTGGCTTATTGGTTGTAAGCATTTTCACCGTGGCTGTTAACATCCAGACCTTCACGTTCCTGCTCTTCAGGAACACGCAGACCTACAATCATATCAGCCACTTTGTAACCGATGAAGGCCACAACACCGGACCACACCAAGGTCACGCATACGCTGAAGAACTGCACCCACACCTGATGGCCCATGGTCACGCCTTCTGCATAACCTACGCCGCCCAGGGAACTGGAAGTGAACACGCCAGTCAGCAGGCAACCTACGATACCGCACACGCCGTGAACACCGAATACGTCACAGGTGTCATCAACACGCAGCCATTTTTTCAGGGTAACCACACCCCACAGGCCAGTGATACCACCGACCAGACCGATGATCAAAGCACCGCCAACGCCCACCGTACCACATGCCGGCGTGATAGCGACCAGACCCGCGATAGCACCAGAGCTTGCGCCCAGCAGTGAAGGCTTACCACGTACCATCCACTCAACCAGCGTCCAGGACAGGATTGCGCCAGCGGTAGCAATTACCGTGTTCAGGAAAGCCAGTGCGGCAACAGAACTTGCGGCACTTGCTGAACCCGCGTTGAAGCCGAACCAGCCCACGTAGAGGATTGAGGCACCCGTGAAGACCATTGGCAGGTTGTGTGGTTTGAAAGCTTCCTTACCAAAACCGGCACGTTTACCGAGCAGATACGCTCCCACCAGGCCTGCAATTGCGGCGTTAATGTGGACAACAGTACCACCGGCAAAGTCCAGCGCACCATCAGCAGCCAGGAAACCGCCTGCCCACACCATATGAGCCATCGGGATGTAAGAGAAAGTCAGCCAGATCACCGTGAAAATCAGAACCGCTGAAAAACGTACACGCTCAGCGATACCGCCCACGATCAGCGCCACCGTGATACAGGCAAATGAGCACTGGAATGCAACATGAATCATCTGCGAGAAGGTGCCTGTCACAGAATCCAGTCCAATGCCTTTCATCATGACGTTGCTGAAACCACCGAAGAACGCATTACCTTCGCTGAAAGCAAGGCTGTAGCCGTAGAGGATCCACAGAACGCAGACCAGAGCAAAGGTGACAATAACCTGAGTCAGCATGGACAAAACGTTTTTCGAACGCAGTAAGCCGCCGTAGAACAACGCTACGCCAGGTACGGTCATGAACAATACCAGCGCAGTACAAATCATCATAAAGGCATTATCAGCGCCGTTTGCCGCTGCTGGTGCTGCCGCCATGGCCAGCGAAGGCAGCAAAGCCACTGCACCAAGCCCCATCATGGATAAAAGTTTTTTCATTATTAACCCACCCCTGTTTCTCAAAACTGTTTTTTCTCATCTGATTTATCTCAAACCGATTGGTGTGAGAGAAAAGAACCTGAAATCACAGTGCTGCTTCGTCGGTTTCACCGGTACGAATACGGATAACACGTTGCAACTCAGCAACGAAAATTTTGCCATCACCGATCTTGCCGGTGTAGGCCGCTTTGCTGATCACGTCGATCACTTCATCAAGCTGATCGTCAGCGATAGCAATGTCGATTTTTACTTTTGGTAGGAAGTTCACGCTGTATTCCGCGCCACGGTAAAGTTCTGCATGACCTTTCTGACGGCCAAAACCTTTAACTTCCGTTACGGTCAGCCCCTGAATTCCAACAGCAGACAGCGCTTCACGCACGTCTTCCAGCTTAAAAGGTTTGATCACCACAGTAACCAGCTTCATTGTGCCACTCCTCGAATTAAGGGCCTGCCGTGAGAGGATTCACGCCCGATACGGATTGAATAAAGCAAAGGGTGTGCCAGAGTTGAAATTGGTCACAGATTCATGCAATTCCCACGTAATACGGCATTTTCAGAATAATCGTGACCCTGCGCACAGTTGCCAAATCCTGTTCAGCACAGCAGCGCTCGCACCATTTAAGTGCTCATCGCTGCTTTTTAGTGCATCCGGATTGATAAAAAGGTTTTGCCTGCATGAATACAGTGCGGGGAAAGCTAAAAACGGGAAAAGAAAACCGGGGAAAAAAGATAGCCGGTACCGCGGAGGACGGCACCGGCATAAGATTATGCGTTTTCTGTTGCGGGTGTAATCTGTCCGGCAGAAGCCAATTGCTGCCCGGCAAGTTGCAACTGATACATCTGATAATACCGGCCTTTTTCTGCCAGCAGCTGCAAGTGATTACCCTGCTCAACGGCTTGTCCGCGGTGCAATACCAAAATATTATCGGCATCTACGATCGTTGAAAGCCGGTGTGCAATAACCACAAGTGTAGTCTGCTGACGGATAGCCCGTAATGCGCGCTGAATTGCCTGCTCTGTGCCGGAGTCAATATTGGCCGTTGCCTCGTCAAGGATCAGAATTTCCGGTGCCTGCACCAAAACGCGCGCCATCGCCAGTAATTGCTTCTGCCCTACAGAAAGATTATTGCCCTGTTCTCCCAGACGCGTATTGATACCTTCGGGCATTTCGCGCACCAGCGGTGAGAGCTGGACAATGTCCAGCGCATGCCAAACCTGTGCTTCATCAATATCACGGCCTAACGTGACATTGGCAAATACGGACTCTGCCAGAACGACCGGATCCTGTTGCACCATCGCAATACCTTTACGCAGGCTGGTGTGCGATAAATCGGCGAGGTTACGCCCGTCAACCCGGATCTCACCTTTGTTTAGCGGATAATAGCCCATCAGCAGATTTGCCAGCGTGCTTTTACCGCTGCCGGTATGCCCGACCAACGCGACAAATCCGCGTGATGGGACGTGCAAAGAAATGTTTTCCAGCACCCATTTATCCGGCAGATAAGCAAAGCTGACGTCTTTGATATCAATCTCACCGCTGGTCAGCAATTTATCATCGGGTCCATACTGCTGCTGCGTCCTGTCCATCAAATCAAAGATACGCTCACCGGCAACCACTGCCTGCTGCATAATCGATTGCTGTGAGGTCAGTTCAATCAGAGGCTCGTTGAGCCGTCCGAGATAATTAATGAAGGCGTATAAAACACCAACGCCCACAGAGCCCTCTGCGCTGAATCCAAAGAGAATGAGCAGACCACATAAAATTAACGAGGAGAATAAACTGAGCAAAGGACGCAACAGGAATCCTTCCAACCGCAGCGTTTGCATACGGGCCATATAGTGCGACTGACTGGCGCGGGCAAGCCGTTCCCCGAATCTTTTCTGCTGGCGGAACTGCTGAATGACATTCATACCGTTGATGACTTCATTGAAACCATCATTAATATCCGCCAGGTAAGCACGTACTTTGCGCACCACCGGCGTACTGTAAATCTGGTACAACCCCATCACAACAAACACGGCCGGGAAGATACAAATCGCCACCGATGCCAGACGCCAGTCGAGACTGAACATCGCCACCAGCATTGCCCCAATCAGGGCAATACTGCGCAAGACTGTCGATACCACAGTCACATACAAATCACGGATAACTTCCGTGTCGTTTGTCACGCGGGAAATCAGCTGACCTACAGGTTGAGTATCGAATGCACTCAGCGGCTGCCGTAGTGCAGCATCCATAACTTCGGTGCGCAGGCGCTGAACGACACCCACCGCAGCACGGTTGAACAACAGTGCCTGAAAATAATGCAGGCTTGCCGCCAGGAATTGCAGGAAAAGAAAGCTTAACGCGAGCAAACTAACCTTCCCCCACGGCATCTCACCTTTAGCCACGTAATGATCAATAAAGAAGCTGATTAAGATAGGGCCGGTCACTTCCGCTGCAGCGGCAATCCATAGCATCAGCACCGCATAAGACAGCGGTGTAGTGTAGGGTTTTCCGTATTTTAACAGGCGCTTTAGCGTTGGCCAAAGCTTCTGAATTTTAATTATTTTTTGTTCAGCCACGGTGTTCCGGCTCCTTTTCCTGCGGCACATCATCCAGCGCGGCTTCTAATTGCTGATAACGGAACATATCGCGGTACCAGCCGGGTTCTGCAGCAAGCTGATCATGATTGCCACGCTGTGAAATACTCCCCTGACTGAACACCAAAATTTCACTGGCTTCGGTCAGTGCTGAAAGACGATGAGCACTGATGATCACCGTACGGTCACTGCCCCACTGGCGAAGATTGTGCAGGATCTGGTGCTCTGTCCGGCCATCAACGGCGGATAAAGCATCATCAAGGATCAGAATTTCAGCTTTGAGGAGCAGTGCACGTGCAATCGAAATACGCTGCTTCTGACCACCGGAAAGCATGACGCCACGCTCGCCGACTTCAGTGTCATATCCCTGAGGCAATCGCAGAATATCGTCATGAACGCTGGCGAGACGCGCGGCTCCTTCAATCTCTTCCTGCGTGGCATCAGGTCTTCCGAGCGCGATATTCTGCGCGACAGTGTCTGAAAACAGGAAAGGCGTTTGGCTGACAACAGCCAGACGGGCACGCCAGTCATCAAGCTGAATTTCTTTAAGGGATAATCCGTGATAACGCACATCCCCGTCAGTGACATCGAACTGGCGCTGAAGGAGTGCCAACAGCGTGCTTTTACCGGAACCTGTCGGACCGCATAGCCCCAGCATTTGCCCAGGTTGCAGGGAAAAATTGACCGACGTTAACGCAGCGTGGCTATTTTCCGGATAATGGAAATCAGTGATGCGGGCTTCCAGCACCGCACGCTCTGCCGGTAGGGGGATGATGCCATCCACAACAGAGGGGGCTTCCTGCAACAGGCTACGAATACGACTGTAAGCCGCACTGCCACGTTCGACGATGTTAAACATCCAGGCGAGCGCAAGCATCGGCCAGATCATCAGGCCAAGGTACATGACAAAGCTGGTGAGTTCACCCAGCGTCAGGTGACCATTAACGACCATCCAGCTACCGCCGCCGATGGCCAGCAGATTTGCCATGCCGATAGAAACATAAATGGTCGGATCAAAGCGGGCATCAACGCGCGCGACACGCATATTTTTTGCACCGGTATCCGCAGCCACGTCAGCAAACTGCGATGACTGATGATTCTCCAGGCCAAAAGCTTTGATCATGCGGATACTGGTCAGGCTTTCCTGCGCCTGATCGTTAAGCGAGGAAAACGCAGCTTGTGCAGTCTTGAAGCGGGAATGAAGTTGGTCGCCATAGCGCTTGATGATGATGGCCATTACCGGCATCGGCACCAGCGAGAGTAATGTCAGTTCCCAGCTGATCTGGGTTGCCATAACGATAAGTACCGCCAACCCCATGACCAGAGAATCCACCAGCGTCAGTACGCCCTCCCCCGCAGCGAACACCACACGGTCGACGTCATTCGTAGCACGTGCAATTAAATCGCCCGTGCGATGGCGCAGATAAAAAGCAGGATGCTGGCGACTCAGCTGACGAAAAAAGTCCTGCCGCAGTTCAACTGCAAGCTGATAAGACGCGCCAAAGAGCAGCACACGCCAGACATAACGCAGCAGGTAGACCACAACAGCCGTACCCAGCATCAGGCCAAGCCACGCAAAAAGCATGCTGTAAGACATTTGTTTTGACGTAACACCATCGATAATGACCCCCACCAGTTTTGGCGGCAGTAATTGCAGAACGGCGATAATGACCAGTAAGGCGACGGCTCCCAGATACCGGCGCCATTCACGCCGGAAGTACCAGCCCAGTTGTGCAAACAATCTCACGCAGCATTTTCCATACAAATAATAATGATTTTATTGAGTTAAACCGGCAGCCGAACTCCCCGTTTCCTCTTCAGGCCGACAAGGATACCAGAGTTAACAAGTGTTTCTGATGAAACTTTTTACTGCAACTTTTGCATTAAATCGGCAATGCAGTGGTCGATTTTATGCGCTCCATCGCAAAACTTGAGGTCACATCGTTCAGTCCTGGAATGCCATTCACAAGTCGCTTGTAAAAGTTATCGTAGCTTTTCATATCGGAGACCTGAACCTGCAGCAGGTAATCGTATTCGCCCGCCATCCGGTAAAAACCCAGCACCTCCGGAAACGCTTCGACTTGCTGAACAAATCGCTGATACCACTCGCTGTTGTGATGCTGCGTCTTAATCAGCACAAATGCCGTCAGGCTCAGCCCCAGTTTCTCACCATCGAGCAACGCCACTTTCCCGCAAATAATCCCTTCATCTTCAAGACGCTTTATTCTTTTCCAGCAAGGGGTGGTCGTGAGATTGACGGCCTCCGCCAGTGTGTTGAGAGAAAGGGTGCAATCCTTCTGTAGCAACGATAAAAGTGTGCGGTCAGTTTTATCTATCATTTCGCTCTCCCGGAGAAATATTTTCTCTCAATAAGGGTATTCATGGCAAAAAGAGTAACTTATTTCTCTAATGATTACGTTATTCTTTATCTTATCAAAACTTACTTACGAGCCTGCAACATGCGTAATTCCTGGGTCAATCACGCCATCAGAGAAATCGACGCCGATTATCAGCGTTCAGCCGACACACATTTAATCCGTCTCGCACTGAATGATTTTCCCGGAATTTCGTTGTATCTGAAGGATGAAAGCACGCACCCTTCCGGCAGCCTGAAGCACCGTCTGGCTCGCTCATTATTTTTATATGGCCTGTGTAATGGCTGGATCCGCGAGAATACACCGATTATTGAAGCATCTTCGGGCAGTACCGCCATCTCCGAAGCCTATTTCGCGCGTCTTCTGGGCCTGCCCTTTATTGCCGTGATGCCCGCCTGTACCGCCCCGCGCAAAATTCAACAAATTGAGTTTTATGGCGGCCGCTGTCATTTTGTCGAAAACTCCGGTCAGATTTATGCTGCCTCGGAGCAGCTCGCGAAAGAACTGAACGGCCATTACATGGATCAGTTTACCTACGCGGAGCGGGCCACTGACTGGCGCGGCAACAATAATATTGCAGACAGTATTTTTCGTCAGATGTCCTGCGAACCACATCCGGTGCCGCGTTATCTGGTAATGAGCGCCGGCACCGGCGGAACGTCCGCAACACTTGGCCGCTACATCCGTTATCGGGGGCACGATACCGAACTGGTGGTGGTGGATCCGGAAAACTCTGTCTTTTACGATTATTTTCAGCAACGTGACGCCAGCGTTAATGCACAATGCAGCAGTCGCATTGAAGGTATTGGGCGCCCGCGTGCCGAACCCTCATTTATTCCTGACGTCATTGACAGCATGATGCGAGTGCCTGATGCCGCAAGCATTGCTGCCGTCCGCTGGCTTGAGCAGGTACTGGGGAGAAAAGTCGGCGGCTCGACTGGCACCAATATGTGGGGAGTATTGCAACTGGCAAAACACATGCGAGAGAAAGGCGAAACCGGTTCGATCGTTACCCTGCTTTGCGACAGCGGCGAACGTTATCTTAATACCTATTTTGATAATCACTGGGTAGAGAATAATATCGGTGATATTTCGGTTTATGCGGCACAACTGGAAGGACTTAACTAATATTTATCAAAAATAATTCGCGTTGCAGGCAGGCGGCAAATGTGTGAATCCCAATGAACATACATCAGTAAATGATTCGGGTGAGCAAACGCAGCCAACGCCTTTGCAGCTTGAAGTATGACGGAAAAAAGCCGGGACAGTTAAAGTGAACCCGGCTTGCTGCAATACCTTATTATTCGGGGGAATAGGTGAGGTGTGGAGTCTGCAGCCAGTGTTGCAAAAAGTGAGACACAGCCTGATTACGGCAATGTCCGATAATTTGTAAATGAGGGGCTCGTTCCTTCAGCACAGGCAAGGCGTTACCCATGATCAGCCCCATCCCGACACTTTCCAGCATTTCCTTGTCGTTCATGGCATCGCCGAATGCCATGCATTCTGACATATCGATACCCAGACCAGCAGTAAGAAGCGCCAGAGCGCTGCCTTTATTGCTCCCTGCTGGCTGCACATCCAGACAGTCTGCCGCTGAAAAACACAGGTCAAGGCGCGGGCCGAAATGCGCTTCAAGTTGCGGTACCAGCGCCAGCAGGGTTTCGTGCGGTGCGCAGAAACAAACTTTGCTGTTGCCGGAGTCAGGTAATAAACGCAGATCCTGTAACTGGTAGCGAAAGCCGCTGAACTGATGCGGGATCAGTAAATCCGGATCATCCAGAGCAGTAAACCAACCGTCATCACGGAATACATGCAAGCTGGCAGGCGTGTCCCATTGCGTATGTAAAAGCTCATGCGCACAATCTTCGGACAAGTCACTGGCATGCAGCCGGTGCCCGGATAAGTCATGAATGCGCGTGCCGTTTCCGGTGATCAGAAAACCTTCAAGCCCGATATTCGCCAGAATATCTTTCATTTCGAGATAATGACGGCCAGTCGCAAACGTCAGTTTTATTGGCTTTTCGGCCAGCTGTCGTAGCGTCGCCAGCGTTTTTTCGCCCAGCGTGTGATCAGGTAAAAGCAGTGTGCCATCCATATCAAATGCAGCTAAACGGAACATATTTTCTCTCAGAAAGGGAATGATTTTCACCGTCAAAGTATGGACTGCGATTTGCGGAACTAATAGTGAACAGTTTGTGAATACTGTTCCGGTTTTAGTTCACACTTTGGCTCTTCACTGCAAGCCAGGGCATCATAGGTGCGATAGGCTGAACAGATTATTTAATCTGAAAAATAAGGCTTCCTGTTTATCGTGCGCCTGCAAAACCGGCTAAATCAGTTCCAGCGTTTATACCTGAAGACCGGACAACATCCGGTTCAGTTTACCGTGGCAGAACTGGCAGAGGTATTCTGCTGCAGTGAACGGCATACCCGTACACTGTTGGCACATTTTCAGGATGCGGGCTGGATTGACTGGCAATCGCAAGCCGGCCGCGGGAAACGCGCCTCGCTCTGTTGCCTGAGAACACCTGAAGATCTGCGGGGAGCCTATCTGCAGGCACTGCTGAAAAATGGCGAACATTCGGCCGCATTGCAACTTAGTCAGTTGGATCCGAGCCATCTCAATGCATTGCTCGCACCGCATTTGGGCGGACAATGGCAGGAGGATGCGCCCACACTGCGCATTCCTTACTATCGCCCTCTCCAGCCGCTGGATCCACTGACACTGACCGGTCGCGCTGAGCAGCATCTTGCCCATACTATTCATGCAGGGCTGACGCGTTTTATTCCGGGAAATTCAACCCCTCAGCCCGATCTTGCTCATCACTGGCAACTCAGTAATAACGGCAAAACCTGGCAGTTTTTCCTGCGCAGCCAGTTGTTCTGGCATAACGGTGAACCCCTTAAAACGGCGCAATTGATGGCGCGTTTTGAACAACTGAGAAATTCGCCGCGCGGTAAACATAATCTGGCATCCGTGAGCAAATTGTCACAGCCGCACGCACTGTGCCTGCAGTTTGAACTCGATAAACCTGATTACTGGCTGGCGCACCGGTTTGCCGACCTGAACTGCTTGTTATCGCATCCTGATAACCCGCATATCGGTGCAGGCCCTTTTCGCCTGACTACCTTTTCGCCCGAACTTCTCAGGCTGGAACAACATACGTTGTACGCCTTGCAGCACCCTTATCTGGCAGCTATCGAATTTTGGATCACGCCGCAACTGTTTGCGCAGAAGAGCAACGTCAGTTGCCAGCATCCTGTGCGGATCATTTTGGGGGAACAGGATGAATTATCGCGTGTGAAACCCGTCAGACGCAGTACCAGCCTGGGATTTTGCTACATCGCTGCCAATCTTAAACGTGGCGTGTTAAATGAGGCTCAGGCACGTAAAATCGTCCGTATTATTCAGCGCAGCGGCATGCTGGATAATTTACCTATCGATCATGATCTGGTGAAAGCCAGCAAGGAAATGTTGCCTGGCTGGCCAATACCTTTGCACGATGATGCGGATGTTCCGCTGCCTGCAAAACTGACATTACTGTTTCACCCGCCGGTTGAATTCGAGCTGGTGGCGAAGGCGCTCCGGAAAAAGCTGGCGGAAGAAGGTTGTGCACTGGAGATTAAGTATCATGCCGGGCGACTATGGGAAGATGATGCACGGCTGGACTCGGCTGACCTGCTTCTCGGTGATCGCCTGATTGGCGAATCCCCTGATGCTTCACTGGAAAACTGGTTACAGCAAGATCCGCTCTGGCCGGGAATTCTGCGTGAAGAAGATTATGGCCGCCAGCAACAACGCCTTAGCGCTATCCAGCAAATTCCGCTGGAAAATCATCGCTCGGACGAACTGCGCGATCATTTTTTTCAATGGATGCAATCAGCCATCGTCACGCCATTGTTTAACTATCAGTATCAGGTCAGCGCACCACCGCGCATCAGCGGAGTGCAACTCACCGCATGGGGCTGGTTCGATTTTTGTCAGGCATGGGTTCCGCCGCCACTGCCAACGGAAAGTACCTGAAGGAGCTGTTTCACTACACTCTGAAGGGAAAGGAAAGTAACATTAGGGCAATTTTACTGCCCGGTGCGCAGTAGGTTTTAGATAATGGTTTTAACAACAGGTAATCTTAATGAAAAGAGCAGTGGTGGTTTTTAGCGGCGGACAAGATTCAACAACCTGCCTGATTCAGGCTCTGCAGCAATATGACGAAGTCCACTGCGTTACTTTCGATTATGGTCAGCGTCATCGTGCAGAAATTGAGATCGCACAAAAACTGTCTGTGGAACTGGGCGCTCGTGCCCACAAACTGCTGGATGTCGGTTTGTTAAACGAACTGGCTGTCAGCAGCCTGACCCGCGATAATATTCCGGTGCCAAACTTTAATGATGAAAGTAACGGCGGCCTGCCGAGTACATTCGTTCCCGGCCGGAATATCCTATTTCTGACACTGGCAGCCATTTATGCCTATCAGATCCAGGCAGAAGCGGTGATCACCGGTGTGTGTGAAACTGACTTCTCCGGTTATCCGGATTGTCGTGATGAATTTGTTAAGGCGCTGAATGCCGCCGTCTCACTGGGTCTGGCACGCGATGTTCGCTTCGAGACTCCGTTAATGTGGCTTAATAAAGCCGAAACCTGGGCACTGGCTGATTATTATCAGCAACTGGATCTGGTTCGCCATAAAACGTTAACCTGCTACAACGGCATTGCCGGTGATGGCTGCGGTGAGTGTGCAGCATGCCATTTGCGCGCCAATGGCTTGCAACAGTACATGCAGGATCAAGCGGGCGTGATGAGTAACATGAAGAATAAAACCGGGCTGCGCTAGTATTAGGGTTGTGGTGTTGCAGTGACTGACTTTCGGTAACGGGCGGCTTACAAACCGCCCGTCTGTTTGTTCTTTCCGCGCGGCAGTTATTATGTATAAAGCGAAAAGGTTAATCGTTTTCCAGTTCCAGTTCACGTAACCGTTCGAGCAATTCCCCTTCCAGCGGCAGCGCTTTTTGCGTGCGCAAATCGATACATACGAACGTCAGCGTCGCATCCGCAACCACTTCACCTTCACAGGTAACAACCTGCTCGAGAACACCGCTGCGTCCGTTCAGTTGCTGCAAGCTGCTGTCTATACGCAGAACGTCGCCCAGTACGGCCGGTTTTCGGTAGTTGATGTTGATATTCACCACAATGAAAGCAATCTTGTTTTGGCTCATCCACTGGAAACCCGACTGATTGTCGAGCCACTCCCAGCGCGCCGTTTCAAGAAACTCCAGATAACGCGCATTATTTACGTGTTGATAAACATCAATGTGAAAACCGCGAACTTTAATGAACGTATGCATAATCGTTAAAAAACTCCTGATAGTCGTCTGAGGTATACGACCAAACTGGTCAGATGTCTTTAGAGATTAGCAGAAGAAAACGGCGGCAACCGTTAAGGGATCACCGCCGCGACATCCGTCACAATTTCAGACGGTCCCTGTTACGCTCAAACAATGCGGCGCCGATCCCCGGCACCTCACGCAGTTGTTCAATATCCGTAAATTTCCCCAGCTCTTCGCGGTAACTGACAATGGCTTGCGCCTTTTTCATACCGACGCCGTTCATCACGCTGGCAAATTCTTCCGCCGTCGCTGTGTTGATGCTTACGGTACCTTCATCGGTGACGGCTACTTGCTCCTTTTTCACTTGCGGGCCAGTGTTTTTGCTGGCTGCCGTCGCCGGTGCCGGCGCCGTGGTCGCCACGCTACTGGTCGCATTGGGAGCGGCTTGCAACATTACAGGTAGTGTAGAAAGCCCCAGCGCCAGCGCTAACGAAAGTGAGGTAATGCCTAATTTTTTCATGCTGTATCCTCCATGTGTTTGACAGCACGGAGAGAGTGCATCAGGCAAAGAAAGCGGACAATGGGCAACTTTCAAATGTGGAAAAGGCCGCGGAAGCGGCCTTTTGTTTGTTGCAACGCGTTGCAAAACTTTGCGGCGTTTACTGGTTTTGTGCAGCAGAACCGTATTTAATTTTCGCTTCCTGGCGCAGGTTGGTCAGTAGCGCATCAAAAGTCACATTCGAGGAGGTCTGTTGCATTTCCTGATTAAAACGTACTGCATCGGCGTCAGGAAGGGTGCCTGGCGTCACCGCATTCAGTTTGACCAGTACGCTGTTGCCTTTATCGTCCTGAGTCAGGCCATAAACCGGCTTGTCTTTCTGAGGATGAGGCAGCGCGTAGACGTTTTCTTCGAATGCGGAAGGTTGCTGGCTGCGTTGTACTTTCTGGACTGCGCCAAATGTCAGGCCAGCAGCTTTCATGGCATCATCGCCTTTGCCATCTTTCAACGCGGTCAGTAATTTCTCGCCTTCCATCCGCGCCT
This sequence comes from Rahnella sp. PD4, assembly GCF_049199325.1. Taxonomy (NCBI): domain Bacteria; kingdom Pseudomonadati; phylum Pseudomonadota; class Gammaproteobacteria; order Enterobacterales; family Yersiniaceae; genus Rahnella; species Rahnella sp. PD4. The sequence continues at coordinate 568,774 of NZ_JBLZQF010000003.1, read as the reverse complement.
GATCCTGTGCTTTCTGCCGCTTCACCAGCGTCGTAACCTGATCTTTCACGTCAGCGAAAGGTTTGACCCCTTCAGCTTTATGCGCATCCACGCGAACCACAAAGGCCCGGTCACCATCAACGGTAATAATGTCTGAGTTACTGCCCGGAGAACCGTCCTGACCAATCAGGCCACCGTCGAAAATCGCCTGTACGACAGGTTTAAAATTAATACCTGCCGGGATTTGATTTTGGGTGAACCAGTCAGTATGAACCGCTTTCGTACCGGCAACTTCTTCAGCTGAGGCCAGAGATTCGTTGTCATTGGTTGCCGCTTCGCTGACTTTCTGTTGCAGCGCGTAGTAAGCATCCAGTGATTTCTCTTGTTTAAGCTTGTCTGCAATCGTGTTGCGAACGTCAGCTAACGGTTTGACCTGCTCAGGCGTCACATCATCAAGGCGCAGAATGAAGAAGCCGCTGTCAGATTTAATCACACCGGAAACCTGACCTTTCGTAGTCAGATTGGCATTTTTAAATTCGGGTAACGTGGTTTCAGGTTCCATCCAGCCCAGATCCCCCCCCTGTTTTGCACTCAGGGTGTCGGTCGATTTAGACTTAGCCAGCGCCGCGAAATCGGTGCCTTTTTTCAGCTCGGCGGCCACAGCATCAGCATCAGCCTGAGATTTCAGGACAATAACGCTGTAGCGACGTCGTTCAGGCTGACCAAATTCGCTTTTATGCTGGTCGTAATAAGCGCTGATATCCGCATCCGACACATCTGTTTTCCCCTGCATGGCCGCTGCATCCATTTCGATGTAGCTGACTTTCACCTGTTCAGGCGAGAGGAAGTTGTTCTTGTTCTGATCGTAGAATGCCTGCAATTCAGCATCAGTGACCTGCTGTTTAGCTGCCAGTGCATCGGTATCCACTGTGGCAGTCTGCACATCACGGCTCTGAAGAATCAGCTCACCCAATGATTTGCTTTCCACAGGCAGAACGAAATCGGACCGGCCATAGGCCTGTTCCAGCTGCTGACTGATGAGTTGTTGTTTCATCAGCTGCGCAAAATTATCGGCGGTGTATCCCATACCCTGGATGCTTTGCAGATATTTAGCGTTGTCGAAACGCCCGTCAGTCTGGAATTGCGGGGTGGCAATAATCGCGTCTTTGATCTGCTGATCGCTGACGGTAATGCCTAATTTTTTGGAATACTGATCCAGCAACGTGACGTCAATCAGATTGCTCAGGGATTCCTGGCGTAATTGCTGCATATAACCGTCGCTGCCCGCAAGCGCAGAGAATTGATCTCCAAGCTGCTGTTGCAAACGGCTACGCTGGTTTTGAACTGCCTGTTCCAGCTGAGCACGTCCTATTTCCTGACCATTCACTTTCGCTGCATAGTCGCCTGAACCGCCGATCAGGTAGTTGCCCACCCCTGTCAAAATAAAGGACAGAATAATCAGGGCCAGAATGATTTTGAGCACGACGTGATTGGCGGCCGCGCGTAAATTGTCCATCATAGTGTGGCAACACTCCGCTGTAATAAAAAAAGCGCACCGTTTTCGATGCGCCTTATATCTTACCTTACCAGCCCGATGACGTCAGGTTATTGTTTAACAACCAGACCTGAATGAAAAAGCATCAGTGATACGCTTCACACAGTTTCGACGTCAGTCTGCGGGTAATTAACCGTTAACGGCATCTTTCAGCGCTTTACCTGCACGGAAGCCAGGCACTTTAGCCGCTGCAATGCTGATTTCTTTACCGGTCTGTGGGTTACGACCAGTACGTGCTGAACGTTCGCGCACAGAGAAAGTCCCAAAACCAACCAGAGCTACTTCATCCCCAGCTTTCAGGGTGTCAGTGACAGATGCAAGAACAGCATCTAAAACACGTCCCGCTGCGGCTTTAGAAATATCAGCGCCTGCAGCAATTTTGTCGATCAATTGTGACTTATTCACTCTTATCATCCCCTCTTAAAATTCGTTCATCACGGCGCATTTTCCCTACGGACGTGACCGCGCTGCTGTTATATCAATCTTGTCAGAGCGATGCAAGCGACTGAAAGCAGCCTGAAACTCTATGACCGTTGACTAAGTTAACGGCACAAAAAAAAGCTGGCAAGTGAGATTTCACCTGCCAGCCTCAGTTTTATTCAACTGTGTAAGCTGAAGTCACTATTTTGCTGCCACCGGCAATGCGCCGTAGGCCGGATTTTGCAGTGCAATGTTCAGAACATCATCAATGCGTTTTACCGGGTGGATCTCAAGATCTGCCAGCACGTTTGCCGGAATTTCTTCCAGATCACGTTTATTGTCGTCCGGGATCAGAACCACTTTAATGCCGCCACGATGGGCTGCCAGCAGTTTTTCTTTCAGACCACCAATTGGCAGAACCAGACCACGCAGCGTGATTTCACCGGTCATCGCAACATCTGCACGAACGGGGTTGCCTGTCAGACAAGACACCAGCGCGGTACACATAGCAATACCCGCACTCGGACCGTCTTTTGGCGTTGCCCCTTCTGGTACGTGAACGTGAATATCACGTTTTTCGTAGAAGTCAGGGTTAATACCCAGTTTGTCTGCACGTGAACGGACAACCGTCAGCGCGGCCTGAATAGATTCCTGCATGACTTCCCCCAGAGAACCGGTATAAGTCAGCTTACCCTTGCCCGGTACGCAGGCCGTTTCGATGGTCAGCAGTTCGCCACCCACTTCGGTCCACGCCAGACCTGTAACCTGACCTACACGGTTTTCGGTATCAGCACGGCCATAATCGACCTTCTGCACACCCAGGAAATCTTTCAGGTTGTCGCCGTTGATTTCAATATGCTTGGTGTCTTTATCCATCAGCAATTGCTTAACCGCTTTACGGCACAGTTTCGACAATTCACGTTCCAGACTACGTACACCCGCTTCACGGGTATAGAAACGGATAATACCGATGATTGCGCTGTCATCCACAGTCAGTTCGTTCTGCTTAAGCGCATTGCGTTCAAGCTGCTTCGGTAACAGATGCTGTTTGGCGATGTTCAATTTTTCGTCTTCGGTATAACCGGAAAGACGAATCACTTCCATACGGTCCAGCAGCGGAGCCGGGATATTCATGGAGTTAGAGGTCGCCACAAACATCACATCTGATAGATCATAATCGACTTCCAGATAGTGATCGTTGAACGCCACGTTTTGTTCCGGATCCAAGACTTCCAGCAAGGCAGAGGCCGGATCGCCACGCATATCCGATGACATCTTGTCGATCTCATCAAGCAGGAACAGCGGGTTTTTAACCCCTACTTTAGCCATTTTTTGGATCAGTTTGCCCGGCATGGAACCGATATAGGTACGACGGTGACCGCGGATTTCCGCTTCATCACGTACGCCACCCAGCGCCATTCGCACATACTGACGGCCAGTCGCGCGTGCGATTGACTGACCCAGTGAGGTTTTACCCACGCCCGGAGGCCCCACCAGACAGAGGATAGGCCCTTTAATTTTGCTGACACGACTCTGCACAGCGAGATATTCCAGAATGCGGTCTTTGACACGCTCCAGACCATAATGGTCGGTATCCAGAACTTCCTGTGCTTTGCGCAAGTCCTTTTTAACTTTGCTGCGGGCATTCCATGGCACCTGAAGCATCCAGTCGATATAACCACGGACAACCGTGGCCTCGGCGGACATCGGCGACATCATTTTCAGTTTTTGCAGCTCAGCTTCGGTTTTTTCACGCGCATCTTTCGGCATTTTGGCCGCTTCGATTTTGCGTTTCAGCGCTTCGTGTTCGTCAGGTGTGTCATCCATTTCACCGAGTTCTTTCTGAATCGCTTTCATTTGCTCGTTCAGATAGTACTCACGCTGACTTTTTTCCATCTGTTTTTTGACACGATTGCGAATGCGTTTCTCAACCTGCAACAGGTCAATTTCCGATTCCATCATCGCCATCAGATATTCCAGACGCTCGGTGATATCAAACATTTCCAACACAGATTGTTTGTCAGCGAGTTTCAGTGGCATATGTGCAGCGATGGTATCAGCCAGACGTGCAGCGTCTTCAATGCTGTTGAGCGAAGTCAGCACTTCCGGCGGGATCTTTTTGTTCAGTTTGATGTAACCTTCAAACTGATTAATCGCAGTCCGCACCAGAACTTCCTGCTCGCGTTCATCCACAGCCGGAGATTCCAGGTATTCCGCCTGGGCAGCAAAATGCTCGCCACTGTCAGAAAGTGTCGTAATACGCGCGCGTTGTAACCCTTCCACCAGCACTTTGACCGTGCCGTCCGGGAGCTTCAGCATTTGTAATATTGAGGCAACCGTACCCACGGAGAAGAGATCGTTAACGCCCGGCTCATCTGTTGAGGCTTCTTTCTGGGCCACCAGCATGATTTTTTTGTCGTGATCCATCGCGGCTTCGAGGCATCGTATCGATTTTTCCCTGCCAACAAACAACGGGATCACCATGTGCGGATAAACCACCACATCGCGCAGAGGCAATACGGGGATTTCTATGCGTTCAGAACGCTCAGGGTTCATAGAGCTCTCTCTTAGTTTAGCTTCCGCCAGGTTAAGGAAATCTCGTGAAACACGAGTCAGACGGGTTTCAGCAAGTCGTTAACTGAGTATATGGGGATGAATGTCCGACATTCAACGATAAGAATGTGCGAAAAAAAAATGGGGGACAAAATCCCCCATTTCGTGGCTAACTCTCTGGATAGATTGGCTAATTATTCGCCAGATGCTTGTTGCGCTTCTGGTTTGCCATAAATCATCAGAGGTTCTGACTGACCCGCAATCACGGATTCATCAATAACCACTTTCTCGACATCTTCGAGAGATGGCAGATCATACATAGTATCCAGCAATGCAGCTTCCACAATGGAACGCAGACCGCGTGCCCCGGTTTTACGGACCATGGCTTTTTTCGCGATCGCCGTCAGTGCTTCGTCCCGGAATTCCAGTTCAACGCCTTCCAGATTGAACAATGCCTGATATTGCTTAGTCAGCGCATTTTTCGGCTCTTTCAGAATCTGAATCAGAGCTTCTTCATTCAGCTCACTCAGGGTCGCCACCACAGGCAGACGGCCAATGAACTCTGGGATCAGACCAAATTTGATCAAATCTTCAGGTTCTGCCTGAGCCAGTAACTGACCTTCCGTCGCTTTCTGCTCTTTGCCTTTCACTTCGGCACCGAAACCGATACCGGTATTGGTATTGATACGCTGTCCGATGACTTTATCCAGGCCGGCAAAAGCACCGCCACAGATAAACAGAATTTTCGAGGTATCAACCTGCAGGAATTCCTGCTGTGGATGCTTGCGTCCGCCTTGCGGTGGAACGGCAGCCACCGTGCCTTCAATCAGTTTCAACAGCGCCTGCTGAACACCTTCACCGGACACGTCACGCGTGATCGATGGGTTGTCCGATTTGCGGGAAATCTTGTCGATTTCATCGATATAAACAATACCGCGTTGCGCTTTCTGAACATCGTAATCGCATTTCTGTAGCAGTTTCTGAATGATATTTTCGACGTCTTCCCCCACATAACCGGCTTCGGTCAGGGTGGTCGCATCGGCCATCGTAAATGGCACATCCAGGAAACGTGCCAGGGTTTCAGCCAGCAGCGTTTTACCACTACCGGTCGGCCCGATCAGCAGAATGTTGCTCTTACCTAATTCGATACCGTTGCTGGTATCGCCATTACGCAGGCGCTTGTAGTGATTATAGACCGCCACTGCCAGCACTTTTTTCGCAGGTTCCTGGCCGATAACATAATCGTCAAGGTGCTGACGGATTTCATGCGGCGTCGGTAGTGCACTGCGTTCACGGTGTGGCGCGACTTCTTTGATCTCTTCGCGAATAATGTCATTACATAAATCGACACATTCATCGCAGATATACACTGACGGCCCGGCAATCAGCTTACGAACTTCATGCTGGCTTTTGCCGCAAAAAGAGCAGTACAGCAGCTTTCCTGAACCGTCTTTGCGCTTATCTGTCATCAGTAAACCTCTTCTCTGGTATCAGTCCCGCAGCGTAACAATAACACCACGACACCACTATATTACACAACAGCCGCATGTTTGTTTGGCTGATGTCTGTTCATTCCTGTTATGACTCATTTCAGCAGAGCTTTAGTGGCTCAAGCTCTGCCGTTGAGACGACCGTATGAGTATAACTATAGACCATCAGCCCGGCAGAAATAAGCCGTCAGGCGCGATGGGTAAATACGGAGTCTACTAACCCGTACTGTACAGCCTCATCAGCGGACAGGAAACGATCACGCTCAGTGTCACGCTCTATTTCTTCAAGAGATTTTCCCGTATGTTTCGCCATCAGTTCATTCATACGAGATTTCACTTTCAGGATTTCTTTAGCGTGGATTTCGATATCTGTCGCCTGACCCTGGAAACCACCCAGTGGCTGGTGGATCATTACCCGTGAGTTTGGCAGGCAAAAACGTTTGCCTTCAGCCCCGGCTGTCAGCAGGAATGCACCCATTGAACATGCTTGTCCCATACAAATCGTGCTGACATCTGGTTTGATAAACTGCATGGTGTCATAAATCGACATACCGGCAGTGATCACGCCACCCGGTGAGTTGATATACAAATAAATGTCTTTTTCCGGGCTTTCTGCTTCCAGGAATAGCATCTGGGCAACAATCAGGTTAGCCATATGGTCTTCGACCTGACCGGTCAGGAAGATGATACGTTCCTTAAGCAGACGGGAGAAGATGTCGTATGAACGCTCGCCCCGTGAAGTTTGCTCAACCACCATGGGTACCAACGCCATGTTTGGTGCAAATTGCTCTCTTTCACCACTGTATGACATAACCGTCTCCTAATAGATTCTGTTTGGCGCTATTTAACATCAATTCTACTTGAGATAGGCACACATGACTATGCTCAAGCGGCCAAGTCGCCATTTACACGCCTGACGGTGTTTATCAGTCAGATTTTAAGTACAAATTTACCTGGGTTAGTTCTTATCAATGGGGGAAATTGCCCCCTTTTTCAAGCCTGCAGGGACATTTCTTTTTTTGACGCGCCCCAGGCTCCGTAAAAAACCATCCTGAGGGGGGCGGTCAACGGTTTCTACGTCGGCTGTGCCTTATATTGATAAATATAGTGCAAAAACAACAGTCAAAAACAAAAATACCTGATTTTCAGGAAATAAAAAGCCCGCAGTAAAAACTGCGGGCTTTGGAAGCAAACCTGTAAACAGGTTCAGCAATGTGTATTAAAATTATGCAGGTTGAGTCTGGTTCATCAGCTCAGTAAAAGTCGTGGCCTTTTCGGTCACTTTCGCTTTAGACAACAGAGTTTCGACCGCTTGTTCTTCCAGCGCGACGTTACGCATGTTGTTCATCAGCTCTTTATTTTTGCTGTAGAACTCAACCACTTCTTGTGGATCTTCGTACGCTGATGCCATTTCTTCGATCAGCGCTTTAACGCGATCTTCATCAGCTTTCAGTTCGTGCTGGCTGATGACTTCGCCCAGCAGCAAACCGACAACGACACGACGCTTAGCTTGCTCTTCGAACAATTCGCGTGGCAGTTCCAGCGCTTGTTTTTCGTTGCCGCCAAAACGTTGTGCAGCCTGACGACGCAGAACATCCACTTCGCCGTCGATCAATGCAGATGGCACGTCGATTTCGTTAGCGCTGACCAGACCGTCAATTGCCTGAGTTTTGATGCGGTTACGAACAGCACCTTTCAGCTCGCGTTCCATGTTTTTACGCACTTCAGCGCGCAGACCTTCTACAGAACCATCAGCCACGCCGAAACGTTTGATGAATTCTGGCGTCAGCTCTGGCAGCTCACGTTGTTCAACTTTCTTCAGGGTAATAGCAAACTTAGCCGCTTTACCTTTCAGGTTTTCAGCGTGGTAATCTTCCGGGAAGTTCACGTCAATAGTGAATTCTTCACCGGCTTTGTGACCAACCAGACCGTCTTCGAAGCCTGGGATCATGCGGCCCTGGCCCATAGCCAGTACGAAATCAGAAGCTTTACCGCCTTCGAATTCTTCACCGTCAATAGAACCGGAGAAATCAACAGTTACGCGGTCTTCAGCAGTGGCAGCAGCATCAGTTTCTTTCCAGTCCGCTTGTTGCTTACGCAGAGTTTCCAGCATGGTGTCAACATCAGCGTCGTTAACTTCAACAACCGGTTTTTCAACTTCGATGTTTTCCAGATCTTTCAGCTCAACTTCCGGGTACACTTCAAATTCTACGGAGAAGTTGAAGTCTTCACCCTGCTTGTACTCACCCGGGATATAGTTAGGTGCGCCAGCTGGATTGATTTTTTCTTTGATGATCGCATCAACGAAATTGCGTTGCATCAGATCACCCAGTACGTCCTGACGTACTGATGCGCCGTAACGCTGTTCGATGATATGGCTGGGTACTTTGCCTTTACGGAAGCCGTCAATACGTACTTTTTTAGAGACGTTGATCAGTTCACTGCTCACTGCTTTTTCAATGCTTTCAGCAGGAACAGTAATCGTTACGCGGCGCCCAAGGCCTTGAGTGGTTTCAACAGAAACTTGCATCTTGTTACCTCAAAAAAAAATCACAGTGCTCGGTCAACTCCAGAAGTCGTTCTCAAGATGAGCGCAAACTTACCTTGAAAACGACTTCTAAGAACCGGGACAGTTCTGTATCAGAACGTAGCCCTGTATTCGAGAGCGTCCGAAACCATTCCGGAAAAATTAGACGCGACATTATAGCGGCGCATACGCATTGAGTCGAGGACGGTCTCTGATGCGCGGGAGGGAAACTCACACGGGACTCGATCCTTCGAAAAATGCGGTCATTTCAGAGGCACAAACCTCTTGCCGTCAGTCCGTCAGAAGAAAAACAAAAACGGCCCGCAGGCCGTTTCTTGAAATTCGCACCTACTAATACCGCATCTGACAAGGAAAGTTCCAGTTTTACCGTGTCAAATGCCGATATTTATGCCTTTTGTGAATCAGATCGCCACTGTCAGGCCATTGTGCCCGCACCACGACATGGCGGTGAAGCCGGTACCGTATCCTGTAAGCCTTCCCATTCTTTCAAGGTATACGTGTGCAAAGCCAGCGCATGTACACTGCCTGCCAGCTCCTCGGTTAATTTCCCGTAGATGGCTCGATGGCGCGCCAGGAAACGCTCCCCGATAAACTTATCGGACACCATGACCACTTTAAAATGGCTCTCAGAGCCTGCCGGGACATTATGACGATAGCTTTCGTCAGTCACTTCCAGAAACGCAGGTTCGAATGCTTCAACTAATTTTGCTTCTATTTGCTCACGAATCATAGCAATCTCCTTACACCGCATCAGCAGAGAACTGCGCCTGTCTGGTACCCCTATCCTTTTATAATGATAGGCGGCTTTCCAGATTCTATGCACACCAGAAGAATAAATTTCTGCTGCGGATTGATAAAAATGCCGCTCAGTCTGTCAAATAAAGTGCCGCTTAGCCACGGATGACGTCAGCCGTTCGCCGCTTTACTGTGACTTTGCTGAAAAAAAACGCGAAAAACACATTTTTCCGGATTGTTGGGACTTCCCCCGGCAAATGGCAATGTTATGATGTCGGCAAATTTTTGAGCACTATTCCCTTATTAATATTGAGAAAATACACATGCTAAAGAAAATTATTTTCCCTGTTCTGGCGCTCTTTATGCTGGCGGGTTGCGCTACCAGCACTAACACGCTGGATGTTTCCCCGAAAATTGTTCTGCCTTCCCAGGATCCTACCCTGCAGGGGATTACTATCAGCATTAATGGTGCTGACCAGCGTCAGGATCAGGCACTGGCGAAAGTGAACCGCGATGGTCAGCTGATTTCCCTGACCCCGTCACGTGATCTTCGCTTCCTGCTGCAGGAATCTCTGGAGAAGCAAATGACTGCCCGGGGCTACATGGTCGGTGCTGACGGTGCCGTTGATCTGCAAATTGTGGTGAACAAACTGTATGCTGACGTTCAGGAAGGGAACCTGCGTTATAACATCACCACCAAAGCCGATATTTCTATCATCGCGACGGCGAAAAACGGCAGCAAGCAGGTAAAAAACTACCGCTCGACGTATAACGTTCAGGGTGCACTGTCTGCGACTAACGCAAAAATCACCAATGCCGTTAACACCACACTAGGCGATGTCATCAGTGACATGGCGTCAGATACCAGCATCAGCGACTTCATCAAAGCAAACGCCCGTTAAGTTCAGCTGAAGTTTACATGATGAATTCTGCCCGGCTCGTCCGGGCAGAATGCTTTTTACAGCCAGCGATTATCTTTCCTGAAATGTATCCCTTCCTTTATTATGCATGTGCGCCACTCTCTCAACGGTTCGCAGGAACACAATTTTCATGATCAGTCAGTACTTTAAAATTTTCACGCAACGCAATACGGTCATTTTATTGCTTCTGGGCTTCGCTTCCGGTTTACCCCTGGCGCTGACGTCCGGCACATTGCAAGCGTGGATGACGGTCGAAAATGTCGACCTGAAAACCATCGGTATTTTTTCGCTGGTAGGTCAGGCCTACGTGTTTAAATTCTTATGGTCGCCGATGATGGATCGCTATACCCCCTCTTTTCTCGGGCGCAGACGAGGATGGCTGATCCTGACGCAGTTGCTGTTGGTCGTGGCGATTTTCGCGATGGGATTTATGGATCCCTCAAAAGACTTATTCTGGCTGGCTGCGCTGGCCGTACTGATCGCCTTCGCCTCGGCGTCGCAGGACATCGTTTTCGACGCGTATAAAACCGATGTACTGCCACCGGAAGAACGCGGAAATGGTGCCGCCGTGTCGGTCCTGGGTTACCGTCTGGCGATGCTGGTCTCAGGGGGACTGGCGTTATGGCTGGCTGACCGGTATCTCGGCTGGCAGCATATGTACTGGCTGATGGCGGGTCTGATGCTGATAGGCGTTCTCGCTACCCTGTTAGCACCGGAACCTCAAAACGCCCAACCCGCGCCTCGCAGTATTGAGATGGCTGTTATCTCCCCGCTTAAAGATTTTTTCGGCCGCAACAATGCCTGGCTGATTTTGCTGCTTATCGTCATGTACAAAATGGGCGATGCCTTTGCAGGTAGCCTGAGTACAACATTTTTAATCCGTGGCGTTGGCTTTGATGCCGGGGAGGTCGGGCTGGTAAATAAAACGCTCGGGCTGATGGCAACGATTATCGGCGCCTTATTTGGCGGAATGTTAATGCAGCGTCTGAGCATGTTCCGCGCACTCATGTTGTTCGGGATTTTACAGGCTGTTTCCAACGCCGGTTACTGGATCCTGGCCATTACCGATAAAGATTTAACCACCATGGGCGCGGCGATTTTCTTTGAGAACCTGTGTGGCGGTATGGGGACAGCTGCATTCGTGGCGTTGCTCATGACACTGTGTAATCGGTCATTCTCTGCCACCCAGTTTGCGCTGCTTTCAGCATTGTCTGCCGTGGGACGCGTATATGTCGGGCCGATTGCCGGATGGTTCGTTGAAGCTTACGGCTGGCCTTGGTTTTATCTTTTCTCGATTGTGGCCGCTATACCCGGCTTGTTACTGCTTGCAGTTTGCCGGCAGACTCTTGAATACACTCAAAAAACAGAGGCTTTCCTGCCACGCATTCACTTCGCCGCCCCGTACCGCTGGGCGTTACGTTGCATGCTGACGGGCAGCGTGTTATTGGTACTCTGGCTGCTCACGCTGATAATCGACAGTGCCGGATGGGCATCCTGGCAAAGTCTGGCGACAATCCTGTTACAAGCGGGTGCCATCATTTGCCTGACTGGCGTTATTTTAGGCAGCCTGCTCGATTTTTTATCTCTGCGCCGTACTGCACGTGCCTGATTTACCGCCATTCATTCGAAATGAATGGCGTATTTCATTTAACAAATTATCTCTACATATGAGGCAATAAATTAAATCCAGAAAAAATAATATTTTCAGGGATAATTTTCTTTCGTGCTTTTTGTGCTTTTATTTCACCTGCTGTCTACATTAATTTAACATTAATTAAACCTACCGATGCGATATCGCACGGTAATTATAATGTCAAAATCTGTCACTCCTTGTTTTTCATCACTATAGAAAAAAATCCATACGCAACATATTGTTGCCGACTGTAAATTGTCACGTTCCGTGACATGTGTGACTGCGTTAACATAAAGTGTCAACAGCGCTTTGACACTTGTTTAAGCGTGTTTACAGTCCTGCAACCTTCCCGTAAAATGCCCGCACACCTGAAGCGACAATAGAGCCCTAGTTATTGAGGTCGTTAGATGAGACTTAAGAAATACAATAAAAGTATTGGGATGTTGTCCTTATTTGCCTCCGCAGTAATGTTGAGCGGTTGCAATACGGCATTGATGGATCCCAAGGGAGCAATTGGACTTGAGCAGAGAACGCTGATTTTAACCGCTATCGGTTTAATGCTGATCGTTGTTATACCAGTTATTATCATGGCGTTTGCCTTTGCCTGGAAGTATCGCGCTTCCAATACAAAAGCAAAATACAGTCCTGATTGGTCCCACTCCAACAAAATTGAAGCCGTCGTCTGGACAGTTCCAATTATTATCATTGCCATCCTGGCAACGATTACCTGGAAAACCACCCACTCGCTTGATCCGTTCAAGCCAATTGTGACTGACCAAAAACCGATGACGGTTGAAGTCGTTTCTCTGGACTGGAAATGGTTGTTCATTTATCCAGAACAGGGCATCGCGACCGTTAACGAACTGGTTATTCCTAAAGATGTGCCTGTTCAGTTCAAAGTCACTTCAGACTCTGTGATGAACTCGTTCTTCATTCCTCAGTTAGGCGGGCAGATTTATGCGATGGCCGGTATGCAAACTCAGCTGCATTTGATTGCAAATGAAGCGGGTACGTATAAAGGCATTTCAGCAAGCTTCAGCGGCCGCGGCTTCTCAGGTATGAAGTTCAACACAATTGCGACTCCAACCCGTGCCGATTTCGACACCTGGGTAGCGAAAGTGAAAAGTGCACCGAATCAGCTGGCGACAACTGATGACTTCAACAAACTGGCTGTACAGAGCATCGACAACCCGGTCGAATACTTCTCTGTTGCAAAACCTGGTTTGTTTAAAGAAATCATTGGCAAATACTCCATGCATGACATGAAGGCAGCGCCGGAAGGTCATACCATGCCAATACCTGCAGGCGCTGACATGAAAGGCATGGATATGGGTGGACAGTCTCACGCAGCCGGAGCCGAGGAATAAAAGATGTTCGGAAAATTAACGCTTGATTCGGTTCCGTATCATGAACCGATTATCATGGTCACAGTTGCCGCAATTATTATCGGTGGTCTGGCAGTCGTTGCCGGCATCACCTATTTCGGTAAGTGGAAGTATCTGTGGACCGAGTGGCTGACCTCCGTCGACCACAAAAAATTAGGTATCATGTATATCATTCTGGCCTTCGTCATGCTTTTGCGTGGTTTTGCCGATGCCATCATGATGCGTAGCCAGCAGGTCCTTGCCTCTGCGGGCGAGCCGGGCTTCCTCCCCCCTCATCACTACGACCAAATCTTTACCGCGCACGGCGTGATCATGATTTTCTTCATGGCGATGCCTTTCGTAATCGGTCTGATGAACGTGGTTGTTCCTTTGCAAATCGGTGCGCGCGACGTTGCGTTCCCGTTCCTGAACAACGTGAGCTTCTGGTTTACCGCCGCGGCTGTTGTGCTGATCAACATCTCTCTGGGTGTGGGTGAGTTCGCACAGACCGGCTGGTTAGCTTATCCGCCACTGTCAGGTAAGGAATACAGTCCGGGGGTCGGGGTAGATTACTGGATCTGGAGTCTCCAGATATCCGGTGTCGGTACCTTGCTGACCGGTGTTAACTTCTTTGCGACCATCCTGAAGATGCGCGCACCGGGTATGCCGCTGATGAAAATGCCGGTATTTACCTGGGCCGCACTGTGCACCAACGTGTTGATTATCGTGTCCTTCCCGATTCTGACCGTGACTGTTGCACTGCTGACTTTAGACCGTTATCTGGGCACCCATTTCTTCACGAATGATATGGGCGGCAACATGATGATGTACATCAACCTGATTTGGGCCTGGGGCCATCCGGAAGTGTACATTTTGGTTCTGCCAGTATTCGGTGTGTTCTCGGAAGTGACCGCGACCTTCTCCAAAAAACGTCTGTTCGGTTACACCTCGCTGGTATGGGCAACCATCGCCATCACCGTGTTGTCGTTCATCGTTTGGCTGCACCACTTCTTCACCATGGGTTCAGGCGCTAACGTCAATGCCTTCTTCGGCATCATGACGATGATCATTTCTATCCCGACCGGGGTAAAAATCTTCAACTGGCTGTTCACCATGTATCAGGGCCGTATCACGCTTAACGCGGCGATGTTGTGGACTGTTGGCTTCATCATCACCTTCTCTGTAGGTGGTATGACCGGCGTTCTGCTGGCGGTTCCGGGTGCTGACTTCGTGCTGCACAACAGCCTGTTCCTGATTGCCCACTTCCATAACGTTATTATCGGTGGTGTGGTCTTCGGTTGCTTCGCAGGTCTGACTTACTGGTTCCCTAAATCCTTCGGCTTCACGCTGAACGAAAAATGGGGTGTGCGTTCATTCTGGTTCTGGATCATCGGCTTCTTCGTTGCATTCATGCCATTGTACGTACTGGGCTTCATGGGCATGACCCGTCGTGTCAGCCAGAACATCGACCCTGAGTTCCACCCGCTGCTGGTTGTTGCGGCATGCGGTGCTGCACTGATTGCCTGCGGTATCCTCTGCCAGCTGATCATGATCTTCGTTTCCGTTCGCGACCGCGACCAGAACCGTGATCTGACCGGCGACCCGTGGGGCGCACGTACTCTGGAGTGGTCAACATCTTCTCCTCCTCCGTTCTACAACTTCGCCATCGTGCCGCAAATTCACGACCGCGATGAGTTCTGGGACATGAAAGAGAAAGGTACCGCTTACAAGCAGCCTGCTAAATATGAACCGATTCATATGCCACGTAACAGCGGCGCCGGTTTCATCATCGCTATGCTGAGTCTGGTTTGTGGTTTCGCCTTAATCTGGGATATCTGGTGGCTGGCTGCAGTGAGCTTCATTGCCCTGGCTGCGACCTGGATTGCGAAAAGCTTCGACGAAGATGTTGATTACTACGTGCCAGTTGAAGAAGTGGAACGTATTGAAAACCAACATTATGAACAAATCCGTAAAGCAGGTGTGAAACATGGCAACTGATACTCTGACTCACCACGATGAGGCCCATGCTGAGCATGGGCACCACGATGCAGGTGCAACCAAAGTCTTCGGCTTCTGGATCTACCTGATGAGTGACTGCATTTTGTTTGCGAGCCTGTTCGCGACATATGCAGTGCTGGTAAACGGGACCGCTGGCGGTCCCTCTGGTAAAGACATTTTTGAACTGCCGTTCGTGCTGGTAGAAACCTTCTGCCTGCTGTTCAGTAGTATCACTTACGGCTTTGCCATGCTGGGCATGAACAAAGGCAACAAAGCCGCTGTTAACGGCTGGTTGTTCCTGACATTCCTGTTCGGTTTAGGCTTCATCGGGATGGAACTCTATGAATTCCATCACCTGATTGCTGAAGGCTATGGCCCGCAACGCAGTGGTTTCCTGTCTGGCTTCTTTGCACTGGTCGCCACCCACGGTCTGCACGTGACCTGTGGTCTGATTTGGATCCTGACGATGATGGTTCAGGTTTCACGTCGCGGTCTGACGGAAGTTAACAAAACCCGTCTGATGTGTCTGAGCCTGTTCTGGCACTTCCTTGACGTGGTGTGGATCTGCGTGTTTACCGTTGTTTATCTGATGGGAGCGATGTAATGAGTCATTCTGCTACTTCCCATGGTGGCGCAAGCCACGGCAGCCTGAAGTCATACGCTATTGGCTTCATCTTGTCGGTTATCCTGACGGTGATCCCGTTTGCCATG
This sequence comes from Rahnella sp. PD4, assembly GCF_049199325.1. Lineage (NCBI taxonomy): Bacteria > Pseudomonadati > Pseudomonadota > Gammaproteobacteria > Enterobacterales > Yersiniaceae > Rahnella > Rahnella sp. PD4. The sequence continues at coordinate 552,868 of NZ_JBLZQF010000003.1, read as the reverse complement.
GTCATGACCGACACGGCATCACATTCACTGATTCTGGGTACCGTGGTTGCTTCCGCCATCATCCAGATCGTTGTCCATTTAGTGTTCTTCCTGCACATGAATACGTCGTCGGAAGAGCGCTGGAACCTGGTGGCGCTTCTGTTCACCGCTGTGATTATCTTTATCGTTGTTGTGGGCTCATTGTGGATTATGTATAACCTCAACCTCAATATGATGGTCAGTTAAAGAGCCGAGCTGCACGTGATGATTAAGCAATACCTGCAAGTAACGAAACCAGGAATTATTTTCGGCAACTTAATTTCTGTCATCGGGGGATTTCTCCTTGCTGCCAAAGGCAGCATCGACTTCCCACTCTTTCTCGCCACACTGGTCGGTGTTTCGCTGGTGGTCGCATCGGGTTGTGTATTTAACAACTTTATCGACCGCGACATCGACCGGATCATGGAAAGAACGAAGAACCGGGTCCTGGTGAAAGGGCTTATTCCGCCGAAAACAAGCCTGGTTTACGCGACCATTCTGGGTATTGCGGGCTTTGCGTTGTTGTATATCGGAGCAAATCCGCTGGCGATGTGGCTGGCAGTGATGGGCTTTGTGGTTTATGTCGGCATTTACAGCCTGTACATGAAACGCAACTCGGTATACGGCACGTTGATCGGCAGCTTATCTGGCGCAGCGCCACCGGTTATCGGTTATTGTGCCGTTTCAGGCCAGTTCGATACCGGTGCCCTGATCCTGCTTCTGATTTTCAGCCTGTGGCAGATGCCGCATTCGTACGCGATTGCCATCTTCCGCTTCAAGGATTATCAGGCTGCGGGCATCCCGGTGCTGCCAGTGGTGAAAGGCATTTCTGTCGCCAAGCATCATATTATCGTCTATATTTTGGCCTTTATGATTGCGACACTGATGCTGACCCTGAGCGGTTATGCAGGTTATAAATACCTGATTGTCGCCGCCGCTGTGAGTATCTGGTGGCTGGGTATGGCACTGAAGGGTTACAAAACGGAAAACGATGTGCTGTGGGCGAGGAAGCTGTTTGGTTTCTCCATCATCACTATCATGTCGCTGAGCTTCATGATGTCCGTGGATTTTAATTCTGCCCCGACATCATTGCTGACGTACGTTTGGTAACGCACACGTTCAGTGTAACCCGCTGAAATCACAGCTAAAGGCCAGTAGCAATACTGGCCTTTTCTTTTGCTCACTCTGACGGGCAAATTTCGTAATATCTGCTAAAGATCCATCGTTTTACCCAAGCCGGCTTAATCATTAAAATGTCGGATTGTTATTTTGAGGTAGTAATGTGAACGATAACCAGATGACCCCGCAGGAAAGTCGGGCTACATGGGGACTAGGGACTGTATTTTCTTTGCGCATGCTCGGCATGTTCATGGTGCTGCCGGTGCTGACCACTTATGGCATGAAACTGTCCGGCGCCAGCGAAACACTGATCGGCATCGCCATCGGTATTTACGGACTGGCACAAGCTGTTTTCCAAATCCCGTTTGGCCTGCTTTCTGACCGTGTTGGCCGCAAACCACTGATCGTCTTTGGTCTGGTCATCTTCTGTATCGGCAGCATTGTGGCTGCTTCCACCGAATCTATCTGGGGCGTGATCATAGGTCGTGCCTTGCAAGGCTCTGGCGCAATTGCAGCTGCCGTGATGGCCCTGCTTTCTGACCTGACCCGCGAGCAAAACCGTACCAAAGCGATGGCGTTTATCGGCATCAGTTTCGGTATTACCTTTGCGATTGCAATGGTTCTCGGCCCGATCATCACCCACGCCTGGGGCTTACACGCCTTGTTCTGGGCGATCGCGGCGCTGACCATTCTCGGTATCATCATCACCGTGGCCGTGGTGCCCTCCCCTGCCACGCACATCCTGAACCGTGAATCGAGCATGGTGAAAGGCAGCTTCGGTAAAGTGCTGAGTAACGCTAAATTGCTGAAGCTGAACTTCGGCATCCTGTGTCTTCACGTGTTACTGATGTCGAGTTTCGTGGTGTTGCCGCAAGTGATGGAACATGCAGGTTTCCCGCCGAGTGAACACTGGCGGGTGTATCTGATCACCATGCTGACATCTTTCGTTGCCGTCATTCCGGTGATCGTTTACGCCGAGAAAAAGCGCCACATGAAACAGGTATTCATGGGTTGCGTGATGGTGTTGCTGCTGGCTGAAATCGTGCTGTGGGCTGCTGGCCTGCATTTATGGGCAGTCATCGCCGGTATCCAGTTGTTCTTCCTGGCCTTCAACGTGATGGAGGCGATTTTACCCTCGCTAATCAGTAAAGAATCTCCCGCAGGCTATAAAGGCACGGCAATGGGACTTTACTCCACCAGCCAGTTCATCGGGGTAGCAATTGGTGGCAGTTTAGGCGGTTATGTTTACGGACACGCCGGTGCCGGTACAGTATTCCTGGTATGTGCGGCAATTGCCGTCGTCTGGTTGCTGGTTAGTTCTACTATGACTGAACCGCCGTATGTCAGTAGCCTGCGTATCACCTTATCTGAACTGGCAGTGAAAGATTCCGCCTTGCAGGCGCGGATCCTTGCACAGCCAGGTGTGGCTGAAGCCGTTGTCGTACCGGAAGAATTCAGTGCCTATGTGAAAGTGGATACCAAACAGACTAACCGTAAAGCGCTCGAACAACTGGTCAGCGCGGCCTGATTGCCCTCCTGACAAAAACACGCTGTGCTGGCAAACTGGCACAGCGTTTCACTTTTATCTCTGCCGCGTGACTCCCCTCACTTAAAAAACCTCAGTAATCATTATCCTCAGGAATTCCTTAACAAAAATTTTGTCAGTGATGACGGCTTTCGGGCCTTTTGAGGATCTCATGAAAACATATGCTCTCGTTGGCACCGGCGGTCGCTCGGGTTTATACATTGAAGCGATCACTGGCAAATACCGCCACAATGCAAAATTTGTGGCTTTCTGTGATACAAACCAGACGCGAATGGATTATGCGAACCGCCAGCTTGAGCAAAGTGGCGTCGCCCGGGTACCGACCTGGAAAGCGGCCGGTTTCAATACGATGCTCGACGAAACCAAACCGGATATCGTGATTGTCACCAGCATGGACCGCACGCATGATGATTACATCGTCCGCGCCCTGCACGCCGGTTGCGACGTCATTACTGAAAAGCCGATGACCATTGATGAACACCGGGCGCTGCGTATTCTGGATGCGGTCGATGCCACCGGTTATCAGGTGCGTGTGGCGTTCAATTACCGCTACGCGCCGCATCACAGCAAAATACGCGAACTGCTGATGCAGGATACTATCGGCGAAGTGCTGTCAGTTCATTTTGAATGGCTGCTCAATACCGAACATGGTGCAGATTACTTCCGTCGCTGGCACCGTGAAAAACGCAATTCCGGCGGCCTGCTGGTGCATAAATCCACCCATCATTTTGACCTGATGAACTTCTGGCTGAACAGTACGCCGGAAAAAGTATACGCCCAGGGTGACCTGCGGTTTTACGGTAAAGAGAATGCTGAGAAACGCGGCATGACAGAATTTTATCCGCGTGCGCATGGCTACACACAGGCACAAAATGATCCGTTTGCACTGCATATGGCAAATAATGCCCAGCTTAAAGCGCTGTATCTGGATGCGGAACACGAAGATAACTACTTCCGTGATCAGAGTGTATTCAGCGAGGGCATCAATATTGAAGATACGTTATCGGTGCTGGTGAAATATCAGAACAAGGTGCAACTGACCTATTCACTGAATGCATATCTGCCATGGGAAGGGCTGAACGTGGTGTTTAACGGCACCCGGGGACGCATTGAAATGAAAATTGTCGAGATGTCTTACGTTAACGCAGGTGGGAAACGCGAAAAAGAAGGCAGCATTGAAAAAGCGGAAATCACGGTTTATCCGTTATTTGCCGAACCCTGGAAGGCACAATTCCAGCTGGGAGAAGGTGGTCACGGCGGCGGTGATAATGCGATGCTGGAAGACTTGTTCGGCGAGCGCAAAGAGGATCCGTTAAAACGTGCAGCCGATCATCGCGCCGGTGCCATGTCGATCCTGACCGGGATCGCCGGGAACCTGTCGATGCAGTATGACAAACCTGTTTACTTTAAAGATTTCGAGCTGGTGAAAAGACTACGCCAGCGCAAGTAACCCACAAAAAAGGGACGCAATGCGTTCCCATGTTAATTGCCAGAGAGCCAGGTAATTTGAGCGGCAGGAAGGCGGCAAATGAAGGAACCCGATGCGCTTACCGGAGTAAGTGATTCGGGTTACTGAATACGGTCAACACATCTGCCGCTCAAAGAACGACGGCTATCAGTCGCGGAAGTTTTTGAACTGGAACGGCTGGCCTAAATCGCCGTTACGGATGAGTGCCATCACAGCCTGTAAATCATCACGCGCTTTGCCAGTGACACGAACTTCGTCACCCTGAACCTGCGCCTGCACTTTAATCTTACTGTCTTTGATCAGCTTGACGATTTTCTTCGCCAGCGTGGATTCAATGCCGGAATGCAATTTTGCTTCAACACTGTAAGTTTTACCGCTGTGCTCCATCTGCTCCGGAATTTCCAACGCCCCGCCTTCAATGCCACGTTTGGCTAACTTCTCACGCAGAATATCCACCAGCTGGTTCACCTGAAAATCTGATTCGCTGGCCACTTTAATACTCTCATTTTTTTCATTGAGATCGAAGCTGGCAGGAATATTGCGGAAATCCCAACGGGTTTGCAGTTCACGACTGGCATTTTCCACGGCATTACGCACTTCCTGCATGTCGATTTCGGAAACAATGTCAAAAGACGGCATAATCGCTTCTCCCTGTAGTTTTTGTGTTGCGTTATATGGCGTGCATAATACCGCCTTCAACCGCCGATGCCAAACGACAGCAAAGCACCAAACATTAAATGCTCCGGTGCTCATAAAGTGCAGGTGAAAATGTGATCTGTAGCACAAAAGTCTATACTAATAAGATAACCGGACAGCAGAATATTCTTTCAACTATCTTCTTCATGGTTCTATTTCGCCACGATTCCCGGGAGGCACAATGAAAATAACAGTATTGGGTTGCGGTGCGCTGGGACAACTCTGGCTTTCGGCTCTTTATCAGCAAGGCCACGACGTACAGGGCTGGATCCGCATTCCGCAGCCATTTTGTGCCGTCAACGTTATCTCGCCGGAAGGCATTGCTTTTAATCGCAATATGCCTACTAACGACCCGGAACATCTGGCACAAAGCGAATTACTGCTGGTTACGCTCAAAGCATGGCAGGTTTCCGGCGCGGTCAGCGCGCTGATGCCAAAGCTTGATGATAATTGCGCAATATTACTGCTGCATAATGGCATGGGTACTGTTGATGAATTACCGCCCCATCGTCTGGCCATTTTGCAAGGCGCGACGACCCATGCGGCACGTCATGAAAGCAACGCAATTGTCCATGTCGCAGCGGGTGTCACACACATCGGGCCGGTAACACCGCGCGGTGCTGCACTGAGTTCACTGGCAGATACGCTGCATAATGCGTTACCGGATGTCGCGTGGCATGACAACATCAAATCATCGTTATGGAATAAACTGGCGGTGAATTGCGTCATCAATCCGCTGACGGCGATATACAATTGCACTAACGGCGATTTACTGGCCCATACCGCGCAGATTGAAGAAATCTGTCAGGAAGTCGCACAGGTGATGGCCATTGAAGGCGTTGAAATTCATAGCGAATCTTTACTCAGTTTTGTCTATCAGGTGATCGACTCGACGTCAGCAAATCATTCATCGATGTTGCAGGATATCCGCAGCCAGCGTCATACTGAAATTGATTACATTACCGGCTATGTCCTGCGGCGCGGACGGAAATATGGGCTGAATTTACCGGTGAATACCCGCTTATTTGAACAGATTAAGAGAAAGGAAAACGATTATGAGCGCATCAGTTCTGGTCTGCCTGGCACCTGGTAGCGAAGAAATAGAAGCCGTTACCGTAATTGATTTGCTGGTGCGGGCGGGCATTAACGTCATCACGGCCAGCGTCGCCGGCGATGGCAATCTGGAGATCCGCTGCTCACGCGGCGTGCGGATTCTGGCCGACGTCGCGCTGGTGGATGTCGCAGATGATGAGCATGACGTGATCGTACTGCCAGGCGGCCTCGCTGGTGCAACCTGCTTCAGTGAAAGCCCGTTGCTGGTGGAGAAAGTCCGACAGATGCACGTCAGCGGTAAAATCGTTGCCGCCATCTGCGCCGCTCCTGCGCTGGTGCTGGAATATCACGATTTATTCCCGGTAGGCAACATGACTGGCTTTCCGGGCTTGAGGGATAAGATCGACCCGAACAAATGGTCCGATCGTCGCGTGATTTTCGATCCACGCGTTAATCTTCTGACCAGTCAGGGACCGGGTACATCAATGGAGTTTGCCCTGAAGATTATCGATCTGTTGCTGGGTAAAACCAAAGCGGCAGAGATTGCCGCGCAACTGGTTCTTGCGCCGGGGATTTATAATTATACCGATGAAGGTGCCCGGGAAGCCTGAACCATCAGATACCCGAAATAATTCGGGCTGCAGGGCAACCTTTTAAACTGCGCCTGCGCTGGCCCCGACGGGAAGAGGAAAGCCAGCGCACCTGCAGCCTGAAGGGTAAAAACTAAGGGCGATACACCTTAACGTTATCGAAACCCTGTTCTTTCAGATACAGCGCCTGCAAACGGCTCATGACGCCGCGGTCGCAATATAACAGATAGGTTTTGCTCTGATCGAGAGAGCCAAACTGAGTGGCCAGTTTGTAAAACGCCAGCGGTTTCACTTCAACATTTTCCAGTGCCAGCGGTTGTGCTTCCACTTCATCCGGTGCGCGGACATCCAGAACGATGTCTGTTGAGATAAACTCCGCCACCGTTTCCACTTCCGGTACGACTTCAGCTGCCTGCGTAGCGATTTCGCGAATATCGACATTGCGCGCCTCACTGACCACTTTATCCAGCACGTCAAAATCGAACATTGCTTCTTCAGCTTCGATCTTGGCTTTCACCGCCTTCACCGTCGGGCTTTTCGAAATCACTCCACAGTATTCAGGCATGGTCTTGGCAAAATCTTCGGTACCGATTTCACGGGCAATCCTGATGATGTGCTCTTTATCGTGAGAAATCAGCGGGCGCAGGATGAGCGTGTCCGAAACATTGTCAATCAAACGCAGATTGGTCAGTGTCTGGCTGGACACCTGCCCCAACGCCTCACCTGTCACCAGTGCCTGGACGCCGTAGCGCTCAGCGATAGCAGACGCCGCTCGCACCATCATGCGTTTCAGCACCACACCCATCTGGCCGTCTTCGACTTTTTCGAGTATTTCACCCACTACCGGTTCGAAATCAACCGCGATAAAACGCACACGATGCGAGCTGCCAAAACGGTTCCACAGATAATGAGCCACCTGTTTTACGCCGATTTCATGCGCGGCACCGCCAAGATTAAAGAAACAATAATGCACACGACAGCCACGACGCATCAGCATATAACTGGATACGCCGGAGTCAAAGCCACCGGAAATCAGTGACAGCACATCTTCCTGTGTGCCAATCGGGTAACCGCCCTGGCCTTCGAGGCGGCTTTTTACCAGCACCAGTTTATCGTCGTTAATTTCCAGTTTCACCGTGACCTGCGGAGCGGTCAGGCTCACACGGGCCGATTCGATGTGCTGATTCAGACCGCCGCCGACATAGCGCTCAACTTCAGTAGACGTGAAATCATGTTTGCCACGACGTTTAACACGCACGCAGAAAGTTTTGCCTTCTACTTCAGTGCGATAAGCCTCCAGCGCCTGCTCAAAGATATTGTGAACGTCGGTATAAGGACGGTCTTCAACTTCTTCCACATAACGGATACCCGGAATGCGGCAGAGCAATTCCTGAATCAGGTCGTGTTTACTTTCGTCTTTACTGCGAACTTCGATATGATCCCAGTGGCGAACCACCGCCAGCGTCTCATCATGCGGTCGCACAATATTGCGAATGCTGCTTGAGAGGATCTTAATAAAGCGCAAACGCACAGATTGGCTCTTGATGGTGATTTCAGGGAACAATTTAATGATAAACTTCATGGCAGTCTTTTGTTAGCGGGTGAAAAAACGGGGTAGTAAGTCGCTGAATAAGGATCTAGGATCCTATTATTGCTAAGCCAAATGTTCATTATGTGTCACATTGGGCTTAGCAATAATATCTGCGGCGCAGAGTATATCACTTAAAATGGGTACTCTGTGCACAAAACCCTGTAGCCGATCTCATACTGAACAGGAATGTCTCTTGAGGCTGAGCGCTGAGTCTGTCGCCTCAGTACTTCGATCATCCGTTCTGATCAACGATATTAAAAGAGAATTATGTCAAAAAAATCTGCATCACCTGCCAATTTTGAAACGGCTCTGGCCGAACTGGAACAGATTGTTTCCCGCCTTGAGTCGGGCGAGCTGCCGTTAGAAGACGCACTCAACGAATTTGAGCAAGGCGTCCAGCTGGCACGTCAGGGGCAACAAAAGCTGCAACAGGCAGAACAACGCGTTCAGATCCTGCTCGACAGCGACAACGATGCTCCGCTGACGCCGTTCACCCCAGAAGCCGAGTAACGGGTCATGTCTGAAGCGATCTCTCTCTCCAGCGCTGGCGGATTTACCCGTGAACTGCGCGCAATGCAAAAGCGTGTCGATGAGGCACTAACAGCCTATGTCAGCGCACAGCCGCTGGCAGATTTACCGCTGGTTGAAGCCATGCGTTACGGCGCGCTGCTGGGGGGTAAACGTCTGCGTCCATATCTTGTTTACGCCAGCGGCCAGTTGTTCAGCCTCGATCTGAAAAATCTCGATGCGCCTGCGGCTGCCGTGGAATGTATTCATGCCTATTCACTGATACATGATGATTTACCGGCCATGGACGACGACGATTTGCGCCGTGGTCAGCCAACCTGCCACATTAAATTTGGCGAAGCTAATGCGATTCTGGCGGGCGATGCCCTGCAAACGCTGGCGTTTTCTATTCTGGCTGACAGCGAAATGCCGGATGTTGCCATAAAAGATCGTCTGGCGATGATTTCCGAACTGGCCCGCGCCAGCGGAGTCAGCGGTATGTGTGGTGGTCAGGCTCTGGATTTAGCTGCGGAAGGCCAGCAGGTTGGCCTGGAGGCGCTGGAAAAAATTCATCGTCATAAAACCGGTGCGCTGATCCGCGCCGCCGTGCGCATGGGCGCGCTGGCAGCCGGTGAAACCGGACGTGCCGTTTTACCGATACTGGATAACTACGCGCAGGCCATTGGTTTAGCATTTCAGGTTCAGGATGATATTCTGGACGTGGTTGGCGATACCGCTACGCTCGGTAAACGTCAGGGTGCTGACCAGCAACTCGGGAAAAGTACCTATCCTGCCCTGCTGGGGCTGGATGGCGCGAAAACCAAGGCCGCAGACCTGTATCAGGAAGCCGTTTCCGCACTGGATCAGTTGGCCGCACTTTCCTACAACACGGCGCCACTTCTCGCGTTAGCCCGCTTTATCATTGAACGCGATAATTAAACTTACTATGAGCAACTGATGAGTCTTGAATTAGCGAAATACCCGACACTGATGCTGGCGGAGAATCCTGAAGATCTCCGCTCACTTCCTAAAGAGAGCTTACCTAAGCTCTGCGATGAGTTGCGCCAATATTTATTGGCCAGCGTCAGTCAGTCCAGCGGACACTTTGCGTCCGGTCTGGGGACGGTTGAACTGACCGTGGCGATGCATTATGTCTATAACACACCGTTCGATCACGTTGTCTGGGATGTCGGCCATCAGGCCTATCCGCACAAAATTCTGACCGGTCGCCGTGACCGTATTTCCACCATCCGTCAGAAAGGCGGTCTGCACCCGTTCCCGTGGCGTGGTGAAAGCGAATACGACACCCTATCCGTCGGTCACTCATCGACCTCAATCAGTGCAGGTCTCGGCATGGCTGTCGCGGCTGAACGTGAAGGTAAAGGCCGTCGCACCGTGTGTGTGATTGGCGATGGTGCGATCACAGCAGGTATGGCGTTTGAAGCGATGAACCATGCGGGCGACATTAAACCCGACATGCTGGTGATCCTCAACGACAACGAGATGTCGATTTCCGAAAACGTCGGGGCGCTAAATAACCACCTGGCACAACTGCTCTCCGGCAAACTGTATTCGCGTCTGCGTGAAGGCGGCAAGAAGGTCCTGTCTGGCCTGCCACCGATTAAAGAACTGGTGCGCCGAACCGAGGAACATCTGAAAGGCATGATGGTGCCAGGCACGTTGTTTGAAGAGTTGGGCTTTAACTATATCGGGCCGGTAGATGGTCATGACGTGCTGGCGCTGACGCAGACGCTGAAAAACATGCGGGACCTGAAAGGCCCGCAGTTACTGCACATTATGACTAAAAAAGGCAAAGGCTACGCGCCAGCCGAAAAAGATCCCATCAGTTTCCATGCGGTGCCTAAATTCGATCCGGCTTCCGGCACGTTGCCGAAAAGCAAAGAAGGTCTGCCGACCTATTCGAAAATTTTCGGTGACTGGTTGTGCGAAACCGCCGCCAAAGATAGCCAGCTGATGGCCGTTACGCCGGCGATGCGCGAAGGCTCCGGTATGGTGCGTTTTTCACGCGAATATCCGCAACAATATTTCGATGTGGCCATCGCCGAACAGCACGCCGTCACCTTTGCGGCAGGCCTGGCGATTGGCGGATACAAGCCGGTTGTGGCGATCTATTCAACGTTTCTGCAACGCGCTTATGATCAGGTTATCCATGATGTAGCGATCCAGAATCTGCCGGTACTGTTTGCTATCGACCGCGGTGGCATCGTCGGCGCTGATGGTCAGACGCATCAGGGCGCGTTCGATCTCTCCTTCCTGCGCTGCATCCCGAACATGACCATTATGACGCCGAGCGATGAAAACGAATGTCGCCAGATGTTGCATACCGGTTATCACCATAACAACGGGCCGGTTGCCGTACGCTATCCGCGTGGTAATGGTACCGGTGCTTCCTGTGAACCGCTGGCTTCTCTGCCCATCGGGAAAGGCGTCGTGCGTCGTGAAGGCGAAAAGATAGCGATCCTGAACTTCGGTACATTGCTGCCGGAAGCGCTGGCCGCAGCAGAAAAACGCAACGCCACCGTCGTTGACATGCGCTTTGTAAAACCGCTGGATGAAGCGCTGATTCAGGAACTGGCCGCCAGCCATGAAGTGCTGGTCACGCTGGAAGAAAACGCCATCATGGGCGGCGCGGGCAGCGGCGTAAATGAACTGTTGATGTCCAGGCGAATCCTGGTGCCTGTACTGAATATCGGTCTGGCGGACAGCTTTGTTGCGCAAGGTACACAGGACGAAATCCGTCATGATTTAGGGCTGGATGCCGAAGGCATTGACCGTCAGATAACTGACTGGCTGGCCTGATTATTCCCCCTCTTTCTTCCTGAAAGAGGGGTTTTCCCCTCCGATTTCCTTTTCAGTCACACGAGCCTGCCCTGCTTTAAGCTACAGTTATAGCGTGCTAATCATTTTCACGATTTTCTGTTATCACTTCATGCTTACCAGGAGACATCATGCAATACATTACGCTCGGAAAAACCGGTATGAAAGTTTCCCGCCTGTGTCTCGGCTGTATGACTTTTGGCGAACCGGATCGCGGCACCCACGCGTGGACACTGCCGGAAGAGAGCAGCCGTCCTATCATCCGGCAGGCGCTGGATGCGGGGATTAATTTTTTTGACACCGCTAACAGTTATTCTGACGGCAGCAGCGAGGAAATCGTCGGCCGTGCCCTGAAGGATTTTGCCAGGCGCGATGAGATTGTCGTGGCGACTAAAGTGTATCACGCGGTCACCGGCTTAAAACCCGGGCTTTCACGGGCCTCGATTATGCAATCCATCGATGACAGCCTGCGCCGTCTGGACATGGATTATGTCGACCTGTTGCAAATCCACCGCTGGGATTACGAAACGCCGATAGAGGAAACGCTGGAGGCGTTGAATGACGTAGTAAAAGCCGGCAAAGCGCGTTTTATTGGCGCGTCTTCCATGCATGCACATCAGTTCAAACACGCATTAGATGTCTCTGAGCAAAATGGCTGGGCGGGTTTTGTCTCAATGCAGGATCAGTACAATCTTATCCAGCGTGAAGAAGAAAACGAAATGTACCCGCTGTGCCTGGAAAGAAATATTGCAGTGTTGCCCTGGAGTCCGCTGGCACGCGGTAAACTCACGCGTCCGTGGGGAGAAACCACCGCCCGTTCAGTTTCCGATAATTTTGCCAAAACGCTGTATGACGCGACCGATGAGGCCGACGGTAAAATCGCTGAGCGTGTCGGGAAAATAGCGGAAGACCATGGCGTACCACGTGCGCAGATCGCCCTGGCGTGGATCTTAAGTAAACATATCGTTACCGCGCCTATAATCGGTGCTTCGCGCCCCGCTCATCTGGAAGATGCCATCGCCGCACTGGAGGTGAAACTTTCCATTGAGGAAATCGCCGAGCTGGAAATGGCGTATGTGCCGCATCAGGCGACCGGTTTCCAGTAATCTGAGATGACAAAAAAGGCGTTACCAGGCCAATCCTGTAACGCCTTTTCACTGCATGGTCACGAAGATCAGAACAGGCCCAGCGGCCAGTGATGCCCGACCAGATAGATGATAGCCGCGCCAAGCACACCGGCGACCACATCATCGATCATAATACCCATTCCGCCCTGTACGTTGCGGTCAAACCAGCGGATGGGCCACGGCTTCCAGATATCCAGCACACGGAAAACGATAAATCCGATCAACACCCAGCGCCAGTCATTGACCGGGATCGCCATCAGTGTGATCCACATACCGACAAATTCATCCCATACGATACTGCCATGGTCATGAACCCGCATGTCGCGCGCGGTCTGGCGGCAAAGATAAACCCCGATACAAATGCTGAACATAACGATCATCGAATACACCTGCCATGGCAGGTAGGTCATGACAATCCAGAACGGGATCGCGGCGACGGAGCCCGCCGTGCCAGGGCCAACAGGGAATAAACCGCTGCCAAAACCTGTCGCCAGCAAATGCCACGGATTACGCAGATCCAGACGCTTTTTGGCCGCAGCCATGTCCTGAACCGGATCTCCGGTTTTTCCTTTGTACCCCGCCGGGCGTTTTTTACGGCCTATATTCACAACAATTCCTCTCCGGCAAAGTGGTCAAAACCTTGCCATTCAAGTTCGACCGGTACGCCTGAACGCATAAACTTAATACCTTCTGAAAGCGGCGCAATCTGACCCACACAGGTAAAGTTGACACCCAGATGGCTCAGCGCAACATCCAGCGCACCCCGGTTAATTTCCGGCACAGTGAAGCAAAGTTCATAATCTTCACCGCCGGTCAGTGCCCATTTCAGTGCCTGTTCCGGATCCGCCACCTGATTCATGGCTGGCGAGAAAGGGATCGCATCAAGATCGAGGCGTGCACCACACTCGCTGGCATTCAGTATATGTTTAAGATCGGAAACCAGCCCGTCGGACAGGTCGATGGCTGAGGTGGCTAAATCGCGCAGCGCCTGCCCCTGTAAAACACGTGGCGACGGACGCAGATGGCGTTTAAGCAGAAATTCGCGAGTTTTCGCATCATCAACATTCAGCTGTTCCAGCAAAATCGCCAGGCCAGCTGCGCTATCACCCAGCGTACCGGTAACAAAGATCCAGTCGCCTATGCCCGCACCGGCGCGGGTTAAAGCACGCCCCGCAGGCACCAGACCCTGAATGGTTAACGTCATGCTCAGCGGTCCGCGTGTCGTATCCCCGCCAATCAACTGCATGCCGTAATAATTAAGCTGTTCAAACAGACTGTCACTGAATGCCTGCAACCATTCAGTGTTCACTTCCGGTAGTGTCAGCGCCAGAGAAACCCACGCAGGATCGGCACCCATAGCAGCCAGATCGCTCAGGTTAACCGCCAGCGCTTTATAGCCCAGGTCTGCCGGTGAAATCGTTTTGAGAAAATGGATGCCTTCGACCAGCGTGTCGGTGCTGACTGCTAATAGTTGCTTCTCGCCTACCGTCAGCAGGGCACAATCATCACCAATGCCTAAATGAACATCCTGTCGGGCGGTTCTGAACCGGTTAAAGTAGCGAGTGATTACATCAAATTCGCCGCATGACATAGTACATTTCCAAATCGTTAGAATGACTTAAGGCCGGAAATCCGGCCTTAAGAAGGGTGTCACACAAAAGATAAACCAGGTGACATCACCAGATTATCAACAGAGACGGTTACCAGGCCAAAATGACTGTCGCCATTTGTGACTGAAGCCGAAACTTTTTTGATGATCATTTTTTACGAATATGCGGGCCTGCTTTATCCAGCACACCATTGACGAACTTATGGCTATCTTCAGCACCAAAAGTTTTCGCCAGTTCAATGGCTTCATTGATCGCCACTTTGTAAGGGACGTCCTGGCGTTTGCTTAGCTCAAACAGAGCCAGACGCAAAATTGCTCTTTCCACCTGGCCCAGTTCATCCAGCTGGCGGGACAGGTACGGCGCCATCAGTGCATCGAGTTTCTCAGCACTGTTTGCTACACCAGCCAGCAGTTCGCGGAAATAGGCAATGTCTACGTCTTTGACATCCTGCTCGGTCAGGAATTCTAATTCAACATCGGCGATGTCATTTTTCGACAACTGCCAGGAGTAAAGCGCCTGAACGGCACATTCACGGGCGCGGCGACGAGCAGCAGGTTTCACGGATTTCCCCTTAACTAGATTCAGGCTTTAATAGCCTTGATAACATTAATCATTTCAAGCGCGGTCAGTGCAGCTTCTGCACCCTTGTTACCGGCTTTTGTCCCTGCGCGTTCGATGGCTTGTTCAATGCTTTCTGTGGTCAGCACACCAAAGGCAACCGGGATTTCGCTGTTCATGGCAACGCTGGACAGGCCAGAGCTACATTCGCCCGCCACAAATTCAAAGTGGGCAGTGCCCCCGCGGATCACGGTGCCAAGTGCAACAACCGCATCGTATTTGCCGCTTTCAGCCAGTGCGCGGGTTGCCAGAGGCAATTCGTACGCGCCCGGGACCCAGACTACGGTGATGTTGTCATCGCTGACCTGACCGATACGTTTTAATGCATCAACAGCACCTGAAAGCAGGCTGTCATTGATAAAATTGTTAAAACGAGCAATCGCGATCGCTACGCGCGCGTTAGGCGTGGCTACAACACCTTCGATAACGTTCATAGTTTTCCTTAAAGTGGGTTCAGGAGTTTCTCAACCCCAGCCGCAGGGGGGCGGATTCTATCATAAAATAACCCTGTCTGGACATGCGCTTTTAAAGCCATTCCGCAGGGAGGAGTAAAATTCTCAATACACCGGTTTCAGACGCAAACGTAAGTCAGGGCCGACCTGGCGGATATCGCTGAAAATAAATTCCGGCGCATCCGCCAGATGCTGCAATCCTGGCAGTTCACACAGTGCCCGACCATTATTGCCCAATAACTTAGGCGCCATATAAACGATTAATTCATCAACCAGACCGGCTTGTAATAAGGCACCGGCCAGTTGTGCGCCGGCTTCCACCCAGATGGAATTAACCTGACGTTTCGCCAGTTGCATCATCAGCAGAACCAGATCAATACGATTGTCGCGTCCGGCCACGCGCCATTGTTCAACAGACTCCGGCCAGGCTTGCGAGTCAGTTTCCAGCCGTGCGAGTAATACTTCCCCCGGTAAATTCATCAGCTGATGCTGTGGTGTCACGCGGTTTTGACTGTCGAGAATAATCCGTAATGGCTGACGCAGATTTTCCTCGGGATAAATTGCCTGCACTTCATTGCCCAGTTCGCTCCAGCGTACATTAAGCGAAGGATTGTCAGCCAGAACCGTGGCACTGGTGCTCAGGATCGCCGAGCTTTCTGCGCGAAAACGCTGAACATCAGCACGGGCCGCCGCCGAGGTGATCCACTGACTTTCGCCAGAAGCCATCGCCGTTCGGCCATCTAAAGAGGCACCCATTTTAAGCTGAACATAGGGAAAACCGGTGCGCATCCGTTTGAGGAAACCCAGATTCACCGCTTCAGCCTGCGGGTGCATCAGCCCATGGCTAACATCCACGCCGTTTTGTTTGAGCCGGTACAAACCCCGCCCTGCCACTTCCGGATTAGGATCCTGCATCGCCGCTACCACGCGGGCGACGCCTGCCGCCAGCAATGCATCGGCACACGGTGGTGTACGCCCATGATGACTGCACGGTTCGAGGGTCACATAAGCGGTCGCCCCTCTGGCTTTCTCACCGGCCATGCGTAATGCGTAAACTTCTGCATGGGGTTCACCGGCACGCAGATGATAGCCTTCACCCACAATTTCGCCATTCAATACAATGACACAACCGACATTAGGGTTAGGTGTGGTGGTAAAACGCCCGCGGCGCGCCAGCTCGAAAGCCCGCGCCATATAGCGTTCATCGGTATGGTTTTCGGCGGAGAGTGGCTTTGCAGATTGTTCAGACGACATCAGCTTTCCTTAGTCCTGAAGGCGGGCAATTTCTTCACCAAATTCACGGATATCTTCGAAGCTGCGATACACCGACGCAAAGCGGATATAGGCGACTTTATCCAGCCCTTTCAGGGCGTCCATCACCAAATTACCGATCATTTTAGCCGGGATTTCACGTTCGCCGGTCGCACGCAGCTGCGACTTAATGTGGCTGATGGCAGTTTCGACGTCATCGGAACTTACCGGGCGTTTTTCCAGCGCTTTCAGAAAGCCACCGCGAAGTTTGTCTTCATTGAACGGTTCACGAACTTCATTGCTTTTAATGACGCGCGGCATCACCAGTTCCGCCACTTCAAACGTGGTGAAACGTTCATGGCACACCAGGCACTGACGGCGACGGCGAACCTGCGATCCATCGCCTACCAGACGGGAATCGATGACTTTAGTATCAACAGCGGCACAAAATGGGCAATGCATAGCACTTCCTGATCGCGAACTCAATTGAACAGTAGTTTAACCCGAAGTGTGCCGACAACAAAGGCTGTCGCTACTTTCATCGACATCGGGTTAAACTTAGCTATCGATATGGGTGCCCGGATGGAATGTTTCAACGGGCAGATGAAAGGAAGTCTCTGATATGACAAAACATCCACACCTTTTGTTGGTCTGCGCCGCATTGTTCAGCCTGACGGGCTGCGCGACGCAAAATTCACAAATACCGGCCCTGAAAACGGAAGTCGGGCAGCTTAATCAAAAGCTGCAACACCTGACCGATCTGGCCCTCGCACTGGAACAGCAAACCACCCTCAACCGCCAGTCGGATAATGGTGTCTATTTATTACCGGCAGCCAAAAGTGCCGCATTGCTCAAAAGTAACATTGGTGAATTAAGTCTTCAGCTAACCCGTATCGCTCCGGACGCCAGCGGCGTACAGGCCGTACTGGAAATCAAAAATAATGCCGGTCAGCCATTGCCAGCGTTTACGGCATCTCTGAGCTGGGGACAGCTCGATCCGGTTACAGGCAAGCCGCTGACTGTCGATATGCAGACCCAGACCATTACCGTCGAGCCAGACCTTCTGCCGGGTCCGGTGAAAACAGTCGATGTGAAGTTTGACCAGGTGACTGTCGAAACGCTGGGATTTGTACATCTGCATAATATTGTGGCAACGCCACAGTCCCTGCCTGTCGTAACCCGATAAAAACCGCAAACAGCAGATAAAAAAAACCCCGCGTCGCGGGGTTTTGGTTTTCTATTCCGATAACGGAACCATCAGCAACTTACGGCAGAATCGAAGGTTGATCTGCGCCTTCTTTTTCCACTTTCTGCTGCAACATGTGCTCACGCTTCATACCCAGTTTCAGGGCCAGCGCGGACGCCACGTAGATTGACGAAACCGTACCGATCGACACGCCAATCAACATGGTCAGTGAGAAGCCTTCCAGCAACGCACCCCCAAAGATATAGAGCATCAGAACCACCATCAGCGTGGTCGCTGAGGTCATAATGGTACGACTTAACGTCTGGGTCAGGGACACGTTCATGATTTCGTAAGAATTACCGCGACGAATTTTGCGGAAGTTTTCACGAATACGGTCCGATACCACGATGGAGTCATTCAGCGAGTAGCCGATAACGGACATCAGGGACGCGACGATGGTCAGGTCAATTTCGATCCTGAACAGTGACAATACGCCCATGGTGATGATCACGTCATGCGCCAGTGCGATTACCGCCCCCAGCGCCAGTCGCCATTCAAAACGGAAACCGACATAGATCAGGATGCAAATCAGCGCCATCAGCAGCGCCATGCCGCCAGCCTGCGCCAGATCACTCCCCACGCTCGGGCCGACAAACTCAACACGTTTCACGGTCGCGTCTTTGTCGATATCCGCATTCACCAGACTCAGGACTTTATTCCCCAGTTCCTGACCGGCATTACCCGATACAGGTGGAAGGCGAACCATCACATCACGACTGCTACCGAAGTTCTGAACAACAGGATCCTTGAATCCTGCTTTTTCCAGATCGGCACGCATTACGTCCAGGTTAGCGGGCTGGCTAAGGCTGATTTCAATGACGGTACCGCCAGTGAAATCCAGACCCCAGTTGAACCCGCGAACGCCCATAATCGCAACGGATGCGATAAACAACAGGCCTGAAATACAGAAGGCCACGTTGTCCCAGCGCATAAAGTCGATAACTTTACGGCCGTAGTTCAGTTGTTCAACAGTATATGGTTGTTGCTGTGCCACAACGCACTCCTCAGATAGACAGCTTTTTAATGCGTTTGCCGCCGTAAACCAGGTTCACGATGGCACGGGTTCCCACGATCGACGTAAACATCGAGGTTGCCACACCGATAGCGGTGGTGATAGCAAAGCCTTTAATCGAACCGGTACCCACTGCATAAAGAATAATTGCCGTGATCAGGGTCGTAATGTTGGCATCAACGATACTGGAGAACGCGCCTTTATAGCCTTCATGAATCGCCTGCTGAACGGAACGCCCGTTCTTCAACTCTTCTTTGATACGTTCGTTTATCAGTACGTTGGCGTCGACGGCCACCGCCAGCGTCAGTACGATACCGGCAATACCCGGCATGGTCAGCGTCGCACCAGGCAGCAGAGACATGATCCCGACAATCAGGACCAGGTTCGCAATCAGCGCGGTCGTCGCGATCACACCAAATTTACGGTAGAAGACCACCATAAACAGAATGGATGCCACCAGGCCCCACAAGCACGCTTCCAGACCCTGAGTGATGTTTTGCATCCCTAAGGTCGGGCCAATGGTCCGTTCTTCAACAATCTGAATTGGCGCGATTAACGCACCGGCACGCAGCAGAAGGGACAACTGACGGGCTTCATTCGGATCGTTGACGCCAGTGATACGGAAGCTGTTGCCCAGACGTGACTGAATAGTCGCCACGTTGATAACTTCTTCCTGTTTCGCCAGAATCGCACGGCCGTTGGCATCTTTCTTACCGCTGTCTTTGTACTCCACGAACAAGGTTGCCATCGGTTTGCCGATATTATCCTTGGTGAAGTTAGACATGGCGTTACCGCCAGCGCTGTCGAGTGAGATGTTGACCTGTGGCTGATTGTATTCATCCATGCTGGATGTGGAATCAGTGATATGGTCACCGGTCAGAATCACCCGCTTGTATAATACAACCGGGCGACCATCACGCATGTCTTTCACTTCGCTGTCGCCCGGTACACGACCGGTTGAAGCAGCAGAAGCATCCACGTTGGTGTTAACCAGACGGAATTCCAGGGTCGCGGTCGCGCCTAAGATTTCTTTGGCACGTGCAGTATCCTGAATCCCCGGCAGTTCAACCACAATACGGTCGGAACCCTGACGCTGTACCAGTGGCTCAGCAACACCCAGTTGGTTTACGCGGTTACGCAGGATATTGATGTTTTGCTGAACGGCGTACTCACGGGCTTCACTCAGGCGGGCATCAGTCATCACCACACTCAAAGCATTGTCACCGCTGTTAGTGATCACTAAATCGCGATGACGTGGGCTCAGATAGCTGGCTGCAGAATCACGGGTCGCAGCATCGCGGAAACGCACTTCAACGCCATAGTTGTCGAGCTTACGCACCGTGGCATAAGGAATATTCTTGTCGCGCAGGTCACTGCGCATGCTGTCCATGGTCTGCTCTTGCAGCTTACTCAACGCGGTATCCATATCCACTTCCATCAGGAAGTGCACACCACCACGTAAGTCGAGGCCCAGCTTCATCGGCTCAGCGCCCAGCATACTCAACCAGCGCGGCGTTGCCGGCGCGAGGTTCAGTGCAATAACAAACTTGTCGCCCAACGCTTCAGTCAGCGCTTCACGTGCACGAAGCTGTACGTCTGTGTCTTTAAAACGGGCAAGAATAGCGCCATTTTCCAGGGCAATCGATTTGCTCTGGATTTTGTTTTGGTCTAATACATTACGGACTTGATCCAGTGTTGCTGCACTGGCGTCGGAACCCCGAACACCAGTGATTTGAACAGCCGGATCCTCACCATAAAGGTTGGGAAGTGCATAAAGCAGCCCGACGATGACCACAACGATCAGCATCAGATACTTCCACGCAGGATAACGGTTTAACACGGCAGTTCCCTTCGGGAAAATCGAAAATTAGATAGACTTCATCGTGCCTTTTGGCAGAACTGCTGCCACGAAGTCACGTTTGATCATCACTTCGTTGGTGTCGTTCAGTGCGATAACCACATAACCGGTTTCGGCTACTTTGGTTACGCGACCGATCAGGCCACCTGTGGTCATGACTTCGTCACCTTTACCGATAGAATCCATCAGTTTTTTGTGTTCTTTAGAACGTTTCTGCTGCGGGCGCAGGATCATGAAATAGAAAATCAGACCAAAAACCACCAGCATAATAACCAGAGAGTAAGGACTTCCCTGTGACGGTGCGCCGGTCGCTGCGACTGCATCAGAAATGAAAAGGCTCATTTAAATTCCCTCATTGTTGTTGTGAAGCAAATTGATGTAAAACAAACCGAGAATCCGACCCGGAGACTGGCGATAAAACGTCTCGCACAATACCCCATAATGCCGGTCCAAGAAATTATAAAATCGGCACCTCCTTTCGAAGATGCCGACGCGAGAAAGAAATCAGAAGTTTAAAGGCGGAACCGGTTTGCCTTTACGCTCGTAGAAGTCTGTCACAAACGCTTCCAATTTACCCTCTTCAATAGCCTGGCGTAAACCGGCCATCAGACGCTGGTAATAGCGCAGGTTATGGATCGTATTCAGGCGCGCACCCAGAATTTCGTTGCAACGGTCGAGATGATGCAAGTAAGCGCGGCTATAATTGCGACATGTGTAGCAATCACAGTGTTCGTCAAGCGTTGACGTGTCATCTTTATGCTTCGCATTACGGATTTTAACGATACCGTCGGTCACAAAAAGATGGCCGTTTCGTGCATTACGCGTTGGCATCACGCAGTCAAACATATCGATACCACGACGCACGCCTTCAACCAGATCTTCCGGTTTACCGACACCCATAAGATAGCGAGGTTTGTCTGCCGGAATTTGCGGACAAACGTGCTCCAGAATACGGTGCATGTCTTCCTTCGGCTCGCCGACTGCCAGTCCGCCCACAGCGTAACCATCAAAGCCGATATCTACCAGCCCTTTTAATGATACATCTCGTAAATCTTCGTAAACGCTCCCCTGAATAATCCCAAACAAAGCATTCTTATTATTCAACTCGTTGAAGCGATCGCGGCTGCGTTTTGCCCAGCGTAAAGACATTTCCATCGAGCGTTTTGCATAATCCCAGTCGGCAGGATATGGCGTACATTCGTCGAAGATCATGACGATGTCGGAGCCCAGATCGTTTTGGATCTCCATGGATTTTTCCGGACTCAGGAACACCGGATCCCCGTTGATCGGGTTGCGGAAATGCACGCCCTCTTCTTTGATTTTGCGCATCGCACCCAGGCTAAATACCTGGAAGCCGCCGGAATCGGTGAGGATCGGGCCATGCCAGTTCATGAAATCATGTAAGTCGCCGTGCAGCTTCATGATTTCCTGCCCCGGACGCAGCCACAGGTGGAAAGTGTTACCCAACAGAATTTGTGCGCCGGTTTCTTTCACTTCTTCCGGGGTCATACCTTTTACTGTGCCGTAAGTGCCCACAGGCATAAATGCCGGGGTTTCGACTACGCCACGTTCAAAGACCAGACGTCCGCGGCGTGCGCGGCCATCGGTAGTGCTTAATTCGTACTTCACATTGCCTCCAGCATCAGAGAAACAGTCTGATGAGGTTAAGTCCGTGGCATCACGCCCGGAAAAGAAAGCCCGGATGCACCGAGTGCGTCCGGCGCGGTTTACTGCTGCCCCACCACTTCCTGTGGCGCCAGCGGGTTACGGTTGATAAACATCGCATCACCATAACTGAAGAAACGGTATTGCTCTGCGACGGCCTGATGATAGGCATTCAGGGTATTTTTATAGCCGGCAAACGCCGACACCAGCATGATCAGTGTCGATTCAGGCAGGTGGAAATTGGTGATCAGGGAGTCAATAACCTGATAGTGATAACCCGGGTAGATGAAAATCTTGGTATCACCGAAGAAGGGCGCAATCAGCGCATCTTCGCTGGCCTTCGCCGCGCTTTCCAGCGAACGTACCGAGGTTGTTCCCACCGCCACGACTTTATTACCCCGCGCTTTACAGGCCAGCACCGCATCCACAACTTCCTGAGGCACTTCGGCATACTCAGCATGCATGATGTGGTCTTCGATGGTGTTCACGCGAACCGGCTGGAAAGTTCCTGCGCCCACGTGCAGCGTCACAAAAGCAAATTCCACACCTTTTTCTTTCAGCGCATCCATCAGCGGCTGGTCGAAGTGTAAACCGGCGGTAGGGGCTGCCACTGCGCCGGGACGTTCGCTGTAGACTGTCTGATACAATTCCCGATCAGCATCTTCATCGGGGCGATCGATATATGGCGGCAGCGGCATATGGCCGATTTCGTTGAGCAGAGTAAAGACATCACGATCTTCATTAAATTCCAGCTCAAACAAGGTATCGTGGCGCGCCACCATAGTCGCTTTAATATCTTCGTTGTCGCCAAGCAGCAGTTCAGCGCCCGGCTTTGGCGATTTAGACGCACGTACGTGTGCCAGAACGCGGTGTGAATCGAGCACACGCTCAACCAGTACTTCAATTTTACCGCCGCTGACCTTACGGCCGAATACGCGGGCCGGGATCACGCGGGTATTGTTAAAAACCAGCAAATCACCGGGATGAATTTTATCCAGAATATCGGTGAACACGCCGTGCGTTAACTCACCGCTCGGCCCGTCCAGAGACAACAAACGACAGCCGCTGCGCTGGGTCTGCGGATAGCGGGCAATCAGGGATTCAGGGAGTTCAAAAGAAAAATCGGCAACACGCATGGCTTTTCACTTCACTTAACGACAAAAACAGGCGGCTTAGTCTAGAGGGACGGGGCATCCCCTGCAAGCTTCTGCGCTAATAAAGGCATCACAGCCCTGTCAGAGATCAACTTTCCTGCGTTATACTCGCCCGATGAATTTTTTAGCGCATCTCCACTTAGCCTCTCTGGCCGAAAGTTCCCTGACCGGCAACCTGCTGGCTGATTTCGTTCGCGGCAATCCTGACGGACAATTTTCTGACGAGATCGTCAGCGGGATCCGCATGCATCGCCGCGTAGATACCATGACCGATTCGCTGCCGGAAGTGAAAATTGCCCGCCGCTATTTTCGTGAAGATTTTCGCCGCGTCGCGCCCATCACGCTGGATGTCGTCTGGGATCACTTTCTCTCCCGCCACTGGGCGACACTTCATCCACAGCAATCGCTCGAAGATTTTCTCGACGCCTGTCAGCAGGAAATTGAACCGCTGCTGCCTGAAATGCCTGAACGTTTCCGGAATCTGAATGCGTATTTATGGCCTGAACGCTGGATGGAACGTTATGCCGCACTGCCTTTTATTGGGGACGTATTACGCGGTATGGCCAACCGGAGGCCGAAACTTAGTGCGCTGACCGGCTCTTTCCACGATATCGAATTGAATTACGATGCCCTTGAGCAGCTTTTTTGGCAGTTTTATCCGGTCATGATGCAACAGGCGAAAGACCGACAACTCTGATCAATCTCACCAGTTCTGTGAACCGTCCCGCAATTCCCTGCAACACAAGAGGTTGTTGTTAAAGAACTCTGGGACTTACGTCAAAGACTGATAGCCGGATACTATCTGATTGATTGGTGCGATGGGGTTTATTCACCCGCAGCTTGCCCCTATACTGGCAGTCGTTTTGTTCATCCTTTCCTTTCACCTACGACGCCCTCTTGGGTTTCATAAGGAGTAATATTATGGTTCTGGTAACTCGCCCAGCCCCTGACTTCACCGCAGCAGCCGTACTGGGCAGCGGCGAAGTAGTTGAAAACTTCAACTTCAAAAAACACACTGCAGGCAAACCAACTGTTATCTTCTTCTGGCCAATGGACTTCACTTTCGTCTGTCCTTCAGAACTGATCGCTTTCGATCACCGTTATGAAGAATTCCAGAATCGTGGCGTAGAAGTGGTAGGCGTGTCCTTCGACTCCGAGTTCGTTCACAACGCATGGCGTAACACCCCAGTTGAGAAAGGCGGCATCGGTCCTGTTAAGTACGCGATGGTTGCTGACATCAAACGCGAAATCCAGAAAGCCTACGGTATTGAACATCCGGACGCCGGCGTTGCACTGCGTGGCTCTTTCCTGATCGACAAAGAAGGTGTTGTCCGTCACCAGGTAGTGAATGATCTGCCACTGGGTCGTAACATCGACGAAATGCTGCGTATGGTTGACGCGCTGCAATTCCACGAAGAGCACGGCGAAGTGTGCCCGGCTCAGTGGGAAAAAGGCAAAAAAGGCATGGGCGCATCCCCGGATGGCGTGGCCAAATATTTGTCTGAAAACGCATCAAATCTGTAATTCCTTCACGGTTTTATGATGCATGACGGTCAGCCTCGCTGGCCGTTTTTTTTGCCTCTTATCCTGCACGATCACATTTTTCCCTCCCCGCTTCCTCACTCTCTGTTATTTAGGTCTACGCTGAAAACGGTCAGGCTGCGTCATCATGGCGCGACGTTTGCATAATAATGGTCGGACTAAAATAACAAAAAAGCGTTATCACACAATAACCTGAAGGTTATGACTCAAAAGACAGGGTAATAAACAGGAGCCTATATGTTACGGAAATCACTCATCGCGCTGGCCTTGCTGACCAGCTTCCCGCTCTGCGCCGCATCTAATCCTGCGGTGGAAGCCAAAAACGGGATGGTCGTCACTTCGCAATATCTGGCCTCTCAGGTCGGCGTCGATATTCTGAAAATGGGTGGCAACGCTATCGATGCTGCCGTGGCTGTCGGCTACGCGCAGGCTGTCGTTAACCCATGCTGTGGCAATATTGGCGGCGGAGGCTTCATGACGGTGCATCTTGCCAACGGTAAAGATACCTTTATCAACTTCCGTGAAACTGCGCCTGCTGCTGCCAGCGCCAATATGTATCTGGATGCTGACGGCAACGTGAAGAAAGGTGCCAGCCTGTACGGGTATCTCGCTGCAGGCGTACCCGGCACAGTATTGGGCATGGATACGGTGCAGAAAGAATATGGCAAACTGACGCGCCAGCAAGTTATGGCACCGGCAATTAAACTGGCCCGTCAGGGCTTTGTGCTGACCCGCGCCGATACCGATATTCTCGACACCACCGTGAAACGCTTCAAAGAAGATCCTGAAGCGGCTCGTATTTTCCTGCGCAAAGACGGCAGCCCGCTGCAACCCGGCGACAAACTGGTGCAAACCGATTTAGCCAACACGCTGGAGTCCATCTCCCGGCACGGTCCGGATGCATTCTATAAAGGCAAAATCCCGGCGGCGGTTGAGGCCGCTGCGAAAAAAGGTGGCGGCATCCTGACAGCGGCCGATTTCGCGAACTATAAGGTCACTGAAGACGCCCCTATCACCTGCAGTTACCGCGGATATAAATTCGTATCGGCTCCGCCGCCGAGTTCCGGCGGCGTCACGATGTGTGAAATCCTCAACATTGTTGAAGGTTATGATCTGAAAAGTATGGGTTTCAACTCTGCAGCCTCTATACACACCCTTACCGAGGCCATGCGCCATGCGTATATGGACAGAAATACCTATCTCGGCGATCCGGAGTTTGTGAAAAATCCCGTCGACCGTCTGGTCAGCAAAAGCTATGCCGAAGAAATCCGTAAGAAAATAGAAGCGGATAAAGCCACGCCTTCGACGGCGGTTCAGCCTGGCATGGAACCCCACGAGAAGCCGGAAACGACCCATTACTCTATTGTCGATAAAATGGGGAATGCCGTTTCAACCACCTATACGGTCAATGGCCGCTTTGGTTCAGTGGTGATTGCACCGGGTACGGGCTTTTTCCTGAATGATGAGATGGATGACTTCACGACCAAAGTCGGCGAGAAGAATTTGTACGGACTGGTACAGGGAACCAAAAATGCCATCGCCCCCGGTAAGCGCCCACTATCGTCTATGAGCCCGAGTCTGGTGACCAAAGACGGTAAAATCTTCATGGTTCTGGGGTCGCCGGGCGGATCACGTATTATCACCATTACTTTGCAGTCGGCGCTGAATGTTATCGACTACGGCATGGCACCACAGGAAGCGGTGGATGCCCCCCGTATTCATCATCAGTGGCTGCCGGATGAGGTCTATTATGAGCAGCGTGGCGTTTCTCAGGACAGCCTGAACATCCTGCAGAAGATGGGTTACAAGATGGTGGAGCAGACGCCATGGGGCGCGACAGAGCTGATTATGGTGGGGTTACCGGGGGCTGCTGGCGTGACATCGGCGAACTCAGGTAATGACTCGGCAGTGTCAGGCAAGGTTCGCGAAGGTTATCTCTACGGTGCAAATGATGTGCGGCGACCTGCAGGTGCCGCCATCGGCTATTAACCTTCATCCTTCGGGCTGTCTCTGCGTTGACTGCCTTGATACAGCCCGAATGATTTGGTTAATAACAATTTATAAACAGTAAAAATCCCTTAAAATCATCTGATATCAAGGGCTTTAAAATTTACCGGAAGGTAAGTGCTTGCTTACGCTTTGTTGCTCAGCGCCAGCGCTTCTTTCTTGCGATCGTTACGGCGTTTGAAGGCATAACCCACCAGTAATGCCACTACCCACACCATCCCGACATACAGCGAAATACGGGTATCCGGGAAGTAACCAATCAGGCCAATGATGAACACCAGGAAAATGATCCCGAACACGGAGGTGTAAACACCCCCTCGCAGCGGGAATTCAAGTTCTTTCACCTGTTGTTTGCTCAGTTTGCGACGAAAACCAATCTGGGAGAACAGGATCATAATCCACACCCAGACCGTCGCGAAAGTCGCCAGAGACGCAATCACCAGAAACACAGCCGACGGCATGACGTAGTTCAGATAAACCGCTACCAGCAGTGCCGCCATCATCACCAGCACGGTGACCCACGGCGTGCCCAGACGCGATACCTTGCTGAACATTTTCGGTGCCTGCCCCTGCTCTGCCATACCATGCAGCATACGGCCCACGCCGAATACATCACTGTTAATCGCCGACAGCGAGGCGGTGATCACCACGAAGTTCAGGATTGCCGCCGCCGCGGTAATACCCATGTGCTGGAAAGTCAGCACGAACGGGCTGCCCTGTGTCCCCACCTGATTCCATGGGAAAATAGACATGATCACAAACAGTGTACCCACGTAAAATACCAGAATACGCAGCGGCACGGAGTTGATGGCTTTAGGGATAGATTGTTTTGGATTTTCTGCTTCACCGGCCGTGATCCCGATGATTTCAATGCCGCCATAAGCAAACATTACCAGTTGCAATGATAAAATTGTCCCCATGATCCCCTGACTGAAGAAGCCGCCGTGACTCCACAGATTGTGGATACCGGTCGCCTGCCCGCCATTACCGATGCCCCAGAAGATAATGCCAAAGCCTGCCACGATCATGATAATGATGGTCAGAACCTTGAAGAACGAGAACCAGAACTCCAGCTCGCCAAACACTTTTACGCTGACCAGATTAATCGCGCCGATAATCAGCACCACGCTGAGAACCCAGGTCCATTGCGGCACATCCGGGAACCAGACGCCCATATAAATACCGAACGCCGTGACATCAGCGATAGCGACGATCAGGATTTCGAAACAGTATGTCCAGCCGGTGATGTAACCTGCCATCGGCCCGAGGTAATCCTGCGCATAACGCGAAAATGAACCACTCTGCGGGTTGTTAACCGACATTTCGCCGAGGGCACGCATGATGATAAACGCGATAATTCCGCCGACCAGATACGCCAGCAATACACTCGGCCCGGCCATTTTAATGGCGTCTGCCGAGCCATAAAACAAACCGGTTCCGATGGCTGAGCCCAGTGCCATAAAGCGGATATGGCGCGTTGTCAGGCCACGTTTTAACTTCGTGCCCGGCGCTTCTTGTTGCGCGATTGGTTGTTCAGCTTCTTGCTGCATGTGCGTTAACCCGTGTTGTTTTTTTTGATATCAAAAATCGTATTCTAAAAAAATGACTTTTAGCCCGCCAATGAAAAAGCCACGGAAGGGTTCTCCGTGGCCTGATTGGCGAAACATTCGTCAGACATTCATGCTTTCAGCTCTTCGAACATTCACCCGATGATCACTGATGCGCGGTTACGCTGCGCGGGCCGCTGATTTTGTCATATATTCCCACCAGCACCAGCATTAATAATGAAGGCGGTAACCAGGCAAGACCTTGCGCAGCCAGTGGCAGGTTAGCGGTCCAGGCGGGCATCAGGTCAGCAAAAGCAGAGGCTTTGATCCCATCAACAATGCCGAACACCAGACTTACCACCATGACCGGAGCCACGATACGCGTGGTGCTGTTCCACCAGCGCAGGGTGAAACTCAGCACAACCAGCGCGATACATGGCGGATAAATCGCCGTCAGTACCGGCACTGAAATCTGAATCAGATGGCTCAGCCCCAGGTTGGACACCAGCATGGAGAACAGACCCAGAATGAAGACCAGTGTCTTATAAGACAGCGGTAAATACTGGGCAAAGAACTCCGCACAGGCACACGTCAGGCCAACCGCCGTCACCATGCAGGCAATAAAAATCAGCGCACCGAGGAAGAAACTGCCAATGCCACCAAAGGTGTGCGCCACATACGCATGCAGAATAATCGCGCCGTTAGTCGCGTCAGGCACCAGTGAAGCACTGTTTTCGCCGAGTTTGAACAGGCTGAGATAAACCAGCATCAGACCCAGACCGGCAATCAGACCCGCCAGAACCGTATAACGGGTCAGCAGTTTGGCATCCGTAACACCACGGGAACGCGCGGCATTGACGATAACGATACCAAACACCAGCGCCCCCAGTGTATCCATGGTCAGATAACCGTTAACGAAACCGCTGGAGAACGGCACCGTCTGGTAAGCATCCACCGCTGGCATCGGAGAACCCGCTGGCCAAAGTACAGCAGCGATACCCAGTGCCGCCAGCGCGACCATTTTCAGTGGCGCGAGGAAATGTCCGACGGTATCGAGCAAACGGCCCGGATACAGAGAGATGCCAATGACCAGAGCGAAATAGATCACGCTGTAAATCAGTAAAGGCAGCGGGCCGTCACCGGTCATCGGTGCGATCCCCACTTCAAAAGATACGGTTGCCGTGCGTGGCGTAGCAAACAGCGGACCAACGGCCAGATAACACACGGTCGCCAGAAGAATACCGGCACCACGACCAATTGGCGTACTCAGGGCATCCACACCGCCACCAACGCGCGCAAGTGCAATGACCGTCATCACGGGTAGCCCGACGGCGGTAATCATAAACCCGGCAGCAGCCCACCAGACGTCATGGCCTGCCTGCAGGCCAACCATTGGCGGGAAAATGATATTTCCGGCCCCGACGAATAAGGCGAAGGTCATGAAACCCAGCGCCAGAATATCTTTATTTGTTAAACGAGTACTCATGATGGGTGTCGTGTTGCCTGTTCAAATGAATAAAGTGTCCGATGCTGCCGTCGCGCCACGTCGTCAAAAGGATGAATGTCCTGAAAAAGTCAGAGAGCATCAATATAAGGATCGAAGTGAGCAAAACGCCTGATGATATGCAGATGATTACGTTGTTATGCAGGGAGTATCGAGCGACAGCGAAGGCTAAGGTAAACTTTTATAGCGTATAAAGGCAAGACGTGATCGAAAAAGCAGAGTGTTTGACCAGATTAATATATCAAAGCAGGGATATTCACTAAATACCGTCAAAAACACACCATATGATATGTATGATTTTTAAACTAACGAAGCACAAGATACGCCCAGATAAGACAAAAAATGCGTGAAATCACCATCTGCAGGTTATTTCACGCACAATACTCAGCATATTCCTGAAGCTGAATTTCGACCGCGTCAGGGGTTACCAGACGCGGGCAGCGATATCGACCACCAGCTTCAGTTTTTCCCACTGCTGCGCTTCGGTCAGGCTGTTACCCTCTTCCGTAGACGCAAAACCACACTGCGGGCTGAGGCAAATCTGGTTAATATCCAGATATTCAGCGGCTTCTGCCAGTCGTGATTCTACTGTTTTTGCCAGTTCCAGTTCACCGGATTTGGTGGTAATCAGCCCCAGGACCGCCTGCTGATGGCCTTTTTTGATGAAACGCAGCGGCTCGAAACCACCGGAACGCTCGTTGTCATATTCCAGGAAGAAGGCATCGATGTTCACGCCACCAAACAGGATCTCCGCCACCGGCTCATAGCCACCTTCTGAAATCCAGGTGGAACGGAAGTTGCCGCGACAGACATGCAGACCAATCACCAGATCATCCGGTTTACCGGCAATCGCTTTATTCAGCACATCAGCGTAAGTACGCGCTAACGCTTCCGGAGAGTCGCCACGTTCGCGGATTTGCTTCTTTTGATCCTCAGAGCACAGGTACGCCCACACCGTGTCGTCAAGTTGCAGATAACGGCAACCGGCATCGTAAAACGCTTTAATCGCGTCACGATAAACCTGCGCAAGATCGTCAAAATACTCTTTCAGATCCGGATAAACTTCTTTGCTAATGGCGTTACGTCCGCCGCGGAAATGCATCACGCTCGGGCTTGGAATGGTCATTTTCGGCACCGCCGTTCCGCTGATGCTTTTCAGGAAACGGAAATCTTCCAGCATCGGATGCGAGCCGAAACCGAGTTTGCTGACCACTTTAATACTGCGTGCTTTGGTCTGGACGCCGTTGAACTGGATCCCCTGCACTGCGTCGTAACCTTCCACACCTTCAAGACCTTCGAAGAAATCAAAGTGCCACCACGCCCGGCGGAACTCACCGTCAGTGACCACTTGCAGACCGGCTTCGCGCTGTAAATCCACCACGCGGCGGATTTCAGCGTCTTCTACTGCCCGCAGTTGCGCGGCATCAATCTCCCCGGATTGAAATTGCTTACGGGCTTGTTTAATTGCCGCAGGGCGCAGGAAACTGCCGACGACATCAGCGCGGAACGGAGGGGTTGTACGTTGCATGCATGACTCCTTTTAGCCATCCCGCTTCTTGCGGCGGAATGCGAATGATTTACATAGTGAATAATTACGCGGCGTTATATTTAGACATCTGGATGTCTAAACGTCTTTAAACCGATATTGTCATGCAGATTGCTCCGGAGCAACAGAGGAATCCTCATGAGGCTTGAATAAAATTCATGATCGCTTTGCGATGTTTCATGATGCTGAACAATATTTGCCTCATGACGATCTGTGGTAATAAATACTGCAGTTGTTTTTACCAGGGACGATAGCATGAACTGTTTACGTATTTTCGTTACAGAGGATTTTCACGACTTCATGACCGCCAGCAAATTGTCGGGACAGGTTATCCTCACGTCGGCACATAAACTGGCAAACGGACTTTTTGATGTGGATTTGTCCGGCAACGTTTACAAGAAGAGAATTGCGCCGACAGGGAGATCGAAATCAAGGTTTGGCCGGGCCATTGTCGCTTTCCGTTTGGAGGAGAAGATTTTTTTATCGATGGCTGGCTGAAACACAGTGTCCGTAAGAAGGGACCAGAAATTCCCGACAAACTTTTGTCTTTGTATAAGGCCATTGCTAAAGATTTGCTCAACGTCACAGAACTGCAACTCAAAGCAGAACTTCGGACTGGATTAATTAAAGAGGCGATGTCTAATGGCTGATGAACGTTTGCTAAAAGAAGCCACAGCTTGTTGCTGTGGCTTGATTTTTATCCCTTTACATCGCTTTGGCTGGCCTGTTCCGGAGGAACAATCAACTTCGGTGCCAGCGTAAACATAAAGCGCGTACCGACCCCCACTTCACTCATGACTTCAAGTTTGGTGTGGTGATGGCTGAGCGCATGTTTGACGATCGCCAGCCCGAGTCCGCTGCCGCCGGTCTGCCGCGAGCGGGCCTTATCGACCCGGTAAAAACGTTCGGTCAGGCGCGGGAGGTGCTGCGGCGCAATGCCCGGTCCGTTATCACTGATCTGGAATTGCGCGCCATGCGGCGTTTGCTGCCAGCTGACTTCAATCCGCGTCCCGGCAGGCGTGTGGTTGACGGCGTTATACACCAGATTCGATACCGCACTGCGCAACTGATCTTCATTACCAAAGACGTTCAGTTTGTCATTAATGCGAAACACCACCTCATGCCGGCCGTTGCTTAACGTTTGCACCTCACGTTCGAGCATACCGAGCATCACCGGAATATCGACTTTCTCATGCAAATCAATATTCGCTGAAGCTTCGATTTTCGACAGCGTCAGCAACTGCTTCACCAGCCCGTCCATTCGCCGCGTCTGTTCCTGCATGGTATCCAGTGCTTTGGTGCGGAAAGGTTCTTCCAGTTTGGCGTCTTCCATCATTTCCAGATATCCCTGCAATACGGTCAGCGGGGTTCTCAGCTCATGACTGACGTTAGCAAAGAAGTTACGCCGGGCACCTTCAAGCTGACGCATCTGTGTGACATCGCGTGCCACCATCAGCAGTTGCCCTTCTGAATAAGGCATAACGCGAAACTCGACGTAATGCTCGTTATTGAGTTGCAGATTCAGCGCCCGACTGAAATCGCGGGTCTGGATCCACAGCCGGAATTCCGGATAACGCAGCAGGTTGAAGATATGTTGCCCGTTATCTTCCGGCCAGCGGAAACCGAGCAGATCCTGCGCCAGCCCGTTACACCAGAAAATATTGCCTTCTTCCGTGGTCAGCACCACGGCATCGGGCAGCGATTCAGCACCGCTGCGAAAACGTTTGATCAACTGACCTAATTCGCGACGCCGACGCCGGTTGCGCATCTGCATCTGGTTAAGCCCGTAGAACAGCGGCTCCCAGCTCCAGCGGCCGTTCGGCGGCGTAATACTGCGGTCAAGCCACAGCCAGTGAGAGAGTTTAAGCTGGTTGTAATAATTCCAGCCCAGTGCCGCAACCAGCGACACAAACAGGAGCCAGCCGAAATGACCGACGAAAATACCGAGAATTAACGCTGGCAGACAAAAGAGAAAAAATTCGCCGGCCAATCGTTTCCATGACAAACGTTCTAGCACACAGATTCTCCGCTGTGAGGACTCAATAACGCGTTGAAAAACGGTATCCGGTACCACGAACAGTCTGGATCATTCTGTCATGTCCGCTGGTTTCCAACGCCTTACGCAAACGACGAATATGCACGTCTACGGTGCGATCTTCCACATAAACGTTAGTGCCCCAGACGTTATTGAGCAACTGTTCCCGGCTATAAACACGTTCAGAATGCGTCATAAAGAAGTGTAATAACTTAAATTCTGTCGGCCCCATATCAAGCGCCTGTTCGTTGGCCATCACCCGGTGAGACGAGGGATCCAGGCTTAAACCCTGCATGTCGATCACTTCTTCCACCGCCATTGGCGAGATGCGACGCATCACCGCTTTAATGCGGGCAACCAGCTCTTTCGGGGAAAACGGTTTGGTGATGTAATCATCGGCACCGACTTCGAGGCCACGCACCCGATCTTCTTCTTCACCGCGTGCGGTCAACATCATTACCGGAATTTCGCGGGTCAGCGCCTCACGTTTAAGATGCTTAATAAACTGAATACCGGAACCGCCAGGTAACATCCAGTCGAGCAGGATAAGTTCAGGGTAAGGTTCAACAAGCTGCCCAATCGCTGAATCAAAATCCTCAGCTTCTACGGCCTGATAGCCATTTTGTTCCAGTACAAAACACACCATTTCACGGATTGGAGCTTCGTCTTCAACCACCAATATACGTCTAGCCATCGTAGGTCCTGCCAATAGGTTAGCGATCTTTTATTTGATTGCGGGCGCCATTATGCGTCAGTTTTGTGACAGATTTATGAATGAAAAGAATGGTTCATTACAGTCAAATATGACAGATAATTAGCGGCCATCTCGCTGAAATTGGACTGATTTATCGGGGACATCTCCCCCCGCCGACGTTTATACTTTGCCCCATTGTCGTCATCCAGGGTTCATACAGGAGTCTCATGCGCCTGATCCACACGTCAGACTGGCATCTTGGCCAGTACTTTTTCACCAAAAGCCGTGCAGCCGAACATCAGGCATTTCTGCGCTGGCTGACCGGTCAGGTGCAGCAACATCAGGTCGACGCCGTGATTGTCGCGGGTGATATTTTCGATACCGGATCACCGCCCAGTTATGCCCGCGAATTGTATAACCGCTTCGTGGTGGAATTACAACAAACCGGCTGTCAGCTGGTGGTACTGGCTGGCAACCACGATTCCGTCGCAACACTTAATGAATCACGCGAGCTACTTTCCTGCCTGAATACGCGGGTGATTGCCACTGTCGGCGAAAATCTGTCTGAACAGATTTTGGTGCTCAGTCAGCGTGACGGAAAACCGGGCGCGGTACTGTGTGCCATCCCGTTTTTACTCCCGCGTGATCTGCTGGCCAGTCAGGCCGGTCAGTCCGGCAGCGACAAACAACTGGCATTGCAGGAAGCCATCGCCGCACATTATGACGCGCTCTGGCAGGCCGCGCAGGCCAGGCGTGATGAACTTGGCATACCGCTGCCCGTTATTGCAACCGGCCATCTGACCACCGTTGGCGTCAGTACTTCTGATTCCGTGCGTGACATCTATATAGGCACACTTGACGCCTTCCCCGCGCAGGCGTTCCCGCCGGTTGATTATGTGGCGCTTGGCCATATTCACCGCGCACAGTGCGTCGCAAAAACTCACCACATCCGTTACAGCGGTTCGCCAATTGCCCTGAGCTTTGACGAACTGAGCAAAGCCAAAAGTGTGTATCTGCTCGATTTCGACGGGGCAACGCTCAGTGCCATCGACACGCTGGAAATTCCTGTTTTCCAGCCCATGCAGATACTCAAAGGCTCGCTGGCGGAAATTGAAAAGCAACTGGCGCAGTTCGAAGGCGGCGATGCACAAAAACCCGTCTGGCTTGATATCGAAGTCGCCACGCAGGATTATCTCAGCGATATTCAGCGGCGTATTCAGGCGCTGACTGCGGATTTGCCGGTGGAAGTTGTCCTGTTGCGCCGCAGCAAAGAACAGCGCATCAGCAGCATTGAGCAGCAGGAAAAAGAGACCCTCAGTGAACTGAGCGTCAGCGACGTCTTTGAACGGCGGCTGGCGCTGGAGCCGGACCCTGATGCCCCCCGTCAGGCGCGGATGCGCACTCTTTTTGCTCAGGTTGTTGAGCAGGTCACGCACGGTCAGAATGCAGAGGACAGCGCACAATGAAAATTCTCAGCCTGCGTTTAAAAAACCTGAACTCGCTGGAAGGCGAATGGAAAATTGATTTCACTGCCGAGCCGTTCGCCAGCAACGGATTATTCGCGATCACCGGCCCGACCGGTGCAGGGAAAACCACCCTGCTTGATGCCATTTGTCTGGCGCTTTATCATCAGACGCCACGTCTGAACATCACACCAAGCCAGAACGAACTGATGACCCGCCACACCGCCGAATCGCTGGCTGAGGTGGAGTTTGAAGTTAAAGGCGTAGCTTACCGCGCATTCTGGAGCCAGCGTCGTGCTAAAAATTCGCCGGATGGCAACTTGCAGGCACCGAAAGTCGAGCTGGCGTTACTGGCCGGCGGCAAAATTCTGGCCGATAAAGTGCGCGACAAACTCGACGCCATCGCCACACTGACCGGGCTGGATTTCGGCCGTTTCACCAAATCCATGATGCTGTCTCAGGGGCAGTTCGCCGCGTTTCTGAATGCTGATGCCAACGACCGCGCCGAATTGCTGGAAGAACTGACCGGCACCGAAATTTACGGACGGCTGTCTCAGCGCGTCTTTGAGCAACATAAAGAAGCGCGCATCGTACTCGACGGTCTGCATCAGCGCATGTCCGGCATCGAACTGCTCAGCGAAGAACAACGCCAGACGCTGGAGGCACAGCATGCTGAACTGAACGCACAGGAAAACAGCCTCAGCCAACAGGCGCAGCAACGCCTGCGGGATCTGAACTGGCTGCAACAATGGCAACAGGTGCAGCAAAAACTTCAGCAATCTCAGTTGCAGCTGGCTGCCGCTGAGCAGGAAAATCTGGCCGCCGCGCCGCAGTTACAACAGCTGGCACGCAGTGAACCGGCGGAAAAACTGCGTCCGTTACTCAATGACCGTCAGCGTTGTCAGGAAGAGTCACAACGCCTTCAGCAGCATCTGACGCAACTGATACAGCAACAGGAACAGCAGATCGCGCAGATGGCGCCGCTGAACCAGGCAGCAGAACAGGCGCAAACTGCACGTCAGAAGCAGGCCGAAGAACAGCGCCGGATGCAAACGCTGATCGAAGAAAAAATCCTGCCGCTGGACGGTGAAATCGCTCAGTGGCACAAATCACTGGCAGAAACACAGCGGGCGGTCAGTGAATCGCAGAAACAGGCCGCTGACCAGAACACAACACTGCGGCAAATAACGGCAGAACGACAAAAACTGGATGAAGAAAACCGCCAGCATCAAACCCGGCAGACCGCACTGACCGAAGCCCTTAACGCCGCACAGCAGCGTCAGGCAGCTCTGGAAAAACAGCATCCGCTGGCAGCCTTACAGAAACGGCAAACAGAACTGATGCAACTCCGGCCGGTGCGACAACAGCTTTTTTCGCTCGCGCAACTTTTCCCGCAGCTTAACCAGCGCGTGCAGCAACAAAACCAAGATTTTGCGCAGTATCAGGTACAACTGGCTGAGGAAGAGCAGCGCCTGGATAAGATCCGCCTGCAATGTCAGACACAACTTGAACATCTCAACGACGTAAAAACGCTGCATAAACAGGAAATGCTGATCGTCAGCCTCGAAGCTGAACGCGCGAATTTGCAAAGCGGTAAAGCCTGCCCGTTGTGCGGCTCGACCTCGCATCCGGCGGTTGAACACTATCAGGAGATCAAACCTTCTGAAACCGCACAGCGCGTCGAGAAAATGCAGCTTGAATTCGATGCGGTAAAAGCCAGCGGTATCGAACTGGCGGCGAAGATCAAAAGCCTGAAAGAACAGCAAAGACGTCTGCAGATCCTGATGGAGCAGGATCAGCAGCAACTGAATGCGCAGACGGCAAACTGGCAACAGCTCAGCATGCCGCTGAATCTGACGTTTACCCTGCATGACACCACTGACATCTCGCAATGGCTGACCGCCCGCGACGAAGAAGAGCAGCAGTCTCAGGCGCTGACCGGCCAGCACGAACAGCTGGCACGGGCACTTCAACAGGCGAAAGATGCCCTGACTGACGCCCTGAATCTCCAACAGAAAGTACAACAGCAAAGTGCATTGCTGACCGAACGCATTACGCGGCTGGTAGAAATAGAGGCGAAATCTCAGCAAGACCTTGTCCGGTTGCAAAAACAACAGGCCGAAGGTGAAAAAGCGCTTTCTGAGCTTCATGCCCGGCGCCTCGAACTGTTCGGCGAGCGCCAGGTGGCTCAGGTTCGCGAACACTTACATCAGCAACAGCAGGCGGCAGAAAAAGCGTTCAGTGATGCCCAGACCGCGCTGCATAAGGCGCAGGAACAACGCGACCAGCTTGCCGGTCAGCTGGCCAGTGCGCAAAAGCAACAATTACAGACCAGCGCACAACTGACGCAAACGGAACAGGTGTGGCAACAGGCGCTGAGCACCAGCGGGTTTGCCGATGAAGCCGCGGTGAAAGAAGCGCTGCTTGACGACGTGCTGCGCCAACAGCTGCAGCAACGCAAAGAACATCTGCAACAACAACTTGCACAGGCTCAGGCATTACTGACTGACGCCAGAGATATGCTGGAAAAGCATCGTCTTGTCCGCCCTGCTCATCTGAGTGAATCTGACGGTGATCTTAATGCCCTGACCGTGCAGCAGACGGAACTGGCTCAACAACTGAAAGCGTTACAACAACGTCTGGGCGAAGTGAAGAACCAACTGGAAAGCGACAAGCAGCGCCACAGCGGACAACAGGCGCTGATTGCTCAGATAGCGCAGGCACAGCTGACCTGTGATGACTGGGGTTATCTCAATCAGATGATTGGGTCCAGTGACGGGGCGAAATTCCGTAAATTCGCGCAGGGACTGACCCTCGATCATCTGGTTTATCTGGCGAACCGCCAGCTGGAAAAACTGCACGGGCGCTATCTGTTACAGCGCAAAACCAGCGATGCGCTGGAGTTGCAGGTGGTCGATACCTGGCAGGCCGATGCGCTACGTGACACCCGCACATTGTCCGGCGGCGAAAGCTTCCTGGTCAGCCTGGCGCTGGCGCTGGCATTGTCTGATCTGGTCAGCGACAAAACCCGCATCGACTCTCTGTTCCTTGATGAAGGTTTCGGCACGCTTGACGCCGACACGCTGGATACGGCACTGGATGCCCTCGACAGCCTTAACGCCTCGGGTAAAACCATCGGCGTGATCAGCCATGTCGAAGCAATGAAAGATCGCATTCCGGTACAAATCAAAGTCACCAAAGTGAATGGTCTGGGTATCAGCCGTTTAAGCAGTGAATTTAAAGTCTGACCGCGATCTTTTGCGGGGCATGTCGCTAAAAATATTGCTAGCGATATGCCCTGCCGTGGATCCTGATTGTGAGCAGGCGCCCAAAAATCGCACCAGCGCAGTGCGTATCCCTTTGTCAACCTGCTGAATTTAGGCCGCTTCCCGCCCGTTAACAAACTGGCATGCCCTGTGCTTAACGTTATGTATACAAGTTGCAGTACAAGTTGCAATGTATCCATAACCGCTAAGGGAACCGCCCATGAAAAACATCAAACCAGAATGCCGTCCGGTCGATAAAAAACGCCGCCAGCTGATGCAATGGCTTGCCATTACCGGTGGCGTTTCAACCCTGGGTGGCATGATCCCGACGTCGGTTTTTGCAGCCGGCGACGATGAAATCCGTATTGGCTACTGGCCGATTGTCGGCGGTTTACCCTTGTACGTGGCACTTGAACAGGGCTTTTTTAAAGAGGTCGGGCTGAATGTGAAAGGGGTGAAATTCGCCAGCGCACAACAAATTGTTGAAGGGATGATCACCGGCAGGATCCACGGCTGCGCGAATGGTACCGCAACCGGCGCGCTGGGACTGGGGGCCATTACCTCACCGGGTCTGTTTAAAATTATCTGTTCTAATCCGTCAAACCACACGCTGGTGTTAGATGAGTTTCTGGTACCACTGAACAGCCCGGCCAAGGCTATCAGTGATCTGAAAGGCAAGAAAATTGCCTGCGGCCCGGGGATCCAGAACGTCACTATGGCGAAAATTATTCTGGAGAAAAATGGCTTCACTAACCCGTCGGTGATCGAACTGCCGGTGGGGCAACACGCACCTGCCCTGGCCGCCGGGCAAATTGACGGTGTATACACGCTCGAACCGACCGGCACCGTGGGGCGGATGAAAAATCTTTCCCGCACCCTGGAAACCGGCGTGATTTCTAAATATGTGCTCGGCAACGCCGACGCACCGTGGTTTGGCGGTGCCGCAGCACTCAACGCCAGCTTTATTGCCAGCAAGCCTGAAGAAACCAAAAAGTTTATTGCCGCTTATCAGAAAGCGGTGGAATTCATTGCGGCTCACCCTGACAAAGCGCGCGAAAATGTCGCCGGTTACACCAGCATTGAACCGGCGCTGGTGAAGGAAGTGCCGCTGCCGGGCTTTGTGATGTATTCCGGTTTAAAAGGCGACAACCTGCAATGGTTCCAGAAGTTTTATGACGTCTTTACAGAAAGGAAAATCTTCAGCAAGCCGGTGGATGTCGCTTCACTGATTTATCAGGGATGAGGGGAAACAGAATGACTTCACGCTGGTCTTCAAGATTACTGCCGCTGATCGGCCCGGTACTGCTGTTTTTATTCTGGCAACTGGCCGTCAGTGCGAAATGGCTCAATCCGGTGCTTCTGCCCTCACCCGTCGAGACACTTGGCTATATGTTCCGGTCATTTTCCGATGCGTCCATGCGCACCGATATCGGCGCCACACTCTACCGGACGCTGGTTTCCTTTGCCTTTGCCGCGGTCATTGGTGTGCCGCTGGGGGTCATGCTGGGCAGCAATGAAAAAGTTTACCGCAGCCTGGAGTTTCTGATCGACTTCTTCCGTTCAACGCCATCCTCAGCGCTTATCCCGCTGTTTATGTTGATTTTCGGCATTACGGATGCCAACAAAATCGCCATCGCCGCCTTTGCTGCCGTGCTGGTCATCCTGTTCAACAGTGCATACGGCGTGATGAATGCCAAAAAAACCCGCCTGATGGCCGCCAAAGTGATGGGTATTTCCCGCTGGCATATTTTCAAAGACATCATGCTGATGGAAAGCCTGGCACAAACCTTTGTCGGACTGCGCACCGGCGTGTCGATTGCGCTGGTGATCGTGATTGTCGCCGAAATGTTTATCGGTTCAGAAACCGGCCTCGGTCATCGGATCATTGATGCCCAGCAGGTTTTCAATATCAAAGATATGTACGCCTCGATCCTGATCACTGGTGCGCTGGGCTATCTGCTGAATCTGGCTTTTTTACTGATCGAGAAAAAAACTGTGCACTGGAGTAGCAAAGCATGACGCAACCTCTCTCGCTGAACCCTGACTACCAAGGCCCGAAGCTGCCTCAATACGCCACGCGCCCCGACACGCATGTGACAATCCGCGGGCTGAGCAAAGCCTTTGCCGGGCAACCGCTTTACACCGATCTCAATCTGGATCTGCCGCGCAGCAAAATTGTGTCGATCTTCGGCCCGAATGGCTGTGGAAAATCGACCTTAATGAATATGATCGCCGGGCTGATCCCGGTCGATAAGGGCGATATTTTATTTGACGGCAAAACGCTGGCACAAACCACCATCGGCTACGTATTTCAGAACTACCGCGATGCGCTGTTTCCGTGGATGAGCGCGCGCGCCAACATCGCCTATCCACTGGTCCGCCATGGCATGAGCAAAGCCGATGTGAATGCACGGGTTGAGGAGCTGACGCAGATGTTTGATATCCGCTTTGACCTGAAACGCTATCCGTATGAGCTTTCCGGCGGCCAGCAGCAAACGGTATGTATCATGCGGGCGCTGGCGACGCGTCCGGAAGTGATGTTCCTCGACGAACCTTTCTCGGCGCTGGACTTCGAGATGACGCTGTTTATCCGCGATAAATTGCAGGAAGTGCAACTGGCGACTGGCGTCACGATGCTGATTGTGTCACATGATCTGGAAGATGCGGTGTTCCTGGCGGATGAGATTTTACTGCTGACGCGGCGACCGACGCAGATTGCGGAAATCGTACCGTTCGACCTGCCGCGCCCGCGTGGATCGGAAATCATGAGCCATCCGGAATTTATCCGCGTCAAGGCACATACTCTGGAAGTCTTTAAGCGCGAAATGGCGCTCTGAAGGGCAACGGCGGTAAGTCACAGGGGCGCGATTTTTTTTCCTGTGACTTACTCATGATTATTTCTGGTGCTTACAACGCAAAGCGCGATTGCGGCCATAGCCAGGCCGCGCCGCGCACACCGCTCGAATCACCATGAACGGCTTTGAGGATCGGCGTTTCACATTCTCCGCCAAACACCCATTGTTTAATCAACAGCGGCACCGTCTGATACAAACGATCCACATTACTCATGCCTCCCCCGAAGACAATCACGTCCGGATCGAGGATATTTACTACGTTCGCCAGCGCCTTAGCCAGACGGCGTTCATAGCGTCCGAGCGCCAGTTCTGCGGTTTCATCCCCCTGTTCCACCCGCGCAATGATCTCAGCGCCTTTCAGCCGCTGACCGGACAAACGGAAGTAGTCTTCTGCAAAACCGGTGCCGGAAACAAAGGTTTCGACGCAGCCTGATTTCCCGCAATAGCACGGTACCTCACGGGCAAACTGAATTTCCTCTTCATCCTGCCACGGCAGCGGGTTATGTCCCCATTCCCCGGCATTGCCATTACCGCCCGCATGCGCCGCGCCGTGAAGCGCCACACCGGAACCACAGCCGGTGCCGATAATCACCGCAAATACGGTCTGACGGCCCGCCCCTGCGCCGTCAGTGGCTTCTGACACCGCCAGGCAATTCGCATCATTGGCAATATGCACTTCGCGTTTTAACAGCAGGGCCAGATCCTCATCCAGCTGTTGTCCGTTCAGCCAGACCGAATTGGAATTTTTCACCTTACCGGTAAAAGGCGACAGAGTGCCGGGTATCCCCAGCCCTACGCTGCCGCGCTGGCCTGTGGCTTTTTCAGCGTCCAGCACCAGTCCTTCGATCGCTTTGAGCGTGCGTTCGTAGTCATTTCTCGGGGTATCGACCCGTTTACGGAACAGCTCTTTACCTTCATCAGATAACGCAATGACTTCTATTTTTGTGCCGCCTAAATCAATGCCAATTCGCACGTGGTGTTCTCCTTTTACACTTTGCCAGGGTCAGTTTTTTTGAGTTTATTCAGTTTAGAAGCCAGACGCGACTGTCACCAGAATAAGCTGTTATGCAATGTTACAGGGTGCGGCGATTTCTTAACGACGACTGACGCTCAATTGGTTATCATGCCGCCCTGCATTCATTTATTCAGCGTACTACGAGTGCGCTGCGACAGGGATAACGCCATGTTATGGTTTAAGAATTTATTAGTTTACCGTTTGAGCCGTGAAGTTTCGTTATCTGCTGATGAAATGGAAAAACAGCTCAGCGCTTTCACCTTTACTCCGTGCGGTAGCCAGGACATGGCGAAAACCGGCTGGGTCTCACCGATGGGTTCTCACGGTGGCGATGCGCTGACGCATGTCAACGGCGGTCAGATCCTGATCTGCGCCCGTAAAGAAGAGAAAATCCTGCCTTCTCCGGTGATCAAACAGGAACTCCAGGCCAAGATTGAACAGCTCGAAGGTGAACAACACCGTAAGCTGAAGAAGACTGAAAAAGATTCTCTGAAAGATGAAGTACTGCACAGTCTGATGCCGCGCGCCTTCAGCCGTTTCAGCCAGACATTCATGTGGATCGACACCGTTAACGGCCTGATCATGGTTGATGCCGCCAGTGCCAAGAAAGCGGAAGACATGTTGGCGCTGCTGCGTAAAAGCCTCGGTTCGCTGCCGGTGGTACCGCTGACCATGGAGAGTCCGATCGAACTGACGCTGACCGAATGGGTGCGTTCAGGGGATACCCCGGCCGGTTTCGCATTGCAGGATGAAGCCGAACTCAAAGCGATTCTGGAAGACGGCGGTGTGATCCGCTGTAAGAAGCAGGCGCTGGTCAGCGACGAAATTGCCACACATATCGAGAATGGCAAACTGGTGACCAAACTGGCCGTTGACTGGCAGGAACGCATTGCGCTGATGCTGGCGGACGACGGCAGTATTAAACGCCTGAAATTCAGCGATGTCATTCGTGATCAAAACGAAGATATTGACCGCGAAGATTTCGCCGGCCGTTTCGATGCCGATTTCGTGCTGATGACCGGTGAACTGGCAGCGCTGATCCAGAACCTGATCGAAGCGTTAGGCGGCGAAGCTCAGCGATAATTTTCTCAGTCTGCAAAAATCAGTCCGCAAAAATAAGAAAAGGCGCTCATTGGCGCCTTTCTTGTTTCGACTGTGTCTGAATAACTATTTCGTTAAATACTTACAGAGATACGATGTGGTTTCGCCGACCTGTAAGTTGAATTCACTTTTACCCGGAATGTAGAAGGTTTCGCCTGGCTTAAAGACCTGCCAGTCCGGAGAACCTGGGATCAGCACTTTCAGAGAGCCGCTGATTACGGTCATTTCTTCCGGCTTTGCGGTGCCGAAAGTATATTCACCGACGGCCATCACGCCAACACTGGCTGAACCCGTACTTTCGCTGTCAAAACCAATCGACTTCACTTTCCCGTCAAAATACTCATTATTTTTCAACATAGATTGGCCCTTTGCGATAAATTTCAGAGCCTTCATATTAGGGGCAGAAAGCCTCTTCTGTCACTGATTATTACGGCTTTATCCGCACGAAACGACACCGCACGCAAAGCGGTAGCGCTGATTTGATTTTACCGTCGCACAGTGCCATTGTGGGTAGCTGTTTGCCCGTCAGTCATCCCCTCAAACCACCAGTTCCGCAGCCAGTTTTGCCATCAGTACATTCGATAACAACACCGGAATATTCAGATGCTTTTTCAGCACAT
Organism: Rahnella sp. PD4; assembly: GCF_049199325.1. NCBI lineage: Bacteria > Pseudomonadati > Pseudomonadota > Gammaproteobacteria > Enterobacterales > Yersiniaceae > Rahnella > Rahnella sp. PD4. The sequence continues at coordinate 508,254 of NZ_JBLZQF010000003.1, read as the reverse complement.
CAACGTGATGGCGATTAAAGCCGATGCAATCGAGCACCACGACTTCCGCTCCCTGTTCAGCCAGGCACATCGCGGCTTCCTTCAGTTCCTGGTCGTCAGAAAGATACGGACTGGCAACCGCAAAACAGGGGGATTTGGCTAATTTGCGCCATTTGTCCGCCTGTTCAACCACCTGTGATTCAACCGGCACAACAATGCCCGTACGGTGCTGCCCGACCATTGAACCGATCAGAGGGGGAATAATGCGGTCAGGCTCCAGCAGCAGCGCATTGTTAGCCTGCAGATGATGAAACTGGCCGGTACAAAGCAGCAGAATGGTCATGCAACCCAGGGCTTCCATGACGTCGATCTTTTCCTGTAATCCGCGCTCGACACGGTGTGCCGCCATCGTGACCTGCGAACCATCCAGCAGGCGGGTGACCAGTACCGCCTCACCCTCAACAGCGGCATAACGCTGTTCTATTTGCTCCGTGCTTAACCCGTCGAGTAAACCCACATGGGTGACTGACCCGGCCGGCAGATGTGCCATCAACAGCGGCATAATGTCGCTACGTGGCGCCTGTCCGATTGTTAACGTCGCAAAAGGTGTCATCATCGTATTACTTCCGGTTTTGCAGGTGACGCAAGCTTCCGTACAGCGACAACAAGAGTTGATATTCATCGGCATCAAAGAACTGACAGGTGCCGCGGCCGAACTCTTTCGCAACTTCAACGGCAAACTTTGCCGCCAGCGCGATATCCACTTCATGACTTGCCCCGGTGCCACAACCCGGTACAACCGATTCCGCCGTAATAGCCACACCGACCACCGGCACGGTGGTCGCCGTTGACGGTTGCAGAATGCTGTTCAGATGGTGCACACCGTTGCCGTAAGGCGTAATGTCCTGCGTGGTAATCGGGAAAGTGACCGCCGGTTTGCCGCTGGTCATTTCCATGATGCGCAGCAAATCTTCGGAAACACGCAGGATGTACCCCTCTTTCACCGTCGGCGAAATCGCGTATCCCTTGTGACTGATAATGCGGTTGCCTTTGGTGGTGTCGATGGACAGGATGGCGTCAACGCCGTCAACCACTTCATTATCATTCATGGTCACGTCATCAATCGGCGAATCCATGAAATCGACCGGATCATGCGGGCGGGTCGGTGCGTTCGGGCAAATATGGGTGGTAACAATCACATCGCCTTCGAGTACGTCCCCCTTGCGCTGCATGTCAGCAAGCTTGAGCGCGCTGGTGACAGCGGCAATCGCACCATCACCATCAGAAACCAGACCGATACGCGTCGGGCGTGCACCAATCCCGCCCAGGCGGCCGATAATCCCCAGCGTTGGCGCTGTACCGCCACGGCTTTTTCCCTGGCTGCCTGGTATGGTGATACGCACAAAATCAGTGCCACCTTTCGGGCCGTCAGCGCGGTGTGTGCTGGCGGTGATCTCAGGATAGCGGGCAAATAAGTCCACAATGTCCTGACCACTGACATGCGCACTGTCAATCAGTTCGAATACCGTTAGTGTCTGCTGCAAACTCATCACAAAGCCCTCTTAAAACATCGCGACCGGCGTATATCACGCAGTAGCCAAACGGTCGCGGGCGCTGTTCGTCGGGGAACAGTCAGGTGTTTAATACTGGCTGAACATCAGCCCTGGTGTTGGTGCGGTACTCACTACTTTTTGGCACTGAAAATCGAGGTGAAGAAGCTGTAGAGTGCGTCACCGGCAATAAAACCCGCCGCCAGCACTTCCATGGGCGTACGCCCTTTTTCACCCCAGATGCGGATAATGATAATGCGCAATACGATGCCGCAGACCACGGCCCATCCGGCCATGACGCTGTTGATCAACAAACCGGTCGCCAGCAGCACGCCAAGCTGACGTTTCGGGCCGCCAATCAGCTGAATCAATGCGCCCGGAATTGCCCAGATCAGCAGACTGTGCGCAATGCCCGGCTGGGCTCCGGCCTGAATAGTTTTGGCATAAACCCGCGCAACCGGCGGCACTAAATCCTGGGCGAAATAACCGTAATGAGCGTACCACACCACCGGAATGGCGATGATAAATGCCAGCAGTGCGGCGAATAACTGGATCCGGCGGCCATAAAGTTCAGCCTGCAAATCTTTGCCATAACCGCGCAAAATGAATCCGGCTTTCAGGTCAAAGCCCATATCCGCAAATGCCGGACCCGTTGCGGCGGTAAAACCGGTCAGCACGCACAACGCCAGCGGCGGGAAGCCAATCAGAATGCCGATAATTAAGGTAATCAGCGCCACAGCAAAGGCAGGGAACCAGCCGGAGTGCATCGCGGCAATACCTACGATCAGCTCATGGAAGAAGGCGGCAAACGCAGCGTAAATCACGAACGCAATCAGCATGCCGACCGACATTTCACTGTACAACCCGCCCGCCAGCGCCAGCAGTGCGGCGATGGCGATATAACCGAATGCGCCCAGGCCGAGCGCTTTACACACCTCTTTCGCCGGTTGAGTAAACGTGGCTTTGGCATCAGCGTTTTTAGCACGCACAACCTGAATCACCTGCAGCAGAGACACCAGCCCCGCGCCGACCATCATACCGTGCGGAATATACAAGGCGTTGAGATCCAGTCCGGCAACCGGCTGCGCATACGCGCGGATCAGCAGGCCGATACCAAACATGCTGAGCGCCCAGATGTTGCCGATAAATGCCGTACCAAAAGCCGCCATCGGGATTTTCAGCATCGCGCCGCCCAGCCCGACAATTACGCCTGCAACCAGCAGCCAGGCCTGACGTCCGCCGTTATCACCGGCTTTGATCGCTTCAGCTGCGGCAACACCGGGTGGCCAGGCATTGCTGGCCGGGAACACTTTGGTGTCAAACAGCCGATAAAGCAGGTAGGCATCAAGTAACATCGCTGCAGCCACACCGGTAAACATCGGCATGATCAGTTGCGGCTGCCCCATGACATAAGGGATAGCGATCGGCATCAGCAAACTGTTTGCCGCACCAAAGGTTGCGGAGGAGATCACGGTTTGCGCCAGGTTCTGTGTGTGAACAGAACGGTAACGGTGAAAAGCCTGCATCGGAATGCGCGCCAGTAACATGGCAAACAGTGCGCCGATAATCGACGTATTTGGCGTAACACCCAACGTGGTAATCAGTTGAACACCGATGATTGCGCCTAAAACAGACAACAGAATCATTACGATGAGCGTGCCAATATCCTTTAGCGGATTCTCCTTATTATTCTTTGCAGATTGATCTGACATAAGGCCCCTGGTGTTGAGCAAGTATTTCACATAGCAAATAATCCGGGTCCGTTACAAGTCATTATCCTGGCGGCTCTGTTGCCGTTTTAGATAAATGCCAATACTCATCACCCAATTTTTCGGCGATTTGCCGGGTTACAGCAATCAGCCCTTCTTTTATTCCTTCCGGAATGTCTTTCCCCTGTGCAGGTGAAGGGAAAGACAAACATAATCCAACGGTCTCATTACGGTGCTTATTAAAAATACTGGTGGCTAAGGTACTTATTCCCAGCAACGTTTCGTTGTTGGCAAATGACACACCGTTCAGCCGGACTTCCGCCAACCGGGATAACAGAACTTCCCTGCTGGCCGGTGAATTAGCAGAATGCACCTGATAGTGACCGCTATAACGTGCGAGAACATCATCATCGGTATACCGCGCAAGAATCGCACGCCCGATGGCAGTTTCATGCGCAGGCAGGAGGCTTCCGGCTGGCGTGACCACTTGCAGATACGTTCTGCCGGGAAACATGCGCATAACCATGATGTCGCGTCCTTCCAGCATGGAAATATAACCCGTGCATTGCGTCAGCTGGCTGAGTTGCGCCATATACGGTGACGCTAAATCGACCAGCGGAGTCGATAAATAATGACTGGAAACAGCCAGTAATAATCGTCCGATCCGGTACAGGCGGCTGTCAGGATCACGTTCCAGCAGTCCTTCTGTTTCCATCGTCATCAGTAACCGGGAAACCGTACTTTTCGGTAATTTTAAATTTTCAACGACATCACTGAACGACAAACCGGGATGCCCCTGACGGATCCCTTGTTTTGAAAATAGCTTCAGTACTGCCGCCGCATTTTCCAATGTAGTCATAAAGGCGCGAGTTCCGCTATATGGAACAAGGTTCCTGTTTAGTTAAATAAAAATTAAAGCTGATACGTGTCAGCGTCAAGTCGTTTATTTTTCACGCAGGATGAAATACACAAAGGAATATGCTTAAAGAAATTCCTAAAGCCATTAGATTGAGAGGAAGGAGAAATAAATGCCGAGTATTAATGAGGTGACTGATGTAAAAACCAGCAGATTATCGTGATTAAATATTACGCAAAATATAAAGAGCGATAGAAGCTTCAATGAGAATAATGGTAACCGACCAGATGGCGGGCATCACTTTGGCATGCTGGCTGAAGAACGACATTATGGATTTCATCATGAGTTCCGCTGTTAAGTAATCACATGGGTTATTATTTTACGCCCACCTATACATCAGTACAATACTTAAGCGTACGTGATCTCCGTCACGTCACATGGCCCGTTTTGTTTACACCGGCTTTTCCCGGAGCCACGGCTCAGAACGCGCAGACATAAAAAAACGAGCCACCGGGCTCGTTTTGTCAGATATCAGGGGAATTCAGCGCGCCATCGACAGCGCCAGTGCATCCATAATCAGATTCACCACCCTCTGCGGCTCCTGAGTTCCGTCAACGACATGATGGGCCGCCTCCTGATAAAGCGCTTCCCGCTCATTCAATACTTCCGTCATTTCTTCCGTGATCGGCTTGCCTGTTAATGTCGGACGCTGATCTTCCAGCGGTGCATCTTCCAGACGATTTGCCAGGGTAGATGCAGGGGAACGCAGATAAATGACAGTACCATTCTGGCCCATAAAGTCGCGATTTTCCCGGGACAGCACCACGCCTCCCCCTGTGGCAACCACGGTGAAGGGCGAGCAAATAGCTTTTAATGTCTCAGTTTCACGACGGCGGAAGCCCTCCCAGCCCTCACGCTCAACAATATCTGCCACGCTGAGGCCAGAAGTACACAGCAACGCCAGATCGGTATCGACAAATTTGTAGCCCAGCGCTTTAGCCAGGGCATTGCCAACGGTTGTTTTACCCGCACCACGTGCGCCGACCATGAAAATGGTTTGTGTCATTACCGCTATCCTTTATTCCCTGGGAGCCGTTAGCCCGCCTGATGAAAATCCATCATCAATATGAAGTATGTGTCAAAAATGGTCATTGTACTGCCCTGCATGCGTACTCGTCAGATAGTACAACAAAAAAGCCTCACTGGCAGATTTTTGTCACCTGCCGGTGAAGCTTCTGTAGCGTTTTATTTACGCCGTTAAGGGCATCATACTGAAAAATCCTTGCTGCGCAACGGCCTGCAATAAGCTTTGCGAGCCCTATCCTCTAAGTTGCTGTATCAGCGGGGTTTACAGATATAGACCAGGGCGGGCGGAAAATTCTTCACTACCCGGATTTTTTTCCAGGTGAAGTAGCGTGATAACAATTTCTCTGACAGAGGGCTGTACTGGAATAAAACCAGCACGCCGTCCTTTTCTTTCAGCTGTTGCCGCGTGGTCTGCAAAATTCTGATACGGGTACGCAGAGGCATCGAGAGCAATGGCAGGCAGGAAAACACAGCATCATACGACGTGCTCATATGCTCGGCTGAATGTGCCATCACCTGTAAACGGCGATCTTTCATCTGATTAAGCTTACGGATAAACGCGGGCTGGATTTCAAAAGCCTCAAGCCGGGCGTCTGCCCGCATACGGCTCAGGATGCGGCGGGTCAGAACGCCGTCCGCCGCGCCAAGTTCGGCAATATCCAGCGATGTCGTCCAGTCAATCTGACTGAGCATCGCATGGCACAACCACGGTGACGAGGGCATAAGGGTTCCCATGGTGCGTGGTGAAGTAATAAAATTCTGCAAATAAAAAAACTGGTTCTGAATCGAAATCCCGGTGTTCTTAATTGTCATTATTGCGGCATTTAACATTTAAACGTCCTCCTGGGGGATATAGACTTCAATATCACTTATAAATTCTTAAGAAATGATTATTAAGAATAAAAAAGTGCCAGGAAGTTTAATATAAATTAAATCCTATGAGATGATTCTCAAAATAAACCGGCGAAGAGAAAAGATAAAAAGAATAAAAAAGGCCAATGTCAGGTGACATTGGCCTTCTCAATTCCCTATAACACGATTGAGCCTAATAAAAATCAGATAAATCAAGCGTTTCGCTTTAAAATATCTGCTTATTATTTATACAACTCAACACTGGCACGGGTCAGACTTGAATCCCCCGGGGTATCCGCACCAATCACACGGTAGTGGCTCGCCCCTTTGTCGCTGGCAATCTGGTTCAGCTGGTCGTGCAAACTGCCCGGGATGGTGCTAGGCGCACTGACGGACACCATGCCCAGTGACTGATAAGTACCGCTTTGCGCCTGCATTTCTGAAATAGGCGTCGCAGCCAGGGCAGAAAATGAAGCAACAGTAATAGCAACAGCTGTAATTGCAGGTAACAGTTTCATATTACGCACCTTTCTTTCGTTAGTTTCGTTAATTAATGGGGGCGGAAGCAATCCGTTGAATTAATTATCGCCGAAGCAATGAAAGCGGACGTAATACAATGTAAAGAACTTAAACCATTGTGGTAAAAATAAGGAGAGTATGAAAACAAACATTTCTGCTAGCGTAAGCGCTGGAGAATCAACGATATTTAATGGAGAAAGTATGGAGGAATTTCAAAGTTATTTATAGTTCGCACAACTTTCGCACAAATCGACGCCAGCATGCAATCACTGTTATGATTATTTTGTATGAATTCTCTGTTGCAGTGACCGGCTGTCCTGTCAGGGTTACAGAGTTCGGTTTCCCGCGCGTGCGGAGAACCTTTGCATAATGATAAAAGGGAGTATTTATGGCGGGTGGTAGTCTTCTGGCCTTAATCGATGACATCGCATCGATTCTTGATGATGTAGCGGCGATGAGCAAAGTCGCTGCGAAAAAAACAGCCAGCGTGCTGGGCGATGATTTGGCGCTGAATGCACAACAGGTGACGGGAGTAAAAGCCGATCGGGAATTACCGATCGTCTGGGCGGTAGCCAAAGGCTCAATGATCAACAAAGCCATTCTGGTTCCGCTGGCCTTACTGATCAGTGCCTTTATCCCCTGGGCCATTACCCCGCTGCTGATGATTGGCGGCGCTTATTTATGTTATGAGGGTTTCGAAAAAATCGCCCATAAACTCATGCCCGGCGAGCATCCTGCTGAAGAAAAACCGGCCGCCGCTGAAATAAAAAATGAAGCGGATGCTAAAAAGCATGAAAAAGATAAGGTCAAAGGCGCTGTGCGCACCGACTTTATTCTTTCGGCTGAAATCATCGTGATTTCGCTCGGTATTGTCTCATCAGCGCCGTTCCTTAATCAGATCACTGTGATGGTGCTGATTGCGGTGATAATGACTATCGGTGTCTACGGGCTGGTCGGCGCGATTGTCAAAATCGACGACGCCGGTTTGTATCTGAGTAAACTCTCCGGCGAAAACAGCATGATGAAGGGTGTGCGCGCCTTTGGTCGCAGCATCGTAAATCTCGCTCCCTGGCTGATGAAGGCACTGTCGGTGGTGGGAACTGTTGCAATGTTCCTGGTCGGCGGCAGCATCATCAGCCACGGCCTGCCGTTTATGCACAGCCTGATTGAACCCCTGACGCACGGCCACGAAAGCTGGGTGAATACACTGATTACCGGTGCCACTGATTTAGTCGTCGGTCTGATTGTCGGCGCGGCCGTGCTGGCGCTGGTGATAATTGGGCAGAAAATGTTCGGCAAGAAATCATAATACAGACGCTGTGCGCCCTTCCCTCTGTGAAAGGGCGCCTCTTAGGCTTTTATCTTCAGTGCTTCGATGCCACCAGCATCATGATATCACTGGTGAACGTACCGTCAGGCTGGATCTCAAAATGTTGTACCACCTCATCCGACATGACTTTTTGCAGTTCGCGGATAGCAACGGCGAAATGTTCCGGCGTACGCATACGGGCAATCCAACTGGTGAACTCCAGCGGCAGACGATCTGTCGTGACCTCACGGGCAATCAGCCCGGCTTCAGCCACCATATTCAGCCATTCACCTGGTGAATAATTGCAAACATGCGAGGTGTCGCGCAGCACTTCGACGGTTTGCAGATAAATATCCAGCAACGGGTGTCCCGGTGACACCACATCCATCATGATAAATTTACCGCCTGGCTTCAGCACGCGTGCCACTTCGCGCAGCGCCTGCCCGACATCATGCCAGTGGTGCGCGGAATAGCGGCTGATGATCACCTCAGCGCTATGATCCTCGAAAGGCAGCGATTCCGCCATGCCCTGTTGCACAGTGATATTGGTCAGTTGCTTATCCCGGGCAGCCAGCATGACCACATCCAGCATCTGCGCCGACAAATCGTAAGCAATCACATTTTTAACCACGCCTGCGGCAACAAAGCTGGCGTGCCCTGCGCCGCACCCCAGATCAATGACCTGCGCTTCCTTATAGGGTGCCAGCAAGGCAGCGAGACGTTGTAAATCCGCGCCCTGCGAATGAACCGCACTGGTCAGGTAATCCTGTGCCTGTGAGCCAAACTGCTTATCAACAGCCTCACTGTGAGTATTTTTGGTATTCATCATTGCTCCTGTCTGTCTTGTTTTTGTAATAAGAATCTGGGTTTCTCATGTTTCAAAATCACTATAGGCAGAGTTCTATACGAGAACAATATGAGCATTTATACTGGTATCAGTTACTTCCTGTTTAAGAGAATGTCATGACTGATAATGCAGAGTCGCTCAGCGGGCCGAAAGCGCTGGGCACGTTTTTACGTACTCACCGCGAACGTGTCACGCCTGAAATGGTCGGGCTTCCCGGTTCCTCCCGCCGCAGAACCAGCGGTTTGCGCCGCGAAGAACTGGCGCAAATCAGCGGGATCAGTGCAACGTGGTATACGTGGATTGAGCAGGGCCGCGATGTGTCCATTTCCGCTGCGACACTCGACAGACTGGCAAAAGCGCTGCGCATGGAGTCTGCCGCGCGCGAGTATTTATTCAGTCTGGCGTCGGTGAAAGATCCCCGGGTGTTGCCCTCTTCCGGCGCGCCGGACGCCGGCCTTAAAGATTGCGTCAGTCAACTCACCTGCCCCGGTTATCTGCTCGACAGTGCCTGGAATGTGCTGGCATGGAATCCCCAGGCAGGAGCGTTGTTCGGTGGCTGGCTGGGAGTGGATGAACACCCTAATCTGCTGGAGTTCATGTTCCTGCATCCGCTGGCTCGCCGGCTGGTCACAAACTGGCCGGAACGCGCCAAACGGGTGGTGGCGGAGTTTCGCGCCGAAACCAGTCATTACGCCCATTCGGAAGCCGTCCGCCAGTCGGTGATCAACCTGCGTGAGCGCAGCCACGAGTTCAACCAGTGGTGGTCACAGCAGGAAGTGCTGGCGCGTGAGGGAGGTGAACGGCGTTTCCATCACCCGCTTCAGGGTGAAATCTGTTACCGGCAACAGACCTTTTTCCCGGCCGGATATGCAGAATGTAAACTGGTGATACTGGTACCCGAAACGTAAAAAACCACAGCGGGCAGCCTGCTGTTTTTTCTTGGTTAATGGTCATTTTCACCAATTGACATACAGATGCCGGATATGTGAGGCTGACTTTTTTGGTTTGCTAAATAATTGGTTTCCCCAATGACAGGTTAACGCCCATGATGACACGCCAGATTTATCAGGATGAAGAATTCGAAATTCGTGTAGCGACTGAACTTGAGGCCGTCACGCATTTTGCGGCAGTTAAAGCGTCTGTAAAGGATATCGGCGCATGGGAGTCCTGGTGTACCGATAAATATTCGCATGAAGACAGCCGGAAATACCTGGCCGACAGCGAGCAGAAACGCCATCGCGGCACAGAATTCAATTTTTGTATCTTTGAGCGTTCAGGCGGTAATCTGATTGGCAGCGTGGGCATCAACCGCATTACGCCCGAGTACAAATTCGCCAATCTCGGTTACTGGATCCGTACCGGTTATACCGGCCACGGGCTGGCGACGCTGGCAGCCAGATCGGCGGCACGCTTTGCGTTTACTGAGCTGGAGCTGACCCGTCTGGAAATCGTGGTGATGGAGGGCAACGAACGCAGCCGCCGGGTAGCGGAAAAAACGGGCGCGATATCAGAAGGCCTGCACCGTAACCGGCTTTATTATCATGGTCAGCCATGTGATGCCCGGATGTATTCTCTGATCCCGGGCGATCTCTGAGGCTGACCTCACAAAAAGATAAGGCAACAAAACATGACTTTTTCTACCCATACCGTATCTACCGACTGGCTGGCGAAGAATCTGAACTCACCGGACGTGGTCATTATCGATTGTCGTAAATCCAAACCGGGCATTACACCGCCCATCGATTTCCACGCAAAATATCTCGAAACGCATATTCCCAACGCGATTTATGTGGAAGTCGACAGCATTTCTGATTGCAGTACCGGCCTGCCACACATGATGCCGACAGCGGAGGAATTCGCTGCGTCAATGAGCCGTTTAGGCGTGGCCGATACGCAAACCATCGTACTGTATGACGAAGGCGATCTCTTCTCCGCGCCGCGTGTGTGGTGGATGCTGACCAGTTTCGGTGCCAAAAGCGTACGCGTGCTGGATGGGGGTCTGAATGCATGGATTGCCGAAGGTAAGCCGACACAAAGCGGCGAGCACACCCGCGTACCCACAACGTTTAATGCCAGGCTGGTGCGTCCGGTGGTGGTCAGTGCTGGTCAGGTGAAAGACGCGATCGGCAAGGTGCAGATTATCGACGCCCGTTCGCTGGCACGCTTTAAAGCCGAGGCGCCGGAACCGCGGCCAGGGCTGCACGGCGGGCATATTCCCGGCAGCCTGAGTGTGCCGTTTACCGAACTGACGCAGGACGGACATCTGAAATCGCCATCAGATCTGAAGGCGACGTTTGAACGTCTGGGCGTCAATCTGGATAAACCGGTCATCACCAGTTGCGGTTCAGGTGTTACAGCCGCCGCCCTGGCATTCGGACTTGATTCGCTGGGCGTTAAAGATGTGCTGTTATATGACGGTTCGTGGGCTGAATGGGGGGACATTAACGAAGATTTCCCGATCGAAACGCACTGATCCTGTGATGCAGGAAAACGACAACCGGGCACCGCGCCCGGTTTTTTTATGCCGTTTTTGACAACTCAGGCATCAGCTCACTGACGCCGAGCGCCAGAGCTAACGCTTTCATCTGGCTGATCACCTGGTAGGCCTGTCGTGGAACTTCGGTGAATTTTTCAATAAGTAAGGGTTTACTGACCGGCTCATCCACAATGTCGTGCAACGCCTGCCGTAAAATCGCCAGATCCTCCGAAGAAGTTTGCGCACAGGTGATCATCGGTAAACCGGGCACAGCGGCGGTTTGTCCGATCACCTCCAGCCCGGTGAGGGAACGGGACCCGGTACGCCGCAGGAGTTCCAGCGTTACGCAGTCAATCGCGGCAAGATCGGCAAGATTTTGCTGAACGTAATGAAGCGATTCGCGGTGCCCTCCGGTGGCGGTGGCCTGTGAGAAAAACCTTCCGTCTTTGGCCAGCGGCGCGACCAGTGCGCGCAGGCTGTTATAACCTGACTGGGAATCGGTACTGTTAAACGCCAGCCGCCGGTGGCGAAAATCAGCCAGATGTAATCCGGCATCCTCCTCACGCGCCAGTAAAAAACTGCGATAACGGAAACCGTCGCAGCCGGGGGCATGGTAACTGAATGTGCCCACCAGCTGAACCTGGGGCAAACTTTCCATCAGCGGAAAACCGCAGGTCTGGCTGAGCAACAAATCCGGTGCCTGCCAGTGGCTGAATAAATCCTGCGGCCAGTTCAGCGCATCCGGTGTTGAAGCGAGGCCGAGTTGCCGGAGTTTTTGGCGTAGCACGTCGGCGAACGCTTCCACATCAGCGGGAGAAATCGCATACATCGGCAAAGACATCAGCATCATCTGGCCACTCCGTCAGGGGGTATCCTGCTGATAATCATAGTCGCTGAGCACAGGTTGCGCCGGAGATTTCCCGGCGGCAAAAGGATGAGCTTCAACATCTACAGGTATCTGCGTGTGATCGCGGAACCACTGGCGGTAACCATGCACGACGAAACCCTCGCTGCGCTGAATATACGCCTCACGGTCAGCGACGTAGACCTGTCGCAGCGCATACCACGGCACGCCGGGTAAATCGTGATGTACCAGATGATAATTCAGATTCAGAAACAGCAGACGCCACACAAAACCGGCTTCATTGAGCGTCGATCGGGCCTGCGGCAAATGCTCTGCGCGATGTTCAAAGAAAGATCGGACTTTGGTCAGGCTCAGGGCGGGATAACTTACTGCCAGAATAAAATACAGCGGCGATAACCCGCGTTGCGCCATCACGCTGAACAGGGCTACCAGCAATACGCCATGCATCAGCCACATACTCACCGTACGCCACTCGCCACGCAATACGGCCATCAGCGCGCCGGTCAGCGCACTCACAATATCTGACAGCGGGCCAATGAACATTCTCCCCGGCAAGGTATTGCGCAAACGGACAACAGTTTTCATCGCGGGTGACAGATTTTCCCAGGTTGTACGGCTGAAATAATAAGCTTCAGGATCGTCGCCGGGCAGCGTCAGATGTTCATTGCGGTGATGTTGCAGATGCGTATCCCGATACAGGCCATAGGGATACCAGACCGCCAGCGGCAGCATGCCAAATAACTGATTCAGCCAGGGTTTGCGGGTAGGGTGACCGTGGATGAGTTCATGTTGCAGTGACATATACCAGGTAGTGAACCAGATAAGCAGCGGTGTTCCGAGCCATGGACCGAGACCATGCCAGAAAAAAACGCTAGCGAACCAGCCGCTGTAGACTGAGACAATCAGCAACCAGGTGGGGATTTCCAGCCTCCACCAGTAATGGCGTGAGCGGAGAGTAATTTCGGCCCGCTGACGGGCGCTGAGGTAAAACGAAGAAGACGTCATAATGTGCCAGAGTCAGAAAGCCTGACACATTATCGGACAATGGATTGATGCCGCTAACTAACTTAAATCACTATCTATTGCCAGTTAGCGGCTAACAAACTCAGCCCTGCATATCTTTTTGCAATGCCTGGGTAAACTGTTCCATCGGACAGAAACCCTGCTTGTCGGTGGTACATCCTTCGATGTGCAACGTCACACGTTCCGGAGGATTTTTGAGGCTCAGCGCCACATTATTGCGGATCTGGCGGGCAGTCGGATAAACATATTCAATTTTCATCAAATCCTTATCCGCTTTTTTATCGTGCCAGCGCTGGAAGACCACCGTGCCGCTGATAGGCGTACGTTCATACTGCCCCGGTAACTGGTAATCCTGCGTTTTCAGTGCAGCCAGCAGGGAAGCGATATTCGAATCATGCCCGACCAGCACCGCCAGTTTTGCCTGTTGGGCGGCCTTCTGATCAGCGGTTGACGCCAGCTTCGGATCAAGCACACCGGCGATAAAGGTCAGCAACGGTTTAGCTGCGTTGGCCGCAATCGCTGGCGATCCGAACAGTGTTTCGTGATACAAATTTTTGATAGTTTCCAGCTTCGTCCATTGGTCTGGTGTATCAACTTTCCCCCAGGCAATATCCTTCATCGGGAAACCTTCGTAATACTGCAACATGAAGGCATCGGTTGCCCCGGTCGCCATTCGTAGCGGGCCGGTAATGCCCGGTTCCTTGCCCTGGGTCAGCACCACGTCTGACGGCTGCGAAGCCAGATCGCACTGTTTTTTCTCTTTGCAGATTTTACTGTTTTTATAATCGAGGATGCTTTCCAGCAACTGATAGTTCGGCTTGAGACGCTGATTCAGCCCTGCCAGTCCGCCCTCGCCTGCGTGCTGATTAATCGAGTTCAGGGCGCTGGTTTTGAAAGTATCATTCACTTCTGCGGTAATGATCGGGTTAAAAACGGGATCCATTTTGCCGATCTCTACGCGATTCAGCACCGGGACATCGCAGCCGGGGAAAGCCCCGCCGGTAAAGTGTTTCGCGGTATCAATGGTGCGCGGCAAACTGTTAGCGTAGGTAAAGACTTGCGTATTTTCAGGGCATCCGGCGGCAGGCAGCAGTTTGTCCTGCGCCAGCCAGGCACGGAAATAATGCCCCATATGTTCGGAAACCTGACCACCTTTTGGTGTCAGCAAACCGCCTTCGGTTTTCCACACCGGCCAGGTGTGCGTTGTCGATTCGGCAAGCACATCACCATAATTGACCAGCGGCGCACGGATACCGTGGCGGCTGAGCACCAGCACCTGTTGCAGTTCTAAATTATCGGACTGGGCAGCCTGAGCGACAGGCAAAGTGAGAGGTAAAACGCAGGCAAGTGCTGACAACGCAAAATAACGGGATGCTTTTTTCACGAGTGATCCTCTTGATGAAGTGTTTTGTAGATTCCCTGAAAACAAAAAACGCCGCAGAAGCCAACAGATTGATTCCTGCGGTGAATTTTCAGCATAGTGGAATATTCATCAAAAGTGGGGGATCAGGTTCACAACCTGTATCCGGGCTTTGTTCAGTCACAAAGAAAGCGGATCAGAACTGATAACGCAGCCACGCAAAGAACACATTGCCGTTATTGTAAGTTCCCGGAATATATGTCGCCTGGAAGGTAAGTTTGTTATAACCGATGGAAGCCAGCGGTAAAACGATCGGAATCGGGATATATTTATAGTCGTCACGAGCTGTGACCGCTGCGGTATACCCCAGCCCTAAGCGGAAGTTCTTATCTTCTGCAGGTGTCCATATTTTTTCCCAACCGTAACCCCCGATGGGTTCCCATTTATTATGGGAGTCTTTAAACGCCATTAAATAAATGCCATTCCAGTTACCCTTTTCATCGTACCGGGAAATACCATAACCTCCGCCCCACGGACGTTCGTTATATTTATCGGTTTTCTCTTTATCGTAGGTCAGGCGGTTATGCCAGGTAATAACCGGTAAATACAGATCCTGCGAATCAGAATCATTCCACGTCGTCGAAACCTTGTCTTTAAAATCTGACCATATTCCGGGAAAGATAGACTCTTTCTGTGATGGCTTTGGATCATCCGTGGGATAGGCACTATTATTGGCGGCAAAAGCGGGCACACAACAGGCGAGAACAACGGTGAAACTTAAATCCCTGGCAATTTTTTTATAAAACATCTTTTCAAATAACTCCCTGACGTAATGAATTATTATACCTAATCACGTCTGGAAAATAATTAAACGAGTTAAAAACAATACCCTTATTATTTTTTAATTACCTGAAATTTAAGTGATTGCCGATTATATTATAAGAGAATTCCTACCCTGAAGATAATACCATAAGTAAACAGAACGTAAGGAATAAGTAAGTTTCATAAAAAAATCCGCAGGCTTTCGCACTGCGGATTTTTATTACTGAAGCCCGTTAAGCGTTAGCCAAGCTGTTTACGGGCATTGCGGAACATGCGCATCCACGGGCTGTCTTCGCCCCATTCTTCCGGATGCCATGAGTTGCTGACAGTGCGGAAAACGCGCTCCGGATGCGGCATCATCACGGTAACGCGGCCTGACAGGTTGGTCACCGCCGTGATGCCGTTCGAAGAGCCGTTCGGGTTCGCCGGATAGCTTTCGGTCGCCTGACCGTTGTTATCCACGAAACGCAGCGCTACCAGATTACTGTGCTCAATTTGCGCCAGATGCGCGGCGTCACGCACTTCCACATGCCCTTCCCCGTGGGAAACGGCGATTGGCATACGTGAACCGGCCATACCCTGCATGAACATCGACGGGCTGGCAGCCACTTCCACCAGGCTGAAACGTGCTTCGAAACGGTCAGACAGGTTACGCACGAAGCGTGGCCAATGTTCCGCACCGGGGATCAGCTCTTTCAGGTTAGACATCATCTGACAGCCGTTACACACACCCAGCGCCAGCGTTTGCGGACGGTGGAAGAATTCTTCGAACTCTTCACGCACGCGGTCATTGAACAGAACTGATTTCGCCCAGCCTTCACCCGCGCCCAGCACATCACCGTAAGAGAATCCGCCGCACGCCACCAGCGTATGGAAATCCTGCAAATCCCGGCGACCGGCCAGCAAATCACTCATGTGGACATCAACCGCATCAAAACCGGCACGGTGGAAGGCAGCCGCCATTTCAACGTGGGAGTTCACGCCCTGCTCACGCAGCACGGCAACTTTCGGACGCGCGCCCTTCGCGATGTAAGGTGCGGCCACGTCTTCGTCAGGGGCAAAGGTCAGTTTGACGTTCAGCCCCGGATCCAGATCGTTGGTTTTCGCCTGATGTTCCTGATCGGCACATTCAGGGTTGTCGCGCAGACGTTGCATCTGCCAGGTCGTTTCAGCCCACCAGGTACGCAGCGTGGTGCGGCTTTCGCTGTACACCGGCTTGTCACCAGAAGAAATGATGAAGCGGTCACCGGTTTCGACGCTGCCGAGGTAATGCGTGCAATCCGCCAGACCAAAATCAGCCAGCGTTTTCTCAACCGCTTCACGGTCTGATGCACGGATCTGGATCACCGCGCCCAGTTCTTCGTTGAACAATGCCGCCAGCGCATCAGTGCCCAGCGCCGCGATATCTGCGGTCAGGCCGCAATGCCCTGCGAAGGCCATTTCAGCCAGCGTCACCAGCAGACCACCGTCGGAACGGTCATGATATGCCAGTAATTTCTGCTCAGACACCAGCGCCTGCATGGCATTGAAGAAGCCGCCCAGTTGCTCTGCGCTGCGCACATCCGCCGGTGTATTGCCGAGCTGACGGTAAACCTGTGCCAGCGCCGTGGCACCCAGTGCGTTATGACCGGCACCCAGATCCACCAGCAGCAACGCGGTGTCACCTTTATCGGTGCGCAGTTGTGGCGTCACGGTATGACGAACGTCTTCGACACGGGCAAACGCGGTGATCACCAGTGACAACGGCGAAGTCATCTCGCGTTGTTCGTTACCTTCCTGCCAGCGGGTTTTCATCGACATGGAGTCTTTGCCCACCGGGATGGTAATGCCCAGCGCCGGACAAAGTTCTTCGCCTACCGCTTTCACGGCGGCGTATAAACCGGCATCTTCCCCAGGATGACCGGCCGCAGACATCCAGTTAGCAGAAAGCTTAACGCGTTTCAGGCTGCCGATTTCTACCGCCGCGATATTCGTCAGTGCTTCGCCAACGGCCATGCGACCGGAAGCGGCGAAATCCAGCAAGGCAACCGGCGCACGTTCGCCCAGTGACATCGCTTCGCCGTGGTAGCTGTCGAGGCTGGCGGTGGTGACTGCGCAGTCGGCTACCGGGATCTGCCACGGGCCGACCATCTGGTCACGTGCGACCATACCGGTGACAGTGCGGTCACCGATGGTGATCAGGAAGGTTTTCTCGGCCACGGCCGGCAGATGCAGAACACGGTTTACCGCTTCAGCAATCTGAATATTTTCCGCATTCAGGTCATCGCCTTTGGCTTTCAGCGTGGTGACGTCGCGGGTCATTTTTGGCGTTTTGCCCAGCAGCACATCCAGCGGCATATCTATTGGCTGGTTGTCGAAATGGCTGTCTTCCAGAGAAAGATGCATTTCTTCAGTGGCTTCGCCGATGACCGCATAAGGAGCGCGTTCGCGCTGGCAGATCGCATCGAACTGTTCCAGCTGCGCCGGAGAAACCGCCAGCACATAACGTTCCTGCGATTCGTTACACCAGACTTCCAGCGGGCTCATACCCGGTTCGTCGTTGAGGATATCGCGCAGCCGGAAACGGCCGCCACGGTTACCATCACTGACCAGCTCCGGCATGGCATTCGATAAACCGCCCGCACCGACGTCATGGATAAATAAAATCGGGTTGGCTTCGCCCAGTTGCCAGCAGCGGTCGATCACTTCCTGACAACGGCGTTCCATTTCCGGGTTGTCGCGCTGTACGGAAGCAAAATCCAGATCGGCATCAGACTGACCGGAAGCCATAGAAGATGCCGCACCGCCGCCCAGACCGATATTCATCGCCGGACCACCAAGAACGATCAGTTTCGCGCCAACGGTGATTTCACCTTTTTGTACGTGATCAGCACGGATGTTACCGATACCGCCCGCCAGCATGATCGGTTTATGATAACCGCGCAGCTCCGGGCCGTTGTGGCTGTTGACGTTTTCTTCATAAGTACGGAAGTAGCCCAGTAATGCCGGACGACCAAATTCGTTGTTAAATGCGGCCCCGCCCAGCGGACCGTCGGTCATAATATCCAGCGCGGTAACGATACGATCCGGCTTACCAAAGTCTTCTTCCCATGGTTGTTCAAAACCCGGAATACGCAGGTTGGAAACGGAGAAACCGACCAGACCGGCTTTAGGTTTCGCACCACGGCCGGTTGCGCCTTCATCACGGATTTCGCCGCCGGAACCGGTGGCCGCACCCGGCCACGGAGAGATCGCCGTCGGGTGGTTATGGGTCTCGACCTTCATCAGGATATGCGCCTGTTCCTGATGAAAATCATACAGACCGTCTTTTGCATCAGCGTAGAAACGGCCGACCTGTGAACCTTCCATCACGGCGGCGTTATCTTTATACGCAGACAGCACGTGATCAGGGGTGTGTTCGAAGGTGTTCTTAATCATCTTAAACAGGGATTTCGGCTGCGTTTTACCGTCGATAATCCAGTCTGCGTTGAAGATTTTGTGACGACAGTGTTCTGAGTTTGCCTGTGCGAACATATACAGTTCGATATCCGTCGGGTTGCGCCCCAACGACGTAAAGGCAGCCATCAGATAATCAATTTCGTCCTGCGCCAGCGCCAGACCTAATTTGGTATTGGCGGCTTCCAGTGCGCCACGGCCCTCACCGAGGATATCCACATGTTGCACAGGGGCAGGCTGATGCTGTGCAAACAGCGCGCTGGCGTCTTCCAGCTGGCCAAAGACGGTTTCCATCATGCGGTCATGCAGCAAGGCACCCAGTTCGCTCCACTGAGCTTCGGCCAGTTGCGGTGCCTGAACATAAAATGCCAGACCGCGCTCCAGACGCAGAACCTGTGACAGGCCGCAATTGTGTGCGATATCGGTAGCTTTGGAAGACCACGGAGAAATGGTGCCGGGGCGCGGGGTCACTAACAGTAAACGACCAGAAGGAGCATGTTCAGCGAGAGAAGGACCGTATTTCAGAAGGCGTTGTAACTTGGTTTGTTCGTCCGAATTCAGCGGCGCGCTGACATCGGCAAAGTGTACATATTCGGCGTAAATATCGCTGACCGGAAGGCGGACTTCCTGACAACGGGACAACAATTTATTAATGCGAAAAGCCGACAAAGCGGGCGAACCACGCAGTATTTCCATAATGACAGATCTCTCGTCTTCGAAGACACTGACCACAGTGCTTCATTGGGCGCAACAGGGGGAAAACGCGGGCTATTATAAAGAAAGCTGGCGTCCGACGAAACCGTTTGCGCAGGGAAACTTGATATTCATTTATAGGCCCACATATCTTGCGGGTATCATGAATAAAGTTGCAGACTGCCGTTTTGTTGAGCAAAATGCGTCAGCACTGGGGATATAACCATACTAACTGCACAGCATAGCGTAAAAAAACAAGAGCGCCGCAGCGAGATAACTATTTGACGCGACTAAAAATTAATTATGTCCTGGTGGGGATCGCCGCCCTGTTACTGGCGCTGGCTTTATGGCCCGCAGTCCCATGGCACAGAGGTGAAGGCGACCAGCTGGATCACATAAAATCCCGTGGAGAATTGCGCGTAAGCACGCTCAATTCTCCACTGACTTTTATGGAATCTCCGGAAGGTAATCTCGGCTTCGATTACGAACTGGCTAAACGCTTTGCAGATTATCTGGGCGTGCGGCTGGTCGTGACACAGCACACCACCATCGAGAGCATGTTTGACGATCTGGACCATGATCATACTGACCTGCTGGCTTCCGGGCTGGTATATAACAATGCGCGGCTGAAAAACTACCGCGCCGGTCCGGAGTACTATTCCGTTTCCCAGCAGCTGGTTTACCGGCAGGGTGCCGTGCGTCCGAAAAGCTTTGCGGACATCAAAGGCTCGCTGGTGGTGTCTGCCGGCAGCGCACATATCGCCACACTCGAAGACGCCAGTAAAAAGTATCCCGGCCTCACGTGGACCACAACCGATAAGATGTCGCCACGCGATTTGTTGCAGCAAGTCGAGAACGGCAAACTCGATTATACGCTGGGCGATTCGGTGACTATCGCGCTGATGCAGCGCGTCTATCCGCGTCTGGCGGTGGCTTTTGATGCCACTGATGACGAACCCGTGACCTGGTACTACCGCAAGCAACCTGATGACGACAGCCTCTCGGCCGCCATGCTGGACTTTTTCAGCCAGATTTCTGAAGACGGTACACTGGAAAAGCTGGAGGAGAAATATCTCGGGCATGTGGGCGATTTTGATTACGTCGATACCCGGACTTTCCTTAACGCCATCGACAGTACGCTGCCGGATTTACAGCCGCTGTTTGAAAAATATGCCGGGAATATTGACTGGCGTTTACTGGCTGCCATCGCCTATCAGGAGTCACATTGGGATCCGCAGGCGAAATCCCCGACCGGCGTACGGGGTGTGATGATGCTGACCCGTGCAACCGCTGGCGGGCTGAATGTCGACGACCGTACTGACGCCGAACAGAGCATTCGCGGCGGTGCCCAGTATCTGTCGCATCTGATGGATAAAATGCCGGAATCAATTCCGCAGGATGAACGGATCTGGTTTGCCCTTGCCGCTTATAACATGGGTTATGGTCATATGCTGGATGCCCGTAAGCTGACGGCGCAGCAAAAAGGCAATCCTGACAGCTGGGCTGATGTGAAGCAACGCTTGCCGATGCTGAATCAGAAACGCTTCTTCAGCCGGACGAGTTACGGATATGCGCGTGGTACGCAGGCGTATAACTATGTGGAGAATATCCGTCGTTATCAGCTGAGTCTGGTGGGATACCTGATGGAAAAGGAAAAACAGCAGGCACAGAAAGCCGCCTTACAGGCTCAGTTAGGTCAGGGGTATCCGGTGGTCAATGCGCAGGAAGCCCTGGCACCGTAAGGCTGGCAGGCCTGTTTATCAGGCCTGTTCATCCGACGCATTACCCGCCTGAGCAGCACGCTCTGCCAGTCGCAGCGCTTTTTTCTGGCTGCGGCGAAAACGGAAAAAACGACTCAGTTGTTCCGAACAGGCTTCTGCCAGTACACCCGCAGTAATGTCTATCTGATGATTCATGCCCGGATGGCGCAGTATATCGAGCAACGATCCCACAGCACCGGTTTTAGCGTCAGCGGCACCATACACCACGCGGCGGATCCGGCTGTGGATCATCGCCCCGGCGCACATAACACAAGGTTCCAGCGTGACGTAAAGTGTGGCGTCAAGCAGGCGATAATTGCATATGGTGTCACCGCCCTGACGTAATGCCATGATTTCCGCATGCGCTGTCGGATCATGATGACCGATAGACCGGTTCCAGCCTTCGCCAATCACCTGATTGTCTAAAATCAGCACTGCCCCCACCGGCACTTCGCCTTCGTCCTGCGCTTTCAGCGCCAGCGTCATGGCATACCGCATCCAGTGTTCATCATCATTTATTACTGCCAATTCTGCGTCTGCCACTTCAACCTCAATTATTTTTTACCGGCAGACATTTTAGCTGAATTTTGTGCTGGCCGTTATTCGAGTTGCTGTAACTCACCCTGTTTACTGACGCGAAAACGGTGTTCACAAAAGAACAATAACGGGTTGTCCTGCTTACTGTCGCTGTATCCGCTGTAAAGTTTAAGCGGAGAACCAATGCGGCTTTCGAGCTGCACCACTTTCTCCTCACCCAGGCAACGCAAGGGTAACACCCAACCGCCTTTACCCCGGGCGATCCGGCTGCCGACCAGACGGACCTGTGGCAAAAACAGGGACGTATTATAGACCTGCTTTACCAGATTCTCCGGTGATCCGGTGATCAACCAGACTTCAGTATCATCGCTGTCGAGATATTCACGCAGCCTGCGCTGCACCACCGGAAACTCCACCACTTTCTCGCGAAAGGCAGTCACAAATTGCAGCTCCAGCGCTTTTAGCCGCGCTTCACTGTGACCAAAAGTAATAGCCCACAGTAACAGGCTCATCGGCCAGCGCGCGGCGCGCCCATGGATAAACAGCCCGATTCCTATCAGTGGCAGAACCGGCACGACTAAAATCAGATTCTGCGGCATCCGTCTGAGCAAAAATCGCAGAAAGCTGCCGAACATATCCTGCTGGTGCAGCGTGCCATCAAGATCAAAAAAGACTACCCGCCGATCAGGCTTCCTACTCAATCCGTTACTCCTCGGGATCGTTGAACCCCATCAACCAGGTAAAAATAAAACCAGCCAATACCGTAATGACTAAACCCGTCAGATACAACATCACTTTGCCGGAAATAATGGTCAGTGCCAGCGGCAGTCCGGAAATACCAAACGTGATGACCGTCGCGACTTTCCAGTAACAGATTAGCGCACCCCCGACGGCTCCGCCCAGACACGCACCAATAAAAGGACGACCGAGCGGCAAGGTAACACCGAATATTAATGGTTCACCAATACCGAGAATACCCACCGGCAGCGCGCCTTTAATCACTTTTTTCAGCCGTGTGTTTCGGGTTTTAATATACACCGCAATTGCCGCGCCCACCTGCCCCACGCCCGCCATGGCTAAAATCGGCAGCAGTGGATTAGAACCATGTGCCTGGATCAGCTCAACGTGGATCGGCACCAGCCCCTGATGCAGCCCGGATAATACCAGCGGCAAAAATGTCCCCGCCAGTATCGCGCCCACCAGTAACCCACCTTTATCGATGGCAATATTGACACCCTGCGCGATGCCGTCAGAGATATAACCACCGACAGGCTGAAGGATAACAATCGCCAGTGTCGCAGTGATAAGGGTCGTCATCAGCGGATTAAGGATCAGTTCGACAGATTCCGGCAACCACTGACGCAGCCTCTTCTCCAGCCAGCACATCAGCGCGACGACCAGTAATACAGCGATCACACCGCCGCGCCCCGGCTGTAAAGTTTCACCAAACAGGGTAATTTGCGCCAGTGCAGGGCTGGAGAGGATCCCCGCCATCACACCGCCCATGGCCTGAGAACCGCCGAAAACGCGCGCCGCGTTCACGCCGACTAAAATATTCATGATGGCAAATACAGCACCACCAAAAATCGCCAGCAAGCCAAGCACGTTAGGATAATCAAGGGCAATGGAACCGGCGATATCCGGCCGTTTGAGCAGGTTAATAATGCCCATAATCAGCCCTGAGGCAATAAATGCCGGGATCAGCGGGATAAAGACATCAGCCAGTTTGCGCAGCGCCCCGCTCATCGGTGCAGAGTACTTCGCTTTGGCGCTGGCTTTATTCCGGGCAATGTCATTTTCTCCCGACGAATTTGCCGTCCCTGTCGGACTCAGCAACAGACGCATCTCATCCACCACTTTTGCCGCCGCACCCGGGCCAACAATAAACTGATGCTGGTCACCTTGTTTAAGATATCCTTTGATACCTTCCAGTGTTTTCAGGCTGACCAGATCCAGCCGGTTATCGTCATACACTTCCACGCGGACGCGGGTCATGCAGTTTTCCAGCTTGCTGATATTCCCTTCACCGCCGACGCCCTGCAAAATCTTCGCAGCCAGCAGATGAGTTTTATCCATTGCCATCGCCATGCTTAACTCCTTGAGTTTAATCAGTCAGTGCCGCGCGCAGGAATCCATGGTGTTTAGTCAGTCGTATTTTGGCCTGCTCCGCGTCAATGCCTGCCAGCACCATCAGAATAGCCGGTTTGACTTCAAAATCGGTTTGAGAGAGTGCCTGTTCAGCATCAGCACGGGAGGCCCCTGTGGCCTCAACAACGATCCGGCAGGCACGATCGACCAGCTTCACATTGGTCGCCTTCACATCTACCATCAGGTTCTGATAAACCTTGCCACTTTTGACCATCGCCCCGGTTGAAATCATATTCAGCACCAGCTTCTGCGCCGTGCCGGATTTCAGACGGGTTGAACCGGTCAGCGCTTCCGGCCCGACAACCGGAGAAATCGCGATAGCCGCCTCGCGGGCAATTGGCGAATCCGGGTTACAGGAAATCGCCACTGTGGCGCAGCCCGTTTCGAAGGCATAGCGCAAAGCACCGATGACATAAGGGGTGCGTCCGCTTGCGGCTAATCCGACGACGGTGTCATCCGCGTTCAGATTGATGTTTTTTAAGTCTTCAACGCCCAGCGATTCACTGTCTTCCGCACCTTCTACCGCTTTGAGCAGCGCACCCGGCCCGCCGGCAATCAGCCCGACAACCATGCCGTGCGGCACGCCAAACGTTGGCGGACATTCCGAAGCATCCAGAACGCCAAGACGTCCGCTGGTGCCGGCACCAAGGTAAATCAGGCGTCCGCCGGATTTAAAAGAAGCCGCCGCTTTATCAATAGCCTGTGCGATATAAGGCAGAACTTTATTGATGGCTTCCGGCACTTTGCGGTCTTCCTGATTGAAGCAGGTGGCCAATTCCAGTGAAGACATTTCATCTAAGTTCATCGTATCCGGATTGCGGCTTTCAGAAACGAGTGCGCCTAAATTGAGTGGACGATTCATGATTCTCTCCTGAATTTTTAATTCAAAATTATTACACAATAGTTGAATATATTATTCATCAATACGAGGAATATTTGCTACTTTAGATAACATAATCCGTAAAACGTGATGTAAGTATTCAGAGACACCGGGATAACCCACCATGAGTTGTATGATCCGTATCCGTCAGCTTTATCCGACGCTGGCGCAAAATGACCGCAAACTGGCTGATTTTCTCCTCGCGCATCCGGAAAAAGCGCGCCATATGAGTTCGCAGAAACTGGCTGAAAAGGCCGGTGTCAGCCAGTCTGGCGTGGTGAAATTTGCCCAAAAACTGGGATATAAAGGCTTCCCGGCGCTGAAACTGGCAATGAGTGAAACACTGGCATCGCCGGAAAACAGTGAGCCGGTCACTGTACATAATCAGATTTTAAGCACCGACAGCCTGCATGTTGTGGGTGAGAAATTACTGGCTGAGAAACAATCGGCGCTTCGTGCAACCCTGGATATCAACAGCGAGCCACGGCTGCAAATTGCGTTGTCGATGCTCGCCGGTGCCCGAAAAATTGTGCTAAGTGGCATTGGCGCATCCGGATTAGTGGCAAAGGATTTAGCGTATAAGCTGCTGAAAATCGGGGTCACGGCAATTGCCGAATCCGATACGCATGTTCTGGTTGCCACCGCACAGGCGCTGTCGAAAGAAGATTTATTGCTGGCGATTTCGTTCAGCGGTGAACGGAGCGAAATCAATCTTGCGGCAAAGGTCGCCCGCGAGAGTGGGGCAAAAGTCCTGGCCATCACCGGTTTTTCACCTAATACCCTGCAACAGCAGGCAGACCATTGTTTGTATACGGTCGCAGATTTACCCGCAACCCGCGGCGCAGCCCTCTCCGCCAGTACGGCGCAATATTCCCTGACGGATTTATTGTTCGTCGCACTGGTTCAGCAAGATACGGCGCATGCACCGGAGCGTATCCGTCACAGCGAAGAATTGGTGAAAAAGCTGGTTTGATCCGGATCATTTGAAGGATGGAAAGGTACGCGAGCAGAATCTACGCCAGCGCAATTCTGCTATACTGCGCGCCCTGATTATTGATCTGTTTATTGAATATAAGAGAAAACGCCATGGCCCTGTTGATCACACACAAATGCATTAATTGCGATATGTGCGAACCGGAGTGCCCGAATCAGGCGATTTCAATGGGCAGTGAGATTTACGAAATCGACAGCGATCGTTGTACGGAATGCGTCGGTCATTATGATAAACCGACCTGCCAAAGCGTCTGCCCGATCGACAATACCATCATCATTAATCCGCAACACACCGAAACCAACGAACAGCTTTGGGATAAGTTTGTGGTATTGCATCACACCGTATAATTAACGGCGTGATGCATTTTCAAAACCACCCAAAATAATTCGAGCGGGAGGAAGGCGGCAAGTGAAGTGATCCCGATGAGCTTATTCAGGTAAGTGATTCGGGTCACTGAAAGCAGCCAACGCATCTGCCGCTTGCAGTACGAAGGGGTTAGTTCTCGATAATTACCGTGGCACAGGCATAACGCCTTTCATCAGCCAGCGTAACATGGACTGATTTCACCCCCATTTCTGCAGCCATTTCCGCCGCGCGGGCATGAAAAACCAGCCCCGGTTTTCCCAGCACATCATTGACGACTTCAAATTGCTCAAATGCCAGACCGTTGCGGATCCCGGTTCCCAGCGCTTTAGCCGCGGCCTCCTTGACAGCAAACCGTTTCGCGAGGAAACGTACCGGCTGTTGGTGCTGCTGATACACAGACCATTCATTCGCGCACAAAATACGCTTCGCCAGACGGTCGCCGCTGCGTTCAATTACCGCTTCGATACGGGAAATTTCAACGATATCCGTACCTAAACCTAAAATGCTCATTACCGGCGCGCTTCCCGCATCAGGTTTTTCATTTCGCGTACTGCACCGGACAATCCGTCAATAACAGCCTGACCGATAATCGCATGGCCGATATTGAGCTCATGCATTTCCGGCAGTGCGGCGATCGGCTGCACGTTATGGTAAGTCAATCCGTGGCCGGCGTTCACTTTCAGCCCCTTACCGGCTGCATAAGCTGCGCCCTGTTTAATACGCTCCAGCTCGGCCTGACGCTCAAGGTCAGTTTTCGCCTCCGCATAAGCACCGGTATGGATTTCGATGTAAGGTGCCCCTACCGCGACGGCCGCATCAATCTGGCGCATATCCGGGTCGATAAACAGGGAAACCAGAATGCCCGCTTCGCTTAGGCGCGTGACCGCAACGGTCATTTTATCCAGCTGACCGGCGACATCCAGCCCCCCCTCAGTGGTCACTTCTTCGCGTTTTTCCGGCACCAGACAGCAGAAATGCGGCAGAATTTCGCAGGCAATACCGACCATCTCGTCGGTGACGGCCATTTCCAGATTCATGCGGGTTTGGATAGTCTGACGCAGAAGACGTACATCACGGTCGGTGATATGACGACGATCTTCACGCAGGTGGACGGTGATCCCATCAGCACCAGCCTGTTCAGCGATAAATGCCGCCTGAACCGGATCAGGGTATGCCGTACCGCGTGCATTACGCAATGTCGCGATATGATCAATGTTAACGCCCAACAGCAACTCAGCCATAACAGCTCCAGGTTTAAGAATGAATTGATTGATGAATGGAACAAAACGCTAATTCCTGCAGTTTACACCTTTGAGAGTGGCGGCGTGTAGCCCGGATTCCGAATTAGCGGGAAGAATTATCAGAAGGTGATACAGGTTTTTTAACCTGAAACTGGCGGAACAGCTCGCGGCTTTTCAGGGGCTTACTGCCAAGGTAAGGTTTGAGCGCCATGCGGGTGAAACGCTTTGCAGCCCGCAGCGTTGAGACATCCGGGAATTCACGGCTGGCCAGTGCTTTTAAATCCCGGCCGGTAAAGCTGGAATGATCAATCACCAGACTGGCAATAAAGCCTTTTTCTTCACGGTAACGGTACGTCATGGTGTCACTGACTTCTTCACCGCTGCCTGCGCAATGCAGAAAATCCACGCCGTAACCCAGATGGTGCAATAGGGAAAGTTCGAACTGACGTAATGCATATTCAGGAGACGCGCTGGCACTCGCGAGATTTTGCAAACAGTTGAGATAATCGAAGAACAATGATGAGTAATTAGCTTCCTGCTCAAGCACCCGTGAAACGAGCTCATTGACGTACAAGCCGCTGTAAAGCATCAGCCCGGAAAGAGGAAGAGCAAGGGAGACAGGTTCAGCATTACGCAGGGTTTTCACTTCTCCCCGCCCGCTCCAGCGAACCAGTAAAGGAGTAAAAGGCTGCAGGCAGCCTTTTAAATTGGACCGGCGGCCACGCGCACCTTTAGCCAGTATGCGTACCCGCCCTTGCCCCTCAGTGAACAAATCCAGCATTAAGCTGGTTTCACTGTAAGGTCGCCCATGCAAAACAAATGCGCGTTGCCAGCCTTCCATAGGCGCGGACCTTATAAATCGTCTACATAACCCAGACTGCGCAACGCACGTTCGTCGTCTGCCCAGCCGGATTTGACCTTAACCCACAACTCAAGATGGACTTTCGCTTCGAACATGTTCTCCATGTCGTGACGCGCTTCGATCCCGATTGTCTTGATTTTAGAGCCTTTATTACCGATAACCATTTTCTTCTGGCCTTCACGTTCTACCAGAATCAGGCCATTAATGTCGTATCCGCCCCGTTCATTGCTGACAAAGCGTTCGATTTCAACGGTCACTGAATATGGCAACTCTTCGCCCAGAAAGCGCATCAGTTTTTCACGGATGATTTCAGAAGCCATAAAGCGCTGGGAACGGTCAGTAATGTAATCCTCGGGGAAGTGATGAATCGCTTCCGGCAGGCGTTTTCGCACCAGAGCTGCGATGGTATCAACGTTGGTACCTTTCTCTGCGGAGATCGGCACGATATCGACGAAGTTCATCTGCTCACTCAGGAATTGCAAATGTGGCAATAATTTAGATTTATCGGTGACGTTATCAATCTTGTTGATTGCCAGCAGAACCGGTGATTTCAAATCACGCAGTTTGTTGACCACCATTTCGTCATCGGCAGTCCAGTTAGTGCCTTCAACAACGAAGATCACCAGTTCAACATCACCGATTGAGCTGCTTGCAGCGCGGTTCATCAGACGGTTGATGGCACGTTTTTCTTCAATGTGCAGCCCTGGTGTGTCCACGTAAATAGCCTGATAGGGCCCTTCGGTATGGATACCCATGATGCGGTGACGCGTGGTTTGCGGTTTGCGGGAAGTAATGGAGATTTTTTGCCCCAATAATTCATTCAGCAAGGTAGATTTACCGACGTTAGGACGGCCTACGATTGCAACAAAACCACAGTAATTCTTTTCTTCGCTCATTCAAGCTCCAGCTGTATCAGCGCTTGTTCCGCTGCCGCCTGCTCGGCTTTACGGCGGCTTGAACCGGTTCCTACAACCGGCTGGCTCAAGCCACTGACCTGGCAGTGGATGGTAAACTCCTGATCGTGCGCTTCACCGCGAACCTGCACAACCAGATAAGAAGGCAACGGCAGATGGCGACCTTGTAAAAACTCCTGTAAACGGGTTTTTGGGTCTTTCTGCTTATCACCGGGACTGATTTCGTCTAAACGACTACGGTACCAATCGAGAATCAGCTTTTCGACGGTCTGGATATCACTGTCCAGGAACACGCCGCCAATGAGTGCCTCCACCGTATCCGCAAGAATCGACTCGCGGCGGAAACCACCACTTTTCAATTCGCCCGGCCCTAAGCGTAAACATTCGCCGAGATCGAATTCACGTGCCATTTCCGCGAGCGTATTTCCACGTACCAGCGTGGCACGCATACGACTCATATCGCCCTCGTCTACGCGAGGAAAACGATGATACAACGCGTTAGCAATGACATAACTAAGAATTGAGTCACCCAGGAACTCTAAACGCTCATTGTGTTTACTGCTTGCGCTGCGGTGAGTCAGTGCCTGCAATAAAAGCTCCTGCTGTTGAAAAGTGTAGCCCAGCTTCCGCTGAAGCCTGTTTATTACGATGGGATTCATGAGTTACCAATAGACTAAGAATGCGTCAAAAACTTCAGCATACGGAACAGGCCTGCTTCGCCCTAAGCCAATCCAAAGCTGTTTCGTTTGCAGTGGCTCCCTCAGTTCGTTTTAAATTAAAACGTAAAATCAGGGGAGCCAACTTTTATCGCCCGAAAGGATATTCTACAACGAGTGGAAATATAATGCTGCGGTAATAGGCACCATTAAATTAATGAATTCCACCGATTCGGCTTAAACGAACACCGGTAGGCCATTCACCTTCCTGTTTTTTAAAGCTCATCCAAATTGCGGAAGCTTTACCCACTAAGTTCTGTTCCGGAACAAAACCCCAGTAACGGCTGTCAGCGCTGTTATCACGGTTATCGCCCATCATGAAATAATGGCCGGCCGGCACCACCCAAGTTCCCAGTGGCTGACCCGGTTGCTGATAATAAGCACCCAGTTGGTCACGCGCGCCTGGCACGGTCAGAATACGATGCGTCACATTACCCAGGGTTTCATTGCGCTGCACAAGACGGACGCCGTCTTGTGGCACGTTACTGGTCGGTGGCGTTTCAAAGAAACCACTGCTGGCTTCGCCACCTGAAGACTGACCAAAAGTCTGTACGAAATCACTGGCAACGCCGGTGTCATATGTCACCGCCAGTGCGGTGGTGCAATTTTTGCCGGTTTCACAGGCAGGCTGAACGGTCACCTGCTTGCTGAACGGATCATATGTCACTTTGTCACCCGGTAAGCCTACCAGACGTTTAATATAGTCCACGCTCGGATTTTGCGGATATTTAAATACCACAACATCGCCACGTTTCGGCTCACCCGTTGGGATCAGCTTAGTCTGCGTAATAGGATCTTTCAGGCCGTACGCATATTTTTCAACCACAATGAAATCGCCAATAAGCAGCGTTGGCATCATGGAGCCGGACGGGATCTGGAAAGGCTCATAAATAAATGAACGCACCACAAACACAACCAACAATACCGGGAATACCGAGGCACAGGTTTCTACCCAGCCCGGTTGCTTCGCCACTTTGTTCAACGTTGAATCGTCAACAGCACCACCCGTTTCAGCCTTAATTTTAGCAATTTTAGCCCGGCGTGCAGGTGCCAGCTTGAAACGATCAAGGCACCAGATAATCCCAGACACCAGCGTTGCAATCGCCAGAATCAGGGCAAACATGTTAGCCATGCATACTCCCTACAACTCAATTAAGGGTTTACTTGCTGTCTTTACCCACGTGAAGAATGGCCAGGAACGCTTCTTGTGGTAACTCGACGTTACCCACTTGTTTCATGCGTTTCTTACCATCTTTCTGTTTCTGCAAAAGTTTTTTCTTACGGCTGACGTCGCCGCCATAACATTTGGCGAGAACGTTTTTACGTAATTGCTTCACGGTTGAACGGGCAATGATATGAGCACCAATCGCCGCCTGGATAGCAATATCGAACTGCTGACGCGGGATCAGTTCCTGCATCTTCTCGACCAGCTGGCGTCCACGGAACTGGGAATTGCCACGGTGAGTGATCAGCGCCAATGCATCCACACGGTCGCCGTTGATTAGAACATCAACACGCACCATGTCAGAAGCCTGAAAACGTTTGAAATTGTAATCAAGTGACGCATAACCGCGTGACGTTGACTTCAGGCGGTCAAAGAAATCGAGTACGACTTCCGCCATCGGGATTTCATAAGTCAGTGCGACCTGATTGCCGTGGTAAACCATGTTGGTCTGTACGCCACGTTTTTCAATACACAACGTAATCACGCTGCCCAGATATTCCTGAGGCATCAGCATGTGACACTCGGCGATAGGCTCACGCAGTTCCAGAATGTTATTCAACGCTGGCAGTTTAGACGGGCTGTCTACATAAACAGTTTCGTTGCTGGTCGTCAGAACTTCATAAACTACGGTCGGTGCCGTGGTGATCAGATCCAGATCGTATTCACGTTCCAGACGTTCCTGAATGATTTCCATGTGCAACAGCCCCAGGAAACCACAGCGGAAACCGAAGCCCAGCGCAGTAGAACTTTCTGGTTCGTAGAACAGTGAGGCATCATTGAGGCTCAGTTTGCCTAACGCATCACGGAAGTTTTCATAATCATCTGAGCTGACCGGGAACAGGCCAGCATAAACCTGCGGTTTCACTTTCTTGAAGCCAGGCAGTGCTTTGTCAGCAGGCTGACGAGCCAGAGTCAGTGTGTCCCCTACTGGTGCGCCGAGAATATCTTTGATCGCACATACCAGCCAGCCAACTTCGCCACAGTTCAGAATGTCTTTATCGACACGTTTAGGCGTGAAAATACCCAGACGATCGGCGTTATAAACCTGTCCGGTACTCATCACTTTAATTTTGTCGCCCTTTCTCATGGTGCCGTTTTTGATACGTACCAGAGAGACAACGCCGAGATAGTTATCGAACCATGAATCGATGATCAACGCCTGCAGTGGCGCATCAGGATCACCTACCGGCGGTGGCACATCACGTACCAGACGCTCCAGCACCTCCGGCACACCGACACCGGTTTTCGCAGAACAGCGGACAGCATCCGTAGCATCAATACCCACGATGTCTTCGATTTCCTGCGCCGCACGATCCGGATCAGCGGCCGGTAAGTCGATTTTGTTCAGAACCGGCACAACTTCCAGATCCATTTCCATTGCCGTATAGCAGTTTGCCAGCGTCTGGGCTTCAACACCCTGCCCTGCATCCACGACTAATAACGCCCCTTCGCAGGCGGCGAGAGAACGGGAAACTTCATAGGAAAAGTCGACATGGCCCGGTGTGTCGATGAAGTTCAGGTGATAAACCTGACCATCTTTCGCTTTATAGTCGAGCGTCACGCTTTGCGCTTTGATGGTAATGCCGCGTTCACGCTCAAGATCCATCGAATCGAGGACCTGCGCTTCCATTTCACGGTCGGATAACCCACCGCAAATTTGAATAATACGGTCTGACAGCGTCGACTTACCGTGGTCAATGTGGGCAATAATGGAGAAATTTCGTATATGCTTCATTATAAAAGTTTTTTTACCTTGGTATTTCTGAATCATTCGCCATGAACATACAGCGACGGTTTGTAGGTTGGCTGTCTTTCGCCTAAGTCGCAGCATTCTACATGCCAGCACCGTGAAAACCTAGTCTCGCCACATCCTAACTCCAGATTATGCGAGCTTTCTCAGGACGAAATCTTCATATTTTCATTTGTTTTCATTACCCGGGTGACTGTGTGCCTCCTAGGTTTGACCCCATCAGGTATTGCGTGCGTGTGCCGCATGCCGTTTGGTTTTAGGAAAATCCCCATATACACAAAGCCGTGTTGAAACTTAATATATTGTTATAAAAGAAATTACATAATTTCAAACATTTAAAGCTCTTATTCGCCTTCTTCCATAAATATCTTTTTCTTTTTAATTCAATCCGGTTACAAGGTTATCACTATGATCAATGAAGGGCGGCTGCTCAGTCAGCATGGCTTTGCCAAAGCCAACTCTTGGATCACTCTGGTCCTGTCTGTATTGTTATTGATCGGCGGTGCAGTGCAGATTGCATTTTTGCTGGCCTTTGGCCAGACCGCTGAGGGACTGCATACTGTAATTTTGTCCGCTCTGCTCAGTATTGCCCTGGGTATTGTCCTTATCCTGCTGCGACGTCTGATACGGCCAAATCAAATCTATCAGCTTCATGAAAACGGTATTTTAGTTATAAGCCAGACCGATAAGAAAAACCGTTTTATCCCTTTTGACCGCATTATGGATATATATCGCTTCAGAACCGGGAAATACACACGCCGTATTTTAAACACAATGATATTCCGCGAGGAAGACAGCAAAGTCTGGCACCGAATTACGCCAAACATCGCCAATTCGGAAAGATTAATTGAAGTGATTAAAAATGAACAGCTGATGTATCGTGGCCCCTGGGCCTTAAATACCCTGGCGCAGGGAGGGGATATTCTTTTTACCTATCTGATCAATCCACATTCCGGATTGAAAAGATTTATCGGCGCTAACCTGCTGGCGTTGAACGAAAAAAAGATACACCTGAGCGCCCTGGTATTAACCACCGATGAAGGAAAGAAAGTGCCTGTTGAGGATATTCAGTTTATCAGTGGCGGCAGCAACAGCCCGCTGATACGTCTGCTGGATAAACACGGCCGCATCCTTTTCTCTGTTGAATATACATCGCTTTCAAGTGCAGATCTTTTCATCGCACTGATCGAACATATGATCCAAAACCGTATACCCGTCAGAAATTAAAAATGACACAGTGTTAGCAAACACTGTGTCATTTTTATGCATGGCAAGAAGCAGAATTAAGCAGGGAGTTAACTGTCAACCGAATAACGGAAAGCGTCAGGTGGCAAACCCACCTGCAAAATCACAGGCTGGTAGCCTGCTTTACTATCCATTTTCGCAGCCAGTGATTTGGCTATCAGAAATCCTAATCCGCCCCCCAGCACAGCACCAACAACCGCATATACATCTGCTTTCAGCACGGCTTGCAATACGCCGCCACCTGCAATCACACCAACAAGTGGCGTCATATAAACCAGCAACGCCGAGCGCAACAGGTTCCCTTCCTGTATTCCCAGTTCAACTTTCTGACCAGGTACAAGAGGTTCGTTAACGCTGACCCGGAGGTTATGTTCGGTTTGCGGCCCTAACTCATTCAATACGCGAGCGCCACAGCCTGAACGTGAATGGCAGCTACTGCAACCCGCCTGTGTTTCACAACGCAGTGTCGCAATACCGTCTTGCCACGACACAACCGTGGCCCATTCTTTCATCATGTGATCACCCTGTATTTCTGCCACTGAGGCCGTTATTTCTGTTAAACGCTATTTTGCTGAGAAAACAATGCTCTCGGCAATACGTTTGGCCGTTGAAGGAGGAAGTTCACCGACGACAGTGATTTCATTGCCATTACGTATTTCGGTTTGCACGGTTCTGCGCCCTTGCCTGATCAATTGCTCAGAAGGACCACTGGTTGTTGCACTGATATTGACAGAGAAACTAAACAGTCCGTCAGTGTACAACCGGGATTCTATCGATACAGGCATATTTGGCAAGTTCCGGCGGCTACTTGCCACCTCCGTCACGCCATCTGGCAGCCATTTTATTTGCCAGTCAAACTTCACCTGCTCAGAGGCAGGTAAAGACAGCACAGGTGGTAAACTCGCTTTTTCGAGATCAACAACCGTTCCAATGACTTGTTGTCCTTCATCGAAACTGATGACGCGGAACTGCTCCAGTGTTTCACCGTCACGATCCAGTAAATCGACACGCATCGGCAGTTTCGTCTGCTCATCGATCCATATGACATAACTAAATCGGGTACCATCGCGGGACACAACACGGATCACCTGACTCAGACGATCGGCTGCACGTGCACGGCCTACGGCAATAAAATCGTAGTATTTAGTCAGAAGAGTGAAATCGCTAAAGACGATAGAAGGCAGGGAATCAACGATATGATCGCCGTCCAGCGTAAAGGGCTGTAAACCGGTCTCAAAGTAGCTGATGTCCTTCCCACGCTGGACAATTTCACGGCGCGGTCCATCCATCAGAACCAGTTGAGCGAGCGGAGTTTGATGAGAAACAGCATGACGATAGCGAAAGGAATCAATCCCTTGCTTCGTGATGTTGATAAAACCCATTTCATAATTCAGCGTTTGGGAAGCTTTGCCCATCTCTTGTAGTAACGCCTCGGAAGGTGAATCTGCCGAGGCGATACCAGGAGTAAGCACGCTGCCCGCCGCTAAACAAACGGCAAACCAAATTTGCTTCATTACTGCGTTTGCGTTCCTAAAGACTGAGTTCCTGGGACCTGAACAGCGGCTTGCTGAGGAGTAACAGGTTCAAGTTGAAGCTGCTCTGAATGCAAGCGGCGCTGCAATTCGTAATCCTGCAACATCGCATTAATGCGTTTACGTTGCTCCTGAACATTTTGTTGCCCGCTGGTGGTATTGCCTTCATTTGGCACGCCGAAGCTCACCGGAGAAGCTTTACCCATCATAGGCAATGTATTGAACGCTGGCGTTTCCGGAGAAGCCCCTGATGCGTCAGGCTGGTTATAATGCTGAACACC
This sequence comes from Rahnella sp. PD4, assembly GCF_049199325.1. Lineage (NCBI taxonomy): Bacteria > Pseudomonadati > Pseudomonadota > Gammaproteobacteria > Enterobacterales > Yersiniaceae > Rahnella > Rahnella sp. PD4. The sequence continues at coordinate 472,422 of NZ_JBLZQF010000003.1, read as the reverse complement.
AACAATAACAGCGAGTGAGACACAAGCCGCCACGCCCACCTGAGTCAACTGGCTCGCCCATGGGCGCACCTTCTGCCAGAATGGCATTTTTTGCCAGGTATGAGGCTGAGGTTGAGATTCGGTTGCGGAACCCGGTACCAGTTTTACCGGCTCATTTGCCAGCGCTGCGGCCACACGGTCTGCGATATCCAGATGCAACACGTTCCCAATATCACCGCGTAGCGTATCGCGGATCAAATGATAACTCTGCCAGTCTTGCTGAAGCCTGGTATCAGTTGATAATGAACTTAACAGTTCAGTATCAATGGCTTCACCATCCATCAGAGCGGAAAGCTTTTCTTTCTGCATGCCTAAGTATCCTTCCTGTGTCCGTCATCTCTAACGCTGGATGAGCGGTTGAACTTTGTTATCAATTGCTTCCCGGGCACGGAATATACGTGATCTCACTGTACCCACCGGACAATCCATGATGGCGGCTATTTCTTCGTAGCTCAATCCATCCAACTCCCTCAAGGTAATCGCCATACGGAGATCTTCGGGAAGTGCTTCAATAGTACGGAAAACGACCTGCCGTAATTCTTCAGACAACATCAAGTTCTCAGGGTTCGAAATTTCTTTAAGGGCACCGCCATTTTCGAAATTTTCGGCTTCATTCGCGTCGACATCACTGGATGGCGGGCGTCGGCCCTGAGCGACTAAATAATTTTTCGCTGTGTTGACTGCAATACGATACAGCCAGGTATAAAAAGCACTGTCGCCGCGGAAAGATTCCAGCGCACGATACGCTTTAATAAAAGATTCCTGAACCACATCAGGCACATCGCCTTGTGGTACATAGCGGGATACAAGGCTCGCTACCTTATGCTGGTAACGAATAACCAGTAAATTGAACGATTTTTGATCACCCTTCTGGACCCGCTCAACCAGAACCTGATCGGCTAACTGCTCGCTCATCCGAGGTAAAATCTCCCCAAAACTTTCTCCGCGCTTAAAATCGTACTGCCAGCTTTCATCATTATATTCCTGAGCAAGTACTGCTTGGAGTTCACATGAAACATTAAGTTCCACATCGCCATTGTTTTTTCTATTGAAGTCTCAAGCCCGTGGCTTTTGCACGGAGGTTTAGGCTAACATGAATTTCCCTCTTCTTCTGCAAACATCATACGTTATGCAACCTTCATCTGAATTTGTTAGCGATGTATTGATAATCGGAAGTGGCGCTGCGGGCCTTTCTTTGGCTTTGCGACTTGCAGACCACTGTCATGTCACTGTTCTCAGTAAAGGCCCGCTCAACGAAGGCTCAACATTCTATGCCCAGGGCGGCATTGCCGCAGTTTTCGACGAAGCAGACAGCATTGCCTCACATGTTGATGACACATTAATTGCCGGCGCGGGCTTATGCGATAAAGAAGCTGTTGAATTTATCGCGAGTAATGCACGTCATTGCGTCCAGTGGTTGATCGACCAGGGCGTACTGTTTGATACCGAACCTAATACCAGCTCAGAAGAGCGTTATCATCTGACTCGCGAAGGTGGTCACAGCCACCGTAGGATCCTGCATGCTGCTGATGCTACAGGTAAAGAAGTAGAGACTACGCTGGTTGGGAAAGCAAGAGCCCACGCTAATATTTGCGTGAAAGAGCGCTATAATGCCGTTGATTTAATCACCTCAAGCAAGCTTGGATTGCCCGGGACACAACGCGTTGTTGGCGCATATGTCTGGAACCGTGATAAAGAGCATGTTGAAACGCTCCGTGCCAAAGCCGTTGTACTGGCCACGGGGGGCGCTGCCAAGGTTTATCAGTACACGACCAATCCTGATATTTCATCAGGCGATGGCGTCGCCATGGCGTGGCGTGCAGGCTGTCGTGTGGCCAATCTTGAATTCAACCAGTTTCACCCGACCTGTCTCTATCATCCTCAGGCACGCAACTTTCTGCTGACGGAAGCATTGCGCGGCGAAGGAGCCCTGCTCAAACGCCCGGACGGCACCCGTTTTATGCCGGATTTCGATGAGCGTGGCGAACTGGCACCGCGCGATGTCGTGGCGAGAGCCATCGACCATGAAATGAAGCGTCTTGGCGCTGACTGCATGTATCTGGATATCAGCCATCGTCCGCCGGAATTCATTAAACATCATTTCCCGATGATTGATGAAAAGCTGCAATCACTGGGTATTGATCTGACTAAAGAGGCCATTCCGATTGTTCCGGCTGCCCATTATACCTGTGGTGGTGTGATGGTCGACCAGCACGGACGCACCGATCTCGATGGGTTGTATGCCATTGGCGAAGTCAGTTATACCGGCCTGCATGGCGCAAACCGTCTGGCCTCTAATTCACTGCTGGAATGCGTCGTTTATGGCTGGTCAGCGGCGGAAGACATCATCAAACGTTTGCCGCATGCCCGGCTGGCCAAAAACATCCCGCAATGGGATGAAAGCCGGGTGGATAATTCCGATGAACAGGTTGTCATTCAGCATAACTGGCATGAACTGCGGCTGTTTATGTGGGATTACGTCGGGATCGTGCGCACAACAAAACGCCTTGAGCGCGCATTGCGCCGCATCATGACGCTGCAACAGGAAATTGACGAGTATTATGCAAACTTTCGTATTTCCAATAACCTGCTGGAACTGAGAAATCTGGTGCTGGTGGCCGAGTTGATCGTCCGCAGTGCCCTTGAGCGCAAAGAGAGTCGCGGACTGCATTACACGCTGGATTATCCTGATTTACAGGAAAATCCGCAGCCCACTATTTTGCAGCCGTAGTATTTACCGAAATACTGCCAGGAAAGTGCGAAGGAACGCACTTTTAAAAGCTCAGACATCCGCTAATAATTCAGATAAAAATCAGTAATCAGCGCACAAAAAGCTTCACTGTAAACACCTTCCGATTTTCGCAGCGCCAGTTCCTCATCAACCCGTTCAACGGATTGCCTTGATAAGGTGAGCAGTAACCGGTTTAGCGGTTTTCCCGGCCGATCGCGTACGGCCATCCGCCATGCGCTGAACCAACCTTGCCGGTGAGCCAGGGTTTCAAATGCCAGCCCGATGTCGTACGGTAAAACAACGCAGAACAATCCCTCTGGCGTGATCAGATTTTTCGCGCATTCCAGCAATGTGTCGTGCGTCAGAGTTTCGGTGTAACGGGCCGCATTGCGGGCTGCATCGCGGCAGGCCACCGCCGATTCAAAGTAAGGCGGATTACTGACAATCAGATCGTATTCAGACGGATGCTCTGCGGCATACGCAGTGATATCTTGCGCATACACCGCCAGCCTCGTCGCCCAGACTGATTCGCGAAAATTCTCATCAGCCTGCGCGGCGGCGGAAGGTTCCAGTTCGACGGCATCAATACGGGTTTGAGCCTGACTGCGTTGCGCCAGCATCATGGCAATCAGACCGCTGCCACAGCCAATATCGAGCACGCGCCGTGCCTGGCTGACCGGCGCCGTGGCACCAAGCAGAACACCGTCGGTACCCACTTTCATCGCACAACGGTCATGCGCAACGAAAAATTGTTTAAAGGTAAATCCGTTACGCCGTAAAGTTTTTGCAGAACCGACTTCTTTTGTCACTCATTTCACCGTAATAACGCCAGCCAACAGGGCCGGGAACGAAAACTGTCGTAGCATAGGGCAAAGAGAAGCAGAGTAAAAGCCACGCAAACCGCTTAAATAGGTGAAGATCGCGTCTAACACGTCTATAATCGGCGCCCCAAGTAGAGGTAGACCATGACTGTAACCACTTTTTCCGAACTCGAACTCGATGAACGCCTGATTGAAGCCCTTGGCGACAAAGGCTATAGCCGTCCTACTGTCATTCAGGCAGAGGCCATTCCGCCAGCAATGGACGGACGCGATGTGTTGGGTTCGGCTCCTACCGGCACCGGCAAAACAGCGGCATTCCTGCTGCCTGCATTGCAGCATTTGCTGGATTTCCCGCGTAAGAAATCGGGTCCGCCACGAATTCTGATCCTCACGCCAACCCGTGAACTTGCTATGCAGGTTGCTGAACAGGCGCGTGAGTTAGCCAAACATACCGAACTGGATATCGCCACCATCACCGGCGGCGTGGCTTATATGAACCACGCCGAAGTGTTCAGCGAAAACCAGGACATCGTTGTGGCGACCACCGGTCGTTTGCTGCAATACATTAAAGAAGAAAATTTTGACTGCCGTGCAATCGAAACCCTGATCCTTGATGAAGCCGACCGCATGCTGGATATGGGTTTTGCTCAGGATATAGAAACGATTTCTGCTGAAGCACGCTGGCGCAAACAGACGTTGCTGTTCTCCGCAACGCTGGAAGGGGAAGCCATCCGTGAATTCGCAGAGCGCATCCTGACTGAGCCGGTAGAAATCGAAGCCGACCCGTCACGTCGCGAACGCAAAAAAATTCTGCAATGGTATTATCGTGCCGACGATGTAGCACATAAAACCCAGATGCTGATCCATTTGCTGAAACAGGAAGATGTCACGAAATCCGTGATCTTCGTGCGCAAGCGTGAACGCGTGCATGAGCTGGTTGCCTGGCTGCGTCAGGCAGGGATTAACTCCTGTTATCTCGAAGGCGAAATGGTACAGGTGAAACGTACCGAAGCCGTCAAACGTATGGTTGAAGACCGCGTTAACGTCCTCGTTGCGACCGACATTGCAGCCCGCGGCCTGGATATCAACGATATCAGCCACGTCTTCAACTTTGATCTGCCGCTGACCGCTGATATCTATCTGCACCGTATCGGCCGAACAGGTCGTGCCGGTCGCAAAGGTACTGCGATTTCCTTCGTGGAAGCACATGACCATCTGCTACTCGGTAAGATTGGCCGTTACCTTAACGAGCCGCTGAAAGCCCGTGTGCTGGACGAATTCCGTCCTAAAACCAAAGCCCCGAGCGAAAAAGTCACCGGTAAGCCGTCGAAGAAAGTGCTGGCGAAACGCAAAGAAAAACAAAAAGCGGCACAGGAAAAGTCGAAGGTGAAAGTTAAAGTTCGCCATCGTGACAGCAAAAACGTCGGCAAACGCCGCGTTAAACCTGACGCGGTAAAAGACGCCGCTAAATAGACATCGGCCTGGCTGGATGCAAAGAAAAACCGCCCCGTGTGAACGGAGGCGGTTTTTTTATAGCTCAAAACTTAAAACTCAGGAGCGATTACAGGCTTTCAGTGAAAGTACGGGTAATCACGTCACGCTGCTGCTCAGCAGTCAGTGAGTTAAAGCGCACCGCATAACCAGACACACGAATAGTCAGTTGCGGATATTTTTCCGGATGCTTAACCGCATCTTCCAGCGTTTCACGGCGCAGTACGTTAACATTCAGGTGCTGACCTCCTTCCACGCGCACAGTCGGTTGGATTTCCATCGGCACTTCACGGTATTCAAACTGGCCAAGATCGCTGACAGCGACGATCTGATCTTCCGCAAAACCCGCTTTTGCACAAACGCAGCGTGCTTGCGCTTTTTCATCATCGAGCAGCCAGAAAGAGTTTTTCAGCGCTTCATTGTTGCTTTTAGTAATTTGGATCCCGGTGATCATATGTTGCCTCCGTTGTTGGCTACGATACTGTTAATTGATTGGCGTAAGGTTTGAACGACAACCTGTTTTCCTGTTATCAGATATAACAGCAGAGCACCCCCGTGTTCTTTGATAAATATCAATCTTTTCCTTGTGGGTATTTCTCACCCGCAGCATATTTATGTTTTATATCAATTTTTCCAAGATGCCAGATTAAATTATTTTGTAAATTATCAAAAAAATTTGCATAGAACGTTAAGCTGCACATAAATAGCAGCAAAAGCGCGCACGGGTTTAACTCATCAGGATGAGCAGGTAAGCTACAGTCAGTTAAAATTACCTTCACAAGGAGAGCGTTAATGTCCACTACTCTCACCTGGCATGACGTACTCGGTCAGGAAAAAGAACAACCCTACTTCGTTGATACGCTGAAGTTTGTCGCTGCCGAACGCGCGGCAGGTAAAACCATTTATCCGCCACAACAGGATGTGTTTAATGCCTTCCGTTCTACCGAACTGGCAGACGTTAAAGTCGTTATTTTGGGTCAGGATCCTTACCACGGCCCTAATCAGGCGCATGGTTTATCGTTTTCCGTTCGCCCAGGCATTCCCGCTCCCCCTTCTTTAGTGAATATCTATAAAGAATTGATGACCGATATTCCCGGCTTCGAACGGCCTTCTCATGGCTATTTGCAGAGCTGGGCAGATCAGGGCGTCTTGTTGCTCAATACCGTGCTGACTGTAGAAGAAGGTAAAGCGCATTCACATGCCAAACTGGGCTGGGAAACATTCACTGACAAGGTGATTGCCGCGCTCAATGAAAACCGTGAAGGGGTCGTCTTCTTGCTCTGGGGCTCTCATGCGCAGAAAAAAGGCAATATTATTGACCGCAACCGCCATCATATTTTGAAGGCACCCCACCCTTCTCCGCTTTCTGCACACCGGGGTTTTCTGGGATGTAAGCATTTCTCGCAGGCGAATGCCTTACTGGTGGCCCAGGGGCTGGCACCCATTGACTGGGTGCCGAGATTACCGGAATAAAAAAGAGGCACCCGCAAAGGTGCCTCTTTCATTATCTCAGTCTGCGTGAAACAGAATCAGGCTTTGGCTTTAGAAACCGCCACCATGGCCGGACGCAACAGACGGCCGTTCAGCGTGTAACCCTTCTGCATCACCATCATTACGTGATTAGGTTCCAGCTCTTCGGATTCCATCATGGTCATCGCCTGGTGCAGTTCAGGATTGAATGGCACATGGATATCTGCCACCACTTCCATACCGAACTTGCGGACAGCATCCAGCAGGGATTTCAGGGTCAGCTCGACGCCTTCAATCAGACCCGCCAGTTCTGCATTCGATTTATCAGCCAGATCCAGCGCACGTTCCAGATTATCGATTACCGGTAACAGTTCGCCGGAGAATTTCTCCAGCGCGAACTTATGCGCTTTCTCAATATCCATCTCGGTACGACGGCGGATATTTTCCACCTCCGCTTTCGCCCGCAGCAGGCTGTCACGCTCACGCTGCTGAAGTTCTTTCAGCTGCGCTTCCAATTCAGCAATACGTTCATCGCGGGGGTCAACGACATCTGCCGCCTCAGTTTCCGCTTCCGTATGCAGCTCTTGTTCCTGCTTCAGTTCTTCAGAGACTTGCTCGTCAGGTGTCTTATGTTCTTTACTACTCATGAATCTCTCCGCGTTTTAGCATTAATCTTGCTAGTTGGCTTATTATGGGGATCAAAACCGGGGTTTCAAGGTTTGGTTTTTAATGAAACCGGTCATAATGCAGGAGTCATCACACCCTGCTGAGGATAACCACAGCGATGAATAAAAAATTTGAGTGCATTGGGATTGTCGGACACCCCCGCCATCCTTCCGCACTTGCCACCCATGAAATGCTTTACCACTGGTTAATCTCAAAAGGTTATCAGGTGATCGTCGAACGTCAGGTGGCGCAAGATTTAGCCCTGGAAGGCGCACAGACGGGGAGCCTGGCTGAGATCGGCAAACTGGCAGATTTAGCCGTGGTCGTCGGCGGTGACGGTAATATGCTGGGTGCGGCTCGCGTGCTGGCCCGCTATGACATAAAAGTCATTGGCATTAACCGGGGAAATCTCGGTTTTCTGACCGATCTGGATCCGGATAACGCTTTGCAACAACTCGATGACGTGCTGCAGGGCGAATACATCAGCGAGCAACGCTTTCTGCTGGAAGCAATGGTGCGCTGCAAAGATCAGCAATGTCGCGTAAGCACCGCCATCAATGAAGTGGTCCTCCATCCGGGGAAAGTGGCGCATATGATTGAATTTGAAGTTTATATTGACGACAAATTCGCTTTTTCCCAGCGCTCTGATGGCCTGATCATTTCCACACCAACCGGTTCTACCGCTTATTCGCTCTCAGGGGGCGGTCCGATCCTGACACCCACTTTGGAAGCGATCGCGCTGGTGCCGATGTTCCCGCATACGCTCTCGGCGCGCCCGCTGGTCATCAACAGCAGCAGCACCATTTGCCTGCGGTTTTCGCACATGAGCAATGACCTTGAAATCAGCTGTGACAGCCAGATCGCCCTGCCGATACAGCCGGGCGAAGAAGTGATTATCCGCCGCAGCGAGTTTCACCTGAATCTGATCCATCCTAAAGACTACAGTTATTTCAATACATTAAGTACAAAACTTGGGTGGTCGAAAAAACTTTTCTGATCGGATAAAAATAATTCGCCAGCCTCTTTACTGTATATAAAACCAGTTTATACTGTATTTAATTACAGGTCTGTTGTTATGTACAGGAAGGTGATCATGCTGGCGCAATTAACTATCAGTAACTTTGCCATTGTCCGCGAATTAGAAATCGATTTTCATGCTGGTATGACAGCAATCACCGGTGAAACGGGTGCCGGTAAGTCCATCGCTATCGACGCGCTCGGGTTGTGTCTGGGCAATCGTGCGGATGGCAGTATGGTGCGCCTCGGTGCCAGCCGTGCGGATATCTGTGCGCGATTCACCTTAGCGGATACTCCTTCGGCGAAACACTGGCTGACTGAAAATCAGCTTGATGAAGGGCTGGATTGTCTCTTACGCCGGACTATCAGCAGCGATGGCCGTTCGCGCGGCTTTATCAATGGCACGCCCGTCCCCCTGTCACAGCTACGTGAACTGGGTCAGCATTTGATCCAAATTCACGGACAACACGCTCATCAGCTTCTGCTCAAACCTGAGCATCAGAAAGATTTACTCGACGCTTATTCCGATCAGCCCTTACTGCTATCAGAAATGCGCAAGGCTTACCAAAACTGGCATCAGAGCTGCCGTCAGTTGGCACAATATCAGCAACAGATGACTGAGCGAGAATCGCGCCGTCAGTTGTTGCAATACCAGTTGAAAGAGCTGAATGAATTTGCTCCCCAGGCAGGGGAATATGAGCAAATTGATGAAGAATACAAACGCCTGGCTAACAGCGGACAACTGCTTTCCCTGAGCCAAAATGCGCTTTATTTGCTGGCAGACGGTGAAGAACAGAATATTGTCAGTCTGCTCTACAGCGCCCGTCATCAGTTGGCTGAACTGGCTGAGCTCGACAGCAAAATGAATGAGCTGATCATCATGCTTGACGACGCGTCTATTCAGGTCAGTGAGGCCAGTGATGAATTACGTCATTACAGCGAACGTCTGGATATGGATCCAAACCGTTTATTCGAGCTGGAGCAGCGCCTGTCCCGCCAGATGAATCTGGCCCGTAAACACCATGTCAGTGCTGAAGAACTCCCTGAACTACATCGTCAGTTGCTCGAGGAGCAGCAGGCGCTTGATGATCAGGAAACCAATCAGGCTGAACTGAGTGAAGCCGTACAGCACCATTATCAACAAGCCGTGGCTATTGCTGAGCAGCTGCATGAAAAACGGCAGTATTTTGCCGATGAGCTCACGCATCTGATTACGCAAAGTATGCAGGCGCTCTCCATGCCACACGGTAAATTTAAGATTCAGGTTCAGTTCGAACCCGAACATTTAAATATGGAAGGGGCAGATCGCCTCGAGTTCCAGGTCACCACCAACCCGGGGCAGCCGCTACAGGCTCTCGCAAAAGTAGCCTCCGGTGGCGAATTGTCGCGTATTGCGCTGGCTATTCAGGTGATCACGGCGCAGAAAATGGAAACGCCGGCGCTGATCTTTGATGAAGTAGATGTTGGTATCAGCGGCCCGACGGCTGCGATCGTCGGTCGTCTGTTGCGTCAGTTAGGCGAATCAACGCAAGTGATGTGCGTCACTCACTTACCGCAGGTTGCAGGTTGTGGTCATCAGCATTATTTTGTCAGCAAAGAAACAGACGGTGAAGTGACTGAAACCCAAATGAATCGCCTTGATAAGAAGGCGCGTTTGCAGGAACTGGCACGTCTGCTGGGCGGAAGTGAAGTAACCCGAAACACGCTGGCCAACGCAAAAGAGTTACTCGCAGCGTAAAAAGCTCAACTTTTTTACAGTTCAGCGGTCATACAGGTGCTCCGCAAAGGTTTCAAACTGATGAAAGGTCTATTATCATCGGCATCTTATGCCCTAAAGGAATGTAATGACTATGCGCTGTAAAACGCTAACTGCCGCCGCTGTAGCTCTTGTAATGCTTACTGCGGGCTGTTCCACTCTGGAAAAGGTGGTTTATCGGCCTGACATCAATCAGGGGAACTACCTCTCTCCTGCTGATGTTCAAAAAATTCATACCGGTATGACTAAACAACAAGTTGCTTATGTTCTCGGCACGCCGATGTTGCATGACCCGTTTGGCAGTAATGTTTGGTATTACGTGTTCCGTCAGGAACCAGGCCATGAAGGTGTCACTCAGCAGACATTAACGCTGACCTTCAACGAGTCTGATACTCTGACCAACATCGACAACAAACCGAAGTTGAGCGATCAAAAATAAATCGCCCCGGTGTGATGGTCTCTGGTTATCACCAAAAATCATCTTTCAGGGTAAAAAAAATAAGGCGCCTGAGGCGCCTTATTTTTTAGAACGTTCGGCGCGTATACGCCTTAACTCTTTCGGATCGGCAATCAGGGGCCGATAAATTTCAACGCGATCACCATCATTGACTGTATCCGCAAGCTTCACGGGCCGGCTGTAGATACCTAGCTTGTTCTGTTTTAGATCGATATCCTGACGCAGTTCAAGTAAACCGGAAGCCTTCACAGCCTGCTCGACGCTGCTCCCCTCTGCCAGTTTTACCGTTCGCAGATACTGGCGTTCCGGTAAAGCGTAGACCACTTCAACGCTGATCTCAGACACTGTAGACCTCTTTCGCGCGCAACGTGAAGGCCTGAACCATGCTGCCAGCCAGTTCTTTAAAGATTTTACCGAAGGCTAACTCAATCAATTTATTTGTAAATTCAAAATCAAGGCTGAGCTGAACTTTGCAGGCGTCCGGGCTAAGTTCGATGAAATCCCATCCGCCGGTCAGTTTACGAAACGGGCCATCCACCAGTTGCATATCAATACGTTTATTGCTGATTAACGTATTTTTGGTAGTAAAAGTTTTACTGATGCCTGCTTTGGAAACATCAACCGCTGCGGTCATCGACGAATCGCTGTTTTCCAGAATGCGGCTGCCGGTACAACCGGGCAGAAATTGCGGGTAAGCATCGACATCATTCACTAAGGTGTACATCTGTTCCACGCTGAACGGCACAAGCGCAGAACGACTTATCTGTGGCATATCATTTCCCAGGTGTCATAAAACGTACAGATAATACCATTTATCCACGCGGTAATAAAAACTACGAAGCACAGGGCGCCACAAACAGGAAAAACATCCGACTCTGACTGCGTGGGGATTTCAATCGGCATCGCTTACAGTATAATAAGTGTCACTATGACAAAGAAAAAAGCACATAAACCCGGTTCCGCGACTATCGCGATGAACAAACGCGCTCGCCATGAATATTTCATTGAAGATGAAATCGAGGCGGGGCTTGCTTTGCAGGGATGGGAAGTCAAATCGATGCGTGCTGGTAAAGCAAACATCACTGACAGCTATGTCACATTCCGCGACGGTGAAGCCTTTCTTTTTGGCGCAACCATTCAACCTCTCAATGTGGCGTCGAGTCATATCGTCTGTGACCCGACACGCACAAGAAAACTGTTGCTGAAAAAACGTGAGCTGGAAACGTTGTTCGGCAAGGTCAGCCGCGATGGTTACACCGTCGTCGCGCTTTCTATGTACTGGAAAAATGCCTGGTCCAAAGTAAAAATTGGCCTGGCGAAAGGTAAGAAAGAGCACGACAAGCGCGATGACATCAAAGATCGTGAATGGAAAGTAGACAAAGCACGTATCATGAAGAATGCAAACCGCTAAGCCTCTGGCTTCGCATGGTGTTTTTCTGATATACTGCACAACAGTACTTGGGGCTGATTCTGGATTCGACGGGATTTGCGAAGCCCAAGGAGCATGCCGAGGGGCGGTTGGCCTCGTAAAAAGCCGCAAAAAAATAGTCGCAAACGACGAAAACTACGCCCTAGCAGCTTAATACCCTGCTCAGAGCCCTCTCTCCCTAGCCTCCGCTCTTAGGACGGGGATCAAGAGAGGTCAAACCTAAAAGAGATCGCGTGGACACCTTGCCTGGGGTGAAAGCGTTAAACCCAATCAGGATAGTTTGTTAGTGGCGTGTCCATCCGCAGCTAACCGGCGAATGTAAAGATTGGACTAAGCATGTAGTGCCGACGGTGTAGTAATTTCGGACGGGGGTTCAAATCCCCCCAGCTCCACCAAATAATGATCCGGTTATTACCAGATAAGTCCGGAGAAGTCCTGAAAGCCCGCATCCCTTCTAGGTTTGCGGGCTTTTTTGTGTCTGTAGAAGTCCGAGAAGATCCGCCTGAAACCGGCGTCTATTGGTATACGAATTGGTATACGCTAAGATATATACCAATAAACGTATACCAATTAGGGAAGATCCTTGCATGGCGCGGACTACACGCCCCCTCACCCACACCGAAGTACAAAAAGCCAAAGCCACCGATAAAGACCTCACCTTGCATGACGGTGACGGACTCTTTCTCCTGGTCAAAACCACCGGCAAGAAAATTTGGCGTTTCCGCTATCAGGTACCTAACACATCAAAACGCACCATGATTAGCCTTGGCGCTTATCCTGCACTTTCACTGGCTGATGCTAGGGAAGTACGCGCAGAGAAACTGGCGATGCTAGTCAGAGGGATAGATCCACAAGCAAGAGCTGACGAAGAAGCTGAGAAGCTCCAAATCGCTCAGGAAAGCATTTTCGTAAATGTGGCACGTAAATGGTTCGAGCTAAAACAAAGTCACGTCAGCGAAGACCACGCTAAAGATATCTGGCGTTCTATTGAGAAAGACATCCTGCCCAGTATTGAAAATGTTCCTGTTCAGGAGCTGAAGGCTCGCACCCTGATCCAGGTGTTAGAACCAATCAAAGCGCGGGGAGCATTAGAGACTGTTCGGCGTTTAGTACAACGCATAAACGAGATAATGATTTATGCCGTCAATGTTGGGTTGATTGAGGCAAATCCAGCTTCAGGTATTGGTAACGCTTTCGAGCGCCCAAAGAAGCAGCACATGCCTACAATTCGCCCCGAAGAACTGCCTAAGCTAATGCGCACGATTTCGATGAGCAATTTATCAATCCCAACCCGCTGCCTGCTTGAATGGCAGTTACTGACGCTAATACGCCCTGCCGAAGCATCCGCAACAGCTTGGTCAGAGATCGATATAGAAAATAAGCAATGGTGTATCCCAGCTGAACGCATGAAGGCAAAGCGAGATCATATTGTTCCGCTGTCAGAGCAAGCATTAGAACTGTTAGAAATCATGCGCCCCATTAGTGGTAATCGTCAGTACGTTTTCCCTAGCCGAAATGATCCACGTAAGCCCATGAACAGCCAAACTGCTAATGCAGCATTGAAACGTATTGGCTATGGCGGGAAACTAGTTGCTCACGGTCTACGGTCAATTGCCAGCACAGCAATGAATGAAGGTGGCTTTAACGCTGACGTAATTGAAGCAGCACTTGCGCACAGTGATAAAAATGAGGTAAGAAAAGCTTATAATCGCTCTACTTATCTGAAGCAGCGTAAAATATTAATGGAGTGGTGGGGTTCACAGGTTTACTCGAGTTTCACTGATACCGCTAAAATGATTCGTAATTTAGAAAAGGAATAATTATGCAGCCAGTATCTTTAGATTCATTAATTACAGATGCACTTCCTTGGGCAAAGAAAATAGTCGCGGATAAAATCGGCCCAATAATATACACAAAAATTAAAAAGTCCATACGAAATTTCAGAGATAGACGATTCATAGATGAAAACATGGAATCATTTTTATCTAGAGTCAAAGGGCAATGTTCTTTAATAAATACCCTAGCCTTTCAAAATACGCCTGTTGAATTATTAAAAATATACGAACCGCTTAGTATATCAATTGATAACGAAAATGACCCCTATGAATGTATAATACACAACAACTGCGATATAATTAACAGCTTCAATCATGTTTTAATTACTGATTCAGCTGGCATGGGTAAGTCAACCATATTAAAAAGGATTGCACTTTTTTGTATCGACAATGATAAACATATACCAATTTACATTGAACTTAGAAGCATTAGAAACTCTAGCATCTCCAATCAAATAAAAAACAGGTTAGGCCTAAGCTCTGACTTTCCAGATGACACACTCAAGGAACTACCTTTTATATATTTATTTGATGGTATTGATGAAATCCCCCAGAATATAAAATCCGAGACTATACAATTTTTAAAGGAATTCTCTGAAAACTTCAAAAATAAAAAAATAATAGTAACTTCTCGCCATGATGGATTTTTATCTGAACTTTATACTTTCTCAAGATTCAAAATAATACCACTTGAATCATACCAATCATATAATCTATTAAGAAAATATGATAACTCCAGGACAATTTCCGCCACCTTAATAAAAGGACTTCAACGCGAAGAGGGTAAAATTCTTGATGAGTTTTTGTCAACACCATTGTATGTATCACTGCTTTATTGTGCTTACAAGTTCAAACCTATAATCCCTAGAAAAAAAGAATTATTCTATAGTCAGGTTTATGAAGCTTTATATGAATCACATGATTTGACTAAGGAACTTGGTTATGTACGGGAAAAACACTCAAAATTAGATTCGACTGATTTTCACTACATATTGAGAAGATTAGGCTTTTGGTGCTTAAAAAATGATGGGCGAGTTGAATTTACTAAAGTAGAACTATCTATAATAATAAAAGATATAACTTCAAATATATCTGGGATAAATGTAGACACTCCAATGTTTATCAAAGATTTAATTGAGACAGTCCCATTGTTTGTTAAAGAAGGTGCAATACTTCGTTGGTCTCATAAATCATTAATGGAGTACTTTGCTGCAATGTTCATATGTAGAGATACTAAAAACAAACAGGCTGACATCCTTAAAAAACTTTACCACAGTAATAACTCTATAAATTACACCAATCTTTTTGAGTTATGCGCAGATATTGATTACACAACATTTAGAGCTAGCATAGTTAAGGAAATATTTTGCGAATTTGTTGAAGAGACAGAGAGTAGAATATCAACTATAGAATTGAAAGGCTGCAATCGAAATGAGCATAATGCTAAATTCGTTGAAACTATTTTCACTGGTGATGTTATTGTATATATATTCGATAAACGCTTCGAATCACAAAAGCTAACTAATCTAATCGAAGGTGACATTAGTTTGTTCAAAGAGTTGCAAAAAGAAAATGCTTACATCAAAAATATGTTTTTAGAACTGTCTAATCTTTGGGTGGTGATTGCTAGAAGCGTTAATATTAAAACACATATACTTAACATTGTTAAATATCGCAACCCTGGATACTTTAGAAATTCATTAACACACACTAGTGATGACCCAAAAATAAGAAGATCGATGAGGAAAATAACTCAAGACAAACCTGAGGTAACTCTTTATATGTCTAAACGCTATTCTACACCTTGTAGATCGGTCTGTACTTTAGAACTTATCAACTCAATTATAGAGTTTGATACAAGCCCAAGATTAAAATATGAAAGCGCAATGATAGAACTTAAAGAGATAAAGCTTGATGAGAGTAATGGCATTAACATGCTCATTGACGGATTTTAAATGTTGACTAGTTTCAATTTAAAAAGTTATACAATAGTCTGTTCTCTTATTTATCTTATGCAACTTGTTTTCAGCTAACTACAGGTTGATACGATGGTGAAAGTTGGAGCTGATTTACCTCGGCGCGCGCAATTCTCCCCGCCTGCCCGCTGCTGACTTAGCTCGCTGGTTTTAATGCATGAAGAAAGCCCCTGAAAGCCAGTGTAGCATGGGTTTTGAGCCATTTTGAGCACTCCCAATTGCATGCAAAACCATGCACCCTATGCATGCAGAGCTCGCTAGGGACAGGCTAGCCAGAGAAAAGGCTGTCAGGAGGGTCGGTTTTGCACCGCATTCATGAAAAATGCCGCCTTATTCAAAAGCGGCATTTGAGATTATTTTTTGGGGATTGAGACAAGCCGAAATTTATATTTTCTGCTTCAGATTTTCTCTTTTAACGATTTTACTGATGCTTTCATTCGTTTTAAATGCGCATGAGCATTCAAGCCTGGTGCACTGATAATAAGACTCCTTTGTCTGTTCGGTGATATAACGGCTTGTGCGAATATGAGCAACAGAGCTGCAAAGCGGGCAGCGCATCATTTGCTGTTACTCCTTACTTGAAGCAGCACACTCTGCCAGCTTACGTGCAAGTAACTCCCTTTTTATAGGGCTTTGTAATAGCGCCTCATCGACGCCAGGCAACGCAGGGGAATACATCCCTATTTTCTCCAGCACGGGTTCTGCATCCATGTTGAACTGCCCTATGCGAGCCGCACCGACAAGCGCGCTCCCAATTTCACTGCTGATAATTTTAGCGGGCTCAACATAATGACCCGTTTGTGTTTCCTGATAACTGACGTTGGATAACGCCAGCACTTTCAGCTTTACAGCACGAACCAGCGCCGGACTGAGATTATTGATCGCCAGTCGCCACTGATGGTCAGCATAGGCATTCAGTGCGCTGCGGTGTGCACTAATCAACTTTTGGCCCGCACTAGCACACCCCAACATTGCCGACTGTTTTTCGACATTCAATTCCTCAATCAGGTCATCGAACTCTTTAACTAATCCTTGCTGAACAGCCCGCTGACTGTGCGCATTCTTGAGTTCGTCAGTCATAACCCCGCGTGACTTGCGAAAACGCGAACGCCAGTTCTCTTCGTTCTCTTTGATTTCGCTGTTCGCTGTTTCCTTTTCCTGGGTGCATCGGGAAATCGAACTTTCAATTTCATCAAGTGCACGCTTTTTCTCAGCAAACGCCGCTTTAGCCTGCTCAAAGTGTTGGATAGCGCCTTCAGCATTTCCTGATGATGGCTTTTCGTTGTGACCGGCTTTGACCTGAAGAAAGTCCTGGATAACGGCTTCGACGGTTTTGGTTGAATCGGGTTTCATGGCATACCTCAGCAATATGTTGTCAATGTGAGGATATTGTGGGGAGGCTGACACAACATTTCTATCTGATGGCGTTCGCTCAGCGCTGGTACAACGGGCTGGGACGTAATCCATGAAAGTGGAGAGAGTTTATATTTCTATAAATACTATTCACTACTGTTCACTCTAAAATAAAATCGTATTAAATCATCAAGTTAAGCAGTGAACACTTTATCTGAAGGTATTCACTCACCGTTCACTACTATTCACTGTCTTAAAAAGCCTTTTTCTGGCTAGCCCAAAATAATTTAATATTTTTTTCTATTAAAATTGAGTTCATTAATAACCAAAACCACTTAATCATTGTTCAGTAAACAACCTGCATGTCACTGTAGGCATTTGTAGGCAACTGTAGGCATCTGGTCTTTTGTGACCTGATATTGTTTAAAAAAACAAGCCTTTTTTTTCAAAGTTTTTTAACGCAAGAGCTTGTTGCTAAAAGAAAAAATATTATCAAAATAGGGGGCTCCTTAACGAAACAGCCGGTACTGGTCGCGTCCAGCCGGATACAAATATGAGGTAGCACCATGCTCTCCACAGCTCAAAATACGCCCCCTTCTTCTGCCCTTGTTATGCCACCGGCTTACCCGCGCGATCGCTTTATGCGACTGCCGGAAGTGATCCACACCACCGGCCTGTCCCGCTCCACCCTTTACGACTTAATCAGCCGTCAGCAATTTCCTGCCCAGATTTCTCTCGGCGGTAAGAACGTGGCTTGGCTGGCCTCGGAGATTGAGGGCTGGATGAATGACCGCATCGCCGCACGCACTCAGGAAACCATGCAATGATTTCTCTGTCTGTCGGTCATCATAATATTCAGCTCAATACACAAGAGGCGGCCTATCTGGCTGAAGGCCTGATGGCTGCCGCCTGCGGTAGAAAGAACCCTTTGCCTGCGTTTACCAGCAATACCCTGGGCGTGTTGTCCGTAAAAGCCGAAAGCGTTATTTCAGGGGATGATTCACACTTCCGATCAAATCCGCAGCAGTCCGATCAAGTCCTGACCGATTGCTAAGGAGAAACGGCCAATGCTTCAAAAAAGGCTTTTCTCTGGCGAGCCCCTGCTCTATAGTTTTTGTGCTGCCGCAAAATCGGCAGCCGGGCGTGGAAACCCGAGCAACTCAATGGCGACACAACACGCGCCTGGCGTGTTTTTTTATGTCGATGCCTCAGCGCACCTGTTTTTTGCACAATGGTTTCTTAACCGCTGTGCTTATCAAACAATGGTGGCTCAGGCGGGGCAGCCTTCGGGCTGGCCGGTATTCATTGAGGCCGGTATTTCCACCCCCGTCTGGGCTACCACCCATAAGCGTGGAAACTTCGGTGGTAGCAATAACCATTACTCAATGGAGGCTGCCGCCATGGCTACAACCCTCACCACGCCACACCCTAAATTTACGTTCCTGTTCGCCGCCGTTCGCCGTGCTGAACCTAAAGCGCCGGTTTGTATGCTGCGCTCCGCCGCCGACAATGAACATTCTGCCCGTCGCCAGTTTGCCCGTGACTATGTGCTGTGCTTTGCCGGTCGCCTGCCCGCTCAGGAGGCCGCATGAACAAGCTCGCTTCCTTCTATTTCCCCAACACCCATTACCCTATTCCGCATGCTGATTTCCTGCGCCTGCAACACGCGCACAACGTCGGCGTGATGTTCCTCGACATGCTTGATACGCAGGACACCTTCGGGCACGTGCCCAGCGGAGATCAGCTGAACTCCATGGCCTCAATGGTTGCGCTGCTGACTGACCAGCTCGGCAAAGTGGTAGACACCTGCGAAACCGCCATCAAAACGCAAATGGGGGATGTTTACGAATGAATATGACTCAGCAGTCCTGCCTGCCGGTTGAAGTGCTCACAGCTCTCTACCGGCGCGCCCTGGCACAGGCTTATCTCGACGCCTGTACCGCCTACGGCGTTGAAACCGGCTACACGCTCGATGAACTGCAAATGACCATCGCAAAAGAAGTCGAAAGCTATTACGTCCGTCAGCACGGCGCAAAGCTGGGTATGGACATCGCCTGCGCCATGCTGCGCGACATGGTGCAGCCCGATATTTTGGTGGCAAAACCCCGCCTGACACCGCTCGGAGAATCCATGATGGACGAGCTGTTCCGGCCTTGTCTTCACACCACTCCTGAAACCACGCTGCACTGACAGAGGCGCACATGACACAAATGATTGTTCAAAACACCGTGAGCGCCGCGACAGGGCGCTGGCCTCAGCTTTTGCCCGCGTTAGGTATAACAGTTTCCCCTAGCGGGCATCATTCCGCCTGCCCCGTTTGCGGGGGGAAAGACCGCTTTCGCTTCGATAATCAGGCAGGAAGAGGCACCTGGATATGTAACCACTGCGGTGCCGGTGACGGGCTAAATCTGGTTGCGAAAACGCTGGATATCACCACGAAAGAGGCTGCCGTGAAGGTGGCTGAAATTCTGGGGGAGGCTCAGCCTCTTGAGGTTCATCACGACGAGGCCGCTGTACAACAGCAAAAAGACGATGCCCGCCAGAAGGCAGCCGGTCAGGCGAGAGCGCTGGTGAATGCCGCCCGCAAAGCGGCAGGCAATGCCTATCTGGAGAAAAAAGGCTGGGTTGATAAGGAAGCGCTGACCTTACAGGGTAACGGCCTGCGCGTGGGCGGCGTAGATTTCGCGGCGGGTGACCTGGTCATTCCGCTTTATGATTTATCAGGCAACCTGGTCAACGCCCAGCTGATTAACGGGTCGGGGGAAAAACGCATGCTTGCGGGTGGACAGGTTACCGGCGCTGCTTATCATTTTGAAGGGAACGACAACACTGTTATCTGGATGGCAGAAGGCTATGCAACCGGCCTGACAATACATGCGCTGACGGGTGAAACCGTGTGTGTGGCACTGAGTGCCAATAACTTCCCTCATCTGGCTGAGTGCCTGCGAGAGAAATATCCTGACGCCGTGCTGCTAATGGCAGCAGATAATGATGAGAACGGCACAGGACAGAAGAAAGCGAAAGAAGCCGCAAATCTGGTCAGCGGGAAAGTTGCGATCCCCTTCATCGCCGGTGACTGGAACGATGTATATATACTGGAAGGTCGTGACAAAGCGCTAGAACAGCTCCGCGCTTTTACTCTGCAATCTCAGAAAAGTCCCTTTGAAACGGTCAGTGATGCCGATCTCAAGGCCATGAGCCAGAGTGAGAAGTGTGAACTGCTGATGGTCCATTATGAACACCGTCTGGCTATGCCTCCGGTGGGGGAAGATCTTTGCCGCTATGAGGAAGGAGCTTGGCAGGTATTGCCGCACAGGATGCTCAGCCGAGAAATTGCCGCCCTGTTTCAGAAAGCACAAGCGCCTTTTTCAGCGCCACTGATTAGCGGCATGATCGAAACCCTAAAGCTCATGGTGCCTGAAATGAGCAAGCCCGCGCGTCACTTAATTGGTTTTCGCAATGGCGTTTTTGACACCCGCACCGGAAGTTTTAGCTCTCACCGCAAAGATAACTGGTTGCGTACAGTCAACAGCGTGGATTATTCGCAGGCCAAGCCAGGGGAAAATCTTGCCGAGCATGCTCCTCACTTCTGGCAATGGCTGACGCGGGCGGCAAACCAGCAAAGAGAAAAGCAAGAGCGCATTCTCGCGGCGCTTTTCATGGTTCTGGCAAACCGGTATGACTGGCAATTGTTCCTTGAGGTGACAGGACCAGGCGGCAGTGGTAAAAGCGTCATGGCAGCCATAGCGCGCATGCTTGCAGGGAATGACAATACTACCTCCGCCAGCATCGAAACGCTGGAGTCTTCCCGCGAACGGGCTTCCCTGGTGGGATATTCGCTGATTATCTTACCAGACCAGGAGAAATGGAGCGGTGACGGCGCAGGAATTAAAGCGATCACTGGCGGCGATGCGGTAGCGATTGACCCGAAATATCGTGATGCTTATTCAGCACATATTCCGGCGGTGATCTTGGCGGTGAACAACAACCCGATGCAGTTCAGTGACCGAAGCGGCGGTGTATCGCGCAGGCGAGTGATCATCACGTTCCCCGAGGTGATACAGGCCAATGAACGAGACCCACAGCTGATAGAGAAAATAGGTCAGGAGCTGGCCGTCATTGTTCGCCGCCTGATGCAACGCTTTGCCGTTCCCAGTGACGCACGCGAGCTGTTACAGGCACAGCAGAATTCCGATGAAGCACTGGAGATAAAACGCAGTGCTGATCCGTTGGTGGATTTCTGCGGATACCTGCTGGCAGTCAGTTCACCTAACGGCCTCTTTATCGGTAATGCGAATATTCATCCGTCGAATCCGCGTAGGTATCTTTACCATGCCTATTTATCATTTATGGAGGCACGGGGACATCAACGAACAATGAATCTGACAGCCTTTGGTCGGGCTGTACCGCAAACGCTGAAAGAGTATGAAATTGAATTCTTTAAGAAAAAGACCAATCAGGGTGTGCAAACCAATCTGATCTTAAGTGAAGACTGCGAAGTGGATTGGCTGCCTAAGTGCGAAAAACCTTAAACGTTGACATGAAAACCGGCTCCGGCCGGTTTTTTCATATAGGAAATAACTACTGAACACTTAAAAGTGATTAGTTATGGACAGTTAAGGACAACCCAATCACCCTCTAAAAACCTGAAAAATAACATTTAAATCAAAAAAGTGAACAGTGTGAACACTTTTTCAAAGAATCATTTTTTTATTTCTAGATTTAGATTCTGATCATTGTTTGATCACTTAACCTTATGTAGGTTACATTAAAAAAAATCAACGAACAAAGCAGGAAGATTCTTATGGACGGAATTGATAAGCTGCAAATAAAGCCCTTTCTTTCAATCCTTTTAGGTTCAAGCCAAGCAGCTACTGATGCTGGAGAAATTCATGCAGCCATAGCAGAAATCATTGAGAAAGAGGGCCGTAAAGACGAAATTGTAGAAATGCACCCCACAAAACACGACGATGCGGGTGAATCTTTAATCTATTATTCTCATTATGAAGTTTTAAAAAATCCTAGCTGGTTCGCAGGGAATAACTTAACTGATGTTGAGAATCACATATTCATAACTTTCAATCTTAACAATACATTTGCTTTTTACATGTCTGAAAAAGGTATGAAAGATGAGGTAAGAACATATTTTTTCACTTCGCGACTACCAGATTTAAAAGTAATTAATATTAGCCATCTAAATTATCTTTTTATTAATGAAGATAAAATAAAAATGCTATGGCTTCTGGGAATACATGGCAGAGAAAGTTTTAAAGCTGATTCAAAAGTTTTAGGTGGAGAAAGTGTCGCCGAGACTTTAAACCCTCTTGAAGACCAATCTTTCACTATGTCAGCAGTTCGTACGTCACTTGAAGGGACAGAGACAACAATTGGCCTAAATCCATACAAATCGTCTTTGTGGAGAGGACCATGTAAAGATTGGGAGACATTTGAAAACAGAGTGCTTGAGATAATAGATAAAATAGACAAAAACAAAGACGAGGTAGAAAATCCAATAAGCATTCTAGCCACACCTGTTGCTGATATGAAAGGAATACAAGGAATTTATGACTTGTCATTCTTAGAGCCAGAATTTTATAGCCATGGGTTGAGCGAGAGCAAAATTGACAGGCTACGTAAAATTCATAGTGATTTCACTTATAAAATAATGGACACTCTTAACTCCCCACTAATAAAACTAGAAGTATCCAAATACAAAGAAAATATTGGAGATATAATCATACTTCCCAAAGTCAACGATTATGAAATCCAATTTGAATTAATAGAGGCACACCCTAAACGAGGCGCGAGTAAAGAGCTGGAGTATTTCTACAATGTTTTTAAGTATCCAGAACTAATAAAATGCTGGTATGAGTCTGGCCATGCTATCGTTAACAGTAGAGCATTCAAAACAGAATATCGAGATGTTACATATAATAAATTCATCTGGGCGGATTTTGAGGATTTTGACATATTAAAAGAAAAACCTGAACTTGATGGTAACGTTGCACTTGATAAAATAGGTTGTCAAAAATCACTCTTTTGCTGGATTAAGCATCATTGGAGTGGACTTTGGGATGCTGGTGAAAATTTTCTGACAACAGACAGGCCAACTGGTTGGCTTTTTTGTGACGATGGTGCAGGGGAAAAAGCAGATTTTATACATATTGATCAACACAATGATAAAACTTACATTTCTCTAATTCACATAAAAGCCGCCAATACTAACAGCACTGACAGAAGAATTTCAGTCGGAGCGCACGACATTGTACTAAACCAAGCTATTAAAAACCTTAGATATATTAATAGAAAAAAATTAGCTACAGACTTAAAAGAACGTGCCGATAAAGCAGAATCCAAGTATTGCTGGAAAGATAATATAACTTGTGAGCATAGTTTATTTATAGATGCGATAGAATCAATTGAGCGAGAAAGCAAGATTCAATTTAGAGTGATAATTGTACAACCTCACACAATGAAAAGTTACTACACAAAAAACGCCCAATCAAACATCAAAAAACAATTAGACGTCCTCTTAGTAAGCGCTGAATCAGCAATAAGAGCATCTGGGGCAGAATTTTATATAATCGGTCATGATGATACTAGTCGCAAATCGGTTAAGATAACCTAATGAAACAAAGCTGAATGATAAGATTGGTATACGTTTAGGTATACGCCAAAAATATAAATTCATAATTAACCATTTAAAACATAAAGTTAGCTATTTATTTCAACCTCCCCCAGCCCACCAAATAATGATCCGGTTATTACCAGATAAGTCCGGAGAAGTCCTGAAAGCCCGCATCCCTTCTAGGTTTGCGGGCTTTTTTGTGTCTGTAGAAGTCCGGGAAGATCTGTCTAAAACCGGCGTCTGTTGAAGTACAAAAAGCCAAAGCCACAGATAAAGACCTCACTTTGCATGACGGCGACGGGCTCTTTCTCCTGGTCAAAAGCACCGGCAAGAAAATTTGGCGCTTTCGCTACCAGGTGCCTGGCACATCAAAACGCACCATGATTAGCCTCGGCGCTTATCCTGCTCTTTCACTGGCTGATGCCAGAGAAGTGCGTGCAGAGAAGCTTGCGATGTTAGTCAAAGGAATAGACCCACAAGCAAGAGCTGGCGAAGAAGCTGAGAAGCTCCAAATCGCTCAGGAAAGCATTTTCGTCAATGTTGCACGCAAATGGTTCGAGCTGAAACAAAGTCACGTCAGCGCTGACCACGCTAAAGATATCTGGCGTTCTATTGAGAAAGACATCCTGCCCAGTATTGAAAATGTTCCTGTTCAGGAACTGAAAGCACGCACTTTGATCCAAGTGTTGGAACCAATCAAAGCACGCGGAGCATTAGAGACGGTCAGGCGGTTGGTTCAGCGCATCAACGAGATAATGATTTATGCGGTGAATGTTGGACTGATTGAGGCAAATCCTGTTTCAGGAATCGGTAACGCTTTCGAACGCCCGAAGAAGCAGCACATGCCCACAATACGCCCCGAAGAGTTGCCCAAGCTAATGCGCACCATTTCTATGAGTAACTTATCGATACCAACGCGCTGCCTGCTTGAATGGCAGTTACTGACGCTTATACGCCCTGCAGAAGCTTCCGCAGCAGCCTGGTCATAGATCGATATTGAGAATAAGCAGTGGTGTATACCGGCAGAACGCATGGAGGCAAAGCGAGACCATATTGTCCCTCTGTCAGAACAGGCCTTGGAACTGCTTGAAATCATGCGCCCAATTAGTGGTAATCGTGAGTACGTTTTCCCTAGCCGAAATGATCCACGTAAGCCAATGAACAGCCAAACGGCAAATGCAGCTTTGAAACGTATTGGTTATGGGGGAAAGCTCGTTGCTCATGGCCTACGTTCTATTGCAAGTACAGCTATAAATGAGGCAGGTTTTAACTCTGATATAATTGAATCCGCACTAGCACATACTGACAAAAATGAAGTTAGACGTGCGTATAACCGTTCAACTTATCTTAATAAGAGAATTGAATTGATGACGTGGTGGGGAAATGTTATAAAAAATCATACCCCGTAAATGGTACTTATTTGAAGTGTAATACTATCTTCACTAGTGTTTATCCTCGATAAAAACCACGAACTAAGGCACAGAAATGCTAAAAAGTGAAAAATACGCAGAATTTCTAAAAGAAATACGCTCGCTCCCCGATGAAGAGGACTCTTTGAAAGACTTTTGCAGACGGAAAATCATTCATGGTACCCCATATATTTTTATGCAAAGAGAGGATGACTACTACTATTTCCTTAAGCAAATAGCAGTAAAATATGAAATTCCATTCAATAGCATACATATATCAGGTTCAGGAAAGCTCGGATTCTCCTTTATCAAAAAAACTGATTTCAGCCTCAATTCTGATATAGATGTCACTATTATATCTGCTAACCTTTTTGATAAAATAATGGATATGGTCGGCGATTTTCAGATTAGCCTTAGGCAAAGCAGTATATATCTTACGGAATCACAACAGACTAAGTATTTCGATTTTTTAAAATATTCAGCCATGGGGTGGATTAGACCTGATTTATTACCAAAAAAATCTTACCCTTCAGAATTCAGAAAGGAATGGTTCGATTTTTTTAGAAGCATCTCTTATGATAACTGTATTGCGGGTAATTACAAAGTTACAGCTGGCGTTTTTAAATCGTATGAATGTTTCGAGAAATACTCTCTTATTGGCTTAGACAAGCTAACCATAAAACTACCATGAGCTCACCTATGAAAATTGAGACCAATAGCATAACTCCTCGCGTGTCTGATCTTTATAAACAAATTAGAGATGGGTCACTTATCCTCAAGCCCCCTTTCCAAAGAAATTTTGTATGGACTATGAGGCATCAAGAAGAGTTTATCGATACCATTTTGAAGGGATTCCCTTTCCCCGAAGTATATATATGTGATGGTGATATAGATACTGTGACTTTTAATTCAACCACGCTTGTCATTGATGGGCAGCAAAGATTAACAACAATCAAACGTTATATTGAGGGTGTAGATACCGAGAATTTTAATAAAACCCCTGAGTATAAAGATTTATCAAAAGAACAAAAGGAATCTTTCCTAGGTTATAAAGTTGTAGTTCGTAATATAGGTAAAGTAGAAGAAACAACTATTAGAGAGGTATTTAGACGCATAAACCTCACCAAGTTTAGCCTTGATGCTATTGAAATTCAAAATGCGATCTATGACGGTGAGTTTATAAGAACTGCCAAAGAAATATTAGACTCTATCAAAATAGAAGATTATGGAGTACTTAAATCCTCAGAGCTAGATAGAATGGCAGACTTACATTACATATTACTAATAATGTCCACAATTGAAAATAATGGTTATTTCTCCCAAGACTCCGAATTAGAAGACATCATTGAGAGATACAACGAAAAATATCCAAGAAAGGAAGACATGAAAAAACTTTTAATAATGGTTTTTGCATTGGTAGACGAAATGAAGTTACCAATTGATTCCGTATGGTTTCGAAAATCAAACTTCTTTACCATGTTAGTTGAAATATCAAAATTCATCCTTGACAGTGCCGAACGAACTGGAATTGAGGAACTCGAAAAACATATACCTCCTATCGACTCACTTCGTGAACTATTAAACTCATTCTCTAAAGACCTTTATCTATATAAAGATAGTGCATCTCCTTATAAAGAATATTACCCATGCATGTATCAAGGGACGAATAATCGTAAATCCCGAGTAGTTCGCTCAGAAACATTTCGCCACAAAATACTCTCAGAAATTTAAAGTTTTTTCTCTAGCCAGCCTTTTAATAGGGCTGGTTGTTTACCAGCCAAAACAAAATTTTTATATCATTCTCAGACCGCTCTTAAGACCTAACCTTCTAAAGTATGGTTCGCGCGCAATTCTCCCCGCCTGCCCGCTGCTGACTTAGCTCGCTGGTTTTAATGCATCAAGAAAAGCCCCTGAAAGCCAGTGTAGCATGGGTTTTGAGCCATTTTGAGCACTCCCGATTGCATGCAAAACCATGCACCCTATGCATGCAGAGCTCGCAAGGACAGGCTAGCCAGAGAAAAGGCTGTCCGGAGGGACGGTTTTGCACCGTATTAATGAAAAATCCGCCTTATTCGAAAGCGGCATTACAGCCTGATGCGTTGATTTTAAGGCCTGTTTTCGCATACATAAAATAACCGCTGCTTATCTACAAAACAGTCAATAATCACCAAAAATGCAATAACCCACTGATAAATAAAAACAAACAAACATTACAAAGAGTTTATTCATAAATATTTTTTTGGACCAGTTTCCTATTCATCAAATTAATGGTTCTATTAAGATTAAACTCACTACATAAGTCAAACGCCATGGAAATTACCAAAAAATTTATCCTGGAAGGGCTTGAACGACTTGATTTATGCGACCTAAAGGGTCGCCCTTACGATTGCTCATTCGAGTTGCTATCTGCTCCTCCAGAAAGAAAACGTCTAATAATCATGGGATTCAACGGTTCTCAAGCAGACGAATGCTTTACGAACAAACAAGTCATAATTGAAGGGTTTCACTCCCCCGACTTCTCAAATATTAAAGCCGGCATGGAGGGAGCCTGGGGGATAAAACATCTTGCGAACCGTTTATATAACATTCCGGAAGAACTTGGGTTTCGATGGTATGAGACCGTTTATACCAATGCATTACTTATGTGCTCCAAGGATGCAAACTCTGTTAAAAAAGCAGCGCTCAGCAGTCCGATTGGGAGCCTTAATAATCTTATCGAGAAATCAATGCGGTTCTTTGAAGAAGTTACGTTACCCTTATGCCAGCCCGAACTGATTATTGCGTATAGTAACGGAATGAACTCACATTCAGCAGCAAGGTTAATGAGCGATCATTTTGGGAAGGGGTGTAAACCTCAATATGTAAATCAAAGTAGCTACTACGCTACGTTCAGTTTTATGGCTCGTTTCAAACTATCAGATGTTCCTGTCATCGGTATACGGCATATGTCACGCTTCAAACCTGACCTACAGCTCATCCGTAAAGCCTGGGAACTCCAACAATTATAATTAATAAAAGTCTCAGGTTTACGCACCTTATTTTCGGAATCGATTTATATTCAGGCATACACCACTACGCTTTTTTATTATTTGAAAAAAGCCAACTATTTATCTTAACTTCCCGAAGCCCGTTATCACCAGATAAGCCCGTTAACGCAAATAAAGCCGCCCCCCGAAAGGATTTGCGGCTTTATTATTGCTTCTCAACGTTCAGTCGCCTTCACTCCCCCGCTGTCGCAGGAACCTTTCTCTGCGGCAGTTTTTGGATACAGCTTCCACTTATGAATAGCTGTTACTGAAACGCCTATGTTTTTCCCCGCACATCTGCGCAACCCTCAGATCTGCCTGTTTTATTGATTCGTCAGCAGTCGTAAAGTCTGCACGGTTGATGGCGGAAGCGGCTAAAAATCAGACGACAATAATCTCTGTAGAGGTTTGTTTAAGCGCCCGTTGCACATCATCGCTGATACCGGTGTCAGTAATGATGGTGTCGATTTTTTCCATAGGGAGCACCAGGTTATAGCCGCGTCGTCCAAATTTGGTGGAATCTGTGACCACCACGACCCGCTGAGCAGCATCGGCCATGATACCGCTGATGCTATAGCCTTCATTAAATGTGGTGATCCCTGTTGCCGCATCCAGGCCATCAGCGCCGACAAACATGAGGTTTGCGACGATACCCTGCAATGCATATTCCGTAATGTTGCCATGCAGTGAGCGCGTTTTGTGACGCAGTGTTCCCCCGCAGACAACCAGCGTGATATCCGGGTTTTCGGATAACACAAAGGCAGCAGGTAAGTTATTAGTAATGACAGTGATATCACCCGCTTTCACCAACTCTTCAGCCAGCAGCATGGTGGTGCTGCCGCTGTCGAGGATCACGGTGTCACCCGACTTAACCAACCCTGCGGCAGTCTGAGCGATGCGTTTTTTCGGATCGCTGGCGTGAAGGTAACGCTCTTCCAGAACCATTTCATCCAGCGGTTTGTCGTGACCTGCCGTTTCTCTGGCAGTCCGCTTTGCCGCACCGCCATGAAAACGACTGAGCGCACCTTTTTGTTCCAGCAAACTCAGGTCAGAACGAATCGTAACCTCTGAAACTTCGAAAGCACTCGAAAGCTCAGCAACCAGAACACTGCCATTCTCATTCACTAAATCAATGATTCTATTGCGACGTTCATAAGTATTCATTATGGGTAATCCGAAAGGTCATATACCTCCCAGTGTAAACAAAAGGCACCTGAATGAGGAGTAAAAATTCCGCACGATGTGAATCACAGCAACTCCCGACAGGTTGACGCTGCGCACGGCGATTTTATCTTTTCGTTTCACGAGATGCCTTCATAAACGAAAGCAATCGAATGAAATAAACTTACGAATTATTCCGATCATCATCACGAAATCTGCAAAACGCTATTGTTTGCCTTTCGGAAAGGTATGATCCTCTTCGGAAACAAACGGAGGCCTAAAATGAAAGACATTATTGCTAAACACAAGACAGGCGAAAGGATCGGCATCTGCTCAGTATGCTCTGCGCATCCGCTGGTGATTGAAGCTGCATTACGGGAAGATTTGCACACTGACCGCAAAGTGCTGATCGAGGCAACGTCCAACCAGGTCAATCAGTTTGGCGGCTATACAGGCATGCAACCCATTGATTTCCGAGATTTCGTTCTCGCCATTGCCGAGAGAATTGGATTCCCGTTACCGCGTCTGATTTTAGGGGGCGATCATCTGGGGCCAAACTGCTGGCAGCATGAAAACGCTGAAACAGCGATGGCAAAAGCACAAGACCTTATTGCGCGCTATGTCGAAGCCGGATTCAGCAAAATTCATCTGGATGCGTCCATGTCCTGTGCAGACGATCCTGTTCCTTTGGATCCTTTCGTCGTAGCTCAGCGTGCAGCGCGTTTATGTCAGGTCGCTGAAGAAGTGGCAACGCCACAGCAGAAAGCATTGCTGACCTATGTCATTGGCACTGAAGTCCCCGTCCCAGGCGGTGAGTCATCGGCGATCCAGCATGTTCATATCACCGAAACCAGAGATGCAAAAGCGACTCTGGAAATGCACCATCAGGCATTTCGCGAACTCGGGCTGAATGATGCCCTGGATCGGATCATTGCCATCGTGGTCCAGCCCGGCGTTGAATTCGATCACAGCCGCGTGATTCATTATCAGCCCGATCTTGCCCAGGAGCTGTCAGCTTATATTGCTGCCACACCTCTGGTTTATGAAGCCCATTCTACCGATTACCAGACCCGCGATTCTTACCGCAGTCTGGTGAAAGATCACTTCGCTATCCTGAAAGTGGGTCCTGCACTGACTTTCGCTTTGCGGGAAGCCGTTTTTTCCCTGGCCAACATTGAACAGGTATTGATTGCGCCAGAGTGCCGCAGCCAGATCCTGACGGTTATTGATGGCGTCATGCTGGATGAGCCCGGTTACTGGAAAAAGTATTACAACCCGACATTCAGCCTGTCACTTATCGATCTGCATTTCAGCTTATCCGATCGTATTCGCTACTACTGGCCTCATGTCCGTATCAACCGGGCGATGGACGTTTTAATGGCTAACCTGCGTTCAGTAGATATCCCGCTTGGTCTGCTGAGCCAATACCTGCCTGCTCAGTTTGAACGGGTGATGACCGGTGCACTTACCAGCGATCCGCATGAACTTATCATCGATAAAATTCAGGACGTTCTGCGCGCGTATCACTTCGGTTGCACGCCGTCGCAGACAGTATGTGAAGGAGTCTGCCATGCATAACTGCGCAATCTTCGTCAAAACCGGTATCAGTTTTGCGGATTATCACGAGGCACTCGCACATATCGGTGAACGTATGGTGCAGGAGGGCGTGGTGGAAACGACGTATCCGCAGGCGCTGATACATCGCGAGGCTGAATATCCAACCGGCATCCAGCTTGAACATCATGCTGTCGCCATTCCGCATTGCGAAGCCATTCATGCCCGCAGCCCGGCCATTTATCTGATCAGGCCAGATACCACAGTGGAATTTTTTCAGGCTGATGACGAAGGAACGATTCCCGCCAGACTCATCATTGCCCTGATTGTCACTCATCCGTCCGAACAGCTGAAGCTATTGCGTCAGTTATTCAGCCAGTTACAGGAACCTGTTTTTTTTGAACGTCTACTGACAGTTCCGGAAGAACAATTAGCCGCGCTTTTTGAACAGCACATTTTTCTGCCTGCTCCTGAGAAGCGATCCGCTGTGTGTACCTGAAAATACCATAAGCAATAACCCCGATGTCTTACCTACAAAAATAACATTTAAAACAATTTGTTAAGGAGCCTTACCGTGAAGCGAAAAATTATAGTCGCCTGTGGCGGAGCTGTTGCCACCTCTACGCTGGCAGCGGAGGAAATCAAAGAATTGTGTGAGGCACATGGCATACATGTGGATCTGGTGCAGTGCCGGGTAACAGAAATCGAAACCTATATGGACGGTGCTCATCTGATTTGTACCACCGCCAAAGTGGACCGGACATTTGGCAGTATTCCGGTTGTACATGGCATGCCGTTTATCTCCGGCGTGGGCATGGATACATTGCGCCAGCAAATACTGACCCTGTTACAGGAGTAAGTCATGTTTACCGACATCATGCGCTACATCCTCGATCTCGGCCCGACAGTCATGCTGCCTGGGGTGATCATCGTTTTCTCGCTGATATTAGGGATGAAACTTGGGGATTCATTTAAATCTGCCATTCACATTGGTATTGGTTTTGTCGGAATCGGTCTGGTCATCGGCCTGATGCTCGATTCCATCGGGCCTGCGGCAAAAGCCATGGCAGAGCATTTCGAAATTAACCTGCAGGTCGTCGATATTGGCTGGCCAGGCTCGTCGCCAATGACCTGGGCATCACAAATTGCGCTGGTTGCTATTCCGATTGCAATCGGTGTGAACATTGTGATGTTGCTGACGCGTATGACCCGTGTCGTCAATGTGGACATCTGGAATATCTGGCACATGACATTCACAGGCGCCATGTTGCACCTTGCTACAGGCTCTTACTGGCTGGGGATCATGGGGGTGATTTTACATGCCGCATTCATCTACAAGCTGGGCGACTGGTTTGCAAAGGACACGCGTGATTTCTTTAATCTGGAAGGCATTGCTATCCCACATGGTTCCTCAGCCTATCTCGGGCCGATCGCAGTCCTGGTTGATACCGTCATTGAGAAGATCCCGGGGCTGAACAAAATTCACTTCAGTGCTGATG
This sequence comes from Rahnella sp. PD4, assembly GCF_049199325.1. NCBI lineage: Bacteria > Pseudomonadati > Pseudomonadota > Gammaproteobacteria > Enterobacterales > Yersiniaceae > Rahnella > Rahnella sp. PD4. The sequence continues at coordinate 440,104 of NZ_JBLZQF010000003.1, read as the reverse complement.
ACGTGCAAAAGCGTTTCGGTCCGTTTGGTGAACCGGTCACCGTCGGTTTAGTGATGGGGCTGATTATTGGTTATCTCGCCGGGTACGACGTCAAAGGCATATTGCAGCTGGCCGTTAAAACCGCTGCAGTCATGCTTCTGATGCCACGGGTTATCAAACCGATAATGGACGGTTTAACGCCTATCGCCCGTCATGCCCGTACGCGTCTGCAGGCCCGCTTTGGCGGACAGGAGTTCCTGATTGGTCTGGATCCGGCGTTATTACTGGGTCATACCGCCGTGGTTTCCGCCAGCCTGATTTTTATCCCTCTGACAATTCTTATCGCTGTGCTTGTCCCCGGAAATCAGGTCTTGCCGTTTGGTGACCTCGCCACTATCGGTTTCTTCGTTGCCATCGCGGTTGCCGTGCATCAGGGCAACCTGTTCCGCACGCTGATTTCGGGCTGCATCATCATGAGTATCACGCTGTGGATAGCCACACAGACCATTGATTTGCACACCCAGTTGGCCGCGAATGCAGGTGCACTCACGGCTGGCGGAAGAGTGGCTTCACTCGATCAGGGTGGCTCGCCGATCACGTATTTACTCATCCAACTTTGCACACTTAAAAACATCGCAGGGCTGACTATCATCGGCGTTATTTACGCTATCGGCGTATTCCTGACATGGCGTCGCGCCCGTCAATTCACACAAACAGAAAAACGGGCAGCCGCTGCACTGGCTAACTCTTAACTTTCATCCCGGCGGGGGTATTCCCCGCCTAAGGAATCTGACTATGAAATCTGTCGTTGTACATGCTGACAGCAGACTAACTGTTGAAGAGCAACCTGCTCCCACGCTGAGTGCTCCCGATGAAGTTCTGGTTCGCATTGCCTACTCCGGGCTGTGCGGGTCCGATATTCCGCGTATTTTCGCCAGCAGCTCACATTTTTACCCCATCACATTGGGCCACGAATTTAGTGGCCACGTCATCAGCACCGGAGAAGATGTGACCGATTTACACGAGGGGGATGCCGTGGCCTGCGTACCTTTATTACCCTGTTTTCAGTGCGAAGAATGCCGTCAAACAGCGTATTCCCAGTGTAAGCACTATCAGTTCATCGGCTCCCGACGCAGTGGCGGCCATGCTGAATTCATTGTGGTTTCGCGGAAAAATTTATTCAAATTGCCGGAAAATTTTTCCCTCCTGCAAGGTGCTTTTCTGGAACCGCTCACCGTTGGTTTGCATGCACTGAAACTGGCAGGAGGTTGTCAGGGTAAAGAGGTAATAGTGATTGGCGCGGGCACCATCGGGCAATTAGTCATTCAGGCCGCCAGCGCGCTGGGCGCGAAATCGGTGACAGCCATCGACATCAATCCGCAGCGCCTTGCCCTGGCAGAGGAAACAGGCGCAAGCCACGTTTATAACAGCGCAACGTGCAATGCTGATGACATCCGCCAGCAAACTCACGAAAGGCGCTTTAATCAGCTGATTGTTGAAACGGCAGGTACGGCACAAACCGTGGCTCTGTCTCTCAATATTGCCGGCCCCAAAGCGCAAATCGCGCTGGTCGGCACCTTACACAAAGAGCTGACGTTAGACGTCGCCACTTTCGGCCATATCCTGCGCAAAGAGCTGACTTTACTCGGCAGCTGGATGAATTATTCCTCTCCATGGCCGGGCAGTGAGTGGCGGCAGGCCATTCAGCTTTTTACTGAGAATAAACTCAGCCTTGAACCCCTGATCGCCAGTGTTGCCCGTCCGCAAGAGTTTATCCGGGAGGTCGCCGCGCTGGCTGGCAAGCCGATGACAGGAAAGATTCTGCTGGATATGACAGGAGGCCGATAAAATGTATCTGATTTCTAACAGAGAAATGCTGCTCGCGGCTCAGCGCGGGTGTTATGCCGTTCCTGCTTTTAACGTACATAATCTCGAGACGGTACAAGTTGTTGCAGAAACGGCGGCAGCCATGAGTTCCCCGGTGATCCTTGCCGGAACGCCGGGGACATTCAGTTATGCGGGCACAGATTACCTGATCTCGATATGCCATGAGGCTGCGCGGAAGTATCGCATTCCACTGGCACTGCATCTGGACCATCATGAGGATCAGGGCGATATCGAAAGTAAAGTCCGGGCAGGCATCCGCTCCGTAATGATCGATGCATCGCATTTCCCGCTGGCACAAAACATCCAACATGTGCGTGAAACTGTCCGGCTGTGTCATGCCTTTGATGCCAGTGTCGAAGCAGAACTCGGCCGACTTGGCGGACAAGAAGATGATCTGGTGGTAGAGGAAGGTGACGGTATTTTCACCGATCCCGTTGTGGCTAAGCATTTTGTTGAATCCACACGCATTGATTCACTGGCCGTTGCCATTGGCTCTGCGCATGGCCTGTATCAGGGGGAACCGAAGCTGGATTTCAGCCGCCTTGGGCAAATCCGCCAGCAGGTCGATATTCCGCTGGTGCTTCATGGTGCGTCCGGTATTCCTGAAAACATGATACGCCAGGCGATTGAACTGGGCATTTGCAAAGTCAATGTTGCCACCGAGCTGAAAATAGCCTTTGCCGGTGCGGTAAAAGAGTATTTTGCACGACATCCGGATGCGAATGATCCCCGCAAATACATCGTGCCCGGCAAACTGGCGATGCAAAAAGTGGTTGAGGAAAAAATCAGGATCTGTGGCAGTGCCGGGTGCTTATAACGGGCCTTTATTAATAAGCGGGTCAAACACCCGCTTTACAGATTTTTATTAAAGCGCCGGTTGCAGCCACCATTCCATTCTGATTTTATGGAAGTTCATTGATAGTAAAATGGAAACTGCTATGACCACCCTTAACCACTTTGGCCAACCCATTGGTGATGCCCTTCCCGACTGGCAACCCCGCGAACGACCTTCTCATGTTCAGCTTGATGGTCACTGGTGCCGCCTGGAACCGCTGAATACTGAACGCCATAGTCAGGATCTGTTTAAGGCCTGGCACAGCATTGATGATAACCGCGACTGGACGTATCTCTCCGTCGATCGCCCTGCGACCCAGGCTGATTGCGATCTGTTCATTTCCCAACAGGCCAGAAGTGAGGATCCGCTGTTTTTCGCAGTTGTCGATATACAGACACAACGCGCAGTCGGCAGCGTTTCCCTGATGCGTATTGATGCCGTGAATGGCGTGGCCGAAATTGGCTGGGTGAATTGGTCTCCGCTGATGAAACGAACACGTTTTGGCACTGAAGCGATTTACCTGCTGCAACGTTATCTGTTCGATACGCTGAAATATCGCCGCTGCGAATGGAAATGCCACAGCCTGAATGAGCCGTCAAAACTGGCCGCGCAGCGTTTCGGGTTTCAATATGAAGGGATGTTCCGTCAGGCCATCGTCAATAAAGGGCATAACCGTGACACCTGCTGGTATTCCGTTCTCGACTCTGAATGGCCAGCCTCAAAAACCGCGTTTGAACGCTGGTTAAGTGCAGAGAATTTCACTGCCGAAGGTCAGCAAAAGCAGCGGCTGGAAGCACTGCGTCAGTGAAGATCGCCTGCGTTATTCACTGACGCAGGCAGTATTTCGCCGCGAAGGGGATTTACAGTGCAGTCAGCACGCTGATATCAGGCCACGCATAAATTATATTCGGTGAGCGCCAGAGAGGCCCGGCATCGGTATAGCGCCCGGCCTCCCTGCCTCCCAGGGCACGGTAAAAGAGGATGGCGGGTTCGTTACCTTCCACCACACCAAGCCCTGCGCCCCGGAAACCCTCACCGGCCAGATGTCTTGCAGCCTCAGCGATTAACCGCTTGCCGATTCCCTGACGTTTGAACAGCGGGGAAACATACAGGAATTTGATTTCAGCCATGTTGCCAAATTCCGGGTTTGAGGAAGCCGACGCCAGACAAAATCCGGCGAAAACGCCATCAGTTTCTGCAATGAAAATACCCTGACCGGCTACGGGATGTGCAAATTTATCCTGCCAGAAAGCCTGACGGCGCGGGACATCAAGCGCCGCAAAGGCCTCCGCAGGAGCAAGTTCACGATAAGTATCACGCCAGATGGCAACATGTAATTGGGCAAGCGCGTCGATATCTTTGGGTTCAGCAATCCGTAAAGTGCAGGCTGGCACGGCATCCCTCATTATAAAAAATCCACGAAATCATTAAGTCTGCTCAGTATAGTCAGCCCTTCTCTTCCCGCGCCAGCAAACTTCGTTTTCGTTCCACGCCCCAGCGATAACCAGAAATATTGCCGCCGGTTTTCACCACCCGATGGCAGGGGATTGCAACTGCCAGCAGGTTCGCGGCACAGGCTCCGGCCACCGCGCGGACTGATTTCGGCGAACCGATTTTATGGGCAATTTCGGCATAACTGGCGGTGCTTCCCGGCGGGATATCACGGAGTGCCTGCCAGACACGCTGCTGGAAAGCCGTACCGCGAATATCCAGCGGCAAATCCAGACCGATATGTGGCGCTTCCACAAAGCCGATGACCGAGGCAATTCGCCGCTCGAAATCCGGATCGCCACCCAATAATTCTGCCTGTGGAAAACTGTTTTGCAGTTCGTTAATCAGCTTCTCAGGATCATCCCCCAGCAAAATAGCGCAAATCCCCCGCTGACTTTCGGCGACCAGTATATCGCCCAGAGAAGATTTGCCGATGGCAAACCAGACGCGGACATCGCGACCACCTGATCGGAAATTTTGTGGCGTCATGCCCAGCGTCGCTGCAGAGGTTTCATAAAACCGGCCATCGGAAGGATAGCCCGCCGCATGGATCGCCTCGGTGACCGTCGCGGAATGTGTCAGGTTTTCACGTACGCGTCGTGCCCGCTGCGCCTGTTGGTATTCTTTAGGCGTCAGGCCGGTTTGCGCTTTAAACAGGCGATGAAAATGATAGGCGCTGATGCCCACCCCGGCAGCCAACTGATTCAGCGTCAGCATGTCGGCTGATTGTTCCAGCAACCGGCAGGCCTGAGCCACGCGCTGAGCATGAAACTGCGCCAGTGAAATCAGCCCCTGACGGCAGCGCTTGCAGGGACGAAATCCTGCCTGTTCTGCGGCTTCGGCATCATCAAAATAAAGAATATTTTCCGGATTCGGCTGGCGGGACGGGCACGAAGGTGCGCAGTAAATCCCCGTGGTTTTGACTGCATAAACAAACCTGCCATCAGCCTTTGCATCACAACTGACTACTGCCTGCCAGCGCGGATCCTGGCTCTGCACACGGGTGGAGTTTTCCCCTGTCTTATTTTTAACAACGCCTGTTTTATCTGACATTTTCTGCCTCACATTACCGACTGGATAACGGTCAGCATAAGCCGCCGTTAACACCCGTACCCTCCGGCTCTTGCTTTCTCATTCTGCACCAAGCATTCAGCCTGCAACCGGTTTTAAGGGCGTCTCGAGGATCATCTGATAAAAGGCCAGATCCAGCCAGCGATCAAATTTGAAAGCCGCCTGTTTAATCGTGCCGGCATGACTGAATCCATTTTTTTCGTGCAGGGCAATGCTGCCACTGTTAGCCGCATCAATGGCACCAATCAGGGTGTGTACGCCCCTCTCACGCGCGACATCAACCAGCGCGTTCAGCAGGATTTTGCCCAATCCTTTGCCACGGTGATCTTTATGAATATAAATCGAATGCTCGACCGAATATTTATACGCAGGCCAGGCGCGGAACGTGCCGTAACTGGCAAAACCCAGCAACGCACCCTGTTCGTCCTGCAGTCCGATCACCGGAAAATTATGGGTCAGTTTAGTCGCAAACCAGGCTGTCATACTGTCGATGTGGCGCGGTTTATAATCATAAAGCGCGGTGGATGTCAGGATCGCCTCATTAAAAATATCCAAAATTGCCACAGCATGCTGGCGTTCAGTGCAGGTAATCATTTTCATCAGTCATTCCCGTTGGCTTCCGTTATGCGGTAAATTCCACTATAGTAGAATTAATTCTACAAAAGTAAACAACGGAACTGACCTTATGTCAATCGACCAATTGATCGCCACACGCCTGCAGGCTTTGCGAAAAGCGCAGGGTTTAAGTCTCGAACAACTCTCCGGCAGTTCGGGCGTCAGTAAGGCAATGATTTCGAAAATTGAACGGCAGGACAGCAGCCCGAGTGCCAGTCTGTTAGGCCGCCTCGCGGCCAGTCTGGGCGTTTCGCTGGCGCAGCTACTTTCAGAAGATAACGAACAGCCCGCCCCCTTGCGTCCGCTGGCGCAACAGGAAATCTGGCAGGATCCGGATATCGGTTATCTGCGACGTCAGGTAACCGCACATCAGGAAAACGGCGGCCCGGAACTGGTTGAAATCACGCTGCCCGCCGCCGCCCGCATCAGTTATCCTGGCTGGAATCATCAGGCCTATAAACAACGTTTATGGCTGGTGGAAGGGACGCTGACCATAGATTATGGTGCTGAAAAATATGCCTTATCGGCGGGTGATGCACTGACGTTTGGCGTGGATTTGCCCATCACATTCAGTAATCCCGGCGCTGAGCCTTGCCGGTATCTGCTGGTCATGAGCGACAAATAGCTTCCACATTTTCCAGCAGCGCCAGCGCACGGTCGTGCTGACGGCGAAAACGCGTCGTCATCATCAGCCACATTTCCGGCGAGGTATCTTCCCGCCGTGCAGCCAGTTCCTGAAAACCGGGGAAGGCACCGCCGCGATAACTCAGGTCGTAATGGAAATCGTCTACGGAGCTGTAACGCAGACGATGCAAACCGGCAATCGCCTGCTTCATCTGAGGCTGCCAGATCTGTGGCTCCGTCTGCCAGTTGGTGGTCAGTTCACTCAAAACAGGCTGTAATTGCTGTAATTTTTCAGCCACGGCGGAGAGATCAAATTCAGGTGAAACGCTGGTGGCCAGTTCTGCCAGTGATTGCTGTAAACCGTTCAGATACGTCAGCGGATCCAGCGGTAGCGCGGTCTGTGTCAGCAGACCTTCCAGCCAGTGCGCGTGGATTTGTGTATCGCGCCACAGAATATTCAAATCCACTTTATCGTAAGTGTCGTCTTGTGTGTGCCACCACCAGCCACCGCCACTGCCTGGCGACTGACTGGTTTTTTCCAGCGGGATTTCGCGAAAGGCAAAATGCAGCGGCACACCACAGCCCCAGAATGACTGATCACCGCCTTTGCCCGGAGGGATAATGCACTGCGGCGGGTCGCCGGTCACGGCTTCCACCGCCGCATTTAAAAAAGACTGTGATTCCGCACCGCTGGCATTGAGCACAATATTCACCGCATCCTGACACCCCGGTGAATCGACGTTAATGTGCGCCACACAATGCTGTTTCAGTGACTGGCGGTAGTTATCGGCATACCAGGTGGAGCCTCCATAGCGGGCGTTAGAATGCCCGGGCCACCAGATAATCCGCAACCCGCGCAGCAACCTTTGCGGCTGCTGATGAAAATGGATGGCCATCGCCAGACAAAGCGCATTACCGGTCGCGTTGTCCGTAACCCCCTCATGCCAGGAATCGTAATGTGAGGAGAGGAGTACGAATTCCGGCGTACTGCCGGGAATATCCACCACCGGCATGCTGCATCCGGCGACGTGAAAATTCAGTTCCGTGGCAATTTCCAGCCTCATCAGCGGATGTTGCTGTAACTTCTTTAACAAATGCTGACCGTCCTGGTGATTAACGGAAATCACCGGCAGGCGCGGATAACGCAGAAAATCATCCGGTTCGGGCGTTCCCCAGACCGGTCCGACAGTTTCTTCATGCAACGCTGTTTCAGCCGAGCCCCAAATATGAATAAGTCCGGCGGCACCTGCGGCACACAGGCGTTGTACATAATCTTCAAAACCCTGGCCAGCAATCACGATTTTGCCTTTTACCTCCTGCGCCCAACGTTGCCATTCATGATCTGTACGTGATTTACAGGCACCGGCATCATAATAGCCGTGCCCCTCCACGCCCTGCGGGCAATGTGCCGAGAATGAACGGGTTTTGGCATTGCACTGCCATTGCGGAAACTCAGGCAGACGCAACCTTCCGGCCAGCGGATCGCTGAGATACAGCGGGCAATGCAACAGCCGCGCATCCAGACCTTGCTCCTGCAACACAGACACCATGTGCTGCGCCGCCCGCTCCGCATCATCGCAGCCGGAAAGCCGGTGCAACGTGGAAAATTCACGCAGCAGCCCATCCATCAGGGGTAATAAAAACTCACGAACCGGCTGGCGCAATCCCATGATTATTTAACCTTTTCCTGATGAACCGATATGTCCAGCGGACCGAAGTAATGGGTCTTAATCTTTTCCCAGGTACCGTCAGCCATGATTTTTGCCAGGCCGTCATTGAGCAGTTTTTTGATGTGATCATCGCCTTTACGCAGGCCGTACGACGAACCGATGCTGAACAGTTTATCGTCACGCACTTCCGGGCCGGTCAGGGTAAAATTCCTGCCTTCCGGTTTGTTGAGGAAGCCAAAAGTCACCGCCACCGCCGGGCTGAGCGCACCGTCCAGGCGTCCGGCCACCAGATCCTGATAAATGGTGTCCTGATCGGCATACGCCACCACATCCACTCCTTTCGGCTGCCAGAAAGTATTGGCATACATTTCCTGAATCGAACCCTGCTGAACCGCGATACGCTTACCCTGCAACGATTCCGGCGTCGGCAACAGCGGGCTGCCTTTTTGCACCACCAGTTTGGTCGGGATGTGATACACAAAATCGCTGAAGTCGATCACTTTGCGGCGTTTTTCGGTCGCCCCCTGCGGCGAAATGAAATCCACTTTTTTGGCAATCAGCGAAGGGATTTCCGCGTCAAAGCTGCTGACCACATAGTCACATTTGACTTTCATCTCTTTGCAGATGGCGTTGGTGACATCAATTTCAAAGCCGGTCGGCGTCCCCGCAGCATCACGGAACTGGAACGGCGGATAACTTAAATCAGCGCCGACACGCAGCGTTTCGCCTTCGGCATGCGCCAGTGCGCTGCCCAAGATCATTGCCATAAGGGCAGCCACTTGTATTTTTTTCATCATTATCCTGTCCTCATACCCAAGGTTATTATTTTGATTGTGAACTTAAAAACGGGACTTCCAGTTTAAAAACTCTTCCCGAACGGCCTGAAGTTTTGCACCGTCCTGACACAGATCAACTGTCGTCATCGCCAGCGCTTTTGCCGCCTGCAACATAGCCTGCAGACCGGCTTCGGAACCGGCAGCTTCGGCAAATTCCGGTGTATGTGGCAGCACATCACCAATACGGATATACGGGTGGATCGCCGCCGTTACCTGGCTGACGTTGCCGATATCAGAAGAACCGATCCCGCCACTGAGCGGCGGCGGAACCACTTCTACGCCGAGGATGTCCAGATTTTGTTTAAAGTATTCCGCCAGCGTCAGGTTGTTATTGCGCTCGGCGTAGGTCAGCCCTTCTTCAATTTCCAGCCGCGCACCGGCCATCAGCGCCGCACCCCGCGCCGCATCAAACACTTTTTGTTTGACGGTACTGAGACCCCTGACCGTTTCAGCGCGCATCAGGAATTTCGCTTCCGCATAAGCCGGAACAATATTGGTCGCACTGCCACCATCGGAAATAATGCCGTGCACGCGCACATCGTCGGTGAACAACTGACGCAGGGCATTAATGCCGTTGAAGGTGTGGATCACCGCATCGAGCGCGCTGATCCCGTTCTGGGGAGCTGATGCCGCATGCGCCGCTTTGCCATAGAATTTAAATATCGCATCCACACATGCCAGCCCGCCGCGTACCACCATGGTTTTATCGCGCGGATGGAACATCATCACCGCGTCGACATGGTCGAAAATGCCTTTCTCGCTGAGAATAATTTTCCCGCCGCCCTCTTCCTCTGCCGGTGTACCGATCACTTCCAGCTTGCCGGTCAGCAGATGCGATTGTTGTTTCAGCGCCAGCGCGGCCGTCACGGACGCCGTGCCAATCAGGTTATGTCCGCAGGCGTGCCCCAGTTCCTTCAGCGCATCGTATTCCGCCAGCAACGCGATCACAGGGCCCGGCTTACCGCTGTCAAACGTCGCGCGGAATGCCGTCGGCAAGCCGCCCGACTGAACCTCAATCTCAAATCCTGCCGCCCGCAGTGGCGCAATCAGTGCCGCTGCCGATTCGGCTTCCTCAAAGCTGAGTTCAGGGTTGGCATGAATGCTCAGCGCCAGCGCACTGGCCTGTGCTGCGAGAGAATCCACAGCTGCGATAATCTCAGCTTTCTGTTCTTTGGCGTGATGAACCGATGTAGTGCAACCAGACATGTTTTATTCCCTGCGATGGTGCAAGACCAAAAATTATTTTCGGGTAAATGCAACTTGGTGCGACGATGACGCGCCGCTACACCAACAGAAATAGGGCTTTTACTGTTTTCGGTCAAATTGAGCCTTTTTATCTGTTGCGCTTTTTACGCAAAAAATATTTTATGGAGGAAGGATTTTACGGGTGGCGGAAAAACGATGAACGAGAAAGACTGGCTGATATTGCGGGCGGTATATCAGCATAAAAATATCACCCGTGCAGCGGAACAGCTTTATACCTCACAACCCGCGCTCAGTTACCGTTTACGCCAGATTGAACGCAAGCTGGCGATCCGTCTGTTTGAAGAAGGACAAAAAGGGCTGACCTTCAGCGCACAGGGCGAATATCTCGCGCAACACGCCGTCACCGTGCTCAATGATTTACAGCAACTGAAACTCAATCTGCACAGTCTGGATCAGGAGCAGCAGGGAGAGATTTCACTGGGCGTGTCGAGCAACTACGCGGCGTACCGTCTTCCGCCATTGCTCAGCCAGTTCCGGCAGACACATCCGGGGATCCGTGTGAATCTGATGAGCGGTTTTAGCGAGGAGATCATTCAGAAGCTGTTGCGCGGGGAAATTGATATCGCGCTGGTGAAGGACGATTTTAACTGGAAGGAAAGCAAGCATCTGATTGAAGAAGATGATTACGTGCTGGTCAACAGTCAGGATTTTGATTTCGCCCTGTTGCCGCACATGCCGCAGATAAAAATTCACCACGGTGCGCACGTGACGCAACTGATTGAACGCTGGTGGAATGCCAACTTTTCGCATGCACCGACTGTCACAATGGAAGTCGACAAACTGGAAGTGTGCATGGCGATGGTGGAACACGGACTGGGTTACGCGATTGTCGCTCCTTATTTACCGCTGCCGGAGCATTTTTACCGCCGCCCGATCACAGTGGACGGCGCGACGGTAAAAAACCGCACCTGGTTGCTGCACCGCCATAACCTGCATGCCACACCGTACATGCAGGCGTTTATACATCTGTTACAAACGGCGCAACACGGGCTGATGCCCCGCTGATCAGAGATCTAACGTGCCGTCGATCAGCGTACAGCTATCGCCGCCGATCCACGGTTCGCCATCCACAAAGGTGACAGTCACGCGGCCATCGCGCTGGAGCTTCGTTCCCTGACGCACGCGGTAGGTTTGTGCCATATGCGCACCATCCGGGAAATTCGCCGCTTTCAGCACCCGCGCCAGACAGGCATTGGCGCTGCCGGTGACCGGATCTTCTTTCAGCACACCGTTTTCGTCGATAATCGCCCGCACTTCATAATCCGCCGGGCCGTTTTTATCGTGTAAACCATAGACTGCGATACCGTTAATCCCCAGCTGTGTTTGCAACTGACTGACCGCGGCGGCATCGGCCGTGATATTCAGACAGTCCTGCGCACTTTCCATTCGCACGACCAGCCAGATGATGCCCATATCGACCGATACCGGCATGACGTCAGCCTGAATGTTGCCGCCGCGCAGCGCGGTTTCCAGCAACGCATGATGTTCAGTCTCCAGCGGTTTCAGTTGTGCAGGCGGAGCGGAAAATGCCTGACCGCCTTCTGCCAGCTGTTTTACCTGCACCAACCCGACACCGCATTCCTGCACCAGATAGCCAGAATTTTTAGGCTTCAGCCCGCTTTGCAACAGCGCATATGCCGTACCCAGCGTCGGATGTCCGGCGAACGGCAGCTCTTTGTCAGTAGTGAAAATCCGCACGCCGTAATCCGCTTCGGGTGACGTCGGTTTGATCACAAACGCCGTTTCCGCAAGATTGGTCCAGCGGGCCATGGCAAACATTTCGGCATCCGTCAGCCCTTCCGAATCTAGTATTACGGCCAGTGCATTGCCTTTGAGCGGCTCAGCGGTGAACACATCAACTTGTTTAAAACGACGCAAGCGGGTCATAGCAAATCCTTTTTAATCGTTGAGTAAGAAAAGGCAAAGTGAATGCATAGAGCAATATTTCAATAAGCTATCGGGAAAAAGGCCAGTCGCTGTCGGCTGACCTATGCTTAATAACATTGTTTCCAAAGTATCCTAAAAACATAAGGAATAGAAAGATGCCCGTGAAGGATTTGGTTGGTATTGGTATCGGTCCCTTTAATCTCAGTCTCGCCGCCATGGCAAAAGACACGGAAAAACTCAACGCTGCTTTCTTCGACGCTAACCCGGAATTCAGCTGGCATCCCGGTATGTTATTACCCACGGCGACCATGCAGACCTACGTCCTGCAGGATCTGGTCACTACCGTTGCGCCGCGCAGCGAATTCTCGTTTATTAATTATCTGGTTGAGCAGAAGAAAATTTACCGTTTTCTGGCCACGGAACAGCTGATCATCAGCCGCGATGAGTTTTCCGATTATCTGCGCTGGGCGTGCGACCGCATTACGGGTTTGCATTTTTCCGAACCGGTTGAGCGGATTGATTTCGACGATAAGCGGCAGGAATTTATCGTGCAGAGTGAAAAAGGCAAGCACCGCGCGCGCAATATTTGCCTCGGCACCGGTCATGCACCGTGGATCCCTAAACCGGCACGGGCAGCACTGGGGGATAACTGTTTTCATGCTGCAGAAATAGAACTGCGTGAGCCTGATTTCACCGGTAAACGGGTGGTAGTAGTCGGCGGCGGACAGAGCGGTGCCGACATCGTTCTTAACGCACTGAGCGGCCACTGGGGCGAATTCACCGAACTGAGCTGGATATCCCGGCGCCCTAATTTTCAGCCACTGGATGAATCAATTTTCACCAATGAATATTTTACCCCAGAGTATGTGAACTACTTTTATACGCTGCCGGAAGAGGTGCGCGAGCAGGAAATAGAAACGCAAAAACTGCCTTCTGACGGCATCAGTTATCACACGCTGGAAGACATCTATAAGCAGCTTTACCACCGTTTCGACGTGCTGCATCAGCCGCGTAACGTGCGTTTGTTGCCCCACCGCGCATTGGATCATATCGTGCGTAATGCGGCTGGCGATTTCAGTTTGCAGGCAAAGCACGGGCTGGAAAAATGCGAGGAACATTTCAGTGCCGATATGGTGATCCTGGCGACCGGGTACCGCCCCGGTTTACCGGATTATCTTGAACCGCTGCTGGCACGTATTCCTTATGACCGCGAGCAACATTTGCCGCTGCAGCCGAATTTCAATCTGCGCTGGGATGGTCCGGAGCAGAACCGCATTTACGCAGTGAATTCCGGGATCCACAGCCACGGCAGTGCCGAAGGGCAACTGACGCTGACCGCGTGGCGCTCGGCAAAAATCCTTAATCATTTGCTGGGCGAGGCACATTACGATCTGCGGCCGGTGCCCTCGCTGGTCCAGTGGTGGTCAGATACGCCCCATAAATAGCGAGCACAAAAAAGCGGAGCATCAGGCTCCGCGTTTCCTTTTCTTAAAGCGCCTTCGTGACTGAAAACACGTCAGACGTAAAAATAGATGGCTAAAAAGTGGCAGGCACTGCCGCCAAGCACGAATCCGTGCCAGATGGCGTGACCGAACCGATAACGTTTTGAAGCGTAAAAAATAACGCCCAGCGTGTATATCAAGCCACCCAGCGCCAGCAATATCACACCGCCAGGGGAAAGTTTGGTCGCCAGCTGATAAATCACAATCAGTGACAGCCAGCCCATTGTCAGATACGTGACCAGGGAAAGCACCTCAAAACGGTGCGCAAACGCCAGTTTAAAAATCACGCCGAACAGCGCCAGCCCCCAGATCACCGCCATTAATCCTTTCGCCAGAGGAGAATTGAGCCCGACCAGCAGGAACGGCGTGTAGGTACCGGCGATCAGTAAATAAATCGCGCAGTGATCAAGTTTTTTCAGCCAGTATTTGGCTTTCTGATGCGGTATCGCATGATACAGCGTGGAGGCCAGATACAGCAGAATCATGCTGCCGCCGTACAAACTGTAGCTGGTGATCGCCATGGCGCTGGCGTTATCGCCTACTGCCTGAACCAGCAACAGCACCAATCCGACAATCCCGAAAATCAGACCCACGCCGTGACTGAGGCTGTTGGCAATCTCTTCAGCCCACGGATATCCCTGTGGTGATGGAGACAACTTACCCATACGTTGAGAACCCTCCAGGCAAAATACGTTAAAAGAATATAAAAGCGCTTCAAATCCGGTTGCTTATAACGGCTGATTATAAATCATACCGCAGACAGAGTAGCTGAGAATTATTCCAGTGTACACCTGTAAGCTTAAAACGAGTATTTCCCGATGTTACAGTCCCTTATCAGGATCATCATTTCAGAGTGACACCGTCTGGAATCCCTTCAATTCATTCACTTTGCTTATAATTTCTCCTCATGGCATTCAGAAAAGAACGATGCTGACCGCACCCAAAAACATGATTTTTTGTCATCAAGGGACTAAGGTGTACCGGAAATCTCTGATAACGCCATTAACAATGCTGTCAATATGACTAAGGTTTGACTATGTCTGTAGCAACTTCCCCGCTGGATTTCGGTGCCATGACTGAAGTTTTTCAGTTCCTGATGGAAATCGACAAGCTGAAAAGCGTGCAACGCCGCACAAAAGTTTTAGGCACTGAGCGTCAGGAAAATTCCGCGGAACATAGCTGGCATTTCGCCGTGGCAGCGATGTCTCTGGCACCTTTTGCGCCGGCAGGTATTGATATTAATAAAGTCATCCGCATGGCGTTGATCCATGACATCGTGGAAATTGATGCCGGTGACGTGCTGGTTTACGATCTCGCTGCCCGCGCGGCAGTTCAGGATCAGGAAATCATCGCAGCGAAACGTCTGTTCGGCCTTTTGCCCGCGCCGCTCGACCGCCAGTTCCTGGATTTGTGGGATGAATACGAAGCGGGTGAAACGCCGGAAGCACGCTTTGCGCTGGTGATCGACCGTGTGATGCCGATGGTCATGAACCTGAATAATCAGGGTCAGAGCTGGGTGGAAAATAATATCCGTCTGGAGCAGGTGTTAGCCCGCAATGCCTTTATCGCCGATATCCATCCTGAACTGTGGCTGCATATCCGCAGTCATCTGGATAATGCTCATCAACAGGGCTGGCTGAAATAATAAAAACCTTCCCCTCGTGAGAGGGGAAGGCGCAAGATCAACTACTTAGGAACATTCAGTGTCGTGGAATCCACGTAAGGTTTCAGGAGGGTATCGGCGTCTTTCTGTGCCTGTGCCGCCGCCGCTTCCGGCGTGACTTTCTCATTATTGACCAGTGCCGCCAGCTGATTTTCCATCGCCTGACGTACGGCTACGGTTTCATACGTCGCATACCACGGATAGGCGTATTTCAGCTGCTCCAGCGCAATCGCTGCACGCGGATCCTTTGCCAGGTAATCTTTCATTTCCGGTGTGTCATAGGACGCCATACGCGGTGAAAAATAGCCGGTAAAGCGGCTCCAGGCACCGTTAACTTTCGGGCTGACCAGATATTGCAGGAAAGTGTAGGCGGCTTTTTTCTGGTCGTCGGAAATGCCTTTAAAACTTACCAGACTCGCCCCGCCGATGGTGACACCGTTACGCACCTGGGCAGGCATCATGGCTACGCCCAGCTCGAAATCTTTGGTGTTTTCACGCATAAAGCCCAGCGCGCCGGTACTGAGCATCGCCATGCCGAGTTTACCGGAGAAAAATGCCGCGCTGATTTGTTTCGAGTTCAGCACCCCCGGCGGCATCACTTTGTCGCGATATACCAGATTCTGCCAGAAGCGCAGTGCCCCCAGTGTGGACGGTTTGTCGTAATAGACTTCGCCCGGATAATCGGCATTGTAGTACTGGCCGCCGTTGGCGCGGGTCAGTGCCGATAAAATCCAGCCGCCGTAATCATCATTGGTTGACGGCAGCATGATGCCCCACTGGCCTTTCGCCGAGTCCGTCAGCTTTTTCGAATCTGCCAGCAATTCATCCCAGTCTTTCGGCGGTGCGGTAATGCCCGCTTTGGCGAACATGTCTTTGTTGTAATAAAGAATAGGCGTCGAGTTATGGAACGGGATGGCATAGGTCACGCCGTTAACCTGTGCGTTCTGACGCAGGGCAGGCCAGAAATTTTGCGTCAGAAATGGCGTGGCTTTCTGATCGCCGAATTTGAACAGCTCATCCATCGGCAAAATTTCATTTTTAATCGCCAGATCCGCCGTGAAGTTAGCAGACATAATCACCAGCGCCGGTGGCTGGCCTGATTTAGCCGCCGCTTCGGCTTTGACTTTGGTGGTGTCGTAGTTACCGGTAAAAATCCCGCGCACTTCGATATCATTTTGTGACTGGTTGAACTCTTTGATAACGCGGGTCATTTCCAGGGTCAGTTTGCCGTCAACCGGCGCCGGGAACATGAAATCGATATTTTCTTTGGCGGAGGCGGTGCCCGCGGCAATCAAGCCGATGGCGAGCGCCAGCGCATGAACGTTACGCATAATGGTGATTCTCCCGGTGCAGGTTTTGCTGGTTTTGGCCTGAAAAAAGATGAAGATCGTGCAAAGAAAAATGCAATGTGATGCGGTCGCCGGGTTGTGGAATATTCCCGCTGTTTTCCCGCAACAGATTTTTACGGACGTAGCGGATTTTCCCGATCGCCGTGTCGGCGTGACATAAATACTCCGCGCCGAGCAACTCGCGGTAGGTCAGTGTCGCCTGCAATTGCAGGCTTTCACCTTCCGCAGGCTGGTCGCTGATGTGTTCGGGTCTGATGCCCAGATACACCTCATTGAGTGCCTGCGCATGCTCAGTTTGCGGCAGATGAACCGGCTGATTTTCGACCGTCAGCATGCCATCAGCACACGGCAGTAAAAACAGATTCATCGATGGTGTGCCGATAAACCCGGCGACAAACAGGTTGGCCGGATGCGCATACAACCTTTCCGGTGCGCCAATTTGTTGCAGGTGGCCTTTATCCAGCACGGCGATCCTGTCCGCCATGGTCATGGCTTCCATCTGATCATGTGTGACGTAAACAGTGCTGGTTTTCAGTTGTTTATGCAGTTGCATGATACCGTCACGCACTTCCGTGCGCAGGCGTGCATCAAGATTCGACAGCGGCTCATCCATCAGAAACAACTTAGGATCGCGCACAATAGCGCGCGCCATCGCCACCCGCTGCCGCTGACCGCCGGATAACTTGCCGGGTTTGCGTTTGAGCAAGGGCCCGAGCTGTAATAATCCGGCGACGCGATCTACCCGTGCCTGATGCAGATGTTTCGGCTCATTGCGCATCCGCATGCCGAACGTGATGTTTTGTTCAACGGTCATGTGCGGGAACAGCGCGTAGTTCTGGAAGATCATCGAGAAATTGCGCTCGCGCGGCGACAGCCCGGCGATATCCTTACCGTCGAGTATAATGCGCCCGTCGCTGACCTCTTCCAGACCGGCCAGCAGGCGCAGCAAGGTACTTTTGCCGCAACCCGATGGCCCGACCAGCACCAGAAATTCACCGTCGGTGATTTCCAGCGACAGCTGATTCACTGCCGTGCTGCCTTCAAACTGTTTGGTAATATTTTCCAGACGAATGCCAGACATCATTGAAAGTCCACCGGGCAACTGATTTGCGCATCATAAAGATAGGGGCCGGGATATTGTGACAACGGATGCAGATAACTGACCAGCCCGGTGTGATCCACCAGACGATGCATCACGCAGGCCGCCGGCTCGAGGTTATAAAACGGTGCCGGATTATGATGATAATACGGCACCTGATGTACCGTGCCGGGAATGGTGGTGATGATCGTCTGTTTGTACTGCGTAAAAATCAGACGGTGCGTGTGGCCGCAGAACACGCGAACCAGCGACGGAAAGCGATCAATCAGCGCCAGCAGCTGGTCACCGTTTTCACACGAAATGGCGTCCATCTGTGCCGAGCCGACTTTCACCGGCGGGTGGTGCATAAACACCGCCGTCGGCTTATCGCCCCCCTGCTCCAGCTGACCTTCCAGCCACGCCAGCGTTTCCAGCGTCAGGAACCCCTTCGATTCTCCGGCCAGGCTCGAATCGATAAACAGCAGACGCATCGGGAAATCATCAATGGCGTAATGCATGTTTTGCGGATCGGTGCCGAGCTGCGGACACAGCGAATGCAACGCTTCCAGAAACTGTGCTTTGTCGTCGTGGTTGCCGGGAATGATGTACAGCGGATAACGCAGATTGCCCAGCGTGCGACGCGCCACCTCATATTCCTGCGGCAGACCGCAGTTAACGATATCACCGGTGATCACTACCGCATCCGGTTGTTCTTCCAGCGCATTCAGCTGGCTGACCACTTCGGCGTTGCAGCCGTTCACATCGATAAAGTCATACAGTTTGCGGCCATCGCTGCGAAAGTGCATGTCAGAAATCTGAGCTAAAAACATGGATGACTCCTTTATTTGATCCCGGAAAAACCGAAGCTTTTCAGGAATTGTTTCTGAAAAATAATGAACGCCAGCATCAGCGGCAGGCACACCATCAGCGTGCCGGCGGTAATTAACCCCCATTGTCCGCCTGACTCTGCGCCCATCGCGAAAGACACCAGCCCGACGGTCAGCACCTGTTTATCCGGGTCATTAAGTACCATCAGCGGCCACAGGTATTCATTCCAGTGATAGGTAATGCTGACGGTGGCAAAGGCCAGGATGGCGGGCCACGACATGGGGATCAGTACGCGGAACACCACCTGCCACCAGCGGCAGCCTTCCATCAGCGCAGCCTCTTCGATTTCACGGGGAATGCTGAGAAACGCCTGACGCATCAGGAACACACCAAACGCCGAGGCAAAGTACGGCATCATCACGCCGGTCAGGGTATTGAGCAGTCCGAACTGTTTGAGGATCATCATGTTCGGTACCATCATGATGACGGGCATGATCATCAGTTGAATCAGCAACAGATAGAACAGCGTCTGTTTGCCGCGAAATTCGTGATACGCGAACACGTAACCGGCAGTGGTGATGGTCACCAGCTGAACCAGAAAGGTGCCGAAGGAGAAAAAGAGGGTATTGGCGTAAAGCCGCAGCCAGTCGGCGCTGTCCCACGCATCGCGGAAGTTTTGCAACGTCAGCGGGAAACGCGGTAACAGCGAGGCCATATCCGGCGCAAAACTGCTTTCACTGAAAGCCGACGACAGCATCCACAGGAAAGGCGCCATCCATAAAAACGCGGCGCACAACAATAAAACCGGCAGCGTCGAACGACGCGCACCGCGCAATAACATCGACGGTGAACGCGCGCCCTGACGGGATTTTTTGCCGGTCATCACCGGCACTTCAGACGTTTCAACGCTCATAGTGAGCTCCTCTTTCCAGCACACGCAGGTTCAGCATCGAAAAACCAAACAGCAGCACCAGCGTCAGGAATGTCGCCGCCGAGGCTTTGCCTAAATCGTGGGTGTCATTCGCCAGACTCTGGATGTAATACAACAATACGGTGGTGGCGTTATTCGGTCCGCCCTGCGTCATCACCGCGACATGATCTATCTGGGTAATCGAATAAATCAGCGCGATAGTGACCACAAAACTGATGGTCGGGCGCAAAAGCGGCAATGTGATATAGAAGAAAACCTGCGGGCGCGACGCGCCTTCCATCAGCGCCGCTTCGCGTGCTGAGGCGGGGATTGACTGCAATCCGGCAAGGAAAAACAGCATGTAATAGCCGGCAAATTTCCACACGCCGATCACGCTCAGCGCAATCAGTGCGCTGTTGCTCATGCCGAGGTAATTGTTATTCATCGGCCCGAATACTTTGGCCAGGTAGTAATCCAGCAGCCCCATACCGGGCATGAAAATGAACAACCACAAGGTAGCAGCACTGACCAGCGGGATAATCATCGGGAAGAAAAACGCGGTACGCAGCCAGCGGTTCAGCGAGGTGTTTTCCCACAGCGCGACCGCCAGCAGCAGCGCCAGAATAATGCCGGGGACCACGGTCATCAGGATGTACGCCAGATTATTGAGCAGCGCACGCCAGAAGACTGAATCCTGGATCAGGCGCAGATAGTTTTGCAGGCCAACAAACGGCGGCGCGTCTGACGACAGACGGCTGTCAAACAGACTGTCCATCGCTGACTGAAATAAGGGGTAATAGGTAAATAAAAACAGAAAAATCAGCGTCGGCAGCAAAATCAGATAAGGGAACAACGTGCGGCGCATTACAGGGTACCGGTCAGCGAAATAAGGTGCCTAT
The DNA here is from genome assembly GCF_049199325.1 of Rahnella sp. PD4. Classification (NCBI taxonomy): domain Bacteria; kingdom Pseudomonadati; phylum Pseudomonadota; class Gammaproteobacteria; order Enterobacterales; family Yersiniaceae; genus Rahnella; species Rahnella sp. PD4. Next base: position 419,714 of record NZ_JBLZQF010000003.1, on the reverse strand, counting down.
CCTGTCCTGCATTTGTGTCAGCCACATGGCGGGAATGTGATGGTTATTTGAATGAAATATGAGCAATGTTACTGAACAAATAGAGATTTGGGTTTCTGAACCCGCACTGATTTAACCCAGTGAACAACCTCCCTTAGAAATAACGGTAAATTACCACTTTAAAAAATCATGATATGTCAACTAATAAGCTACACATACCGATATTTTTAAACGACTACTCTCTACCCTTTTTTCACTTATGCCGCTATGCTGCTTTAAATTATTCTTAATCTGTCATCCTTAAGGCGACATATGAGAAAAAATATAAACTGGCTGTTTCTGAATACTTATCCCGGCCAGATCATGCTCCAGACATGGCTGACGTCTCAGGGCATTGAACGAAGCAGTTCGTCGAAATACGTAAAAGAAGGCTTACTCAAACGGCTGGATACAGGCGTCTATTGCCGCGCCGGCAAAGAACCTGGCTGGGTTGATGCCGTACATTGCCTGCAGACACAATGGAATAAACCGGTTCACATTGCAGGATTAACCAGTCTGAACCTGCAGGGCAGCTCTCATTATCTTGAACTGAGCACAGCACGTATGTGGCTCAACCTTCCACCGCGAGTCTATTTGCCGAAATGGTTGCAGCATGTGCCAGGCGTTAAGTGGTATTCCGCTGCTAATAATCGTCTGGAAAGCGCCGACAACGCATTCCTGAAAGAGGTCACGGTCTCCTCACTGAAGATCACATGCAGCTCTGCCGAACTGGCGGCCTATGAAGTCGCCAATAATGTTCCAAAACTTATCGAGTTTACGCATGCGAACGAATTGTTTCAGGGGCTGATCAGCCTTAATCCGAAAAAGTTGCAGTTGATCCTTTCAGCAAGTGATGCGGTTAAAACCAATCGCGTATTTATGTTTCTTGCACAGAGAAATCAGCATAAGTGGTTTGAACGCCTTGACGTTACCCGGATCAAAATGGGCAACGGCGCACGGCAGATTGAAGCCGGTGGCAGGCTGGATACCGACTATCAAATAACCGTTCCGGCCAGTCTGATAAGGAATATCAGGGAAGATGAACAATTCTGAGTACTACAGAAATCAGGTCAGATTACTCGTTGAATGCCTGCCCTCAATCGAGCATGAAAAATGTTTTGCTCTGAAAGGCGGAACGGCGATAAATCTCTTTATTCGCAACTTTCCCCGCTTATCGGTTGATATCGATTTAGCGTACGTGCCCGTTCAGGACAGAAATTTGACGCTTGAAGAGATTTCGGGCGCGCTTCAACGAATAGTTCAAAGACTGAATATCGCCGGATTCCTGGCTCAGATGCAGGAAACCAACGGTCCGGATGCCCGCATTTTTGTCAGAAACAGAGAAGGTATAAATATCAAAATTGAGGTCAACCATGTCTGGCGGGGATTGCTTAATCCGCCCGAGCAACGTGACGTGCAGGACGATGTGGCTGACCAATTCGGATTTGCAGAAATCAGTGTGGTCTCGATGCCAGATCTGTATGGCGGCAAGATTTGCGCAGCAATGGACCGGCAGCATCCGCGAGATTTATTTGATGTAAGACTTCTTCTGGAAGACAGCGGGATCACCAGAGAAATCTATTACGGGTTCCTTGCTTATATGCTCGGACATACCCGCCCGATGGCAGAAATTCTGGATCCAAACTGGAAAGATCTCCGTCAGCCCTTTGAAAATGAATTTGAAGGGATGACGACTGCCCCCGTAACACTTGAAGAATTAAATGGGGTACCCACTGCTTTAACGGCTGCTTTGAAGAAGCATTTCACGGCACAGGATCATCGTTTTTTACTGTCATACGAACAGGGTCAACCAGACTGGTCCCTTTTCCCGCACGATCTTTCAGCCTTTCCGGCTATACGCTGGAAACAACAAAATCTTCTCAAACTAAAAGAACAAGATCGGGAGAAATGGGAACGGACGATTGAAAAACTCAGGGGAGTAGTAGACGGGTGGCTTGCTTAATCCCGGCGAAGCAAAGGCGATCGGGTTCTTATATCGATCGCCAAAAGATTTCTTTTAAATCAGCTAATGTTCCGGTTTACGCCTGAGTTTTATTTCTCACCAGCGCAATCCCCGCCTTCTCTGACAATTCAAACAGTGCCGGAAGCAGATGCGCCGAGGCTTTCAGATACGCGCTCACTTGCGATACGCCTTCCGGCGGCAACAGTTCGCTATTCTCCAGCCCTTCACTCAGGCACAGCAAACCGTGGCAAAGTCCTTCGGCGGATTCAGACGCGACAGCGCCCAGATCGTAAAGCTGGGGATCGGTGAAATCGCTCAGATCCAGATCAGCAATCAGGCCGCGGAAAACGGTGAGGGAATTATCGGGATGGTTGGTTTCGGTATTCATGTCAGTCATGATGATTATTCCATTACTAGATTTGAGTTTCATCACGCCTTCAGGTTCCAAACTAAAGGTGTGACTCAGGCAGGTTTGGAACTCCGGATCTAGCGACCGGCCAATCATTAAGATTGCCCTGCCTAAGCCACGAATTGAGTGTGCACGTAGCCCCTGAAAAAAAACAAGTTTTTTCAGCACCAGATGTTCGGAGTTCCAAGTCCGGCTACGGTTCTTCCGCAGCGAAACGACTATATTCCTGATATTTTCTGAATGAAACGGGCTGGATGGATTTACAGGGAGTTACTGTGAAATCTGGAAGATGTCTCGCAGGAATGACGCCGTCCGGCTCCCTCCCCTGCGAAGGGGAGGAGCAAGAAAAACTCGCAACCTTCGCAGGGGCAAAAGGCAACCCTGCTTCAAACCACCACAACCCCCATCCGCTCACGCGCTTCTTCATATGTCGGCATCGATGCCGCCGCGCCCGCCCTTTCCACGCAAACAGAGGCGTAAGCGGAGGCGAATTGTGCGGCGTCGGGGAGTGTGGCGCCGGCGGCGAGTTGTGAGGCCAGCGCACCGTTGAAGGCGTCGCCTGCACCGGTGGTATCGACCGGGGTCGCCGGGCAGGCCCGGATAATCTGCGTTTCGCCGTTGACAGAAAGCAGCGCGCCCTGCGTGCCTAAGGTGATGATCAGCGCCCGGATCCCTTTATCGTGCAGCGCCTGGGCAGCGCGGCCGGCGGAAGGAAGATCATGTACGTCTATCCCCGTCAGCAGCGTACATTCCGTGGCATTCGGCGTGAGTAAATCCACCTGTGACAGCAGATGGTCAGACACCGGCTGAAACGGCGCAGGATTGAGGATAATGTAGGTGCCGTTATCCCTGGCGATACCGATCAGTTTTTCAATCGCAGACAGGTTGTTTTCGAGCTGCGTCAGCAGGATATCGGCGGCGGCGACAGCCGGACGGCACTGTTCAACCTCCTCGTCGGTAACCGTCAGGTTTGCACCCGGATCGACGGCAATCATATTCTCAGCATCGGCTCCCGCGACATAAATCAGTGCGTTACCGGTCGGGCATTCGCTGGTGGAAAACAACGTGACGGCATCAAAACCGGCACCGTCAAGGTGGCGGCGGGCAAACATGCCGAAATCATCGCGACCGACTTTACCGATGTAATGTACCCGCGCACCGGCACGCAGCGCGGCGACGGCCTGGTTCGCGCCCTTGCCGCCCGCGCCCATCATGCTGTTGCGGGCGATCAGGGATTCTCCCGGTTTCGGGAAACGCGCCATGCCTGCGACAATATCGAGGTTGAAAGAACCAAATACGCATACCTTGCCTTTGTTCATGCCTCTCTCCTGAAAGATAATGTACCGGCGGCCAGAGCTGGCTGCGACGGAAAAACACGCTGTGCGGCTAAACACGCGCCACGGCAACCGGTTTCATCGGTGACGGCGCTGAAATGAATGGTGAGATCGTTAGCCGGAAACGGACTGCGTAAATGGCTGCGTAATTGCTGTTCGAGTTCAGCCAGCGGAAACTTTTTCATCGCCAGCACACCGCCACCCAGCACTAAATATTCGGGATCAAGAATGTTCATTTCGCTGGCCACCGTGCGTGCCAGTCGTGCCACAAATTCGGTTAAATCCACATGCCCGGCATGGCGCACAAACAGTTCGGCGAACGGCGTTTGTGGCGCGTGTTGCTGCGCCCAGCCTGTCAGCCAGTTGCCGGAGGTCAGTGTCTCAACGCAGCCGGTTTTACCGCACGGGCAGTCTAGTGAATTCTCTGCCAGAGGAATGTGCCCCAGTTCACCTGCGCCGCCGTGTGCGCCGTGATAAAAATCACCGTTGATCCACAAACTGTTGCCAAGCCCAGTGCCAAGATACAGACCGACGGCAACATCCGGCAGTGTGTTGTGTTGCGTTAAATCCCACCACATCAGATGGTTAACGTCTTTGTCCATCGCCACCGGCAAATGTAACCTTTCCGAGAGCAGCGTCGCCACCGGCTGATTATCCAGCGCCGAAATGAACGGCAGCGACAACACAGTTTGCCGGTCGCGGGACAATACGCCCGGCAGCCCGAGCATTACCTGTGCCACCTGGTGGTGCGGATCCTGCGCCTGCAAATACGCTGTGATCAGCCTTTCCAGCCCCTGTAACGGATCGGACTGCCCTGCCCAGCTTTGGGTCGGCGTTTTGTGGTAGCCGCGAAAATTTTGCTGGCTGTCCATCAGCATTAAACGGGTATTCGTTCCCCCGACATCAACTCCAAGAAAATGCGGCATACGGCTCTCCTACCCTCAGGCTGCGTGACGCGCCTGACGCATCTGATCGAGCATTTTGTCCCAGGCAACATCCAGATCGCTGTCCAGCGTGAACAGGCCGGAACTGCCGACGATCAGCACTTCCGCGCCTGCGCCCATCAGATCCTGATAGGTTCGCAGGTTGCAGGAGCCGTCAATTTCGATCAGATAGCGGTAGCCTTTTTGCTGTTTGAGATCCCGCAGCTGCGCGATCTTCCCGAGCATTTCAGGGATGAACGGCTGACCGGCATAACCCGGATCCACGGTCATCACGGTAATTTTATCCAGCAGATGAATGTAGTGCTGGATGTACTCCACCGGCGTCGCCGGGTTGAGTACTACACCCACTTTTTTACCCAGCGAGCGGATCTGACTGATGATGCGGAATGCGTCGCGGTTAATGGTTTCGGCGTGCGGACAGATAAAATCGGCACCGGCTTTGGCGATGGGTTCGATAAAGTCAGCCGGATTTTCTACCATCATATGCACGTCCAGAATCAGCGGCGTATGCGGACGGATTTGCTCAATAAAGAACGGCGACAGCGTGATGTTTTTAACGTAATGACCGTCCATGATGTCGATATGCAACATGTCAGCGCGGCGGTTCAGCACCTCAAGCTGTTGTTTAATGTCGATCAGGCTCATGCACATCAGCGACGGAGAAATTTTGTATTCCATGGTGTTTTCCTAAGTCAGAGGCAATGTAAAAAGAGTCGTTAAGGTTGAGCCGCCCGCGCTTTGGCAGCGCTCATTCGCCCCGCCCTTTTTTGCAGATAACGGCTGCGGAAGAATTTCAGCGCCAGCACCACAATCAATACCGCGCCCCACATCGCCAGGCTGAAATGCGGGCTGACATTCATCAGGTTCAGGCCGGTGGAAATCACCTGCAGGACAATCAGCGAAAGCACGACGCCCGCCACTTTACCGAAACCACCGTTCGGATCCGTGCCGCCGAGAATAATGGCGAGCACCGTCAGCAGCAGGTATGAATCGCCGTAGCCCATGCGCGCCGAGTTAAAACGCGCCATCATAATCAGCCCGGCAATCACACATAACATGCTGGAAATGACATAGATGGCGATCAGCACACGGTGCGTATTCACGCCGCTGAAATGAGTGGCGTTGATGTTGCTGCCACTCATGTAGATGTATTTGCCGAGACGGGTGCGTTCTAAAAACACCGCGATTAACACCGCCGTCAGCAGGAAAATAATCAGCGGAACGGGCACACCGAGCAGGGTTTCCGCCCCGATAAAGCGCACGATATCCGGCATACCACTGATCGCCGCACCGCGTGAAAGATAGATACCGACACCATTGACCATGGTCATGGTCGCCAGCGTCACCAGAATCGGATGCGCACCGACATATGCCACCAGCGCACCGGTCAGCATGCCAATCACCAGCGCCAGAATCATCGCGCCAACCAGCGCCACGGTCAGCCAGACCGCCTGCATGGCCATACTGGCATCAGGCGGCAGCCAGGTCAGAAACACCCACGCCATCAGTAAACTGGTCAGGTTAGCAGTGGCAATAATGCACAGGTTCAGGCCGCCGCTGAGGATCGGGATAAACATCGCCAGCGTCAGTAAGCCGAGTTCCGGAAGCTGGAAGGCGACACTCATAAAGGTGGCGTCACTGAAGAATCGCCCCGGCATCGCCAGGCTGAAGCCGATGATCACCACCAGCAATAACAGCGATAATCCGAGCGTGGTGTTATCGATTTTTATGGCAGCCATTTTCAGACGAGGCCGCGCATCGGGCTTCGCTTTAAGACTCACATTTCTGCTTTTTGCGAACATAGCGGTTTTCCTCAGGCGAAGCCGACTTCGGTTTCTTTGCGTTTCTTATAATGGGTGACGGTGATGGCTGCGACGATCACCACGCCGATGACGATGTTCATGAAGTAACTGGAAACACCAATCAGGTTGAGGCCGTTTTTCAGCACGCCGATCAGGAACACGCCCATCAATGTGCCGACCACGCTGCCTTTGCCGCCGTTAAGACTGGCACCCCCGAGCACCGCCGCCGCTAGCACATCCAGCTCGCCGCCGACCAGCGCATTCGGTACCACTTCACCGACGCGATAGACCTGCACCAGCCCGCCAATCGCCGCCATGGCGCCGAGATAGCCATAGGCAAACAAATGCAGTAAACCGACACGGATGCCAATACGGCGCGCCGATTCCTGGTCGCCACCGACGGCAAACAACTGGCGTCCGAGATGGGTTTTATTGAGCAGCACCCAGCTCAGTGCGGCAACCGCCAGCATCACCACGACGGGCAACCCAATCTGATAATGCTGCTCACCCACGCTGAACGGCAGCACGCGGATCGGCGTGGTCAGCCAGTCCGGCAGGTCGTACAAACTGGTGCCGTTGGTCAGCCACATCAGCATGCCGAACAGCAGCGACTGCATACTGATGGTGACGATGATTGACACGATGCGCAGGCAGTAGATCAGAATGGCGTTGATCATCCCGAGCACAGTACCGATGGCGATAGCCAGCAAAATGCTGCCGGCCGGGCTGCTCAGACCGTAATGGATCGCCAGCGTGGCGATAGCGTACTGCACCACGGAGGCGACGGCGGCAAACGAAATATCGATACCGCCCGTCACCAGTACCACAAACAGACCGAGGGCAAAAATACCACTGACAGCGTAGCTTTCGGTCAGATCCAGCAGGTTCTGTAACGTCAGAAACTGAGGGGTCAGTAAGGAAAAAGTGACAATAACCGCCAGCAGCACCCAGGCTAAATAGCCTTCGTTGCCGGACGGACGTAACCGGCTGAGCTTAAGCATTGACCGCCTCCGCAAGTTGTTGCTGGGTAATCGTACCCGGCAGATATTCTCCGATTACCGTGCCTTCAGAGAAATGCAGCACACGGTCGCAGTTGAAATAGACCTCCGGAACCTCGTCGGAAATCAGCAGAATGGAAATACCCTCTTCTGCCAGCTGATGGATCAGCTGATAAATGCTGGCTTTGGCACCGACATCGACGCCGACAGTGGGTGAATCGAGGATCAGGATTTTCGGCTGTGTCAGCACCCATTTCGCGAGCACGATTTTTTGCTGATTGCCGCCTGAAAGCGTGGAGATCGCCTGTTCGGGGTTCGCCACTTTGACGCCGAGTTTCTCGATCCACTGCTGGATGATTTTGTTTTTGCGGTATTCGTCGATCAGGTGAAAACGGCTGCGCAGCTGATCCATGATCGCCAGCACGGTATTGTCCCCGACCGACTGTTGCTGGATCAGGCCGAGCGTCAGGCGATCTTCCGACACGTAACCGACACCCGATTTGATCGCGTCTTCGTGACTGCGAAAACGTACCGGTTTGCTGTCGAGATAGATTTTGCCGCTGTCCGGTTTGGTCATGCCAAACAGGCTGAGTGCCAGTTCGGTGCGGCCGCTGCCGAGCAGGCCGCATAAACCGAGCACTTCACCGGCGTGCAGTTTGAAACTGACATTGTGATACTGGCCTGCGCGGCTGAGTTTGTCGGTTTCCAGCATGATGCGCTCGTCATTCATGTTGGCGGCTTTCAGGCGGTAATCGAGTTTCAGGCCGGTCATCAGTTCGGTCAGGCGTTCGCTGCTGACCTCAGACGCCGGGAAAGTGCCGACTTTTTTGCCGTCACGGATAACCGTCACGCTGTCGGAAATCTCCAGCACTTCATCGAGACGATGGCTGACGAACACCACGCTGATCCCTTTGCTTTTCAGATAATGCACGGTACGCAACAGCTGATTAACTTCTGTACGGGTCAGCGAGGCGGTCGGCTCATCCATAATCACTAAACGCGCATCCGCCACCAGCGCACGGCAAATGGCCACCTGCTGACGCTGGGCAATTGGCAGCGACGAGACTTTACTGTCGAGATCGAGCGAATAATTCAACTCGGTCAGAATACGCCGGGCCGTTTCCCGCAGGCGTGACGGGCGGTACCAGCCCATCAGCCCCTGTAAGTTGTGGTCGAAAGCAATATTTTCGAACACGCTGAGATTCGGAAACAGCGACAGATCCTGATAAATCACCTGTACGCCAAACTGCCGCGCCTGATCCGGAGACAGCTTGCTGAAACTCTGGCTACCCTCAGACGGCGAACTGAGCGTGATCAGGCAACCGTTATCCGGCTGGTAAACCCCCGAGATCACTTTGATCAACGTACTTTTCCCGCAGCCATTTGTGCCCGCCAGGCAGTGAACTTCGCCCTGCATCAGCCGCAGGGAAATGTCATTAAGCGCACGCTGTCCGCCAAACGTTACCGACAGATTTTGCACATCAATCAGCGGCGTGTTGTCTGTTTGAATGATCTCGGAGATTGCCATGATTACAGCCCCATTTTGACCAGTTTTGGCAGGTTCGCTTTATCCAGGCTTTCGGTTTCATTGCCCAGAATGGTGTGCGTTGCCTCGTCCACTTTCACTTTGCCCATGCCTTCAATGGTCATGCCGTCAGTGATTTTTTCGCCTTTTTCCAGCTTCTCGGCGATGCGCACAAAGACTTCACCCGCGATCATCGGGTTCCAGATAAAGCCGCCTTTGATGGCTCCGGCTTTCACCAGGCTGGCACCCTGCCCCGGGCTGAACGGCCCGAACACACAGACGTCGTCAGTTTTGCCACGATTAAGTACCGCGCGGCCTGCGCCAATCGGTCCCTGTGAACCAATCGCCAGAATACCTTTCAGGTTGGCGTCTTTAGACATCAGGTCGTTGGTGGTACGGATGCTGTCATCAAGAGACTCACCGACACCAAATTTGTCACCCACCAGATGCATATCCGGATAATGTGCTTTCTGGTAATTAATGGCCGCATCGGCCCATTTCTGATGGAGCGGCACGGTCAGACTGCCGACATACACCGCGTAATCGCCTTTTTCTTTCATGCACTGCGCCAGGGCAATCATGTGATTAATACCGTGCTGTGTGGCATCGACCATTTCGAAATCCCAGTCGGCATATTTTTGATCCGGTGATTCATGCACGATGACTTTGATCCCGGCGTCGCGCGCACGTTTCAGTACCGGCTCCAGCACGCGGGCGTCGTTGGGTACCACACCGATCACATCCACTTTCTGGGCGATCAGATCTTCAATCGCACGCACCTGCAATGCCGGATCCGCACTGGTCGGCCCGACCTGCCACGCGTCGATACCACGTTTGGCCGCTTCGCTTTTGATCCCGGCTTCCATTGCGTTGAACCAGGCGTTACCGCCGACTTTCACCACCACGCCCATACGAATTTTGTCGGCGGCATGCGCAGACAGGGACAACATGGCTGTGGCGAACAGGCAGGCAAGAACGGATTTCTTGATCATGTTTACTCTCCTGGGAGGTCAGTTATTTGCCGCAGCTAACGGATCGTTGCGGCTGTTTTTAGTTTTTTTCTGTAGGGGTGACGGAGAAACTTCAATCACGTTAACGTTGCTCCAGGCCAGTTCCTGGCGGAATTCTTCATCCTCCAGATGGTCTGTTATCAGTGTGTCGATTTCCCGGTAGTGGCAGATCCGCGCAAAGGAGCGGCGGCCGAATTTGCTGGAGTCAGCCAGCAAAATTTTATGCTCGGAGGAAAGCAGCATTTGCTGTTTCAGCCGCGCATGATGTTCATTGCTTTCACGGATGCCGCCTTCGTGGCTGATCCCGTGACAGGAGAAAAACAGTTTGTTGATGACGAACTCTTTCAGCATTTGTTCGGCCAGCACACCGACGAAATCTTCATATTTCGCCGAGTATTCCCCCCCCAGCCCGATCACGCGTACGTTAGCTTTCACCGCCAGCGTCTGAATGATGTGCACCGAGTTGGTCAGTACCACCAGTTGGATATCAGGCATCTGGCGCGCCAAAAACCAACTGCTGGAACTGCTGTCGAGCAGCAAGCAATCGCCGGGATTAATCAGTTGCAATGCCCGTTTGGCGATACGCGTTTTACTGTCAGGTGACTGATTACTGCGATCACGAAAGGACTCACCCTGTTCAATCTGCGACGGCACGTAGGTTTTTTCCGCCGTCGAATGTTCTCTGTACACCGCGCCGCCATGGCTGCGTAATAACACGCCGTGCTTTTCCAGCAACGCCAGGTCACGCCGCGCGGTCTCCAGAGAGATACGGCATAACTGGGCCACTTCCTGCACCAGAATGCGTCCGCGCTGGCTGAGAATTTCGGTGATATATCGATGTCGCTCTACTGGCAGCATGTGTTGATTCCTCTTTCCCGATGTCAAATAGGATACGCAGCCGGATGTTTGCAGAATGCGCAGTGCCTCAAAGGCGACCGTGCGCATTTTCTGCCACCGTCGACCTGTGATATTTGTCACGAAAAGATGAGAAGAAATGAAATGTTAAAGTTTGGATCTGTGGCGGGAACGGCATTAAATCGTTATTTGCGTTGCAACAGAACAGCAACAGATCTGCAAACGGTCACAATTCCTCGGGCCTTTGAATGCCCGTTAATGACCGTTTGTGTGGAATTGACCGGCTGGACATAAAAAAGCGCCCGCAGGCGCTTAGGAGGGAGCAGAAATGTGTTTTACCTTCCGCCCGCCAGCTCGAGAAAGCTGCCGGTGACGTAGGAAGCAGAATCCGACAGCAGCCAGGAAATCGCCTGTGCGACTTCTTCCGGCTGGCCACCGCGCTGCATCGGCAGATTGGCTTTCACGCGATCGACGCGCCCCGGCTCACCGCCGCTGGCGTGCATTTCGGTGTAGATCAGACCAGGACGCACACAGTTAACACGAATACCGTACGCCGCCACTTCCAGCGCCAGACCGGTGGTCAGTGTATCCACTGCGCCTTTCGATGCCGCGTAATCCACATATTCGCCCGGCGCGCCCAGCCGGGAAGCCGCCGAGGACACATTCACAATCGCCCCGCCCTTTCCGCCATGACGATGCGACATGGTTTTCACCGCCTCTCGGCAGCACAGGAAATAGCCGGTCACGTTAGTAGACAGCACTTTGTTGATGCGTTCAGCGGAGAGATTTTCAAGGGTGGTCTGCCGGAATAAAATCCCGGCGTTGTTCACCAGCGCGGTGATTGGGCCGAGTTCGGCACTCAGCTGTTTGAACATCGCCACAACCTGCGCTTCATCGGCGATATCAGCTTTGAGTGCAATAGCTTTGCCACCGGCCTGCTGGATTTCATCGATGACGGAGTGCGCTGCGGTGTCGTTATTGACGTAATTCACACCGACGGCGTAACCCTGCTGTGCCAGCAGAAGAGCCGTTGCCCGGCCAATGCCACGGCTGGCACCGGTGACGAGAGCGATTTTCATGAGTGACTCCATTGGGAAAATGAAGAAAGTGTAGGAGAAACTGAAAGAAAGGGGAGTTTAGCTTAGCTCCTCCCCTTCGCAGGGGAGGAGCCGATCGAGTTTTTAACGCCTCACCCTTCTCAGCGAGGAGCGGAACGGAGTCTTACTCGTAATCTGACATCGGGACACACGAACAGAACAGGTTTCTGTCGCCGTAGACATCATCCAGACGCTTCACGGTTGGCCAGTACTTGTTATCATAACCGGCCGGGAATACCGCAACTTCACGGCTGTACGGGTGGTTCCAGTCACTGACCAGCTCATTCTGCACGTGCGGTGCATTCACCAGCGGGTTGTCTTCCAGCGGCCATTCACCTTTCGCCACACGGTCGATTTCACTGCGAATTGCCAGCAGTGCATCGATAAAGCGATCCAGTTCCACTTTGCTTTCTGATTCTGTTGGTTCAACCATCAGCGTACCGGCAACCGGGAAGGACATGGTCGGGGCATGGAATCCGTAGTCGATCAGGCGTTTGGCGATATCCATTTCACTGATACCGGTGGTTTCTTTCAGCGGACGGATATCCAGAATGCATTCGTGTGCCACACGACCGTCACGGCCGGTATACAGCACCGGATACGCCTCTTTCAGACGGGTCGCGATGTAGTTGGCGTTCAGGATAGCGACCTGACTGGCTTGTTTCAGGCCTTCCGCGCCCATCATGCGGATGTACATCCAGCTGATAGGCAGGATGGAAGCACTGCCGAACGGAGCCGCAGACACCGCACCGTTTTGCGTCAGCACACCGTCAATCTGCACTACGCTGTGACCCGGAACGAATGGCGCCAGATGCGCTTTCACACCAATCGGGCCCATGCCAGGACCGCCGCCGCCGTGCGGAATACAGAAGGTTTTATGCAGGTTGAGGTGCGAGACATCCGCGCCAATATAACCCGGCGTAGTGATGCCAACCTGTGCGTTCATGTTCGCACCGTCAAGGTAAACCTGACCGCCGTACTGGTGAACAATCTGGCAAACTTCGCGGATGGTTTCTTCGTAAACGCCGTGCGTTGACGGGTAAGTCACCATGATGCAAGACAGCTCATCGCCGGCTTTCGCCGCTTTCTCACGCAGATCGCTGAGATCGATGTTGCCCTGTTTATCGCAGGCAACCACCACTACGCTCATGCTCGCCATCTGTGCAGATGCCGGATTAGTGCCGTGCGCTGAACTTGGGATCAGACAGATGTGACGACTGCTTTCATTGCGGCTTTCGTGGTAGCGGCGAATCGCCAGCAGACCCGCGTATTCACCCTGCGCACCGGAGTTGGGTTGCATACATACCGCATCATAGCCGGTGAGCTGAACCAGCCACTGTGACAGCTGACCAATCATTTGCTGATAACCGGCAGCCTGTTCAGTCGGGCAGAACGGATGCAGTTCAGCGAATTCCGGCCAGGTGATAGGGATCATTTCTGCCGCCGCATTGAGTTTCATGGTGCAGGAACCCAGCGGGATCATCGCCTGATTCAGCGCCAGATCCTTTTTCTCCAGACGGTGCATATAACGCATCATCTCGGTTTCGCTGTGGTACTGGTTGAATACCGGATGCGTCAGGATCGGATCCGCACGCAGCATGGCGGCAGGAATGGCGTTGCTGTCAGTCGATGCCGCTTTATCCAGCTTGTCGATATCCAGACCGTTGTCGTCCCCCAGCAGGGCAGCAAACAGAATCTGAACATCTTCGCGGGAGGTCGCTTCGTCGAGCGTGATACCCACCGCGCCGTGGATATCAGTACGCAGGTTCAGGCCGAAGCTCAGCGCGCGTTCCAGCACCGCTGCTTTATCTTTGACTTCAACGGTCAGCGTATCGAACCAGGTGTTATGACGCAGCGTCAGGCCGCCCTGTTTCAGGCCTGCGGCCAAAATATCGGTCAGACGGTGAATGCGTGACGCAATGCGTTTCAGGCCTTCAGGACCGTGGAATACCGCATACAGGCTGGCAATGTTCGCCAGTAAAACCTGCGAGGTACAAATGTTAGAGTTAGCTTTTTCGCGGCGGATATGTTGCTCGCGGGTCTGCATCGCCATACGCAGTGCGGTTTTGCCCGCAGCATCACGGGAAACCCCGATGATACGGCCCGGCATGGAGCGTTTGAATTCATCTACACAGGCGAAGAAGGCCGCGTGCGGGCCGCCGTAACCCATCGGCACACCAAAGCGTTGCGCCGAACCGAAGACCACGTCCGCGCCCTGCCTGCCCGGTGCAGCCAGCAGCACCAGCGCCATAATATCAGCCGCTACGGTGGTGATAATTTTGCGGGATTTCAGTTCGCCCAGCAGCGCGGTGTAATCATGTACTTCGCCGGTGGTGCCCACCTGCTGTAACAGCACGCCAAATACACCTTCCAGCTCAAGCACTTTTTCGGCTTTATCGACAATAATGTCAAAACCGAATGTTTCCGCACGGGTACGTACGACATCCAGCGTTTGCGGATGCACATCGTCAGCCACGAAGAAGCGGTTAGCGTCTTTCAGTTTGCTGGCGCGTTTTGCCAGCGCCATCGCTTCGGCGGCGGCAGTCGCTTCATCGAGCAAGGAAGCAGAAGCCAGATCCAGACCGGTCAGATCTAACGTCAGTTGCTGGAAATTCAGCAACGCCTCAAGACGCCCCTGGGACACTTCCGGCTGATACGGCGTATAAGCGGTATACCAGCCCGGGTTCTCCAGCATGTTGCGCAGGATAACCGGCGGCGTCAGCACCGCGCTGTAACCCATACCAATGTAGGATTTATAACGTTGGTTCTGGCTGGCAATAGCTTTCAGCTCAGCCAGCGCCTGATGTTCAGTCACGGCATCGCCGACAGCCGGCGGGCCGGGTAACTGGATATCGACCGGAACGATCTGCTGGATCAGCGCATTTAAGGAATCCGCACCGACCGTTTCCAGCATCTGTTGCTGCTGCTGAGAAGACGGACCGATATGGCGGCCGATAAAAGCTTCGCTGTGTTCAAGTTGGCTGAGAGTCTGAGTCATTTGCTACGCATTCCTGAAATCTGCTGGAGGTGTCTTGGGATACTGACAAAAGCTACGGGTCTGGATCTGCCCCGCAAGCGGGTTACGGGGCGGGTAAAACAGTGTTTAATCAGTCTTCAATGGATGCTGAATAGGCTTGTGCATCAAGCAGGTTAGCCAGTTCGCTTTCATCTGATGCTTTAATCTGGAACAGGAAACCGGTGTCATATGGCTCGCTGTTGACCAGCTCCGGAGAACCTTCCAGTTCAGCGTTTACCGCAATGATTTCGCCGCTGATCGGAGAGTAAATGTCGGAAGCCGCTTTGACGGATTCCGCCACGGCGCAGTCTTCACCGGCGGCAACTTCACGGCCCACTTCCGGCAGATCAACAAATACCATGTCGCCCAGTAATTCCTGTGCGTGTTCGGTGATACCTACGGTGTAAATTCCGTTACCTTCTGAACGAATCCACTCGTGGGAAGACGCGTATTTCAAATCTGCTGGAACATTGCTCATTATATTTTCTCCAAAAAAGTGCTTAATTCAGCGTTAACTGGATAATTTTATGTCGGATTTTTACTGCGCCAGCGGTTTGCCGTTACGGACAAAACCTGGCTTCGTGACTTTCACCGGCATTTCGCGGTTACGGATTTGCACAATCGCGTGCCCGCCAATGCCCGCCGGAACGCGTGCCAGCGCAATACTGTAGCCCAGCGTCGGAGAGAATGAGCCGCTGGTGATCACGCCTTCCAGCGTGTTGCCCGCGCTGTCGGTGAATCGCACCGGCAGTTCGTTACGCAATACACCTTTCTCCGTCATCACCAGACCAACCAACTGTTCAGTGCCCTGCTCGCGCTGTCTTTCCAGTGCGTCACGGCCGATAAAATCACGGTCTTCCGGTACCCAGGCGATGGTCCAGCCCATGTTGGCGGCCAGCGGTGATACGCCTTCATCCATTTCCTGACCGTAGAGATTCATGCCCGCTTCCAGACGCAAGGTGTCACGCGCGCCCAGACCGGCTGGCTTCACGCCTGCGGCCAGCAGTTTTTGCCAGAAATCAGCAACCTGCTCTTGCGGCAGCGCGATTTCATAACCCGCTTCGCCGGTGTAACCGGTGGTCGCGATAAACAGGTCGCCCGCCTGAACGCCGAAGAATGGCTTCATGCCCGCTACCGCTTGTTTTTGTTCAGCGGTAAACAGGGTTTCTGCTTTTTCTTTCGCATGAGGTCCCTGCACGGCAACCAGTGCCAGATCATCACGCACCGTCAGTTCGATACCGTACGGCTCTGCATGCTGCGAAATCCATGCCAGATCTTTCTCACGGGTCGCTGAGTTAACCACCAGACGGAAATAGTTTTCATTAAGGAAGTAAACGATCAGATCGTCAATGACGCCGCCGGAGGCATTGAGCATGCCGGTGTACAGCGCTTTACCCGGGGCAGTCAGTTTGGCGACATCGTTCGCCAGAAGATAACGGAGGAATTCACGGGTACGGGCACCGTGGAGATCGACAATGGTCATGTGCGAGACGTCAAACATACCGGCATCCTGACGCACAATGTGGTGTTCATCCAGCTGGGAGCCGTAATGCAAAGGCATCATCCAGCCGTGGAAATCGACCATACGCGCGCCGCACGCAACATGTTGTTCATAAAGCTGAGTCTGCTTAACCATCTTATTCCTCATTTCATTAAGTGCATAAACAGCACACCGCGCAAACGATACCCTTTGCCTGAACTTACCACTGAATCTCCCTGCTAACCATAAGTTAAAATATGCAGAGCGGTGGGAATGTCAGTGATTTCACAGGGGCATTTTGCAGAGTTTTTGACTGGTAAACTGGGGTTTGTGGCGCAAAATCTACAAATAAACAGCAAAAGTGTCGATGTTATATAACGACAAGGCCGGATTTCTCACCATTTGCAGAATGAGAAATCCGGCCCCGGATTAGAAAATGTAATGGAAAATTTTAGCTGAAATTAGATTATTTCAATCGAAGCGATGGCTCCTGTAACCATTCAGGTAAATCATTGAGCCCCATTGCCTGTCGGACCAGCTTCGGTTTGAGACCCGGCAGGGAATCCGCCAGCGTCAGGCCGATATCGCGCAGCAGTTTTTTGGCAGGATTGTCACCGGCAAACAGTTCGCGAAAGCCCTGCATTCCGGCAAGCATCAGCGCTGCGCTGTGTTTGCGGCGGCGCTCATAACGGCGCAGATACATATGCTGGCCAAAATCCTTGCCTTCTTTTTGCAGACGTTTGATTTCGGAGACCAGTTCAGCAGCATCCATAAAGCCTAAGTTGACACCCTGCCCGGCCAGCGGATGCACGGTGTGTGCCGCATCCCCGACCAGCGCCAGACGTTGTCCGGCGAAGCTGCGGGCATAACGTCCGGTCAGCGGGAAGGTCAGACGATCGCTTTCTACTGCACAAACACCAAGGCGCAGGTCAAAGGTGCTGGCGAGAATTTTGTTGAATGCTTCTGGCTCCAGCGCCCTCAGGCGCTGCGCTTCATCCGGAGATACTGACCAGACAATAGAAGACAAATGTGTATCCGCCAGCGGCAGAAATGCCAGAATGCCTTCACCGTGGAATACCTGCCGTGCCACAGACTGGTGCGGTTCTTCCGTGCGGATGGTCGCCACCAGTGCATGATGGCGGTAATCCCAAAAGGTCAGTGGAATATCGGCGTGCTGACGCAACCACGACTGTGCACCATCCGCCCCCACCACTAAGCGCGCACTGAGCTGACGATCATCATTGAGGGTAATGAAGGCTTCATTTTCACCCCATGCCACATTTTTCAATGTGGCTGATGTGAGCAGTGTAATGTCAGAAGATTTTTCCGCATGCTGCCACAAAGCACGGTGGATCACCTGATTTTCGATGATGTGCCCCAGATGGCTGAAACCGTATTCTTCGCCACGGAATGCAATTTTACCGAAGCTGTCGCGATCCCAGACTTCCATCCCCTGATAAGCATTGGCACGCTGAGCGATGATGCTGTCCCAGACACCCATATATTTCAGCAGGCGTTCACTGGCAGCATTGATCGCCGAAACCCGTAAACCCGGCTGTTCCGGCAACGGCGTATCGAGATCCGGCTGCTGGTTTTCCAGTACAGCAACGCGCAAACCGCTGCCCTGTAATCCGCACGCCAGCGCCAGACCCACCATTCCGCCACCGGCGATAACCACATCAAAAGATTGCATAATTTTTCCTGTAAGGATTAACGGTCAACCCAGCCCAGCGTCCGGCGGGTAAACGCATCACGTAGCGGCGTAATGCCTTCCATCGCCAGTAAACCAAGATTACGTCCGACCATTAATGGCAGCCAGCGGTTGGCAAAGAGATGGATCAGGCCATCCGTGACGCCGATGGTCGCCTGCTGATCAGGCTGACGGCGCCGCTGATATTCACTCAGCACAGGGTAACTACCGACGTCGGTGCCTTGTACGGCAGCATGGGCCAGCGTTTCCGCCAGCGTGATGACATCACGCAGACCGAGGTTAAAACCCTGTCCCGCAATCGGATGCAGCGTTTGCGCCGCGTTGCCCACCAGCGCCAGACGGTGACTGATATGGCTGTTAGCTTTTTGTAATTGCAGCGGATAACTGAAACGTTTACCGGCCTGGTTTAAGGTGCCCAGACGCCAGCCGAACGCTTTTTGCAACGCACTGAGAAACTGCGCTTCGCTCCAGTTATCGATTTCTTCTTTCGCTTCTCGCGGATGACACCAGACCAGGGAACTGCGGCCGTCGGACATCGGAAGCAGGGCCAGCGGTCCGTGCTGAGTGAAACGCTCAAACGCGCGGCCGTTGTGCGGCTCGCCGGTCGCAACGTTGGTGATGACGGCAATCTGTCCGTAATCTTCACGTTGCCAGCCAATATTGCAGGCTTTTGCCAGCGAAGAATGGGAACCGTCAGCGGCCACCAAAAGCTGTGCAGTCAGAACTTGGCCATCGTCGAGCGTCACGCTGGCGGAATCTTGCAAACGCGTGACATCTGTCACTTTCGCCGGACAATGCAACGTCACACCGGGAGCATTTTTCAGCATGGCAAAAAGACGCTTGCCCACTTCGTGCAGCTCAACCACCTGTCCCAGCGCTTCAACGCCATAATGCGCGGCATTAAGATTGACAAAAGCCGCGTGACCACGATCGCTGACGTGGATATCGCGGATTGGTGTGGCGATCGCCGCCAGCGCAGGCCAGATCCCCACCCGGGATAATTGCTGGCAGGTTCCCTGCGCCAGTGCGATCGAACGGGCATCAAAACCCGGATGCCCGTGATGCTCCGGCGCAGTGGCTTCCACCAGATGCACCGGCAAACGTCCCTGCGTCAGTGCAGAAATCGCCAGCGCCAGCGTGGCACCGGTCATTCCGCCGCCAACAATTACAATACTCATATTATTTCTGTGCCGCCGCCATTAACGCTTCAATATCATCGGCTTCTTTCACCACATCGCCGGTCAGAATTTCAATACCGGTAGCGGTGATCAGAATGTCGTCCTCGATGCGGATACCGATACCGCGGTACGCTTCCGGTACGTCAGCGTCCGGCGCAATATACAGGCCCGGTTCAACGGTCAGCACCATGCCCGGTTCCAGCGTCCGGCTGCGATCAACTGAACCGTAATGGCCGACGTCATGAACGTCCAGTCCCAGCCAGTGAGATAAACCGTGCATGAAGAACTGGCGGTGAGCCTGTTCAGCGTAAAGGGTTTCAACATCGCCTTTCATGACACCGAGTTTTACCAGACCTTCAATCATCACGCGTACTGCCGCTTCGGTCGCAGCCTGAATGCTGCTGCCCGGGCCGAAGACTGCCAGCGCTTTATATTCTGAGGCCAGCACGATGTCATAGATTTCACGCTGCGCTTTACTGAATTTACCGTTCACCGGGAAAGTACGGGTGATATCACCGGCATAGCCCTGATATTCACAACCGGCGTCGATCAACACTAAATCGCCGTCACGCAATTCACATTCGTTTTCGGTGTAATGCAGGATGCAGCCGTTTTCGCCTCCGCCCACAATGGTGTTGTAGGAAGGGTAACGCGCGCCATGACGGTTAAATTCGTGGTGAATTTCGCCTTCAAGCTGATATTCGAACATGCCCGGGCGGCATTTTTCCATCGCACGGGTATGCGCCAGCGCAGTGATATGTCCGGCGCGACGCATGATGGCAATTTCTTCAGCCGATTTGAACAGGCGCATATCATGCACCCAGGGACGCCAGTCAGTCACAGTGGCAGGCGCGGAGAGATTCTGGCGGAAGCCTTTGCGCAATTTTTCCATGGCGCGGTTAACGATTTCATCCGCATACGCGTAATCGCCTTGTGCGTGATACACCACATCGAGGCCATTAAACAGCAGATGAAGCTGGTCGTTGATATCATCAAAAGGCAGTGCTTTGGTCACGCCAAGTTTGGCGGGCGCAGCTTCCTGACCTAAACGACGACCAAACCAGATTTCAGCGGTGAGATCACGGACACGGTTAAACAGGACGCTGTGATTATGATTTTCATCACTTTTCACCAGGATCAATACCGCTTCCGGCTCATTGAAACCGGTGAAGTACCAGAAATCACTGCTCTGACGATACGGATATTCACTGTCGGCACTGCGTGGGGCTTCCGGCGCAGAAAAAATTACCGCAGCGCTGCCCGGTGCCATCTTCGCTAACAGCGCCTGACGACGATTCTCGTACTCTTGCTGAGTCATCACACCTTCTCCTGAAATCGTTTTAATGAGTGCAATTGCTTTATTTAATGCAACGTACGATTAATGCAACGTACGGTGATTTTCCGCAGCCGTCGGGCGACTGTGACCAAATTCACCAAAGCACAGGATGGCGGCGACACGGACATACTCCACCACTTCCTCTAAAGATTGTGCCAGCTGTTCCTGATCTTCATCTTCGTCGTAACCCAGTTGTGCGATGCTGCGTAAATCGTCGATCGCTTCACCCACTTCGCCTTTCACTTTGGCCAGTTTTGGCTGCATCATGCCCAGCCCGAGCAGGAAATGGTTCACCCATCCGGCCAGCGCATCGGCACGCTCAAAGACGTGTTTTTCATCGTCTGGCATCAACATTTTGAATTCGAAGCTGTCATCCTCGAGGGTGTCTGACGTCACTTTGCGCAGTTGTTGCAGCAAATCGGCCAGCGTGTGCGGGAAGGCTATGCCTTCGTTAGTCAGGTCATGCACCATCGTCAGCCAGCTGCCATCGCGATTGCCACCGCACAGCAAACCACTGATCAAACCGTGCATTTCTGCTGCGGTCAAAGCAACCGATTGTTGTTTCAGGTTTTGATCCAACGAATCGTAAGTAGGGTAAGTATTCTCAATAGACATGCGCATTCGCCATCGTTGGCAGGTTAAGTTCGTGTTATGCTACCACCAAGGTCTGTCGTAGTACCAGATTAGCAGCCCGTGATTGGGTGGTGTTAGGCATGAATGGCACGCCCTGAGCAATCGGGCAGCAATCAGTCGGTCATGGGGTTGTAACCTGGTATTGAGATAGTTATAGTGGCGCCCGCTTCCAACATCCTGCGCCAGGTCGTAGTGGTCACGTTGGGGCGGACGAATAAATCAGCAGGAAGGTGGCATGTCTGCACAACCGGTAGATATTCAAATTTTTGGTCGCTCTTTACGGGTGAATTGTCCGCCAGAACAACAGGAAGCACTGAATCTGGCAGCTGAAGATCTTAATCAGCGGTTGCAAGATCTGAAAGTTCGCACTAGAGTCACCAATACCGAGCAACTGGTATTCATCGCGGCATTGAACGTATGTCACGAACTTGCTCAGGAAAGGTTGAAAACTCGCGATTACGCATCCAATATGGAACAACGTATCCGGATGTTGCAACAAACCATCGAGCAGGCATTGCTCGAACAAGGCCGGATCTCTGAACGTGAAGGGGCGCCTTTCGAATAACACACGTTGCTGACTGACTGGTCACAGGTTGTCAGAAACGGTAAAAAATTTCTCTGAGATGTTCGCCAGCGGGCCCGTCCCCTGAGCCGATAATTAGTACCAACAGAATGTGATGATCCGTAATCGGTGCGCATGCTCGGCCCGTCCGAGAAGCCTAAAGATTGCGACAGCACGTTCACCTTGAACCATGGGTTCAAGGGTTACAGCCTGCGACGGCATCTCGGAGATCCCCCTTTCTTTGCGGTACATCCCTTTCTGGTGTTTGTATCTATGTCTTATACTCCTCTGTTCGCATCAGCCCGACAAATTCTCCGCAGTGAAATACGCCAACGCAGACAGGCTCTGACTGCTGAACAGCAAACTGATTTTGCCCTTAAGGCTGCAGAACGCGTCGCAACCCACCCGAAGATTATGTCCGCCTCTACAGTTTCTTTGTTTCTGTCATTTGATGGTGAGCTGGATACCGCACCGTTGATCGGCCGCTTGTGGAACGAAGGCAAACAACTCTGCCTGCCGGTGCTGCACCCTTTCTCGCCCGGAAACCTGCTTTTTTTGCGTTATACGCCCGACACGCCGCTGGTGCGTAATCGTCTCAAAATTCTGGAGCCACAACTGGATGTCACTCAGGTTATTCCGCTGCCGCAACTGGATATCATCCTGACGCCGCTGGTCGCCTTCGACAGTGCCGGGCAACGCTTAGGTATGGGGGGAGGCTTTTATGACCGCACACTTGAGCGCCGGGAAGCGGGCGGTCCGTATCCGATAGGTTTGGCGCACGATTGTCAGCATGTCGATGCCTTACCGGCTGAACACTGGGATGTACCATTACCTGAAGTCATCACGCCCGGAAAAGTGTGGGTCTGGTGATGCCAGGCAATATAAATTCACTGCAGGTAAGGTGTCAGCCGGAAACAGAGGATATCATTTATTAGTATGTTGTAACTAATTGCAGCCTCCGGCATCTCCTCTTTTGTCAGAAATAACCAACCCTTTGAAATAAAGCATATTTACCGCTTATACATACCGTTACACGCCGAAACCAATCACTCACGGACAACAGGGTTCGTCACGCCTATTATTCTCACATCGGCCCCGCAGTGGGGTAGACACATAAACCAAGACTCCTGAGGAATTAAACATGAAAAAAGTATTAGCTCTGGTTGTAGCCGCTGCAATGGGCCTGTCTTCTGTCGCTTTCGCTGCTGAAACTACAGCAACACCGGCACCTGCTGCCACAGCAACTACAGCGACTCCGGCTCATGCGACTAAGCATAAAGCACACAAGAAACCTGTTCAGAAAGCGCAGGCTGCCAAGAAACACAAAAAAGCAGCGAAGAAAGCACCGGTCGCTCAGAAAGCTCAGGCTGCTAAAAAACACGTGAAACACGCTAAGAAAGCGGCTCCGGTTGCACAGAAAGCCCAGGCTGCTAAAAAACACGTGAAACACGCTAAGAAAGCCGCTCCGGTTGCACAGAAAGCCCAGGCTGCTAAAAAACACGTAAAACATGCTAAGAAAGCCGCTCCGGTTGCACAGAAAGCCCAGGCTGCTAAAAAACACGTAAAACATGCTAAGAAAGCTGCTCCGGCTGCAAAAGCTACCCCGGCAGCATAAGAAGTAACGAAGAAGTCTTCGTGAGCATCGCTGCTCGCGCTTATCAAGACTGTTAATTTAACACCCGGTTCGCCGGGTGTTTTTTTCTCCGTTTATCCGCCCGAGGTACTGACAGATGATCCTGCGCCGCTACCTGTTCGAAATCACTTTTTCATCAGTGATCCTCTGTGGTCTGATCACCCTGTCTTTTTACTTCTGACGTTTTGATTCCCGCGTTCACCAGCGGATATTGTTTATTACCCTGATGCCAGAAACAAAAAAACCGCCTTCCGGCGGCTTTGTCATTTATGGCTGATATGCTCAGTAAAGCAAACGGGCACGAATGGTTCCCGGAATTGCCTTCATCAGTTGCAGTGCGGTATTCAGCGTCGTGGTATCTGTTTCAGCATCGATAACGACATAACCGATTTCAGGGCTGGTTTGCAGATACTGTGCGGCGATATTAATCCCTTGCTCCGCGAAAATCTGGTTGATGCTGGTCAGCACCCCCGGACGGTTTTCATGGATATGCAACAGACGGCTGGCTTTCTCGGTATGCGCAGGCAGAGAGGCTTCCGGGAAGTTAACCGCTGACAGGGTTGAACCGTTGTCAGAGTATTTCGCCAGTTTACCTGCCACCTCAAGGCCGATACCTTCCTGCGCTTCCATTGTCGAGCCACCGATGTGTGGCGTCAGCAGGACGTTGTCGAATTCACACAACGGAGAATTGAACGGATCACTGTTGGTCGCCGGTTCTTCCGGGAAGACGTCAATCGCCGCGCCGGAAAGATGTTTGCTGCGCAGTGCATCACACAGCGCCGGAATGTCGATAACGGTGCCGCGTGAGGCATTGATTAGCAGCGCGCCCGGTTTCATCTGGGCCAGCTGCGCCTCCGAAATCATGTCTTTCGTACCGGCAGTTTCCGGCACATGCAAGGTGACCACGTCGCTGGTGTTAAGCAATTCTTCCAGCGTCGCAATCGGCTGCGCATTACCCAATGGCAGTTTGCTTTCGATGTCGTAATAGAAGACACGCATCCCCAGGCTTTCCGCCAGGATCCCCAGCTGCGTACCAATGTGGCCGTAACCAATGATCCCCAGACGCTTGCCACGCGCTTCGAATGAACCGACTGCCAGTTTGTTCCACACACCACGGTGCGCTTTCGCATTCGCTTCAGGAATACCGCGCATCATCAGCAACATTTCGCCCAGCACCATTTCCGCAACCGAACGGGTATTGGAGAACGGTGCGTTAAAGACCGGAATACCACGACGGGTCGCAGCTTTAAGATCCACCTGATTGGTGCCGATGCAGAAACATCCAACAGCCACCAGTTTTTCTGCTGCCTGGAACACTTCTTCAGTCAGCTGAGTACGCGATCGGAGTCCAACAAAGTGCGCGTCACGGATCGATTCTTTCAGCGATTGCGTGTCTAAAGCACCTTTGTGAAATTCAATATTGGTGTAACCCGCGGCACGGAGTGTATCAACCGCACTTTGGTGGACGCCTTCCACTAACAAAAACTTAATCTTGTCTTTCTCAAGTGATACTTTTGCCATTTCCCGACCCTATAATTTTCTGACTGAATTCAAACTGCATGGTGACTGCTCACAGTCAACATAACAAAAAATCCGCCATCATCAATACAAACGATTGCCTGCCCCCCAGCAGAAGGCTCAGCGCACCTGTTGGTTTTTAGCATTTCATGCTGGTTAGATTTTTCTGAGCCAGACGTTCAGGAGGAGAAACACAGGAATGTGACATAAGTCACCAAATTAAAGCTTTTAAATAAAAGATGATTCAGTCGGAAAATTATCATCTTCATAACATTGCGTTATGACAGCGGGATGACGAGGCGGAGACTGGCTGCCCGGGACAAAAGCAGCCAGATCTTCTGCTTATAGGCTGATTACTTCAGTTTGATGGTTTTGACACCTTCGGAAGTCCCGACCAGCGCCACATCAGCCCCCCGGTTGGCGAACAGACCGACAGTCACCACACCGGCAATACTGTTGATCTTATTTTCCATCGCGACAGCATCAAGAATATTCAGGTTGTGCACATCCAGGATCACGTTGCCGTTGTCTGTCAGTACATTCTGACGGTATTCCGGCAGGCCGCCGAGTTTCACCAGTTCACGCGCCACGTAAGAACGAGCCATCGGGATCACTTCAACAGGCAACGGGAATTTACCCAACACATCCACCTGCTTAGAGGCATCCACAATGCAGATAAATTTTTTGGCAATCGCGGCAATGATTTTTTCACGGGTCAGCGCCGCGCCGCCGCCTTTGATCATTTGCATTGCGCCATTGATTTCATCTGCACCGTCAACATACACATCCAGCGAATCCACTTCGTTGCTGTCGAAAACATGGATGCCTAAGCTTTTCAGTTTTGCAGTTGAGGCGTCGGAGCTGGAAACGGCGCCTTCTATCTGGCCTTTGATGGAACCCAGTGCATCGATGAAATGCGCGGCAGTGGATCCGGTGCCGACACCGACAATGGTGCCCGGCGTCACGTAATCCAGCGCGGCCCAACCGACTGCTTTTTTCAATTCTTCCTGCGTCATAATGGCTTCTCTGTCTGATAACACGAAAGTGGCGTGAATGGTTCGGTGAAACGAAGAGTGCGGGTGATTATAAAGCATGTCCCGGCAGATTGGGCAGTCAAGAGCGTGACCAGATCACACTTATTAAGTGCAATTGTGTTGCAAACACCCCGATTTTCCTCACCACAAAACCTGACAATCTGTGGCATAGTGTCCCGATAACATTGAATCCAAGGGACAGAACTCCGATGAAACGCCCGGACTATAGAACGCTGCAGGCACTGGACGCGGTGATCCGTGAGCGCGGTTTTGAACGCGCAGCACAGAAGCTTTGCATCACACAATCGGCAGTCTCTCAGCGCATTAAGCAACTGGAAAATTTGTTCGGCCAGCCGCTGCTGGTCCGTACCGTTCCCCCCCGTCCGACTGAACAGGGGCAGAAATTGCTGGCCTTGTTACATCAGGTGGAATTACTGGAAGAAGAGTGGCTGGGCAGCGACAGCAATCACGAAAGCAACGATACACCGCTGTTGCTTTCACTGGCAGTCAACGCCGACAGTCTGGCAACCTGGTTACTGCCTGCGCTGAAATCGGTGCTGGTCGATTCCCCTATCCGTCTTAATTTACAGGTGGAAGACGAAACCCGAACGCAGGAGCGCTTGCGTCGCGGCGAAGTCGTCGGTGCGGTGAGTATACAGCCACAGCCACTGCCGAGTTGTCTGGTGGATCAGCTCGGTGCACTGGATTATTTGTTTGTGGGTTCCAAACCTTTCGCTGATCGCTATTTTCCGAACGGCGTCACCCGCTCCGCCTTACTGAAAGCACCGGCGGTGGCATTTGACCATCTTGATGATATGCATCAGGCCTTCCTGCAACAGAACTTCGATTTATCGCCTGGCAGCGTGCCGTGCCATATCGTTAACTCGTCGGAAGCGTTCGTACAACTGGCCCGTCAGGGCACCACCTGCTGCATGATCCCGCATTTACAGATTGAGAAAGAACTGGAAAGCGGTGAGCTGATCGACCTGACGCCGGGTCTTTTCCAGCGCCGTATGCTTTACTGGCACCGTTTTGCACCGGAAAGCCGCATGATGCGCAAAGTGACCGATGCCCTGCTGGCACACGGCCATCAGGTGTTGCGTCAGGACTGATTTGCCTGGCGAAAACAGAAATAAAAAACCCGCCGGAGCGGGTTTTTTCATATTTACTGTGCGGGAGCCTGAGGCTGCAATTCGAAAACGACATCGACCTGATCGTCGAAGTGAATGCTTTGCTGCTCGTAGGTTTGCGCCACATCGCTCTGGCCTGCGGCTTCAGCCGTTTTATACATACGTGCAACCGGCATCGGCTGGTAGTTAGCAACGTGGTAACGGATGCTGTAAACCGGCCCCAGTTTGGTATGGAAACCTTCGGCCAGTGATTTTGCCTGCTGCGTGGCATTTTCGATGGCTTTCTGACGTGCTTCATCGCGGAATTTATCCGGATTGGCAACACCCAGTTCAACCGCACGCACTTCATTCAGACCTGATTTCAGTGCGCCATCCAGCAGTTCGTTCAGTTTGTCCAGCTGACGTAATGTTACCTGAACCTGACGTACTGCACGGTAGCCTTTCAGCTGCGACGTGCCGTCTTTCAGATAGTTGTATTCCGGCTGAGTACGCAGGTTGGCAGCATTAATATCTTTTTTCTCAATGCCGTTTTTTTGCAGGAAAGCAAAGTATTCCGCCACGCGTTCATCAGCCTGCTTCTTGGCGCTGGCCGAATCATTCGCTGACACGCTGACTTCAATCGCCAGCGTCGCGATATCCGGCGTGGCATCCACGCTTGCGGTGCCTGACGTGACGACGTGCGGCCCGGCAGGTAATTCTGCCGCCTGTAACGTCAACGGTAATGTCCCTAATCCCAACATCGCTGCTACAGCCAATGCTTTCAGTTTCACAGTGCCTCCATTAATCATCAAAGATCTGGCAATAGATAGGTCAAACAATCTGCGAAACCGTAGCATAATCCGTTGCAACAGAAACTAAGATTAGTGACAAAACTCAAAATACCCCGGTCTGACGGGCCAGTTGTATTGCAATCCCCCACATAATGACGCCGACGATAAAGTTTATCACCCGCTGCACTTTGCCGGTATTAAGCCATGGCGCGAGCATAGCGGCGAGAATAGCCAGCCCGAAGAACCATATCACTGACGCACTGACGGCACCGAGCGCAAACCACGAACGCTCATCATGGCTCAGGCTGCCGCCCAGACTGCCAAGCACCACGAATGTATCAAGATAAACGTGCGGATTCAGCCAGGTCACCGCCAGCATGCTGACGACAATTTTCCAGCGACTTTGCTTCGCCACTTCAGCCTGAGCCAGTTCGGGATTTTTGCTGAATGCCGTACGAAATGCACCCCAGCCATACCACAGTAAAAATGCCACACCGCCCCAGCTCACCAGCAACAGTAACGTCGGGGATTGGCTCAGCAACGCGCTGCCGCCAAAAATACCGCCGCAAATCAGCGCAATGTCACTCAGCGCGCACAAGCCGGCGATCATCAGATGATACTGACGGCGGATGCCCTGATTCATCACAAATGCATTTTGCGGGCCAATCGGTAAAATCATCGCGGCGCTCATCGCCAGTCCTTGCAGGAAAATTGCCAGCATAGGGAACTCCTTCAGAGAATCAGTAACAGAGATTGCGCGCAGTGTAAGGGCTTAGCGGGCATAAGAGGAAATGGAAATTTCTAATCGGTCATTAGCCTGGCTTATCAGCGACAGTGGGATATTTCAGGCATGAAAAAGGCGCCCGCAGGCGCCTGTGAAAATCCGAATCCGGGAGATATTTATTATTCGAAAGTGCGTCGTTCTTCCTGCTGGCTGCCCGCCGCATTCGCCACCTGATACAGGTGAACATCCATTTGCGGATAAGCAATATTGATATTGTTTTTATCCAGCGCACGTTTGAACGATTCCAGCAGATCCCATTTCACGTTCTGCGCATCACCGTTGTTGGTCCAGGCATACACGATGAAATTCAGGGTAGATGCCGCCATTTCGTTCAGACGAACCACGACACCTTTATCCTGCAAAACGCGCTGATCGGCAGTGATGATATCGGTCAGGATTTTTTTCACCAGATCAATGTCAGAATCATAACCTACGCCAACAGTCAGCTCGATACGGCTGGTCGGTTCACGTGAATTGTTGATGATGTTACCGGCGATGATTTTGCCGTTTGGCACCACAATAATTTTGTTATCCGGTGTACGCAGGGTAGTGGAAAAAATTTGTACCTGAGTGACAGTACCGGCCACGCCGCCGAGGTCAACATATTCACCGGCACGGAACGGCCGGAAAATCACCAGCAGAACGCCCGCCGCAAAGTTAGACAGTGAGCCTTGTAATGCCAGACCGACGGCCAGACCGGCGGCACCGATGACGGCGATCACGGACGTGGTTTGCACGCCAATCCTTCCCAGAACCGCAATCAGCGTGAAGGCGATAATCGCGTAACGCACCATGGCGGAAAGAAAATCGGAAACCGTGATATCAATACCACGAACTTTTAACACCCGGCTGACGGCACCGGAAACGATGCGGGCGATAATCAGCCCCACAATCAGAATGAAGACTGCTGCCACAATATTCACGGCGTAATGAAGCAATAACGCCTGGTTTCTCACCAACCAGTTGCCAGCATTATTGATGCTGCCCACCACGTTCAAATCATCCATTTAAGGTACCCCAAAATTACACCCTCACGGGCTGCAAAAACTAAAGCTGCCCCGTTTAACGAGGCAGCAAGTGTTCTGTAAGGTTAACTAACAATGCGATGAAGTGCCAATTCCGTAACAAAGACTGCAGATAAATTAAGGATTTGCGTGGCTGTTTTTTAACGGTTCAGGGGTTTTGAATGCCTGAAGAGGGCCGCGACCACTCAGCGTAAAGGCAGAAATCACCGTGAAGGTCAGCGCGACTAATCCGAGGATCAGATAGGTGCCATGGAAACCGATACGGTCATACATATTGCCCGCGAAAACGGACATAAAGATGATCGCCACCTGTTTGAAGAAACAGAAGGTCACCAGATAAATCGTCGCCGAGAAACGCACTTCAAACACTGAGGTGATGTACTTGAAGCAACCGACAATCAGGAACGGCACCTCAAACATATGCAAGGTTTTCAGCACCACCACTTCCAGCGGTGACGACGCGAAAGATGAACCGATGATACGCACGGACATAATAGCACCGGCCAGCAATAAAGCATTCTTGCCGCCAATCCGGTTCACAATCAGCGGTGCGAAGAACATGATGCTGGCATTCAGCAGTTCGCCCATGGTGGTGACATAGCCAAAGACGCGCGTCCCTTCAGAAGATGACGCGAAGAAGGAGGTAAAGAAGTTAGCAAACTGCTGGTCAAATACGTCATACGTACAGGAGACGCCAATGACGTACAGCGCCAGGAACCACAGTTTTTTATCTTTCAGCAGTTCGACGGCCAGTTTGAAATTGAACGGTTTGCTGTTCGCCCCCAGTTCATTGACCACACGTGCGCTGGAGGTCACTTCCGGCCTGGCGATCAGCAACAGAATAGCAAGAATGACCGCACAGCCGGAGCCGAGCCAGAATACGAATTCATTGTTAATGGTAAACATGATGCCGACCACCGATGCGCACAGCGCCCAGCCGACACAGCCGAACATGCGTGCACGGCCAAATTCAAAGCTGCTGCGGCGACTGACTTTCTCGATATAGGCTTCAATCGCAGGTGCACCGGCGTTGTAAATCAGACCCAGGTAAATCCCGCCCACTACCGATCCAAGGTAAATATTTATTTTCAGTAACGGGCCAAATACATAAATAAAGAATGGCGCGAACAGGATCAGCATGCCGGTGATGATCCACAGCAAATGCTTTTTCAACCCCAGTTTATCGGCCAGTAAACCAAACACCGGCTGGAACAACAGCGAGAACAACGAAATACTGGCGAAGATGATGCCGGTGTCACTTTTGCTGATCTGGTTGATGTCATGCAGCCAGATCGGGAAAAACGGAAAATAGGCTCCCATGATGAAAAAGTAAAAGAAGAAGAACAGCCCGAACATCCAAAAGTTAGTATTTTTCAGGTAATACATAAGCAGATTCCTTACGTCTGAATACTGCGCTGCGGCGGGTTAAGGCCGCAGCGCTGGATATCAGGCACGCTTCCAGGTGAACGAATAATGATACTGACCGGCCGTCAGCAGGAAATCAGGACTGACGCTCGGGCTCCAGGAATCATCACCGCCGACGCCCATATGAAAGCCGTCGATGTTCAGCCATGTGCCCTTTTCTTCACGCAATAAGTGACGATGGCTGGTGTCCATCAGCTGTTGCAGGCTGTAGCGACTCAGGCCAAAGTGAAAGTTTCCACGCAGCTTCCATCCGGCGTAATCCAGTTCGCGGGTTTCTCCACGCAGGCCATTTTCGGTCGGGAAAACGTACGGCGTGTACATCTCTGTCAGTGGCAACGTCCAGCGCCCGTGCTGCGCCGCCAGACGGCGGTCAGGATAATTCTCGTGCGGTCCCAGTCCCAGCCAGCTGACGTTTTCTGCAGTCTCCGCCAGCTGGCAGGTCATGCCAATGCGACCCGGCGACGGTACATTTGACGCCACGCGGACATCGGCGCTGATATGCAGTTCGCCCTGATTATCGATGCGGAAAATCTTACGGCTCAGCAGTCGCGTTTCTTCCCCCGCCATGAATGCGTGGGTGGTGGTGATCACCACGCTGTCCTGTAACTGGTCGGCACAGATGTTTAATAAACGCGGTTCCAGCTGGTACATACCCGCCGCTTTCCAGCGTTCAACCCAGGCATTTGGATCAATACGGGTGACTTCGCTGACGCCGATATCGTTATCCACCGGCGCACGGATAAACTGGTCGCGCAGCGCACTCAGCAGACGCGGCGTTGAGCCATCAAACCACTGTTCCAGCAGTCCGCTTTGCTGGCTGAACTGCCAGCGCTGTGTGCCATGTGCTACCGTAATCAGGCCGTTTTGCTGCTCCAGTACCGGTGTAACAGCAGAAATTTTCTCCGTTACCTGTAAGGTCATTGGCTGCGGCAATTGCCATTGATCCCAGGCGCTGCGGTGCCCGGCTTCTGACCAGGCGGTCGCCTGCGGCTGATGCACTGCCACGTTCAGCCACAAATCCCCTTCCGACGAGGGAATATCGCCCAGATTCAGGGTTTGTTTGCCGTTTGGCGCGATATCTAACACCGCTTCGCCCTGCGAAATGACCTCGCCGTCATGTTCGATACGCCAGACCAGTTGTTCGTTATCACTGTGGCGGAACAGATATTCGCTCTGAATTTCCAGCATCAGCGGCGAGGTACTGATCAGCGAAAACTGGAAGAATTGCTGGGCGCGCTGCGCTTCAAACAAGGACGGATGCGGCGTACGGTCAGCAAACACCAGACCGTTCATGCAGAACTGACGGTCATTGGGCGTATCGCCAAAGTCACCGCCGTAGGCCATATAACGCTCGCCGTTATCGCCGGTGCGCAGCAGGCTCTGATCGACCCAGTCCCAGACAAAACCGCCCTGCAGACGCGGAAACTGGCGGAACGCTTGCCAGTATTTATCGAAGCCGCCAAAGCTGTTGCCCATCGCGTGGGCGTATTCGCAGAGGATCAGCGGACGGGTTTCATCCGGCATGCTGATCCATTTTTTAATCGACCATTTAGGTACGGCCGGGAACGGCTGATCCTGCTCAACACGGGAATACATCGGGCAGATAATGTCGGTTGCCGCACTGTTGGCTCCGCCGCCTTCGTACTGCACCGGACGGGTGGGATCAACAGACTTGATCCAGCGATAAAGTGCATCGTGATTCGCGCCATGACCGGACTCATTGCCCAGTGACCAGATGATGATGCACGGATGGTTGCGGTCGCGCTGAACCATACGCGTCACACGTTCGCTGAACGCGTTGAACCAGACCGGATCGTCCGAAAGACGGTTCATTGGCTGCATGCCGTGAGTTTCGATATTGGCTTCATCGACCACATACAGGCCATATTCATCGCAAAGTTTGTACCAAAGCGGATGGTTCGGATAATGCGAGCAGCGTACGGCGTTGAAGTTATGCTGCTTCATCAGCACGATGTCCCGGCGCATGGTGGCTTCGTCCATCACCTGACCGTTTTCAGGGTGATGCTCGTGGCGGTTGGTGCCGCGGATCAACACCGGCTGGCCGTTCACTTTCAGCAATCCGTTGCTGATTTCTACCTGACGGAAGCCCACATCGCAGGCTTCAGCTTCAATAAGCTGCCCCTGCGGAGAAATCAGGGAAACGACAGCGCGATAGAGGGCGGGCTGCTCAGCGCTCCACAACGCAGGCTGGCTGACCGGCAAACGCAGCGTGGTTCGGTCAAATGCCGACCCGCGCTCATCAATGATTTCGCTGCCGAGTGGTTGCAGATGCTGTGCAACCGGCTTGTCGCCCTGCCACAACTGGACGCGTATCTGGTAATCCGCTGCGTTTTCCTGCGGCACGGCGGCGCTGACCTGCACTTCCAGTTCGGCCTGCGTGAAGCCATGAAACAAATGCGTGCGCACCTGTAAGTCGGTAATCTGCTCCGCCGGTTTATGCAGCAAGGTGACGTCGCGGAAGATCCCGCTCATCCGCCACATATCCTGATCTTCCAGATAACTGCCGTCACTCCAGCGCAGCACCATGACCGCCAGACGGTTTTCACCGGCGTGCAGTACACCACTAAGATCGAATTCCGCCGGTAAACGGCTGTCCTGTGAATACCCGATCCACCGGCCGTTACACCATAAATAGAAAGCAGAGTTAACGCCGTTGAACACAATGCGCGTCTGCCCGCTGCTCAGCCAGTCATTATCCACAGAAACTGTGAGCGAGTAACAACCCGTAGGATTTTCTGCCGGTACAAACGGCGGATTGACGGGGATGGGGTATTGAACGTTGGTATAAATCGGTGCGTCATAACCCGCCAGTTGCCAGTTTGATGGCACCTGCACAGCGTCGGCACCTGCCAGATCCTGTTGCAGCCATTGCTCCGGCACGGCTTCAGGACGGTTAAAATAGCTGAATGCCCACTCGCCATTCAGGCTACGGATGTTTCCTGAAGCCTTATTATCTCTCGCTTCTTCTGCATCCCGCCAGCTGTTAAACGGCGGGTGTGCAGGTAACCTGTTGCACTGTGTCGAGGCCGGTTTTTCCCAGTCACGGCGGGCCAGAACAGTGGCCAGCGATGATAATTTATCTTCCGCTGATGTTGTCATAATATCTCCCCGGTAAATTGTTATGCGCTCACAATATGATAAACATGCGTAACCCGGACGAGTAAGTAAAGCGGAGGTATGCGGGAAAGGGACGCGGATCACAAATTCCGCGTCATGGGAGGGTTAAATCCGGTTCAGAGCGCGCTAAGCTGACGCGCGATGCGGATCAGCTCCTGCGATAAGGCTTCCTGTGACACCGGGTTTGTGCCCGGTCTGGCGGTCGTGTGGCGTTCAACCAAAGAAGTGGGCAGTAACAGCGAGGATTGCTGATGATCGCCATGCGTATGCAGATGCTCCACCAGCCGGTTAATGCTTTCGTGACCGAGCAGGCGGAAATCCTGTTTGATTGTGGTCAGCGGCGGGAAGAAAAATGCGCTGTCTTCAGTATCGTCATAACCCATCACCGAAATTTGTTCCGGTACCCGCAGACCAAACTCATGGACAGCACGCAGAACGCCGAGCGCCATCTGGTCATTGGCAACCAGAATCGCCGTAGGACGTTCGGGCTGACTGAGCAACAATAATGCCTGCTGATAACCCGAAGCCGCGCTCCAGTCACCATGCTGAACCGCACAGGGCGTAATATCGTGCAATGCCAGCGTCTTCAGCCAGCCTTCATAACGCAGCCGTGCAGAGATGGACTCGAGCGGGCCGGTCAGTACGGCAATCTGCTGATGCCCGAGCGCCAGTAAATGCGCCACGCCCTGCTCTGCCCCGCAGTGAGGATCGAACAGAATTTTGAACACATCAGCTTCAGGATCTACATCCAGAAACAACGCCGGTAAGTTGCCGCACAACTGCGCAATAGCCCCCGCATCGTCATTCGACAACGGCACGTTAATCAGCACGCCATCTACCCGCTGCGACATCAGTTCGTTTACTGCCGCACGACAGGCGGTCAGGCTCAGGTTATCAATCATCGAAATCACAACGTTGAAGCCTAACTGATTAGCACGGGTTTTCATCGCTGACGCAATTTGTGACGGCGCATGCAATGCCAGCTCAGTGGTCGCCAGACCCAGCGTATAACTTTGTTTCCCCGCCAGTTGCTGTGCGACACGGTTCGGAACGTAATTGAGCGCCGCCATTGCCTGTTCGACTTTATTACGCGTTCTGACCGACACATGCGCAGCCTGATTCAGTACACGCGAAACGGTCTGATAAGACACACCGGCGTGGCGCGCAACATCATCGAGGGTGACAGATTTTGGCTTCATGGCTCTCTCTTCGGGATTCTGGCGAAATACTGATACGGGCTATTGTGGCCGGAAAACAGGCCATAAAAAAGGGGCCGAAGCCCCTTTGACGATTATCCTCACATTCCGGTGGTCAAGCACCGGAAAGATAAGAATTACAGTACGTCGATCGCGTTCAGTTCTTTGAATGCCAGTTCCAGGCGAGTCACCATGGAAGACTGTGCAGAACGCAGCCATACGCGCGGGTCATAGAATTTCTTGTTAGGTTTGTCCGCGCCTTCCGGGTTACCCAACTGACCTTGCAGGTAAGCTTCGTTTTTCTTGTAGAACTGCAGAATACCGTCCCAGTTAGCCCACTGAGTGTCGGTATCGATGTTCATTTTGATAACACCGTAACCTACAGATTCTTTGATTTCTGCTGCAGTTGAACCGGAACCGCCGTGGAATACGAAGTTCAGGCTGTTGTGTGGCAGGTTGTGTTTCTTGCACACGTATTCCTGAGAATCACGCAGGATCGTTGGAGTCAGTTTAACGTTACCTGGTTTGTAAACACCGTGTACGTTACCGAATGACGCAGCGATAGTGAAACGCGGGCTGATAGCGTTCAGTTTTTCGTAAGCGTAATCAACGTCTTGTGGCTGAGTGTACAGTGCTGATGCGTCCATATGGCTGTTGTCCACGCCATCTTCTTCACCGCCGGTGCAACCCAGTTCGATTTCCAGAGTCATGTCGATTTTTGCCATGCGAGCTAAGTACTTGCTGCAAATTTCGATGTTTTCTTCCAGAGATTCTTCAGACAGGTCAATCATGTGAGAAGAGAACAGTGGCTTACCGGTTTTCGCGTAATGCGCTTCACCCGCGTCCAGCAGACCGTCGATCCATGGCAGCAGTTTTTTCGCGCAGTGGTCGGTGTGCAGGATAACCGGCACGCCATAATGTTCTGCCATCTGATGCACATGGTGTGCGCCAGAGATTGCGCCCAGAATTGCCGCACCTTGTGGTACGTCAGTTTTCAGGCCTTTACCTGCGATAAACGCAGCGCCACCGTTAGAGAACTGAACGATAACCGGTGAACGAACTTTCGCAGCCGCTTCGAGCACGGCATTGATGGAGTCGGTGCCTACGCAGTTAACCGCTGGCAGAGCAAATTTGTTTTCTTTAGCGATAGCGAAAACTTTCTGTACATCATCACCAGTGATAACGCCTGGTTTTACGAAATCAAAAATTTTAGACATAGTTCTTTGTCCTGTTTCGTCGGCCGTAGATGGATTGAATCGGTTTGCTATGTCGCGCGGGTTCCACTGTGCAGCCCCCCGCGCGGCAAAGAAGAACGGACAGCATTACGCTCCCCGTTCAGGGTTCATGACTTCTTAGCACGCTCTTCCAGCATCACAACCGCTGGCAGTGCTTTCCCTTCAACGAATTCCAGGAATGCGCCACCGCCAGTGGAGATATAGGAAATTTTGTCAGCGATACCGAACAGATCGATAGCCGCCAGTGTGTCGCCGCCGCCTGCGATAGAAAATGCTTCGCTGTCAGCAATAGCCTGCGCCACAATTTCGGTCCCTTTACGGAAGTTAGGGAACTCGAACACGCCTACAGGACCATTCCACAGAATGGTTTTAGCGTTTTTAATGATCTCAGCCAGACGATTTGCAGACTCATCGCCCATGTCGAGAATTTGTTCATCATCTTTGATGTCTTTAACAGACTTCACGGTAGCCGTTGCAGTTTCAGAGAACTCCGTCGCTACGCGAACATCGGTAGGAACAGGAATGTCGCAGGTTTCCAGCAATTTGCTTGCGGTGCCGACCAGGTCTGCTTCGTACAGGGATTTCCCGACGTTGTTGCCTTGAGCAGCCACGAAGGTGTTCGCGATACCACCGCCAACGATCAGCTGGTCAGCGATTTTGGACAGGGAATCCAGAACGGTCAGTTTGGTAGAAACTTTAGAACCACCCACGATAGCGACCATCGGACGGGCCGGGTTACCCAGCGCTTTACCCAGTGCTTCCAGTTCTGCAGACAACAGCGGACCGGCACAGGCGATAGGTGCAAACTTGCCCACGCCGTGAGTAGAAGCTTGTGCGCGGTGCGCAGTACCGAATGCGTCCATCACATAGATGTCACACAGGGCAGCATATTTTTTGGACAGGGTTTCGTCGTCTTTCTTTTCGCCTTTGTTGAAGCGAACGTTTTCCAGAACAACCAGCTCGCCTTCGGCAACTTCAACGCCATCCAGATAGTCTTTAGCCAGACGTACAGGAGAAGACAGTTTGTCTTTCAGGTAGTTAACAACCGGCAGCAGAGAAAACTCTTCGTTATATTCGCCTTCAGTCGGACGACCCAGATGCGAGGTAACCATCACACGTGCACCTTGTTTAAGGGCAATTTCGATGGTAGGTAAAGAAGCGCGGATACGTGCATCTGACGTTACTTTGCCATCTTTAACTGGCACGTTCAGATCGGCACGGATCAGTACGCGTTTACCCGCTAAATCCAGATCGCTCATCTTAATAACAGACATGGTGAATCCTCTCGTTGATTCTCTTTAAAGTTGCTTGAAGGCAGTTTCGGCCGGAAAGCCGGAACAGCCGTACTAGAAACCGCTGGCAGACATTGCCAATGTTGTATCCAACATTCTGTTGGCAAAACCCCACTCGTTATCGCACCAGACCAGTGTCTTAATCAGGTGCTGTCCACTCACCCGCGTCTGCGTTCCATCTACGATGGCGCTATGGGGATCATGGTTAAAATCTGTCGAGACTAATGGTAGTTCGGTATAGTCAACAATACCACGAAAAGCACCTGTTGCGGCCTTTTGCAGCAGCTGGTTAACCTCGCCTACCGTCACAGCACCCTCGACAAATACGCTTAAATCAATGGCGGTGACATTGATTGTCGGCACACGCACCGAGATCGCTTCAAAGCGATCGCAGAATTTTGGCATGATGCGCGTGATCCCTGCGGCCAGTTTGGTATCAACCGGGATAATGGACTGGCTGGCGGCGCGCGTACGGCGTAAATCCGCATGGTACGCATCGATCACCGGCTGATCATTCATTGAGGAATGAATGGTCGTTACCGTGCCGGACTCAATGCCAAAAGCATCATCGAGCAGTTTGATCACAGGGATAATACAGTTGGTGGTGCAGGACGCATTGGACACAATGCGGTGCTGACGTTCGAGCAAGGCGTGGTTCACGCCGTAAACCACCGTGGCGTCAAGATCATGGCCGCCAGGATGCGCGAACAGAATTTTTTTAGCGCCGGCCGCAAGCTGGGCTTCACCGTCTGCACGGCTGCCATAGACACCGGTGCAATCAAGCACGACGTCAATGCTCAGTTCACCCCATGGCAACTGGCTGGCATCAGACTGATGAAGTAAACGGATGGAGTCATCGCCTACGTAAAGGTTTTCACCTTCCTGGCGGACATCCCAGGCGAAACGCCCGTGGCTGGAATCGTATTTAAGCAGATGAGCCATGCCTTCAGGGCTGGCAATTTCATTGATGGCAATGACGGAGATTTCCGCCCGGCGACCGGATTCGTATAACGCGCGCAATACGCTACGGCCAATGCGACCAAAGCCATTAATTGCAATACGTATTGGCATACATCTCCCTGTTACACGGTTGTTACTCAATATCAGTAACACCTATAGTAATGCAGCGTGCGTTTACGGTGAATCACCATCATCATTTGTCCGCACAAAGCCTGCGGCAGAAAAGCGTCAGTTTCAGGCACGATAACAACCTGGTAAGGATGTTAAGCTCAAATAGCCCGACTGAAACGGTTCAGCTGAGAATAAACCAAACGGTGAATAAAAGGAATAATTCGTAGAAGAAGGCCGCATTAATCGCTCCGATTGCTGAAAAAAACACCAGCCAATTCGGTGTATTCACAGTGATTTTACTTTTTCATCACCTTTTCGACAGTGATTTTCCTCATAAACCGACGGATTGAAACAGTTCCGGCATGTAGGCAGTGTAACCGAGCCCGCATCGGAACGGTTTGACCTGTGTCATTTCGCGCGAAACTGAGAACGGGTACCGGAAAACACAGGCGAAAAAAAAGCACCCGAAGGTGCTTTTAACGGCATAAGAAATGCGGAGTTACTTCAGTAACGCCTGTGCCTGAGCAACAACGTTATCAACAGTGAAACCGAACTCTTTGAACAACAACTCTGCCGGAGCAGATTCGCCGAAGCTATGCATACCGACGATTGCACCGTTCAGGCCGACGTATTTGAACCAGTAATCAGCGATACCGGCTTCAACCGCAACACGGGCAGAAACGGCTTTCGGCAAGACCGATTCACGGTAAGCTGCGTCTTGTTTGTCGAAGGCATCCGTAGACGGCATGGAAACCACACGCACTTTGGTGCCCGCAGCAGCCAGTTTGTCAGCCGCTTCAACAGTGATACCCACTTCAGAACCGGTGGCAATCAGGATCACGTCCGGCGTACCGTCGCAATCTTTCAGCACGTAACCCCCGCGCGCCACGTTGGCCAGTTGTTCAGGCGTACGTGGTTGCTGGGTCAGGTTCTGACGGGAGAAGATCAGGGTAACCGGGCCGTCGTTACGCTCAATCGCGTATTTCCATGCCACAGCAGATTCAACCTGATCCGCAGGACGCCAGGTGCTCATGTTTGGCGTAACGCGCAGGCTGGCAATTTGCTCAACCGGCTGGTGCGTCGGGCCGTCTTCGCCCAGACCGATGGAGTCATGGGTGTACACGAAAACGTTGCGGATTTTCATCAGTGCCGCCATACGCACCGCGTTACGCGCGTATTCCACAAACATCAGGAAAGTCGCAGAATACGGCAGGAAACCGCCATGCAGCGCGATACCGTTGGTGATTGCTGTCATACCGAATTCACGCACGCCATAATGGATGTAGTTACCCGCCTGATCGTCGCCGATAGACTTCGAACCAGACCACATGGTCAGGTTGCTGGGTGCCAGGTCAGCAGAGCCGCCCAGGAACTCAGGCAACACTTTACCAAAAGCTTCCAGCGCATTCTGGGAGGCTTTACGGCTGGCGATGTTTGCAGGGTTAGCCTGCAGCTGTTCGATGAATTTCTGTGCTTCAGTTTCCCAGTTTGCTGGCAGCTCGCCGTTCACACGACGTTTGAACTCTTTTGCCAGCTCAGGATAGGCTTTCGCATAGGCATCAAACTTGTCGTTCCACGCGGCTTCTTTGGCTTTACCGGCTTCTTTCGCATCCCACTGCGCATAGATATCTTGCGGGATTTCAAAGGCGGCATATTTCCAGCCCAGCGCTTCACGGGTAGCGGCTACTTCAGCTGCGCCCAGTGCGGCACCATGTACATCGTGAGTACCGGCTTTGTTCGGCGAACCGAAACCGATCACGGTTTTACACATCAGCAGGGAAGGTTTGTCGGTAACTTTATGCGCTTCTTCAATGGCCGCTTTGATGGAGTCAGGATTATGACCATCAACACCGCGGACTACGTGCCAGCCGTAAGCTTCGAAACGTGCCGCGGTATCGTCGGTGAACCAGCCTTCTACGTGACCATCAATAGAGATACCGTTGTCATCATAAAACGCGGTCAGTTTGCCGAGTTTCATGGTACCGGCCAGTGAACACACTTCGTGAGAAATGCCTTCCATCATGCAGCCGTCGCCCAGAAACGCGTAGGTCTGGTGATCGACAATGTCATGGCCTGGTTTGTTGAACTGTGCTGCCAGCGTACGTTCTGCAATAGCGAAACCGACGGCATTCGCGATGCCCTGTCCCAGCGGACCGGTGGTGGTTTCAACGCCAGGCGTATAACCGTATTCCGGATGGCCCGGGGTTTTAGAGTGCAGCTGACGGAAATTAGCCAGTTCGCTCATCGGCAGATCATAGCCGGTGAGATGCAGCAGGCTGTAAATCAGCATAGAACCATGACCATTGGACAGCACGAAACGGTCACGGTCCGCCCAGTGCGGGTTAGTCGGGTTATGATTAAGGTAATCGCGCCACAGCACTTCGGCAATGTCTGCCATGCCCATAGGGGCACCAGGGTGGCCGGAATTCGCTTTCTGCACGGCATCCATACTAAGTGCGCGAATAGCGTTCGCAAGCTCTTTACGAGAGGACATGTTCTACTCCAGGTCGGATTAAAAAAGCAGTCAAGAAAGTCATTTTCTCAGACTCGGCATTAAAACGGCAATCTCTAATCACTCTCGTGATTAAGTTCACAAAATCCGCTTTTAAATCAGTGCGTTTTTTCGGACTTACACTATAGAT
Organism: Rahnella sp. PD4; assembly: GCF_049199325.1. Taxonomy (NCBI): domain Bacteria; kingdom Pseudomonadati; phylum Pseudomonadota; class Gammaproteobacteria; order Enterobacterales; family Yersiniaceae; genus Rahnella; species Rahnella sp. PD4. Next base: position 377,950 of record NZ_JBLZQF010000003.1, on the reverse strand, counting down.
CGTGCACTGCCAAAAACCTATCTTAACGCTATCCTTACAGTCAGAGCCTTTTTCAGGCTGTATTCGCTGTTTTGTTAACTTTCTCCGGGAACCCAAATTGATGAAATTTCACCCTGTTATGTTGAGCCTTTTTGCCGCATCGCTGGTCAGTGGCTGCGCTAATGTCAATACCGATACCTTAATGCAGTCCGGCGCGCAGGCTTATCAGGCCTATACGCTGAGTGACGCCGACGTTAAAACACTGAGCGTACAGTCCTGCGAGGAGATGGATAAAAAGGCACAAATTGCTCCCGACAGCAGTGAATACGCACAACGCCTGAAAAAAATCTCGGCGGCACTGGGTGATAACATTAATGGCACCCCTGCCAACTATAAGGTTTACCTGACCAAAGACGTCAACGCCTGGGCGATGGCGAACGGCTGCATCCGTGTTTACAGCGGCCTGATGGATATGATGAATGACAATGAAGTGGAAGGCGTTCTCGGTCATGAAATGGGCCACGTCGCGCTCGGTCACACCCGCAAAGCCATGCAGGTCGCTTACAGCGCTACCGCAGCACGCTCTGCAATTTCTTCCCTTGGTGGCGTCAGCGCCACCTTGTCACAGTCACAACTGGCGGACCTGGGCGAGAAATATGTTAACGCACAGTTCTCCCAGAAGCAGGAATCCGAAGCGGACGATTATTCTTTCGATCTGCTGAAAAAACGGGGTATTGATCCGACAGGTCTGGCGACCAGTTTTGAGAAGCTGGCCAAACTGGATCAGGGGAGCAGTATCGGCTGGTTTGACGATCACCCGTCTTCAGAGGCACGTGCGAAACATATACGTGAACGTATCGCTGCCGGAAAATAACCCCATTAAGGCGCAAAATGTTGCGCCTTTCACTTTCATTTCGCACAACAATGATTTCTGCTTCATGGTTAATAAAGAAACAATTTTACCTATCAATATAAAATACGTTCATGAAATAAGTAACGAAAGCAGGACGTAAAAACGCCCGGACAAGCCGGGCGTTGAGGCGCAGAGAATAAAAGAACCGGGCTTTTATTCGTCTTCCAGATAGGTATAACCGTATAAACCGGCTTCAAACTCTTCGACAAACTGGGCCTGCAATTCGGCATCCAAATCTGTTTCTTTCACCTGATCGCGGAAGCGGGACAGCAATACGTTAGGATCCAATTGCACGTATTCCAGCATGTCCGCAACCGTATCGCCTTCATCTGACTGCTGCACTTCAATGCTGCCGTCAGGGAAGACAAACACATCCACCGCAGCAGTGTCGCCGAACAGGTTATGCATGTTGCCGAGAATTTCCTGATACGCACCGACCATAAAGAAACCCAGCACCGGCGGATTCTCAGGGTCATACGGCGGCATTGGCATGGTGGTCGCGACGCCGTCACCGTCGATATAGTGATCGATAGTACCGTCGGAGTCACAGGTGATGTCCAGCAGTACCGCACGGCCTACAGGCGGTTTATCCAGACCTTCCAGCGGCAGAACCGGGAACAACTGATCGATACCCCATGCATCCGGCATCGACTGGAACAGCGAGAAGTTGACGTACAGTTTGTCCGCCATACGTTCCTGCAATTCGTCAATAATCGGGCGGTGAGCACGGTTACTCGGATCCAGCTGATCCTGAATTTTATTACAGATATTCAGGTAGATATCTTCCGCCCAGGCACGCTGCGTCAGATCCAAAATTCCGTGCGCATATTGTGAATGGACATCGTGCAGGTCCATCTGGCTGTCGTGCAGCCATTCACGAAGCGAGCGCCGGTTTTCCGGATCGTGCATTTCGTTCCAGGTATCCCACATGCTGCCCAGCGCACGCGGTGCATCCGGTTCAGGTGCCGCCGGCTCTTTAAACTCATTGCGCTCAACACCAATGACATTCGACACCAGCACAGTATGGTGCGCGGTCACGGCACGACCAGACTCAGTGATCACCGTCGGATGCGGCAAACCATGTTCGTTACAGGCGTCGCCGATCCCCCAGATAACGTTATTGGCATATTCATTCAGGCCATAGTTCACCGAGCAATCAGACTGTGAACGGGTTCCTTCGTAATCCACACCCAGGCCACCGCCCACGTCGAAGCACTGAATATTAACGCCCAGTTTGTGCAGTTCTACGTAGAAACGCGCGGATTCACGTACACCGGTCGAGATGTCACGAATATTCGCCAGCTGTGAACCCAGGTGGAAATGCAGCAGTTGCAGGCTTTCCAGACGCCCTGCCTCACGCAACATTTCGACCAGTTGCAGAACCTGAGAGGCTGCCAGGCCAAACTTAGATTTCTCGCCACCGCTGGACTGCCATTTACCGGAGCCCTGTGAGGACAGACGCGCACGCACGCCCAGACGCGGAACAACGTTCAGGCGTTCAGCTTCTTCCAGCACCAGTTTAATCTCAGTCATCTTCTCGATAACCAGATAAACCTTGTGCCCGAGTTTCTCGCCGATCAGGGCCAGACGGATGTATTCACGGTCTTTATAACCGTTACAGACGATCACGGAACGGGTCATCCCGGCGTGCGCCAGCACGGCCATCAGCTCAGCTTTTGAGCCGGCTTCCAGACCCAGCGGTTCACCCGATTCCACCAGCGATTCAATGACACGGCGGTGCTGGTTGACCTTAATCGGGTACACCAGGAAGTAGTCACCCTCGTAGCCAAAAGATTCACGCGCACGTTTAAAGGCGGCGTTAATCGAACGCAGACGGTGCTGTAGAATTTGTGGGAAACAGAACAATGCCGGCAGACGCTGACCGTCCTGTTCCCGCATGTCTTTTACCAGTTGTGCCAGATCGACACGGGCAGAAGGCTCGTCTGGATCCGGGCAAACACTGATGTGGCCCAGTTCATTGACGTCATAATAATTGTTACCCCAATAGGCAACGTTGTAAGTGCGCAGCATCTTGCTGGCATCACGATCGTTCACGGCAACCTCCTGCATGGAGCGCAAAAAAACAGTATCGTCCGAATGTGGCGGACGGTGGGACTGGATGTCATCAGACATAGGTAAATCCTCTTTCTATACTGACAACATGGCCAGCCACTATCGCAGTAACAACAGGTGAGAACAACCCGCAAGCCTGGCTTTCAGACAGGATAAAACCCTGTGTGCCGCAGCCATAGGACTGTTTTCTACTCATATCATTGTAAAACACGTTTTTAGACTCCGTGTAACGAGTCGGGAGAAATCAGGGACGGATGCCCCGGGAGATCGCAGGCTACATCAGTTATATGTCGGAAGTGCGATGTACACACAGCCGGGTTTACTGAGCAGCGTACAGATGTCGGCGGCTGACCTGTCTATAGTCAGACTGTCTGTAACATCGAAGAGATAACAGACGTTTTGCTAACAGAAATGCTGAGGAGAATGCTGCAGGGCGCAATGAAGGCTGCAGGGGATGCTGTTGAAATGTTACAAGCGGTAAAAAGTGGGTCATTAAACTAACCACCTCCACACGTGCCACGCATCACCCGCGGGCATTCGAGCTGAGAAAACAGTAATTACTGGAATACGCTGCATCTGCAGGGCCTGCAGAAATATGCATAGCGCGCGCCGTTTATACCGGCAACCCGCTGTAATTGCAAAATGAAAATGTGGTGTAAATAGTTTCAGGCCGTGAATATCACTGCAAACCCGCACAATAACACCCACTCTGTCACAAAAATGACTGGCATTCGGGACACCTGCTATCCTAAAATAGCCGTCCAGATGTTAATCCGTCCACACGCATGGGTGGTTTAACGCGCAAACTGCTTCAAGGCTTTGCCTAATGGGGACATGCAGGACGCATTGCGACAATGGCGAGCTCCGCTCCTCATCTGCCCGTCACCCCAGTGCTATGCAGTGATATCTAACCCGTCGTATGTAAGGTAAAGAACATAATGGCTAAACACCTCTTCACGTCCGAATCCGTTTCGGAAGGACATCCAGATAAAATTGCTGACCAGATTTCCGATGCCGTGCTGGACGCAATTTTAGAGCAAGACCCAAAAGCACGTGTTGCATGTGAAACTTATGTCAAAACCGGCATGGTCCTGGTTGGCGGTGAAATCACCACCAGCGCATGGGTCGACGTTGAAGAAATCACACGTCAGACTGTTCGCGAAATTGGCTATATCCATTCTGACATGGGTTTCGATGCCAATTCCTGTGCAGTGCTGAGCGCTATCGGTAAGCAATCTCCGGATATCAATCAGGGCGTTGACCGTACTGATCCGCTGGAACAAGGCGCGGGTGACCAGGGGCTGATGTTTGGTTATGCGACCAACGAAACCAGCGTACTGATGCCAGCACCTATTACTTACGCACACCGTCTGGTGCAGCGTCAGGCTGAAGTGCGTAAATCAGGCACGTTACCGTGGCTGCGCCCTGATGCCAAAAGCCAGGTCACTTTCCAGTATGACGAAGGCAAAATCGTCGGCATCGATGCGGTCGTACTGTCTACCCAGCATTCAGAAGACATCTCGCTGAAAGATTTGCAGGAAGCGGTGATGGAAGAAATCATCAAACCTGTGTTACCAGCAGAATGGCTGAACGCCGGTACCAAATATCATATTAACCCGACCGGCCGTTTCGTTATCGGCGGCCCGATGGGTGACTGCGGTCTGACCGGTCGTAAAATTATCGTGGATACTTACGGCGGCATGGCCCGTCACGGTGGTGGTGCGTTCTCCGGTAAAGATCCGTCGAAAGTTGACCGTTCAGCGGCTTACGCAGCACGTTATGTGGCAAAAAACATCGTGGCTGCTGGTCTGGCTGACCGTTGTGAAATTCAGGTGTCCTACGCGATTGGCGTGGCGGAACCGACTTCCATCATGGTGGAAACCTTCGGCACCGGTAAAGTTTCCAATGAGCAACTGACCCTGCTGGTACGCGAGTTCTTCGACCTGCGCCCATACGGTCTGATCCAGATGATGGATCTGTTACACCCAATCTACAAAGAAACCGCAGCCTACGGTCACTTTGGTCGTGAACATTTCCCTTGGGAAAAAACCGACAAGGCCGCTCAGTTGCGCGAAGCCGCTGGTTTATAAGAAACCCGGGCGTCATAAAATCTCTTCAACCCCGCCGCAAGCGGGGTTTTTTATTGATTTTTAAATAAAAACAAACCGCGTAGGTTTATATTAATTTAACTTAATCCATCATGTAGATAAGCGAATAATTCAAATAAAACACCCATTTTTATTTAACAAGTCAGGGTGAATAAGCAGGAAGGAAAATAAAAACCCTGTGTAATCAAAAAAATAAAAACCGCATGAGATGTTATTATTTTGTAAACATTATTTTTAGTTAAACAGATAACACAAATAGCTAATTTCTATGCCATTGACCTGAACATTCATTGAATCTATTATTCACCCCATCGAAACAGTCAAAACAAATAATTACTCAAAGGGAATCAACGAAATACTTTTCCGGATAACGTTTAATTAAATATTGAGAAAATGACCATGCCCTTAACGAAATTAAAATCCCTGATAATGATTTTAGCGGCCGCCCCATTATTTTTTTCCGCATTATCATTTGCAGGAATAAGCGTTTACCCTATTTCTGTCCCGATGGAAAAAAACGGCGCTGCACAAATTAGCGTAACAACAAACTCCGACACCACGGAATATGTGAAAACGACCGTAAAAAAAATTAATAACCCTGGCACATCACAGGAAAATGAAATTATCCTAAATCAGTCATCGGGCCAGGGTATTATTGTCACACCAGCGAAATTTGGACTGGCGCCTGGCACCACCCGAATTATACGTCTGATTAATATTCAGCAACCCCAAACAGAAGAAGCGTACCGTGTTTATTTTGAAGGCATTCCGGCACCGAATAATAGCAATGACAAAAATGAACCCAAAGGCGCGGCTAAACTCGGTATCAGCATGATTTGGGGCGTACTGGTTACCGTGCCACCCGCTGCCCCGCGACTGGATTTCACACTAAACCCCGTCAGCCGCGAGGTCAGTAATACCGGCAATATTCATCTGAAGATTAACAGCATCGGTTTATGTCCTCAGCAACTCACTGATGACGGATGTCAATGGAGTAAACCGGTAAAGAACAGTATTTATCCTAATCAGCACGCCACATTAGACCCTGCCTTATTTAAAGGGAATAATTACCGCGTAGTGAAAGTGAAATATTTCAACTGGACAGATAAGAAAACCGGCGTAAAAGAATTCAGTGCAAAGTAAATATTATTATTTTTCACTGAGAAATTAGTAACACCCTTGTTATAAAAATGCATATTGACATGCACCCTCTACATTAAGGAATTAAACAATGAAATCCGTTATCAAGCCACTGATAGCAACCATGATCATGGGTATGGCAATTAACGCTTATGCTGTTCAGAAAGATATTACTGTAACTGCAAATGTTGATGCTACTTTAGATATGACGACTGACACCGGCGAAGTATTACCTTCTACGATGGAAATGGGGTATATGCCTGGCGTGGGTCTGGAACCTGTTACCCAGATGACTAAAATCTTCTCTAACGATGCAGAGAAAGACGTAAATATCAACCTGGCAGGTACTCCGCAATTAATGGATACCGTAGGAACCAACGCAAATATCCCACTGACCGTGAAATATGGCGACCTGACCCTGACTCAGGCTCAGCAGACCATGGCTGCAACTACCCTGTTCCCGAACGGCGATACCACTAACGGTTCCATCATTCAGCCTCTGAAAGTCAGCCAGACAACTCAGGCACCGGTTGCTTCCGGTAACTACAGCGGCGTTGTCAGCGTTGTGCTGACTCAGGCAACCGTAACGCCATAAGTGATCACGCGTCTGAATCACTCCACATCGGCCTGTTAATCAGGCCGATTCTTTTCCACTCATCAGATTTTTGAATAAAGGAAAAATAATGAACTCAAATCTGAAAGTGTCTCTCTGCTTTCTGGCCATTCATTTTGCTTTATTCAGCAATCTTGCTTTTGCAGACTCCGGCGTTCCGCCGGGGTTCGAAGAACTGGTCTCGGGCCAGAACATCTGGCTGAACGTCAATCTGCTCGGTCAGTCGGCCGGATTATTTGAAGCCAACGTCACGCTGGAAACCGTACAGTTTAAAGATCCGCAGGCAGTCCTGACCGCACTGAACCTGCCACTAAAACCCGGCACGCCGGATTATCAAAAAATACTGGCAACCTTATCTGCACCGCTTGCACGACATGGCAACCTGGCCTGCGACAGCAATGCGGATGCCGAAGGATGCGGTTATCTGGAAACTGATTCGGTGGCCCTCATTTATGATGAAAATAACAGCGCAGCCGACCTTTTTGTCAGCAAAACACTGGTGCCTGATGCTGATAAAAAAGCCCTTTATTATACCCCGACAGCGCAGACTGAAAATGCGTTAATTCATCAGCAAACACTGAACGTGGCGGCACAGGATGAATACCAGAGTCTGTCTTTACAGGGCTCCGGCGCACTGGGCGTGCTGACCAACGGTTACGTGGGTTTTGACTGGTCACTCGACTCTTACAAAAGTGACGACAGTGACAGCCAGACAGTGTCAGTGGATGATTTCTATTTCCGTCAGAGTTTGGGCAAACGCCATTACGTGCAGGCCGGACGTATGGATTCGCGTGATCTCTCCGGCAATCTCGGCGGCAATATTACCTTCGCGCTGTTACCGCTTAATGCGATTGACGGCATCCGCGCCGGGAGTTCCCTGAGCTACCTGAACCTTGAAGAGGCCAGCAAAGGTTCGCCGCTGGTGCTGCTGCTTTCCAGTAAATCCCGCGTCGATGCCTATCGTGGTAATCAGTTGCTGGGCACTTTCTACCTTAATAATGGTTCGAATACGCTGGATACCGGTAGCTTCCCCAACGGAAGCTACGCGGTCACCCTGAGAATTTATGAAAATAATCAGCTGGTACGTACCGAGACGCAGCCTTTTACGAAAACGGGCGGGATCGGCGACGGGCATCTGCAATGGTTTTTACAGGCAGGCGAAACGGCAGATAATCACGTTGTCCGCGCCAGCGGTGATGATGAAAACGACAGCACACCGCGTAAACCCGTAATGCAAGCCGGAGCCCGCCTGCCAGTATTTGCCGAAGTCACAGCCACGGCGGGTATCGCCAATACAGATAATGAAAACTACGGCGAAGCGGGACTGCAATGGACCCACGGCTTTAACGGAAAAGTGATCGACGGTGTGCTGGATATGCAGGCCAACGTTTTCAGCGGCACCGACGGTTCCGATGGTAACGTAGAGCAAATCAGCTATAACGACGGCTTTTCCATGAGCGTTTACCGCAATGCGGCTTACGGTAAAAGTTGCACCAGTGCGCAAGTCAGTCAGTACGATTATGCTGATATTGGATGTTACGAATCCATCAGCGGCACCCTTTCCGTGCCGGTCAAAGGCTGGTCGGCCTCGCTGGGATACACGTACAATAAAAATACCAGCCTCTCGCCGGACTCGTCGTCATACGATCCTTCAAAGCCTTTTGAAGACAACATGATTAACAACACCGAATCGCAAAGTACATCCAAAACCCTGCAACTGAGTCTGAACAAAAGTTTCACCTGGAAACAGATGACCGTCACCACGCGGTTTGGCGGATATCGTCGTCAGAGCAGCAGCGGCAGCGATAACGACAAAGGTATTTACATCGGCTTTTCACTGTCACGGAACACGCCGAAAGATGCACAGTTGCGCAGCAGCAATACTTCCTTCAGTACCGATTATCAGGGCAGCCAGAATGGCGATGCGCAGATGACGTACAACGCCAGCCAGAACTGGGACTGGGGCAGCAATAATGAACGCGAACTCGGTATTGATGTGGGGGGTACGAACACCGACAACGCTAACGCTTCGGTTCACGGCCGTCTCAACGGGCAATACGGCGATGGCGAACTGACCGTATCCGACAGCTATGACAATCAGCAAAAAACCCATCAGGGAGCGGTAACCGGCAGCTACAACTCTTCCGTTGCGGTATCTAAATCCGGTTTCTTCTGGGGACCGGGCGGAACAGGCTCTCCGGGTGCCGCAGTGGCCGTGCAGGTCAAAAGCAGCAACGAAGAAAGTCCGGATGCCGCCGGTGACGCCCTGATTGACGTATCTGTTCAGGGGGGCGGGGCAGCCAAAATGAAACAAAACAGCAAAGCATTATTCCCGGTAACCGGTTTTGAAGAAGGCAAGGTATCGATCGATGAAAGCCGTGACGTCAGCAACGGCAGTCAGGCCAGCATTACCCGGGGCGCAGGCAGCCAGAAGTTATTCCTGCTGCCGGGTAAAATGAAAGTGCGCGAAGTCACGATGGAATCCCATTACACCTACGTCGGCCAACTGGTTACCGTCACCGGCAAGCCGCTCAGTAATGTTCATATGCTCAATGCCGATGCGTTCAACAGTTCAGACGACGGCGGTTTTACCGCAGAAATGACCTCGCTGGCGAAGAATCTGTATCTGCGCAGTGGCAATCTGAATTACCAATGTGCGATCACCGTGCAATCCAGCCGGGATGTGGTGCGCTATGTGGGAAAAACACTGTGTAAAACGATTCAGGCTGCTGATTTACCAAAGAGCCTACGGGAAACAAAATGAAGAAATATTCACCGACTCTTGCGACCATATTTTGTATTCTGAGTTTGTTTGTCAGCGCTCAGGCTTATGCTCAGCCACCCGATACGGTGCCACATGATGTGCAGCAAAATTTCATTATGAATTTTGACAGGGCAACCCTGCCTTCATCAGGAAAACAAACATTTTTTGACGATGATGTCGCCGCCTATACCCAGCAGCCTTCTGAACTGGGAAAAACCTACAACGAGATGGGGTTTACCTGCCTGGATGAGAGCAACAGCCAAAAGGGGGCATGCGCGGTAAAAATAGGCAATTACGCGCAGGGAAGTAAAACGGATATTAAATTACGTTTTACTGAACAACGCTCCGGTATGCAGGTCGACCTGCTGGTTACCGGCCAACGTGTGCAGATGAACCCGACCAATGCCTGCGGTTCACCGACATTTCACGGGGATAATAATCTGAACTCAAGGGGTTGGAGTACATCTTTTTGTTCAGGAGGTGAATGGCGTTCCGGTGCAGCATTAAATTTATGGCTGGATTATACCCAGTTAAGTCAGTTGCCGGTAGGTGGGAAATGGCAGGCCAATCTGGTGATGCATTTTGGTACTGACGTACAAATTGCCTCAACCTACAATATTAATTTCACCGTCGACCTGACTGACAATAATAACCAGCAAATTTATTTGCCCGAATTTGGCCAGGCTGCACCACACGTAGATCTTAACATGCGCCCGCTGCCGGGTACGCAGGGCAACCAGGCACAAATGAATGGCGCTGCTAATATTGATATGTGTCTGTACGATGGTTATGGCTCAAACAGCACCAGTTTTACCCTGAAATTTGATGATCAACAGCAGGGGACAATTCAGCGTAATAACGGCTATTTTTCTATTTACTCGGATCACGGCGACGTTAATCAGGATTCGGGTCGCATTGATTATTACGTGAAAATGCAAGCCCCCGACGGTAAATATGTCAGCATCATACGTGGCGAGGATCTGGTCATCCCTAATATTCAGACAGCCCGCGTCCGGCCGGTGCACCTTCCGGGGATCCCGCAGGCGGTATTATGCATACCTGCGCCACTGGAATTAAGTACCAAGACTCTGGATATCAACAGCAAACAAGCCGGGCATTATACCGGACACCTGATTGTGAATTTTACCTCGCAGCTTTAGGTAAAGGGGGATCCCGCAACGCCGGAATAAAAGCAGGCCATTACTGAGAAGATGACGTGCCCGTCAGAAAATACCTGGGAATAAAATGAAACTCACCACTTGTCTGACATCATTACTGCTCCTGCTCAGTACTTCGTTACTGACAATGCCAGGCGCGTATGCGGAGCGGGTAGAACCTACAGGGCGTGATACCCCCGTTATCGCAACATTTGATAAATCATCGCCACCTGCACAACTTGATATCTGGAAGGATGAAAGTGGCGGTTATGATTCCGATAACGATCCGTTATGGGGAAGAAATACCTGGATTTGCTTATCGTCTTCAAATCCTGTCAACGGTGAATGTAGCACCTCCGTCACCGGCGTTGTAAATGGCAATACGACCATCCCTGTTATTTTTACCGAAAAAAGAAGCCATTTAACGCAAATCATAAATCTCACGGGTTATCACGATATTTATACGACAACCGGCAATGCATGCGGTGTTAGCCCAAAACAGCCGTGGGGAGGTCCATACCAGGTTTACGCGGGGATGCAAGCAAACTGTAATGATGGGGAGGCTAATGATGAATCAAAACTGAGTGTGTATGTAACCAGCCAGGAACTCAGCAAACTTCCTTCGGGTGGTATCTGGGAAGCCAATTTAAAAATGAGTCTGATGCAGTGGAGTCCGCGGATTAAACTTGCCGACTGGAACGCCCGTATCACCCTCAACGTCACTGACAATAATAACCAGCAGATCTATTTACCCGAATTTGGCCAGGCTGCGCCGCTGGTGAATTTAAATATGCGCCCGCTTCCAGGCAACGGCATTAACAAAATATCTGTTATCGGTAGCGCGAGTATTGATGTCTGTCTGTACGATGGTTACAACGCCAACAGCAGCGCGTTTATGTTAACGATAAACGATAATTATACCGGTCAGGGAAACCGAACAATGATGGATTTTTCTTTGGTCCGTGAGGGAGGCAATGCGAGTAATGACAGAGATCGTATTGATTATGTAGTTGATATTCTCAACCCTGATACCAACACGATACAGACCGTAGCGCGTGGAACACAGATGACGTTCACCAAAATACAGCAGGCTCACATACGTCAGGTACATTTGCCGGGTCTCCCCCAACCCGTGATCTGCGTGCCGGCTCCTCTCACATTGAGTACCCAAATGTTCGAGATTAATAGTAAAAATGCCGGCGGATATCGGGGAACGCTTGAGCTTAATTTCACACCGTCGCTTTATTAACCTCACAGAAGGCCTATTCGCATGCTGCAAAATCCCGGGCTCACCTCTGGCCTCAAAATACTCTCACTGGCGACCCTGGCGGTTCCGGTCTTATGTTCTGCCAATATCACCGTTTCACCGATGAAAGTCATACTTAACGATCAGCATGCCGCCGCTCTGGTGATCAGTTCTAAAAGTGAAACAACTCAGTACATTCAGGGAAAAATCAACGAGGTGCATAACCCCGGTACATCTGAAGAAAATGAAACGCCTGCGCCGCAGGGAACATCCAACAGTCTGGTGGTCTCGCCACTAAAATTTGGCTTACCCGCCGGTAACAACCAGCCGGTAAGGATCGTAGTTCTCGGCGACAGCAATGAAGAAAAAATCTACCGCGTACATTTTCAGTCTCTGACACCGGAAGAATTTAAAAACACAGGCAGTAACAAAAACTTCACCAGCGACCTGAGTCTGACCATCGTATGGGGCGTGGTGGTCATGGTGCCACCCGCCAAACAGACTGCAAAACTGGGATGGGATGCGTCCGCTCAGGAAATAACCAACACCGGCAATATCCACCTTCTGGTAAATCGCATCGGGTTGTGTGCCAGCGACAAACCTGAGGCGCAATGTCAGTGGAAAGTTCTGAAAAAAAACGTCTATCCGGGTAAACCTTTCCCGCCCGGGCTTTCTTTTCCCGGTTCAGTTTCTTCCGAAAATGTGAGGATTGAGTATTTCAACGATTACACTCAACGGCAGGAAACGGAAAATTACCCTCTCAGATAATAGCGATAATGAAAACGGTTACAGGCAATAATTCATTATTAATTAACAAGTTATTTTCATATGTAAAAGTTTGATACACAGTATTGATTGATATAAATCAATTTGTAAGCTATTAATCTTAGGTGCCTTCCCTTCCTGTTACGCTATCCGTTTGAAACCCTTAAAAAACAAGTCACCCGACCACCCCTATTAGTGTAAACGATTACAACACTGTGACGGGGCTCACGTTAAGCCGTGTGCAGGGTTAATAACATAACAGCCTAAGCATTATTACAAACTCAACACGATTGCATTATTTTGGAGACCGGATGAATAACTCAACATCGACGAAAGGAAAGCGCTCAAACAAAAGCGTCACTTTCTTTGTCTGTTTTCTCGCTGCCCTTGCCGGACTGCTGTTCGGCTTAGATATCGGCGTCATCGCTGGTGCCCTGCCCTTCATCAGCCATGATTTTCAGATAACCAACCACCAGCAAGAATGGGTGGTCAGCTCAATGATGTTTGGTGCCGCCGTCGGTGCTGTCGGCAGCGGCTGGCTGAACTTCCGTCTGGGCCGTAAATTCAGTCTGATGATCGGCGCGATCCTGTTCGTGGTCGGCTCCCTCTGTTCAGCCTTTGCACCTAACGCAGAAATCCTGATTGTCGCCCGCGTTCTGCTGGGTCTGGCGGTGGGGATTGCCTCTTATACCGCGCCGATTTATCTCTCGGAAATTGCACCGGAGAAAATCCGCGGCAGTATGATTTCGATGTACCAGCTGATGATCACCATCGGTATTCTGGCGGCGTATCTGTCTGATACTGCGTTCAGCTATACCGGGGCATGGCGCTGGATGCTGGGCATCATCACCATTCCGGCATTGCTGTTACTGGTCGGTGTCTTCTTCCTGCCGGACAGCCCGCGCTGGCTGGCTGCCCGTGGCGATGATGGAAAAGCGCGCCGCGTACTGGAGAAACTGCGTGATTCCAGCGAACAGGCGAAACGCGAGCTGGATGAAATCCGTGAAAGCCTGAAAGTAAAACAAAGCGGCTGGGGGTTATTCACCAATAACAAGAACTTCCGTCGTGCGGTCTACCTCGGCATTCTGTTGCAGGTGATGCAGCAGTTCACCGGTATGAACGTCATCATGTATTACGCACCGAAAATCTTCGGTATCGCCGGCTTCGCCAGCACCTCTCAGCAGATGTGGGGCACGGTTATCGTAGGTCTGGTCAACGTTCTGGCGACCTTTATTGCCATTGGTCTGGTTGACCGCTGGGGTCGTAAACCGACGCTGAAACTGGGCTTCCTGGTGATGGCGGTAGGGATGGGCGTGCTCGGTACCATGCTGCATATTGGTGTGGAATCCGATGCGGCGAAATACTTCTCCATCGCTATGCTGCTGATGTTTATCGTCGGTTTTGCGATGAGTGCCGGCCCGCTGATCTGGGTACTGTGTTCTGAAATTCAGCCGCTGAAAGGCCGCGATTTTGGTATCACCGTCTCCACCGCAACGAACTGGATCGCCAACATGATTGTCGGCGCGACCTTCCTGACCATGCTCGACAGCCTCGGCAATGCCAACACCTTCTGGGTGTATGCAGCGCTGAATGTCGTGTTCATCTTCATTACCATTGCGCTGATCCCTGAGACCAAAAACGTCTCGCTGGAACATATCGAACGCAATCTGATGAAAGGTGAAGCACTGCGCGACATCGGTAAGTAAGCGTTTCCTTCCTCCCCTGCAAAGGGGAGGAATTCCATATTGCATCTCTTCCCCGCCAGATTTATCCTTCGCCTGATGAAAACCACACGTCTCCCCATTGCCCTGCAACAAGCCGTTATGCGCTGCCTGCGGGAAAAGCTCCTGATGGCAAATCAGTTTTTTGGCACCGATTATACGGAGCCGGAGATAAGCTATCAGCAACGCGGTACCAGCGCGGGAAGCGCGTATCTGCAACACTGGCAAATCCGGCTTAATCCGGTGCTGCTGATGGAAAATCAGCAACCCTTTATCGACGAAGTTGTTCCGCATGAACTGGCCCATTTACTGGTCTACCGCCGCTTTGGCCGCGCGCCTGCGCCGCATGGTAAAGAGTGGCGCTGGATGATGGAACATGTGCTGGGTGTGTCAGCGAGCAGAACACACAAGTTCGAAGTCGCGTCCGTACAAAGTAAAACCTATCCGTATATATGCGCCTGTCGTGATCACCGGCTTACCGTGCGGCGCCACAATAAAGTAATGCGAAAAGAGTCGGAGTATCGCTGCCGTCATTGCGGTGAACTGTTACGTTTTAACGCTAACGGCAGTACTAATTGCTGATTTATCAACCACTCATTAGCAGCAAAGTCCCATTGTCACGACGCCTTTCATCCGTTACCCTTCCGGCCTTTTAGTTTCGGGGCTTTCAGAAATATGTTTCGTAAAAAGTTCTTATCTTTTCTGTTTATCGGTGCGCTGGCACCGCTGAGCGCGTTCAGCCAGTCCGGCAATGCCATTAATAATTTCAGTCAGGCCAAGGCCGCCGCTGTTAAAATCAATCAGGGCGCGCCAACATTTTATTGCGGCTGCACTATCCACTGGCAAGGGAAAAAAGGCACACCGGATCTGCAATCCTGCGGCTACGCAGTACGTAAAAGTGAACAACGCGCCAACCGGATCGAATGGGAACATGTGGTTCCCGCCTGGCAATTCGGCCACCAGATGCAATGCTGGCAGGATGGCGGGCGCAAAAATTGCGCAAAAAGTGCCAGCTATCGCCAGATAGAAACCGACCTGCATAATCTTGAACCGGCCATTGGCGAAGTGAACGGCGACCGCAACAATTTTATGTACAGTCAGTGGAACGGGGGTGAAGGTCAGTATGGCCGCTGCGAAATGAAAATCGACTTTAAAGCCAAAGCCGCTGAGCCGCCAGCCCGCGCCCGGGGCGCTATTGCACGCATTTATTTCTACATGCGTGACCAGTATAAATTGAATTTATCCCGCCAGCAGACGCAGTTGTTTACCGCATGGGATCGCCAGTATCCGGTGACCGCCTGGGAATGCGAACGCGACAACCGTATTGCCAATGTGCAAGGCAATCATAACCCTTACGTTCAGCAGGCTTGCGCGCAAAGAAAAAGCTAACCTACTATAGAGCACAATAGTCAGCGACAGGGCTGGCAACAGTTGCCAAAATAGCCCACATCAACATTTTAAGGACAGCAGCCATACATGCGCATACCCCGCATTTATCATCCGGAAATCCTGACCGCACGTAGCGAAATTGCGCTCAGTGAAGATGCCGCTAACCACGTCGGACGCGTTCTGCGTATGCAGCCCGGTCAGGCGATTCAGCTTTTTGATGGCAGCAACCAGGTCTTCGAAGCCAGCATCACTCAGGTTGATAAGAAGAGCGTGCGCGTCAGTCTGAACGAAGGCGTGCTGGCAGATAATGAATCCCCGCTTAATCTGCATCTTGGCCAGGTGATATCGCGTGGCGAGAAGATGGAATTCACCATCCAGAAATCTATCGAGCTGGGCGTCAATACTATTACCCCGCTGTTTTCAGAACGTTGTGGTGTAAAACTTGACGGTGAACGTCTGGAGAAAAAATTGCAGCAGTGGCAGAAAATTGCCATCGCGGCCTGCGAACAATGCGGCCGTAACCGTATCCCGGAAATTCGCCCGGCGATGCAGCTTGAAGCCTGGTGTGGCGAACAGGAGGATAGCCTGAAGCTGAACCTGCATCCGCGCGCCAGCCACAGTATTAATACCCTGCAGCTGCCGGTGAGCCATGTTCGCCTGCTGATTGGCCCGGAAGGCGGTTTATCCGCTGACGAAATTGCAATGACCTCCGGCTACGGATTTACTGATATCCTGCTGGGACCCCGTGTTCTGCGTACAGAAACCACAGCACTCACCGCGATAACGGCCTTACAGGTTCGTTTCGGCGATCTGGGTTAAGAGGAAACCAAATGATTAAGCTTGGCATCGTGATGGATCCGATCTCTTCCATCAACATTAAAAAAGACACCAGTTTCGCTATGTTGCTGGAAGCGCAGAGTCGTGGTTATGAACTGCATTACATGGAAATGAATTCCCTGTATCTGCGCAGCGGCGAAGGCCGTGCGACCACTAAAAAACTCAGCGTGAAGCAGGATTACGACGGCTGGTATGAGTTTGGGACAGAGCAGGATATCGCCCTGCAGGAACTTGACGTCATCCTGATGCGTAAAGATCCCCCTTTCGATACCGAATTTATTTATGCCACGTATATCCTCGAACGTGCCGAAGAAAAAGGCACGCTGATCGTCAACAAACCACAAAGTCTGCGCGACTGTAACGAGAAGCTGTTCACCGCATGGTTCCCGGAACTGACGCCGGATACGCTGGTGACCCGCAATGCAGCGCAGCTGAAAGCCTTCCATAAAGAACACACCGACGTGATCCTCAAGCCGCTCGACGGCATGGGCGGCGCTTCGATTTTCCGTCTGAAACCGGAGGATGCGAACGTCTCAGTGGTGATTGAAACCCTGACCGAACATGGCAGCCGTTTCTGCATGGCACAAAACTATCTGCCTGCAATCAAAGACGGTGATAAGCGTGTTCTGGTGGTCGACGGCGAACCGGTACCTTACTGCCTGGCGCGTATTCCCGCACAAGGCGAAACCCGCGGTAATCTGGCGGCTGGCGGCCGTGGTGAAGCACGCCCGCTGAGCGAAAGTGACTGGGCAATAGCCCGCACCGTAGCCCCTGTACTCAAACAAAAGGGCCTGATTTTTGTTGGTCTGGATATTATCGGCGATCGCCTGACGGAAATTAACGTCACCAGTCCGACCTGCGCACGTGAAATCGAAGCCGCCTTCCCGATTTCCATCACAGGCATGCTGATGGACGCCATCGAGAAACGTCTGGCTGAAAAGTAAGCGCAGATTAACATCGGTAAACGGGTTGTTCAGCATTGCTGGATAACCCGCTT
Source organism: Rahnella sp. PD4 (assembly GCF_049199325.1). Lineage (NCBI taxonomy): Bacteria > Pseudomonadati > Pseudomonadota > Gammaproteobacteria > Enterobacterales > Yersiniaceae > Rahnella > Rahnella sp. PD4. Next base: position 360,248 of record NZ_JBLZQF010000003.1, on the reverse strand, counting down.
TTTTTGGCAAGCCTGACGTAATAAACTGGCCTGCCTGCACTGATATCTATTCTGAGGTTAAACATCCTGCATAACATGAATCTACAACACCACTTTCTTATTGCGATGCCTGGCCTGGATGAACCCCAGTTCAAACGTTCGGTCGTGTACATCTGCGAGCACAATGAAGACGGCGCCATGGGCCTGGTGATTAACAAACTGGTCGACGATTTTACGGTTGAAAACGTGCTCGACAAACTGGACATCACACCCGAACCCCGTGATCTGAGCATTCGTCTTGATCGCCCGGTTTTTTCCGGTGGCCCGCTGGCAGACGATCGCGGTTTCATTTTGCATACGCCGCGCGAAGGTTTTGGCTCCAGCATCCGTATCTCTGACAGCACCATGATCACCACCTCCAAAGATGTACTGGAAACACTGGGCACCCCCGCTCAGCCGAAAGATGTGCTGGTGGCGCTGGGCTATGCCGCCTGGGAACAGGGCCAGCTGGAAAAAGAATTGCTGGAGAATTCGTGGCTGACCATTGAAGCAAACAGCGACATTCTGTTCCGTACACCGATTGCTGACCGCTGGCGAGAAGCGGCGAAAATGATCGGCGTTGACGTCGGGCAACTGGCCACCCACGCGGGGCATGCATAATGGCAAACCGCACGGTTTTTGCTTTCGACTTTGGTACTAAAAGTATTGGTCTGGCTATTGGCCAGGAAGTGACCAGCACCGCCCGCCCGCTGACCTCATTTAAAGCGCAGGACGGCACACCAGACTGGCAGAAAATCGAAAAGTTGCTGAAAGAATGGTTGCCGGATCTGGTGGTTGTGGGTTTACCGCTAAATATGGACGGCACAGAACAACCCCTGACGGCCCGTGCACGTAAATTTGCCAACCGTCTGCATGGCCGTTTTGGCGTCCAGGTTGAACTGCATGACGAACGTCTGAGCACCGTCGAAGCCCGTGCTGATTTGTTCGATCGCGGCGGTTTTCGTGCTCTGGATAAAGGCAGCGTGGATGCTGCTTCCGCCGTCATTATTCTGGAAAGCTGGTTCGAGAAACAATGGAATCACTCCTGATTTTCCGCCAGTAATCCTGCACATTGCCGCTGCTGACGGCTTTGTGCAAACGTCTGCATTCCGGCCTGTACACCGGTTTGCAGGATATCCGCCAGCTGATGGTTTTTTCCTTCGCGAATTAAATTGCACACAGCAGGCGTGGACGTCAGTACTTCAAACAGCGCTACCCTTCCCGTTTTTTTACCGTCTTTTTCTGCCGACACCGCCAGTTTTTGCGCAATCACGGCCCGCAGGCTGCCCGCCAGTTGCGCACGGACAAACGCTTTTTCTTCAGCCGGAAATACATCAACCAGCCGGTCAATCGCCTGCGTGGCGTTGCGCGCATGCAGTGTTGCGAGAACCAGATGTCCGGTTTCCGCCGCCGTCAGCGCCAGCCGGATACCCTCGGTGTCGCGCAACTCACCAAGCAGCAAAACATCCGGGTCTTCACGCAGCGCACCGCGTACGGCTTCGCCAAATGAACGCGTATGCAGCCCGAGTTCACGCTGCTGAATCAGGCATTGCCTGCCCGTGTGAATAAGCTCGATCGGATCTTCAAGAGTAATAATATGGCGCTTCACATGGCGGTTGAGATGATCAATCAGCGCGGCAAGGGTGGTAGATTTCCCGCTGCCTGTCGCGCCGGTGACCAAAATCAGGCCGTCTTCCTGCATAATGACGCGTTGCAAGATATCTGGCGCCAGCAAAGCGGCCAGTTCAGGACAACGGGCAGGCACCGGTCTGAGTGCCGCAGAAAGCCCGTGCAGTTGCTGAAAGATATTGATCCGTACCCGTATGCCATCGCCCAGTGAAAGCGCTTTATCCACCTGCCCGGCCTGCTGTAAAGCATACTGCTCCGTCGCATCCAGCCACTCACGGGTCAGCCCCAGCATCTGCGAGGCATCGACCACCGGCAGATCTTCACAGCGGCATAATTCTCCGTCAATGCGTAACACTGGCGGATAGCCAGTACAAAGGTGCAGATCTGAGGCATTTTGCTTTACACTACGTCCCACTAATCCATCAATATCCATGTTGAAATCCTCCTGAGTCCCTATGAGCCTTAGTCAGCAAAACGCTATTGAGCAGAACTTACAGAATGTCCGTGAGAAAATCGCCACAGCTGCACACCTTTGCGGCAGACCTTCAGAAGAAATTACCCTGCTTGCAGTGAGCAAAACAAAACCTGCGAGCGCTGTCGAAGAAGCTATTGCCGCCGGACAACTCGCGTTTGGCGAAAACTACGTGCAGGAAGGCGTTGATAAGATTGCCCACTTTGCCGGACATCAGCCCGCGCTGACCTGGCACTTTATCGGGCCGCTGCAATCGAATAAGAGCCGCCTGGTGGCGGAGAATTTCGACTGGTGCCATACCATTGATCGCCTGAAAATCGCCCAGCGACTGAACGAACAGCGTCCGGCCGGGTTACCGCCTTTGCAGGTGCTGATTCAGGTAAACATCAGTGATGAAGCCAGCAAATCCGGCATCGCAATCGGTGATATTGCAGAGCTGGCCCGCCAGATTATGACGATGCCTCATCTGTCATTGCGCGGTCTGATGGCCATCCCGGCAGTGGAAACGGATTATGCGCGACAGCTTGAAGTGTTCGGCAAAATGCGTGAGGCACTGAAAGATTTGCAACGTATTTGTCCGCTGGCCGATACGCTGTCGATGGGGATGACCGATGATATGCCTGCAGCGATTGCGGCTGGCAGCACGATGGTTCGCATCGGGACCGCCATTTTCGGTGCCCGTGATTACGGCGTAAAACAGTCATCGTTATCTTTGGATTGACTGCTTTACTCTTGATAGGCTCAATTCAGCCCCCATTAAAAGCAAGGAGCATGAATGCAACATCGCAAAATCAGTTTTATCGGCGCCGGTAATATGGCGGGCGCAATTATTTCCGGCCTGGTCGAAAGCGGCTATCCGGCACATCTCATCAGCGTTTGTGCCCCGTCCACCACGCATCGCGATGCGCTGGCTGAAAAATATGGCGTACAAAGCAGCAGCGATAACAGCGGCTGTGCAAAAGAGGCAGATGTAGTGGTTTTGTCCGTAAAACCACAGATGATGGCCGATGTGTGTAAAGCACTGCAAAAAGACGTGGATTTTAGCGACAAGCTGGTACTGTCGATTGCCGCAGGCGTCAGCGTGGCGCGTTTTTGCGAGTTGCTGGGAGAAAATCTGAATATTGTGCGCATTATGCCCAACACGCCCTCCCTCGTCGGGAAAGGCATGAGTGGCCTGTACGCGCCTGTTCAGGTATCTCAGGCAGACCGTGATTACAGTGGCGAACTGATGACCGCCGTCGGCAAAATTTGCTGGGTCGATACCGAAGAAGGTATTAACCATGTGATTGCCGCCGCAGGCAGCGCACCGGCGTATTTCTTCCTGTTTATGGAAGCCATGCAGGCCGAAGCGCAGCGTCTGGGTTTCAGCGCTGAAACCGCACGGATGCTGGTTGAGCAAGCTGCCAGCGGTGCCAGCGCCTTAGTAGCCACCAGCCCGGACACGCCATTGTCACAACTTCGTGAGAATGTGACATCCAAAGGCGGTACGACGTTTGAGGCGCTGAAGGTTTTCACCGACCGTAAATTACCGGAGATTGTTTCCGAAGCCATGCAGGCCGCCATTGCCCGTGCGCAGGAAATGGAAAAACTGTTCTGACAAGAACGAATAATAAAATATGACTGTCTAAAATCATTCGCGTTGCGGCAACGCAGAAGCAACCCGAAAGACGAAGGGCATAGGAGAATTATGTTAACGCTGACTTTTCTGGTCAAAACACTGATTGATCTCTACGTGATGGTTCTGCTGCTGCGCATCTGGATGCAATGGGCACGTACAGATTTTTATAACCCGTTCTCACAGTTCGTGGTGAAGATTACTCAGCCCGTTATCGGACCTTTGCGCCGGATTATTCCGCCGCTGGGCCCGATTGACAGTGCAAGCCTGTTGCTGGCTTTTATCCTTTGCACGATCAAATTTCCGCTGCTGTTGCTTATCCAAAGTGGTGCCATCTTCTTTGGTCTGAGCAGCTTGCTGATTGGCCTGATAGGGCTGGTCAAAGCCGCGGGTTATCTGGTGTTCTGGCTGGTGATTATCCGCTCTCTGATGAGCTGGGTGAGCCAGGGACGCGGGCCGATGGATTACCTGCTGATGCAACTGACCGAACCGCTGATGGCACCCATCCGCCGCATCCTTCCGGCCATGGGGGGAATTGATTTCTCGGCGATGGTCGTGATTCTGATCCTGTATATGCTGAATTATCTCGGTATGGATTTGCTGGGTGCACTGTGGTTCCAGCTTTAAGTCCGGCGTTCTGGCAATCCGATGCGCTGGTTTTGCGGCTGGTTATCCAGCCCAAAGCCAGCCGCGACAGCCTGGTGGGTTTGCATGGCGATGAACTGAAAGTCGCCATCACTGCCCCGCCGGTGGACGGCCAGGCCAATACGCATCTGGTGAAATTTCTTTCAAAACAGTTTAAAGTCGCCAAAAGTCAGATAAGCATCGAAAAAGGCGAGCTGGGCCGCCATAAACAAGTCCGCATTACGAATCCGCAAAATATCCCGACCGAGGTCGCGGTACTGCTCGCTGAATAACTTCAAGTCAGATTCATTTCAGGACATTATTTTTATGAAGAAAGTCGTTTTAGCTACCGGCAATGCCGGTAAAGTGCGTGAACTCGCGCATCTTCTGGCTGATTTCGGCCTGGACGTGGTGGCGCAAACCGAACTGGGCGTCGAATCCGCTGAAGAAACCGGCCTGACGTTTATCGAGAACGCCATCCTGAAAGCCCGCCATGCAGCGGCTGTCACCGGCTTGCCGGCCATTGCCGATGACTCCGGCCTGGCGGTGGATTTTCTCGGGGGTGCGCCGGGGATTTACTCCGCCCGCTACGCAGGCGCTGACGCCAGCGATCAGCAGAACCTCGATAAATTGCTGGTGGCACTGAAAGATGTGCCCCAGGGCCAGCGCAACGCGCAATTCCACTGCGTTCTGGTGTATATGCGCCACGCAGAAGACCCGACGCCGCTGGTGTGCCACGGCAGCTGGGCGGGCGAAATTACCTTTGCTGAAGCAGGCGAAGGCGGCTTTGGTTATGACCCGATTTTCTACGTACCGGAACTGGGGAAAACCGCTGCAGAACTGACCCGCGAAGAAAAAAGTGCAGTTTCCCACCGGGGTCAGGCACTGAAACTGCTGCTTGCCGCGATGAAAGAGGCTGTACAGAAGAATGCGTAAGTTGCCGCCGCTGAGTCTCTACATTCATATTCCGTGGTGCGTGCAAAAATGCCCTTACTGCGATTTCAACTCGCACGCGTTAAAGGGTGAAGTGCCGCATGACGATTATGTCGCGCATCTGCTGGCCGATTTGGATGCCGACCTGCATCTGGTCGGCGGGCGCAGTGTGGGGACGATTTTTATCGGCGGCGGAACCCCCAGCCTGCTGAGCAGCGAAGCCATGCAGACCCTGCTCGACGGCGTCCGGGCGCGTTTGCCGCTTGATGCCAATGCTGAAATCACCATGGAAGCTAACCCCGGCACCGTCGAAGCCGACCGCTTCAGCGGCTATCAGCGCGCCGGTGTGAACCGTATTTCCATTGGCGTACAAAGTTTCGATGCGCAGAAACTGGAGCGTCTGGGGCGCATTCATGGGCCTGATGAGGCAAAGCGTGCGGCACATCTGGCGACCAGCCTGAATCTGCGCAGCTTTAATCTCGATCTGATGCACGGCTTGCCGGATCAGACGCTGGAAGAAGCGCTGGACGATTTGCGCCAGGCTATCGCGCTTAATCCGCCGCATTTGTCGTGGTATCAGCTGACTATCGAGCCGAATACGATGTACGCCTCGCGTCCGCCTAAACTGCCGGATGACGACGCGCTGTGGGATATTTTCGAACAAGGCGATCAGTTACTGACTGCTGCCGGTTACCAGCAATATGAAACCTCGGCCTACGCTAAACCAGGTTATCAGTGCCAGCACAACCTCAACTACTGGCGCTTCGGCGATTATCTCGGCATCGGTTGTGGTGCGCATGGCAAGCTGACACAGCCCGACGGGCAAATCCTGCGAACCGTGAAAACCAAACACCCTCGTGGCTATATGCAAGGACGCTACATGGACAAACAGCATCCGGTCGAAACTGAAGATTTGCCATTTGAATTCTTCATGAACCGTTTTCGTTTGCTGGAAGCGGCACCCCGCGAAGAGTTTGGTTTGTATACCGGGCTGGATGAATCGGTGATTCGTGCGCAGCTTGATGACGCGATCGCCAAAGAATATCTGCTGGAAACCGACACGCACTGGCAGATCACCGGCAAAGGGAAACTGTTCCTGAACTCACTGCTGGAGCTATTTCTGACTGAGTAATATAAGTAATTTACGTTGATAATTAACACAAGGATGTTATATGCGTTTCAAAAAGGTTATGCAATTAGCCACTGCAACCCATTGTTCTGATTATTCTTTATTTCATCAAATCAATTATCTGGATTTAAGCAATGCCAGACACCAGGTTCCTTTCTTGCGGCAGGGATATTGGCAAAAAAATATCATGCCGCCCAGTAAAAAAACCATCCAGCATGGCCCGGGTGGAGCCTGCCTGGGATTAGTACTGACGTATGCCCAGAAAAGAGGGAATTATCATGCATGGAAAAACTATGTTCTGGGTGCCGAAGGCGCAAGCGTAGTCAGGGGAATGACTAATATCGCATTGTTATTTTCGGAAATGAAAACCTATAACGATTTTCATCTCAGAGAAATGTGCCGGCCTCTGGGTTTAGATCTTTTTGACGTCTTAAAAAAGAAAAACCCGAGATCAGAAACCACTGAGGCAGGAACTTCCAGTCTCACTGATGTCGCGGCGCGTGAAATCGTTTATTCATGCGTGCCGGGTAGAGTTGAGTATTTAAGTATAAGAATGAGTAACGCAGGCCACGCGATGGGGTTATTCATTTCCAGGGACCGATATAAAGTATTTGATCCCAATTTAGGCGAATTTATCTTCAAAAAGGAAAGTGATTTAATCACCTTCCTTCAGGGGTTATTCACGACTTTTTATCCTGATATTAAACGCTGGTCGCTTTACCATATGGTGAATACCACACACTAATTTCGTCTTTATCGCCTCTTTAGGTGTTTTAAAGAGGCGATAAAATGACTGTTATCTGAGCGCCGCCAGCAGGGCTTTGTGCTGAGTATCCAGATTCGTCACACGCTTACAGACGTCATCGCCAAAGGTTTTGAACTCTTTTTCCTGCTTGTTCCACTCTTCCTGAATGGCTTGCTGCAGGCCGCCAAGATTCCCCATCATTGCCTGCAGCGGATTTCCGCCGCTGGTCGCCTGTTTGAGGCCCATCTCGTTGATGCTGTCCTGCATCACACCGCCCATGGTTTGCTCCATCAGCTTCTGACCATTCTGCTTAACCTGATCCACAGCTTTATGGTGGAAGGTCAGGCCGTCAGTACGATGCTCGATGATGAGGTTCATTTGCTCTTTCAGTTTTTTATCGAGTGTCACCAGTCGGTTACGCACGTTGCTGTCGGTGCCCAGTTTCTCGACGATCACCCGGTCAACCGCCACGCGGCCTTTTTCAAGATGCGCCGTTGCTCCCTGATCAATCCACGGCAGGTCACGGCGTAAACCGGCCTGATAGTCGATTGCTTCCTGACGCTGTCTGGCGCTCAGGGTCATGTCTTTACCGTTGAGGGTCACGTTACCATTGGGGGTGATCAGCAAATCACCGCTGTTACCGACCACCTGAACGGTCTGCGGCTTGATGATCACGTCATCTTTAGGCTGTACGGCACATTGATAATCAGCCTGCGCGCTCCACGCGCTCAGCGCCAGCAATGCAGCAAGTCCGGCTTTTACCACTCCACTTTTTACTAACATGTACTCTCCCTTAAGACAGCAAACTCAAAAAATTGAACGGCCAATACGTTGCGCCAGTAATTCTAAGGCAGCAATACCTGCCAAAGAGTTCCCTGCCGCATCAAGTTCCGGCGACCAAACCGCGATACACATTTCCCCCGGCACGACGGCAATGATGCCACCGCCGACGCCGGATTTACCCGGCATTCCGACGCGATAAGCGAATTCACCCGCACCGTCGTACATTCCGCTGGTCACCATCATTGCATTAATCTGCCGCGCCTGGCGGGCATCGATGAGCGGTGTCTCGCTGCCGAGCGGATGGCCTTTATTGGCCAGATACACAAAGGTGCGCGCCAGTTCTTCACAACTCATCCGCAGTGCGCAGTAATGAAAATAGGTATGCAAAACGGTGATGACATCGTTGTCGAAATTACCAAAAGACTTCATCAGATAAGCAATAGCGGCGTTGCGGTCGGAATGCTCAAACTCGGAACGCGCAACGTGCCGATCGTAGTTGAGATCTGCCGATCCGGCCAGCTGACGTACCACTTCCAGCATTCTTTGCTTGGGTGCGGACAGACGGGTTTGCAGCATGTCGCAAACCACCAGCGCGCCCGGGTTAATAAACGGGTTACGCGGTTTTCCCTGCTCAAGCTCAAGCTGTACCAGGGAATTAAAGGGCTGCCCCGAGGGCTCTTTACCGACGCGCTGCCAGATTTCGCTTTCCTGATAGCGGGTCAGCGCCAGCGTCAGGCTGAGGACTTTAGAAATCGACTGGATCGAGAAACGCATCCCGGCATCACCGGCACGAAAGATTTCTCCTTTCGTGGTACACACGGCGATGCCTAAATGATCGGGGCTGACTTCCGCCAGCGCAGGAATATAACCGGCGACTTTACCGCGACCTATCAGCGGCCTGACCTGCGCAAGAATATCTTCCAGCAAATTGTTATCAAGTTCAGTACCCAATGCCCAGCCTCCAGATGTAACAAAGGTGCCTGTCAGAGGCACCTTTACATTCAGCGATCCTGCAGATCTGCGGGAATTAATCCCACCAGATATCAAACAACTCGCTGACTTCCACGTCTTCCATTTTATGGTCTTCTAACCATTTTTTGACCTGCGCGCGCTGTTCATCAGTGCAGTGACCGATGTCCTGACGGCAAACCAGACCTTCCCATTGCAGGTAACCACTGCCGTCAAAGGCCAGTTTGTTTGGCTCAATCACACCGTCAATGAATTTATCCAGGGATTCATCAATGGTTTCTACCGCGGTACCTTCCGGGAAACGCCATTTTACAGAGAAGCCCAGTTCCTGGAACTCGGCAATGTGTAACTTCTTACGTAAACGACGACTGCGATTCTTAGCCATTATTGCTTCCTCTCAAACATCAGATCCCATACGCCGTGGCCTAAACGCTGGCCACGCATTTCGAACTTGGTCACCGGGCGGGATTCCGGGCGCGGAACATAATTGTTTTCCTGCGACAGGTTCGCCCAGCTTTCTAAACCGGTCATGACTTCAAGCATGTGCTCTGCATACGGCTCCCAGTCGGTTGCCATATGGAACACGCCGCCTACTTTCAGTTTCCTGCGCAGCTTCTCAACGAACTCCGGCTGCACGATACGGCGCTTATTATGGCGCGCTTTGTGCCACGGGTCAGGAAAGAATAGCTGCACCATATCCAGCGAGCCATCCGGAATCATTTTTTCTAACACTTCGACTGCATCGTGGCACATCACGCGCAGGTTACTGACACCCTCTTCATGCGCGGTCGCAAGACAGGCACCGACGCCAGGCGAGTGAACTTCAATGCCGATGAAATTTTGGTCCGGGTTCTGTTTAGCCATGGTGACCAGCGACGTGCCCATTCCGAAACCGATTTCCAGCACAACCGGTGCACTGCGACCAAACAAGGCATCAATTGCCAGAGGTTCTGTCTGAAATTCCACGCCCATTACCGGCCAGAAGTTGTCCAGAGCGAATTGCTGGCCTTTCGTCAGGCGGCCCTGGCGGCGGACAAAACTACGAATACGGCGCATCGCGCGACCATTCTCGTCGAACTCCGGTGAAATGACGTCGTTTTTCATGGTGTTTCCACTCCGATTGGCAAGACGCGGTACCCGCGCGCGGATGCCTGTGCCTGGGTCACTGAATATAAGGAAAGGCGCATTATCCAAACTTACTCCCGATTAGCAAGGCTTGCGGGCAGGAAAACAGTCAATACTGAAATCGGCCACTAACTACTGTGCGTACAGTGCGGAAAGTTCCGGTTTACAGCCAGACGGCAACTGTGATGTGATCAGCCCCGTCTTTTAACCCTGCCGGACTGTAATTCACCCATGATGGAAGCCCCTTCTTTTTCGCCGCTGGTGCTCGAGTGGTATCAGCGCTATGGCCGCAAGACGCTGCCGTGGCAAATTGCCAAAACACCTTATAAAGTCTGGCTTTCAGAAGTGATGTTGCAGCAAACGCAGGTAGCGACTGTCATCCCGTATTTTGAACGCTTTATGGAACGTTTCCCGACGGTGTCAGATCTCGCCGCGGCACCGCTCGACGAAGTATTGCATCTGTGGACCGGCCTTGGCTATTACGCCCGTGCACGAAACCTGCATAAAGCGGCCCAAACTATTGCCAGCCAGCACGGCGGCGTATTTCCGACGACGTTTGATGAAATTCTTGCGCTGCCGGGCATTGGCCGTTCAACGGCGGGCGCCGTGTTGTCGCTGGCACTGAATCAGCATTACCCCATTTTAGACGGCAATGTGAAACGCGTGCTGGCCCGTTGCTACGCCGTTGACGGCTGGCCGGGCGAGAAAAAAACCGAAAATAAACTGTGGGCGATCAGTGAAGACGTCACGCCTGCCGAAGGCGTCGCACAGTTTAATCAGGCAATGATGGATCTGGGTGCCATGGTCTGTACCCGCAGCAAACCGAAATGCGAGTTATGCCCGGTGAAATCAGGTTGCGAAGCTTACGCACATCACAGCTGGGCAAAATACCCGGGTAAAAAACCCAAAACCACGTTACCGGAAAAAACGGCCTTTATGCTGATGATTCAGCAGGAAGATAAAGTCTGGCTGGAGCAGCGTCCGCCCGTCGGCCTGTGGGGCGGATTGTTCTGCTTCCCGCAATACCAGACCGAAGATGAACTCGCGCTGGGGCTGCAAAAATACGGTGTTACGCAAAATGCGTTACAGCAACAGACCGCTTTCCGTCACACTTTCAGCCATTTCCATCTGGATATCGTTCCGATGTGGTTAAATCTACGTTCTACGGCGGGTTGCATGGATGAAGGTGCGGGTCTCTGGTATAACTTAGCGCAACCACAATCCGTCGGGCTGGCCGCGCCGGTAGAACGTCTGCTGATACAATTAGCAAAGCAGACCGCTGGCAAATAACCGCCCTAAAAGAACGATCGATAAGGAATTAGCATGAGCAGAACGATTTTTTGCACCTTTCTCAAGCGCGATGCCGAAGGGCAAGACTTCCAGTTGTACCCTGGCGAGATTGGCAAACGTATTTTCAATGAAATTTCCAAAGAAGCCTGGTCGCAGTGGATGGCCAAACAGACCATGCTGATCAACGAAAAGAAACTCAGCATGATGAACCCGGATGACCGTAAATTGCTGGAGCAGGAAATGGTGAATTTTCTGTTTGAAGGTCAGGATGTTCATATCGAAGGCTATACCCCGCCCTCAAAATAATCATTGGTAATAATGGTTGAAACATTAAGGCAGGTGCCCCGGCGCCTGCTTCTTTCATCAGAAACGGCTTGTAAGATGAAGAAAATTTTAGCTTTGCTGGTTATCGCGCCCATGTTGATCTCCTGCTCCGGCAGTAAGAAAGACTCGTTCAACGAAGCTTATGTGAAAGACACTAACGGATTTGACATTTTGATGGGCCAGTTCGCCCATAACATCGAAAACATCTGGGGCATGAATGAAGTGCTGATCGCGGGTCCGAAAGACTACGTGAAATATAGCGATCAGTATTACACCCGCAGCCATATTAACTTTGATGCGGGTACCATTACTCTTGAAACCATTTCTGGCACCGATCCGGCCGCCAGCCTGCGTAAGGCCATTATCAGCACCTTGCTGGTGGGCGATGACCCGGGCAACGTTGATCTCTACTCAGACGCCAACGATATCCAGATCAGCCGGGAACCGATGTTGTACGGTCAGGTTCTCGACAACACCGGTCAGCCGATCCGCTGGGAAGGGCGTGCCGCCAGCTTTGCCGACTATCTGATCCAGAACAAACTGATGCGCCGTCAGTCCGGCCTGCATGTCATTTATTCCGTAACGATCCAGATGGTACCAAACCACCTGAATCAGCGTGCGCATAAATACCTGCCGATGATCCGCGAAGCCTCTGCGAAATATGGTGTCGATCAGTCACTGATACTGGCGATCATGCAAACAGAATCTGCTTTTAACCCGTATGCGGTGAGTAACGCCGATGCACTGGGGCTGATGCAGGTTGTGCAGCATACCGCTGGGGTGGATGTGTTTAAATCAGAAGGGAAATGGGGTAAGCCAAGCCGAAGCTATCTGTTTGATCCTCAAAATAACATCAATACCGGCACCGCATATCTGGCGATGTTGCAAAACGTTTATCTGGGGAACATCAGCAATCCGACATCACGTCGTTATGCAGTGATTACTGCGTATAACGGTGGCGCAGGCAGCGTGTTACGCGTGTTCTCAAGCAATAAAACGCAGGCATTTAACATCATTAACAACATGTCGCCGGGCGATGTCTATACCACACTGACGACCAAACATCCGTCCGGAGAATCGCGCCGCTATCTGTATAAAGTCAACAATACGCAGCGCAGCTATCGCCGCGTGGACTAGCATTTTGTCAGCAAGCCTGACACCGGCGGCGGAATAACCGCCGGTGTCAGGAAAGAACCTGTTCAATGGCCGTCAGATAGCGGGAAATGACTATTTTTTCGTCGAACTCCCTGACCATTTTTTTCCTGCTCTCGTTGCCCATATCCAGACGTTGCGAGTGGGTAAGGTTGATTATCCGGTCCATCGCACGTGTTAAACACCCCGTATCCTGTGGCTCACACAGAAAACCATTTACCCCTTCATTGACCGTGTCCTGACAACCAATATTACGCGTGGTAATCAGAGGCTTCCCCATCGCTCCGGCTTCGAGTAAGGATTTCGGCACCCCCTCACGGTAAAAGGAAGGCAAAACAATACAGTCGCCCAGCGCGATTTCCTGCTCAACATTATCTGACGTCCCCAGATAAAGTATGTTGCCCTCCTCAATCCAGGCGGCCATCCGTTCGGTCTTAATGGCGGCCGGATTATTAACATCCAGGAACCCAAGCAAGCGAAATTCACAGCGCTGCCCATGCCGTTTCTTCAATTTGCGCGCCGCATCAACATAATGTTCTACCCCTTTGGAATAGAGCATTCGGGAAATCAGTATAAAACGTACCACATCATCATCAGGTGCCGGTGTTACCTTGAAACGCATTAAATCAACACCCGAACCCGGTAATCGTTCGGTATATAAATAATCAGGCAGCATTTCAGTCAGGAATAATTCCCGGTCATCCTCATTCTGAAAGAAAATTTTTGCCGCATAGCGCTGACTGAACCGGTAGAGATGCCGGCATATTATCCTCACCATGCCTTTGCTCATGAAAACACTGCCCAGTCCGGCGATATTGTTGATGGCAGGAATATTTAATACCTTTGCTGCCAGCGTAAAATAGATGTTATTTTTAGGCGTAAAATTCAATACCACATCGACTTTGTGCTTGCGCAAAACACACCAGGCTGAAAATAAAGTGGTCAAGTCTTTGAAAAAATCAGTACCGCCGGAATCTATTTTTACCGGAACCGTCTGGCAGCCAAGTTCAGCGAGCCGGTGAGTATATTCATCCGCAGGTGAAATTGCTATTACCTGATATCCATTCTCCAGCAAAGCCATAATGGTATTTTTTCGAAAGTTATACAAATACCAGCTTGTGTTAGCCGTAATTGCAATAACATATTTGTGATCGATTCCATTCAAAATTATCATTCCTTTTTTGCCGGAAATAAATTCCAACATTTATTGCATTGTGTTCGGATCTTGCTTGCAGCTCCCTAATATAAATAAAATATTCACACTGACCTTGCAAAAACATTTCTCATAATTATGTTAAAGGTCATTCATTATCTATATCAGTAAAAACCAAAAACAACTGAGAGATGTTGTGTCAGGCATTCCTGAGTGAAAGCATATGGTTCTTATAGCGGGTAAAGAGATCAAAGCGGATTTTCATTAATAATTCAGGCTGATAAAGACGCGCAGTATTAAACGAGTGGTGCGCCATCGATAACATTTCCTGACGGTTTTTTAGTAAATATTCAATGTTGTTCGCCAGTGTATGGTCATCATTGGGCTTATGCAGGTAATGCCGTTGACATAACTCCGGCATTCCTCCGGCAGAACTGGTGATCACCGGGCAGGCGCGCGACATCGCCTCTATCACAGCACGTGGCAATCCTTCCTGATTGCTGGGCTGCACATACAGATCGACGGTATCCAGGAATGAAAAAATCCCTTCTCCTGATGTTTTGGGCCCTGAAAAAATAATATTGTCATGCAGTAATAATTTATCAATCAGCGGACTATTTTTGAATTTACTTCCGCCACCGGTGATTTCAAGCATGACCGGAACCCCCTTATTTTTGAGCCGATAGACTGCTTTGTAAATGGTATCAAAACCTTTATGCGGACTGTCAAGAGAAGCAATTAAGCCTATTTTAAAAGGTCCTCCAGAGGACGTAGCTATTTTATCGCATCTTTGATTCAGAACAGAAAGAGAGGCCGGCAGTAAGTCAACGTTTGAAGCAGACACGCCGTTATATTTAATAGGATAACGTTTTTGCAAAAAACTTTCCGTAACATAAATAGCACCCCAGGCTTTTTTCACCGCCTGCCTCACCCGCCAGGATAACACCGGCGCATAGAGGAATCCCTTCAGTGATCCGTATCCGATCATGGCATCCCACGGACAGGCTACGAGTTCCACAAGATAAGGAATATTCATCTGTCGTGCGATTTTTGCCGTTATCAGACCGGTTTCACTGGGTAACCTGACAACAACGCCATCGCACCCCCTGAGAGTGTCTTTAATCTCGATAATATTTTTATGGCAAGTGAATAACACAGATTTCAGAGAAGAATGATTTTCAATTTTTTTAAAAACCATCCCATGACCGCTGGCCAGAGTCCAGTAAGGCGAAAATGAGGAATCATTTTTATAACGGGATAATACAGTTACCTGATCAAAATGATGTAAATACCGGGTAAAAGCAGAATAAGGAAGCTTACCGGGTGAATACACTTTTTCACCATGATGGATAAAATAATGGTCATGCGCAAAAACCATTTTCATGATAGCTCCTTTATCTTCATTGCCGGGGATCCGGCATAGACTCCCGCAGTAAGATGATTTTTGGTGACAGAATTCGCTGCGATAACGACGTCAGAGTCAATTATCGTACCTGCCAGGATCCTTACACCACACCCCACCCAGACATTCGAGGCAATACAAATTTTTTTAAGCTCTACCGGCTGATATTTAAAGGGTTGTTCAGATAATGCGTACCGATGTTCGAAAGAGATAATCGACACAGAATGGGCAAACGACACATCATTACCCACCAATATATTTCCGGCAGCATCCACATAACTCCGTTCATGAAAACTGATATTGCTACCCAGTGAGAGGTTTTGTAGATTTTTGAATACGCACCAGCGTCCGATATAAACATTATCTCCACATGCTTTTACCAGCGTACGGATAAGAATATAGCGGATGCCCACCCCTGTTTTTCCCGGAAATCCGGCGAAGACATCAAGCAGATAAGCACGAAAAAATTTCGGTAAAGGAGAGATTATGGCACATAGAAACAGAATAATGCTCCGCCAGTGATGAAAAACCATCCGGCCAGTTTTAATATTTTCAGACATATAACCTCAATATTTCCTGCGCATTCTTCCCGATAGAAAAGCGGCCTGTTATCACATCAGTATTAATTTCTTTCCTGACAGGCTGAGCCATCCATGCATCAATTTCTGACGTCCATGCACAGAGATGGCTAAGTGAATGATGAGAGATACGTTCAGTCACATCAATAAGCCGTGGAACATGCAGTGAAGCGATGACCGGCAGGCCGGCCGCCTGAGCTTCAACAGCAGCAAGCCCAAAGCCCTCGTGCAGCGACGGAAACAGGAAAACATCAATAACATCGCGTAAAATTAACAGCGTATCGTCTCTTGCACCGGTCAGGATAACTTTGTCAGCGAGACCCTGCTCAAGGGTGAGTCTGTGCAAGTCAGCCCGCAGACTTCCTTCACCAACAATCAGCAAACATACATCCTGCTCACGGTATTGAGAGAGTATATCAAGCAGGAATGCCTGGTTTTTAACAGGTTCTACCCGCCCGACCGTTCCCAAAACAAACGTGCTTTCAGCAATACCAAGCTCCTGTTTAAGGCGGCTCGGAGCAGCAGAGACAAGGTTCTGAAAATTTTTGCCACAGGGAATGATGCTGACTGCCGTTCCCTTTGTTTTGTAGTGGCAACGTGCTGAACCTTCACTGACCGCAACGCAATACGTCGAATAACGCCTGACCAGGAAGATTTTAAAATCAATTTCAAGGCGTTTTAACAGGCCCTGGCGTTGGTATTGCAGAGTTCGATCAGAGTGAGCATGGGAAATAACCTTCGGTATACCACACATCTTAGCGATGTACGCGACGACACCATTATTGAAGCTGACGTGGCTATGACAGACATCATATTTATTTTTCCTGAGAACGGAAAACAAAGCGGCTATGTATTTCAGTGGTTTTGTATAAGACGAAATGTGTATGACTCTGCAACCCATCGACAATAAATCCTCTTCGTAAAATCCTTTATGGGGCTTATCGACGATAAAGGTGTGCTGTACACTGCCTGCTGTTTCAATCACCAAATCATAAAGCCAGCTTTCAATTCCTCCGATATCCAGCTGACCTAACAGGTGAGCAACTTCAATTTTCTTCATCTGATGTACCTGCAACTCGGGTTCTTAAATAAAGTAACAGGGAAAAAATAACCAGCGGCATAATGAGCAGTTGTTTTCTGAATACGGCATCCCCTACACTTCCAAAGCTATATTCAGTACGGATCGCGTAGAATCCAACCAGTGTCATGATGGCAGAATAAATCAGGACACACATAACCGATGCTGCCAGTTTCCTGTCAAAAATAAGGGTGGTATATTTTATTGTCCGGACAAAAATCAACATTAAAGTAATAATAACCCCGAGCACGGGAAGCAATGTAAAGCCATCATAATTCATAAACTGAGAGGGGTTGGGAGCCATATACATAAAAGCAAAAATCATCGGCCAGTTAATTATTAATAGAACCGATTTTAAAACAGCAACCAGTACCACTATCAAAACAGTTCCTATCATGGCGAATTTTATTAACCGGCAACATTCCAGTGTAAACATAACATACAGAAGTGCCGTTACGGGAGAATAAGGCCGGAGCAGAAAACAGTAGCCTGCCAGTATTAACATGCTAATGGCCTGGAAGAATTTTGTAACTCTCCCCGGAGTAACCGAGAAACTGACTAACGCTGCGGCCAGAAGGATCGTCATGAAAAAGATAAAGGTATCTTTACCAAAAACAGAAACAAAATAATTAAACGTCGGAGAAAAAATAATCAGGGATAGCAGAACGCAGCGAAAATTAACCGAACATACTCTGGAAAATAGTCGGCTGATTGTCAAAACCCCCATCATTTTGAAGATGAAATTAAAAATAACAATATAAACTGCATCTTTTGCGGGCATTAAATTATAAAATAAATGAACGGGCAACCCAAAGATAAAAAAGGAACCCGGTCCGTCAGTCTCTCCGCTTTCATGCACTTTAATCACTCTCTCTACCGCACCGGAGAGTATTTCACCAAGCGAGTTATTTGACATCAAAAATTGATAATAGCGGACAGCATCTATTCCGGGGAATATATCAAAAGCATTAACACAATAAAACGTATAGCCGGCGGAGAACAGCAGTGCCGAGATGATAAAAAAATTATAACGGGCTCCCGGAATGGTCATGACAGGTATGCTCAATGCAGTCAGGGTAAAGATCACCGCCCCTACCGCAATACGTGCATTCACAATAAGATTAACTATGCATACTGAAATGGCCATCATTAAAAAAAGATACATAACGCCACGTTTTAAATCAATGTTCACTTTTTCCTCGCCGGTCCTGGCTTAATACAGTCCTGAAGACAGTTATATACATCAGAAAAGCGACAAAACTGTTCGAGAAAAACAGCACCCATGGCACACACAATACATTCATAAACTTACAAACGAAATACAATATAACGCAATGAACGATTCCTCCGGTGAAAGTACAATAGGAAATTGCTTTATTCTTGCCATAAAAAAAGCAGGTGGAAGCCATAATCAGGTAAAATCCCTGCGCTAAAAAAGCAGGCACCATAATTATCACCAATATTTTAATATCCTTATACTCTTCTCCTGCAACCATATTGTATATTTTTTCAGGCAGTAACTGCGCAACAACGGTTATCAGTATGCTCAGAAAAAAATACCCGGCGAAGATCAGATTAAAGTCACTTCTCCTGATTTTATTATTCCTTAACTGGCTGTACAGATGAGGGGTCAATGCCTTATTCAGCGCCATCAGCACTACGGTAATAATCACACTCAGCTGAAATGCTGCTGAGTAATTCCCCAATGTGGCACCGGGGAAGTATTTACTGATCATAATCCTGTCCAGTCCGGATCGGGCCAGAAAACTCAAATTATGAATAATGAGAGGAACGCCAAAAAGTAAAAGTTGCGATGATGTCTTTTTAAACGTCTCAAAACGAAAATCTACCTGCTTCAGCCAGACTCTGTTTGACCAGGAAGCAAAAAATATTGAGAGCAGAAAGCCCATGATAATCGCGTAAACCCTGGCCTCATAGTTCGCCCAAAAATAATACAGAAATAATAATGTCATAAAAAATGACATTGCCGCATTAAGCACTTGTGCTATCAGGTATTTTTTCGCTTCTTTTCTGGCCTGACTGACCGAGACCAGATTGGTGTAAACACACTGCAGATAACCTGCCAGCGCTGCAAGGATGATAATTTCATGGCGGTAAAAAACATACAGGACATGGATGTAAAGGATGAAGGCGATGGATAAAATAATGACAGAGGAAAAGAAATAATCTGCAGAATGATATGTTTTTTGCGTGTACTCATATCTAATAATCGCGGCTGATGAATTGAGCCCAATGAAGACAAAGAAGATCGACACATAAGTATTGAATAAAGATATTTGTCCGTACTGTTCAGGCCCCAAAGCACGGGAGAGAACAGGGAGCAGAAGGAAAGGGAAAATTTTTACAAATAACTCTCCGCCAACATAAATAACACTGTCGCTGAATATCTTATTCATTATCTTTCCCTGAAAGATATCATAATGATCCTGGTTTAGTTAAGACCAGTCAGGAGCAAACACCACTTCTCGTAGAGTTCTGCCTATGTCCTGATAACGGAGTGTGATTTTCATAGTTCAGATGCATGATATTCATATATTTCTTTTTTACCATAGCTATAGAAACCAGAAAATTTATTCACCACTGCGTTGAGCACCCCGCCGCTAATATCGATATTATTTCTTTTGAATACTCTGATTGCAGATTCTATTTCACGTACTGTGCTCTGTTCGAATTTAGCAACCAGCAGAGAAATACCCGCATGTTTCCCGATAATAACGGCATCGCTTACCGCCAGGACCGGCGGTGCATCCAGTATTACGAGGTCGTAATTCTCTGAAGCCCATTCAATAAGTTGGCGATATTCCTTGCGCATCAAAAGTTCCGATGGTTTTCTGGATAACTTCCCGCGCGTAATGATATCCAGCCCCGGAATTTTACTGCTCTGGACCGCGTCTTTATACATGATGGAACCTGCAATAGCCTCTGATAAACCTACGTTGTGAATATCAAAGATCCGGTGTGCATACCCTTTTCGCATATCGCAATCAATATATAAGACCCGTTTTTCAGCCTGGCTTATCACCACAGCAAGGTTGGAACTGATGAAGGTTTTACCTACCATCGGGGTAGCACCGGAGATCATCAATACATTTGATCCGGATTCCATCAGCGAGAAATATAAACTGGTTCTTAAATTTCTCAGGGCTTCAATGGCAATATCTGACGGATTCTCAAGTGCCAGTAGGCTTAAGCGTTGCCCATCCTTCATAGCGTCAGGATCGGGATTATTTTTCCACTCTGATAGCGGCACATTTGAAATAATATTCAGACCGATGTCTTCAAGTATTTCGGCGGAATCAATGCCATGCTGCAGTGAGACTTTTGCCAGGATAAATCCAACGGATGAAATCATTCCCAGACAGGCAAAAATAAATATCACCCTGATTTTATTGGGCTTAACGGGTTTTAATCCTGTGACGGCACTGTCGATAATCCTGACCGTGCCGATTGTGCTGGCCTGGCTGATTTTTAGTTCTTGCTGCTTATTTAAAAGCTGCATATAGATAAGTTGTCCCGACTGAACGTCACGCGTCAGCCTGACCACTTCCTGCTGCATCTGAGGCAATGTGCTGATTTTTTGACTCAGATTTTCCTTTTCTTCTTTCAGTACATGGATTTTTTCAATTAATGCCACGTATGCAGGATGCTGCTTTGTATAGAGCTTTGAAATCTCAGCTTCTTTAAGGATAAGCTGGTTAACCTGACCATCCAGTTGAACCAGGCTGTCGAGGGCCGACTTTGCTTCCATCGGTAAATCCACCGAATTATTTCGGCTTCTGAAGGTGTTTAATTTCGCTTCTGCGATCCCAAGATTGTTTTTTACCAAGGGAAGCTGACTCCTGAGAAACTCCAGACTTTTTTCTGCTTCTTCTGATTTCCGGTGGATACTTTGGCGGGCATAGTTATCAATAATTGTCTGGAGAATACGCTTAATTTGTTTACGATCATTGCCACTGTAGCTGATAGTCAAAATACCCGTATCTTTTCCCTGATCCATGACGTTGACATTGGTTTGTAAGTCACTGATCACCTTGAGCACTTCGACTTTTATAACGGTGAACTTATCGCCTTTGCGCGCATTGATTGCGTTGACTTCAATACGAAACTCCGGAGTTTCTAACACCCTACCGGCCATTCCCGATGTGGTCGTGCCGGAAGGTGATGTTATCTGATAATTAGCATTCCCGAGAATTTCAAGCGTATAAGGGCTTCCGGTCACTCCCTCGCGTGGTTCAAAGATATCCACCGTGATCTGCGGCAATCCTGACGACGAATATCGCCGTATCGCCTCACCAATAATGGGAAAATGGGCAAAACGGACTTCTGTATCCAAATTTAACTGAGCGACGGTTTCACCCAGTATTGCCCGGGAAGTAATCAATTGTTTTTCTGTCAGTGAAACAGGTGATTTCGCCGGCAATAATGGCGAGATATGACTTATCATATCGGTTTCGCCTGAGGATTCGATCTGAACTAACGCATCAGTATGATAAATCGGAGCCGACAGAACGGCATATAACAGGCCAATGATGGCAAAGATTAAGGTAATGACAATAATAGTGTATCTTCGGTCAATAACAGCGCCAACGTTTTTGCGTAAATCAAACTCATCCTGGCTATTTTTATTTTTAAAGTGATTCGTTATTTTCACACTCATTTTAAACCCTGATCATCTAAAGCCGCCTTCCAGCCAGATACTGACTCATTTATAAGAGAGAATATAAAATTAAAGGTTGTTATATCTCCTCCATACGGGTCAGGAATATCTTTGCGCTGATTCCAATGCCCCAGCAGCATGATTTTCCCTCTGATTTCGGGTAAATAATGCGTAATAATATTGATATGCCTCTTTTCCATCACCAGAATAAGATCAAACGTCCGCCCCATTTCACGCGTAAACTGCCTTGCCTTATGATTTTCCAGTGATATCCCGTGACGGCAGGCCACCGTCTTTGCCATCAGATCAGCGCCTTTTCCCTTCAGTGCAAACAGACCGGCCGATTGTATATTTTTTTCAGGCAGCCATTGTTTCAGTAAAGCTTCAGCTAGCGGTGAGCGGCATATATTACCTACGCACACTATCAGGACAGAATTAAACATTCCCTTTCCTTACCAGTTCCGAATATAGCGGGCTGATTCCGTCAGGTCATGAACCCCGGTAATAGTTGGCAATAGTTGTCCGATAATACGGTTCCATTTTGTTACCGGAGCCGTCGTCACATACACAATATCGTAAGGCTGAAGCTGGAACTCTGTTGCCAGCACCAGTGCCGCCGCATCGCTCGCATTCAGCTGGTAAATATTCGCGATCCTGTTTTTAGCCTCCCCTTTCAGGGGGCGGATGACGAAAATCCCCGTAGCATCTGACGTCAGCGGGTCAACACCATGAGCATCCGACAGAGCTTCAGTCAGAGTCATACCACTACGATCCATGCGTAATGTCATTTGCTTGTTCACTTCACCCATCACGAACACTTTCAGCTCGTCATTTCTTGGGATATAGAGAATATCTCCCGGCTCGAGTAAACGGTTTTGCCGCATATCTCCGTTCTTCATTAGGGCCTGCAAAGAAATGAGGGACTTCTCACCGTTATGCGATAATACGATATTATTCCAGTCGGCATTTTCACCTAATCCCCCCGCCTGGTTAATGGCATCCATTATGGTCAGGGGAACGTTGGTGACCGGTAGCTGTCCGGATTTTACCACCTCACCGGTGACATAGACTTTTTGCGAGCGGAACGTCGCGACATTGACATCAACCTGCGGTGATTGAATATATTGGGTGAGCCGGGCAGTAATATTGCTACGAATTTCGGAGGTAGTTTTGCCGGCAACGTTAACCATGCCTATGTAAGGATAGAATATGGCTCCCTCGGCATTTACCCAGTTTCCGGCCTCTCCGGCACTCCTATACTGACCGGCGGGAGTGGTAAGTTCAGGATGATCCCATACGGTAATGGTTAATATATCGCCGATGCCGACATGGTACTGGTAGTTTTTAAGACGTGAATCCAGGTCACTATTCACTGTTGCAACGGCGGGACGCCGGATGAGGGATTCAACCAGTTTAGGCGTAATAGGGTAAACATCAACCAGGGCGCTAATATCTTCAGAAGGAACTTTTTCGTTCACGACATTTTTACCCGAGGTATTCAGACCGATACCTGGCGATAACGTACATCCACACAGCGATGTGAAAAATATGACGAGTGGAACAGAGAAGAGCTTAACTTTCATAACGTTTTAACCGTTTATTTTTATCGGGGCAGCTTTCTTTCTGGTATTTTTATCCCTGCCCGCCGGGGAATTAAGGAAGATGTTTTTATGAGGTTCTTAAGTAAGAGTAAGTTTAGCCAGTGAGGATGGCTTTCCCACGCTACCGCCCATGGATGTTATGGTATCCATAGCGTAATAATATGATAATGAGTCAACCACCGAAAACAGGCTGTGAAATAGCCTCTGCCTATGTCATGCAGAAATTAAATATCGCTGAGAATCAGTGCGGGGTATCACGATCAATAATAAATAACAACAAATCCAGGAATGCCAAATATAGAGACATACATCCTATTAACATCCTTATGCATAACGTTTTATTTTTAGCAGTCTCGGTAGTAGGGCAATTTATAGGATTGGAAAGTAAAAAGCAATGTTTGGAAACAATTTTGAGTTGAAAATTGCGGGGAATTACTTGCGGGGAATATTCAGTAATGTGCGTAATTAACATTAACTAAAACATACAAAAAATTAATTAATCCTGATAAGTAATAATAATCCATAAAGCCAGAAAGTTGATAAAATCATTTATATTATCGATAAAACCGCCCGCTATTACATATTCATAAAATACATTATAAGTGTGTTATAAATAATGCAGAGGCTATAGCCTCCGCATTACGTAAAGATGATTATGTGAAAAACCAGGCTTTATTTTAAGAAATTACGCAGAAACGACATACCCCATCACACGCTTCCAGCCAACCGGTTTTTTCTCGATATACACCCCCTGCAATTCCGGCGAGAAGCCCGGCAGCAGGTTGATACCTTCTTCCAGCGCCATAAAGTAACGCTGAACCGCCCCGCCCCATAATTCACCTGGTACGACGCACAACACGCCCGGAGGATAAGGGAGAGCGCCTTCCGCAGCAATACGGCCTTCGGCATCACCAATCGCCACCAGTTCGATGTTATCGCGGATAAACTCATTGTGAGCATCCTGCGCATTCATCACGACCTGCGGGAAACTCTTCTCGCGGAACATCTCTTTCTGCAACTCTTTCACATCAAAACTGACGTAGAGGTTATGCATTTCCTGACACAACTGGCGGATGGTGTAATTCCGGTAGCGGTCTTCGTTTTTACGATATACCGTCGGCAGTACTTCGCTGAGCGGCGCATCTTCTTCAATGTATTGCTCGAACCGCACCAGTTCTTCCACCAGCAACTGCATTTTGGCCGGTGTTTCCGCCGGAGTGAGCAGGAACAAAATCGAGTTAAGGTCACATTTCTCCGGCACGATGCCATTCTCACGCAGATAGTTCGCCAGAATGGTTGCCGGAATGCCGAACTCCGTGTACTTACCGCTGGAAGCATCAATGCCCGGCGTGGTCAGCAGCAATTTGCAGGGATCAACGAAATACTGTTTCCCGGCATAACCGTCGAATGCGTGCCAGCGCTCGCCCGGCACAAAATCAAAGAAACGCACATCGTTAGCCATCTCATTGGTTTCATGATCCTGCCAGCGTTTGCCACCGACAGTCGGGGGAACGAACGGCAAAATCATTGAGCATTGATCAAGCAGCATTTTGCGGGTTTCGATGCCGAGCTTCACGCACTCCATCCACATATGTTTTCCGCTGCCGCCGGCATGAATGCGCGCATTGACATCCAGTGCGGCAAACAACGGATAAAACGGGCTGGTCGAGGCATGCATCATAAACGCATTGTTGAGCTTTTTATGGCTGCAATGACGCTTCTGGCCTTTGATGTGATTGTCTTTTTTATGGATTTGCGAGGTCTGCGAGAACCCGGCCTGCTGCTTATGAACAGACTGCGTGACGATAATGCCAGGGTCGTTTTCGTTAAGTTCCAGCAACAACGGCGAGCATTCTTTCATCATCGGGATGAATTGTTCATAACCCACCCATGCGGAATCAAACAGGATGTAGTCGCACAGGTGACCGATTTTATCCACGACCTGACGGGCGTTGTACACGGTGCCGTCATAGGTACCAAGCTGGATAATCGCCAGACGGAACGGACGTTTTTCGGCCGCGCGATGAGGTGCCACCTGTTTGATTTGTTTACGCAGATAGGTTTCATCGAAACAGGCAGCATCGATACCGCCGATAAAACCGAACGGATTACGCGCAGTCTCGAGATAAACCGGCGTTGCACCCGCCTGCAGCAGCGCACCATGATGATTTGATTTGTGGTTGTTACGGTCAAACAGCACCAGATCATCGCGCGTCAGCAGTGCATTAGTGACGACTTTATTGGCCGCAGACGTGCCGTTGAGCACGAAATAGGTTTTATCTGCGCTGAAGACTTTAGCTGCATACTTTTGGGCATCTTTCGCCGATCCTTCGTGGATCAGTAAATCGCCCAGTTTGACATCCGCATTACACATGTCGGAGCGGAAAATATTCGGGCCGTAAAAATCATAAAACTGTCGCCCTGCCGGATGACGTCGGAAAAACTCGCCCCCCTGGTGCCCCGGACAGGCGAAAGTGGCGTTCTCCATCTCGACATATTTTTTCAACGTATCGAAAAACGGCGGGAACAGCGCTTCTTCATAAGCCTGCGCGGCAGATTCAATCTGCGCGGCATAAAATGCCTGATTGGCGTCCGACAGCGTGATAACGCCTTTCAGCAATGGCAGAAACTCAGGTGACACCTGCTCCGTACCCTGCACCGCAACAAACGCGGGAATACCAAATCCCAGCGTTTCAATCTCCGCCAGCCTGCCGTGGTTCAGGTCACCGACAGAAATAATGATGGCCGCAACGTCCGCATAATCGGCGCGGCGCAGGTCAACGACCAGACGTGCAGTCTGGAGATAAGGGGCGACGGAAGCGCTTGCTGCAAGTTTTAAGTGTTTCATTCAGACTCTCAAACGGTTAAGTAAGAGGGTGTGCCAGATGGCACGGCAATGAGCGGGATCTTACGGCATAAAAGGTAAGCGCAGAGTCCGGCCCGGCAATTGACGTTGGCTAAGCGAGATATCGAGTGCAACGGAGCTATGCCGGTGGGGCAAAGCGGTGACAAATCGGGTTTCAGGCCACGCCACGTCGGATAGACAACAGTAAAATCAGAGAGCTGCTCTGTTTTAATCTCTGTTTTTAATAATGCCTAACAGCGAGCAAACGGTAGCCTTACCGCATGAAAGAGACGACAAAAGGAGGAAAACTGAAATCGTGGTGTTTACAGCACCCGGAGATCATCATCAGATTGTTTTTGCACTGGCGAACAGCGCGATGTGATAAACCAGCCATGCCGCAACCCTCTTGAGCTGTCGCGTGAAAACGGGATCAGAGTTGTTTAATAAATCGGCGCAATAATCGCATCTTTTACCCCCCGGTTCAACCCTGAACATACGGCGAATTTCTTACAGAATGCGACAGGGAGCATGTCCCGGAACCTCCACGTTTTTCGGGCTTGTTGTCGGGTACAAACCTGGACAGGTGGCCTGGGCCGTAAGTTAAATCGACAAATCGTCGTAAAAAGCATCAGTCAGGTGACGAACCCCGCTGTTGTCACAAAAAGCCGTTGACGGCACATGCCCGATACGGTTTAATGCGCCCCGTTGCCCGGATAGCTCAGTCGGTAGAGCAAGGGATTGAAAATCCCTGTGTCCTTGGTTCGATTCCGAGTCCGGGCACCAATATTTAGAAGAACCCGCCTATGGCGGGTTTTTTGCTTTCCGCTTTCCGGACTCTCCATCGAACTTCGTCCGATGATTCGCCTTGCAGGATCACCCTGCCAGGCCCTTACTGCCGTATGAGCCGTACAGAGGAAAAAGCGTTGGGCGCAAATTGGTCCGGTGGCGGAAGGTAAAATTGGTTAAAAATTTCAGATTTGTGAGCGCCTGCGCCCTGCTTTTCGGGCATATCCTCTACTCAGGTTATTCTTTTAAAGTTTATTTGTTCAATGCCGATAAGTGCTTAATTGCTTTTATTTAACGGTAATACAATATGGATAATCCTCTGGTCAGCTCCGCAAGTAATAAAGTTACAGGCTATGAACATTTGAAAGAATGTTTAAGAATAGAAGTGATAAAAAGAGATGGGGGCAAAAGATTCTCATGGCTAAAAGTATTTCACCGCGTAGCTTTTAATCGCAAAAAACGCTTCTACTTTTGGTGGCGGATTGCAAACTATTTGTATAAATCCTCATCATCTCGCCAGCGAAAAATCGCCAAAATAATTGGTGTTAACTTAGCCAGAAAGTATGGCGCAGACATAAGCATTGCTGCACATATCGGAACCGGTATGAAAATAAACCATTACGTGGGGATCGTAATCAGAGCTGAATGTGTGATTGGCGACAATGTGAATATCCGTCAAAACACGACTATTGGAAGGAAAAAATCAACGCCTGATATAGGATATATCACAATCGGTAATAACGTCGATATCGGTGCTAACTCCTGCATTCTTGGGGACATCGTTATTGGAGACAATGTCACTATTGGGGCAATGTCATTTATCAATAAAGATATCCCCGCTAACACCCTGGTTTATAGTCAAAAAACTACTCAGATCGTAATTAAAAACATCGGGTCTACGATTCAGCATTGATGTTGTATTAAGCAACACGCCAATAAAAAAAGCCTCTTCAATAAAGAGGCTTAACTTTTGCTTACTCATCACTTAATTTGTCTTTCTGAGATGAAATGACTCGTTGGGGAAATTCGCCTGCAGACGAACGAAGCATTCGAGGCGAACATTGCCTTATATGCAGCGCCAGAATATGAAATCGATAGACGTGAACAATTCATGGGTGGAAAGACCGTCTTTATGAGCAAAAAATTGTAGCGGTTACTAAAACTGCCCCCGAAACAAAGATTCCTTGAATCATTTTAAGCTGCGTAGCTACTCAGACCTATCCGCTAAAGGATCCAGGGCAATTATGAGCGAGGGATAGTCATTCGCAGTTATTCTCATTACTGATGAAGGCATTACTTAAATCGCGGTGTGTAAATCAACGGGGGATTAAGTCATATGGCCTGAGATGTTTCACGGTATTGACGACAGTGTCGTTCTGGCAAGCTTTATCACCGTCAGCCCAGCGCTTGATATCACTTATATTTGGCGACCTGATGCCCACACTCAAGATGTTCTTGGTTGTGTATAGGCTGACCTGTGCTTTGTCCCCATCATGTCTTTCTATTTCAATTAGCGTGTTGTTAATCAACAGTCCCTGCGCAAGGAGCTTTTGATTGATTTCACCTTCATTGCGCTCACCGTCAAACTCGCTTAATACGATGACCGGATTTCCTGAATATGCCTCATATTCCAGGCACTGCCTTGCCATGTGCCTTAAAGTTCGATACGTATCTGAGGGCTCCGTCTTGCTCGTAAAGCTGCCGTCATAAGAGGATTGACTGCTTTTTAATTCGCTGACGGTTATGGCGCACCCGCTGATCGAGATAGAAAATAATAGTGTAGACAGGGTCAAATATTTCAATTTCAACTCCATTGTTCTGACAGAGGCTCTCCGCTGGGCTGGTATCAAAATTATGTTTTCTTTCAGGCTGACTTGTGGTTTGGAAAGTCAACAGTAACCATGAGCCCACCTTCTGCAGACGTATTTAGGCATACGCTGCTGTTGTGTTGCTGCGCAACCGCTTTGACTATTGCAAGTCCCAATCCACTCCCGCTTTGCATCTGATTGGGATCGCGAAAAAACCTATCGAACACGCGCTCCCTCAATTCAAATGGAATGCCGGGCCCTGCATCTGAAACACGCAGCTGAGTAGATTTATCAAGTGATCCTACATCTACCTCAACCCGTCCGCCCTCAGGGCTGTACTTCACGGCATTTTCAATTAAATTATCAATCAGCGACATCAGGCGTTCCTTGACGCCTGTGATCCAGATTTCATCATCAGAGTAGAATTCGAGCTCAATCCTGCGCTCAGCCGCTAGCGGTGCCAGTGCAGCCATTCGCTCTTGTATGAGCGTTGTCAGCGGCACAGGCTCCATAACAGTGTCAATACGCACTTCGCTGTGCATCATCAGCAGCAACTGATTGACAAGACGCGCTGCACGGCTATTGCTGCGAATAATCCCTGCAAGCAACTCCTGTTGATTATCGCTGCTTACATAGGACTGCAAAGCCTCCACATTGATTCGCATCGCAGCCAGTGGGGTACGCAGTTCGTGGGCGGCATCTGCAATGAAAACCCGTTCCCTATCAGAACTCTCTCGCACCCTGGCAAGAAATAGATTAGTAGCGTCCACCATTTGGCGAAGCTCCATGTGCTTTGGCACTTCTTTTAAGGGAGAGAGATCTTCTGAAGTTCGTAAGGAAATTTCATTTACCACCTTGTTCCAGGGGCGCATTGCAATACGGATTGACAGCCACGCGGGAAACAAAAGAAAAGGAATGCACACCAGTAGCGGCAATATGTAGTATCCCCGCGAGTTCAGGTATATAAAAAAGTTCCAGCCTCCGGCAGGGGTGACAAGTGTTACCTCCGCATCGGATCTCCCGGACTTGAGAGTACGGCTAGTCCAGGTGCGCCCCCCACTCCGGATGCTCTGAATTTTCCCATACCTGGTGTTTGTCACTCCTGCCGGAGCGCCATCAGATGAATAAATTATCTCTTTATTCTTCCGAACGATTAGGCTGATTGACAGTTTCGGATCTTCACCTCCGCCATAACCTTCCCGCAACGCTGTGCTGAACTTTTTCAGCACAGCGGTGAGATCCTGCGGGCGATCATCCATACGATCAACCAATGTAAGAATGGTTTCGTAGGTATTGTTGCCCGTTAGCATAGGGGGGCTACGCAAGTTCTCCCACAAAATGTAGGTCAGAAAAAGACACCAAAGCAGTGTAAGCAGTAGCATCTGGGCGATCATAATTCGCCGTACGAGCGTTGGAGTTCTCAGGTGGTGCCAAAAATTTCGCATCAACCAGCCCCTTTCTGAATCGGCACAGTATCAATGACATACCCTACGCCTCTCACCGTTCGTACATAGCCGTCGCCGATTTTGCGACGTAAATTACCCATATGCACATCGAGTGCATTGCTCATATTTTCTTTTGCGCCGAATATCCTTTCCTCCAGAAACCTTCGTGTAAGCACGCGATCAGTGCGCATCATTAAAGTTTCAAGCAGCGCGTATTCACTTGCCGTCAACTCAACATTCCGCGCGCTCACTGTCACGCGACGAGTCGGCACGTGGAGAGATAACCCACGAATTTCTATCACCTCATTCTCAAAACCGTAACTGCGTCGCGCAAGGGCTCTCACCCTGGCCAATAACTCGGCAAGAATAAAAGGTTTGACGAGATAGTCGTCTGCACCGGCATCCAGCCCGCACAGGCGATCCTGCAGAGTGCCCCGCGCGGTCAGAATGATGACGGGGATCCCCTTGAGCTGCTGGCGCAAGTACGCCATCAGGCTCATGCCATCGCCGTCAGGCAGTCCGAGGTCGAGCAAAACAAGTTCCGGCAAGCAGGCATCGAGTTGATGCAGCGCATCCACTTTGCGGCGAACCCATATGACATCTAATCCTTGATCTGCAAGGGCAATACGTACGCCGTTGCCGAGATCCAGGTCGTCTTCGATGAGGAGAATTTTCACAATAGTTACGTTATCAACAGTGAATGAAGAACGTCTGAAGAAAAAAACGGTATCAGGAAATTTATCAGGTTTGTGTCACCGGCACGTGCTTCAGTATTTCTTCATTTTTAGCTCATGAGAACTTTAGGGTGCGTATTCAAACTGAGCGTTCTGGCGTTTAAAACCCGCTTGTATCGTAATCATTTGAATCCATAAGGACTTCTTTAATGAGCAACTTCGAACTGCGTCATAAGTTCCCCTATTCACTCTCAGGACGCAACCTGAAAAAAATGCTGCCGGGCGCGCTGCTGGCGTTACTGACCAACCCAACACTTGCGGCAGAACCACAACAGGGTAACGCCTTAACATTGGGAGGAGGCGTGGATGTTACGCCACTTTATTCTGGTTCGGATGAAAACCGCGTCACGACAGCCCTGGTGCTTGATTACTCGATGCATAATGGGTTCTTCGTGAGTACCATGCGGGGTATCGGTTATGGCAACAGCTCCGGCAAGCTGGATTACAGTACTGCGCTGAGCTATCGCGCAGGCCGTAAGGATCATGACGTGGACAGCGACGCAATGAGCGATGGCAGTGACGACTTGCGGGGTATGGGCGATGTCAAAGGCTCGGCTATCGGGGCATTGGGTCTGGGATATAAGGTAACCGACTGGCTTCATTTGCAATTGCAGGCTGAGGTGCCGTTTTCTCAGCGGGACAATGGCGCGGCCCTGCATTTCGGCATTATCAGCCCGCTTTATAGTTCATCGGAAAATACCGTGACGATGGCGCTGACCAGCAGTTGGGGAACTGACAACTATATGCAAACTTACTACGGGGTAAGTTCATCACAGTCAGCCGCATCGGGGTTTACTCAATATGATGCCGGTTCCGGGATTTATGCCTATTCAATGAATATGGACTGGACGCACAAGTTCAACCAGAACTGGAGCGTAGTGGCCGCTACAGGCTTTACACAGTTGGCTGGTGATGCACGCAACAGCCCGATTGTGCAACGAAAAGCATCGCCCAATGGAAGCTTGAAAGTGACATATAGCTTCTGAACGTTGTTCGATTGCACTGTCAATAAATACACACTTGAACCGCCCCGATACAGATGATGGGGCGGTACTCACAAAGGACGTAAGGACATTCATTTTCAAAATTAACAGATATCAAAACGCATTAAAGCAATGTATATATAGACAGTATTCTAAGTAATTGGGCAATCGCTACATGGGCCGTGACAGATATAATCTATCCATAGCAGTATTCGTCTTGCTTCTAAAAGGGGATGAACTCTGCATGCTCCGAAGGTCTAATACGGGCTGGATGGATGGTTGCTTTAGCTTACCGGCCGGTGGGCTAGAAAAAGGCGAAACACTCTCCACCGCTGCCGCCAGAGAGCTAAAAGAAGAGACAGGGGTGGACACAATTCCTTCAGCGTTGGCCCTTGTGCATACCATGCATGTGTGGACGGAAAACCGTTCATGGATAGGACATTATTTTATCTGCCGAGAATGGAGTGGTGTACCCTTCCTTGCAGAACCTGACAAGCATGCCGAAGTAAGCTGGAAGAATATTTCGGATCTGCCAGAAGAAACAATACCCTATGTAAGGCAGGCTATTGAAGCCATTAATGCTGATGAGAGTTACTCAGAGTACGGCTGGGACACAGGTGAGTAACCTCTGCTACAAAGCAATATTTCCGCTCCTTGTCAGTATGCATATGCAAAAGAGTTGCTGAGAGCGAAAAGCGGAAGTACGAAATCGTTCTGACCACCGAGGGTGTATTTCAAAACATCGCCGTGTGTTAATCAACGGGGATAAGGTCATGCGCTCAAACCTCCCCCTTAGAAGATATTGGCATGCCCATCTCCAGCGCACGAACCTCAAAGCCAAATTCCTCGTACAAGCGGATTGCTGCCTTGTTGAAATGCCAAACAGCCAGTCTGAGTTCCTGCGCGTTACGTGCCAGAGCCCATTCACGCACTCTGTTCATCAATACTTTACCCACTCCTTGCCCTCTGTGTGTTTCAAGAACACATATTGAGCAAATCCTGCAACCAGGGACTGGCTTCAGAAGTGGACTTGTTGGTATTGATATGTTCGCTGCAATAAACCCGATGGGAAGAGAGTTATGCCGGGCTATAAACGCAACATGATCATCAGTTTCAATAAATCCCATCCAATGGGGTTCATCTGCTCCCTCATTCAAAGTCACATCAGCATAAATATCTGGGCGCGCTTTATGATGGATGATATTGAGCTCGCGAGCCAAATCACTCATGATCGCAAGATCAGAACGTATTGCTTCCCGGATACTGAGTTCCATATCCAAATTTTTTATCTCCAATGAGGATCCTCAACCGTGCCTGTCAGCCAGTCGCATTAACGATAAAAGCAGTTACGAAGATAATGCATTACAACAAATTTGCACTTTTCGTTGAATCCTGCGGACCTGGATTGCATTGTTCTTTTGTTCCCGGGAGATAAAAAAGGCCGTTCTCAGCAGGATCCGTTCCTCCCGGGCATCCTGCCCTGCCTGGTGAATTATCTGAACTGCCCCCGTCAGAGCCCCTCCCGCCGTCCGCACCTGGTTTACCAGGTTGTGACATATTCCCACCGTTTCCACCATCCGCCCCCTTACCTCCCGCCCCTCCCTCTGCAGCACTCACAGAAAAAACGACAAGCGCGAAAATACACACAAAAAAGTGTTTATACATATTTGCATCTCCATTATTGAATAGGCTCATGCTAGCCACATGAATTCATTAAAATATCCGTTGAATCTGCCCTCATCAATTAAAATATCGTGATGTATCTAACGTCCATTTCTGGCACGAATCAGCCCGCTACGTTGGAAAATGTCGGACCAGGGGAAGCCAAGAGCAAATATCTGACTGTATGACTGAAAAAGCGTGCTGTGATGCATCGATTTAAAAAGGTCTACACTGTTTATGGCAATTCAAAAGTCATCGTTACTTTTCATGGAGAGTCACGCATGTTTAGTCATGTACACGTCGGAGCCAGAAATCTGAGCAAGCTGGTTTGTTTCTATGAAGCCATACTTTCCAGATTAGGCCTCGTTCAGATCCCTGAGGGAAATGGCGGTAGCGCACAAGGTGTGGGCTGGAAATACCCGGATAAAAGATGGCCTCAGTTCTATGTACAACTCCCTGTGAATGGCCTCCCTTCAACCTGGGGAAATGGCGTTCAGGTGAGTTTCTTAGTGGCCTCACACGCTGATGTGAAAGAGATTTGGGAACTTGCCATTACGATGGGAGGAACCGATGAGGGCCCGCCAGGATTTAGAGAATATGCGACAGATTTCTTTGCCGCTTATTGCCGGGACCCGGAAGGCAATAAGCTTTGTTTTGTCTGCGCACCCGAAGCATAGATACACTCTTCAGGTTTTCTGCTCGGCTGTCCAGGCTCAGTGAGAATAAGCGTCAGGGTTTTCTCCGCTACGTTTAGCCGGGTGTTGTACGCTTCAAAGCAGCTACTTTACGTTTTACCTTTCATTTAATGCCCTGCCGCCGGAGCACCTGACGGACCAGAACGACTGAAGGGTGGCCGTGTGAACCAGATAACCACAATCAGCGCCATAAAACCCCAGCCTAATATCCAGAAGTAATCAATGGTCGACATCATATAGGCCTGCTGCTCAATGGTTTTATCGACAGACGCCATATTCTGCTGGGTGAGCCCCCCCATCTTCTCAATATAATTCACCGCCGCCGGGTTGTACGCAGAGACGCTCTCCGTCAGATTGGCATGGTGGAATATCTCTCTGCGGGACCAAATCCAGGTCGTCAGCGACGAGGCGAACGACCCGCCCAGTACGCGGAAGAACGTTGCCAGACCGGAACCTTCGGCGATTTCTGCACCGTTAAGATTCGACAAGACGATAGTGGTCACAGGCATAAAGAAAAACGCCACGCCAATCCCCATAAACAGCTGCACTTGCGCAATGGTGCGGAAATCCACATCGGTGTTGAACTGTGCACGGATGAGACAGGATGCCCCCATCGTCAGGAATGACAGCGATGCCAGAATACGCAGATCAACTTTGTTGGCATAGCGGCCAATAAACGGCGTCATCAATAACGGCAGTACGCCCATGGGTGCGGCGGCGAGCCCTGCCCAAATCGCCGTGTAGCCCATCTGAGTTTGCAGCCACTGCGGCAAAATAATGTTGATGGCGAAGAACGCGGCGTAGCCCAGCGTTAGCGAGAGCGTGCCGACGGCAAAGTTGCGCTCTTTGAACAAGCGCAGGTTAACAATCGGATGGCGCTCGCCCAGTTCCCAGATGACAAACGACACCAGGGAAATCGCGGAAATGACCGTCATGATGACAATTTGCAGTGAAGCAAACCAGTCGAGATCGTTGCCCTTATCTAATACAACCTGCAGCAACCCAACCCCCATCACCAGCAGCGCAATGCCAATATAGTCAATTGGCACGTGGCTCGTCGTTTCTTCACGGGCACGCAGCTGGGTCCAGACCACGAGAGTGGCAAAAATGCCGATTGGCACATTGATGTAGAAGATCCATGGCCAGGAATAGTTATCGGTGATCCAGCCTCCGGTGATGGGCCCGACGATGGGTGCGACAACCGTCACCATCGACAGCAGCGCCAGCGCCATGCTTCGCTTGCTGGGGGGGAAGATCACCAGCAGCAACGTCTGACACATCGGGAACATCGGGCCTGCGAAAAACCCCTGCAGGGCGCGAAAGATGATCAGTTCGGTCATGCTGTGCGCTAAGCCGCACAGGAACGAGCTGAGCGTAAACATCACCACCGAACCAACAAACAACTTCAGTTGCCCGAACCGGCGGGTAAACCAGCCGGTCAGCGGCAGGGCAATGGCGTTACATACCGCAAAGGAGGTGATAACCCACGTCCCCTGGTCCGCACTGACGCCAAGGTTTCCGGCGATAGTCGGCAGCGCAACGTTTGCAATGGTGGAGTCCAGAACCTGCATAAATGTCGCCAGCGACAATGCGAGCACCGCCAGCCACATAGTGGGCGGCGTAAATGCGGCCTTATCTTGCATTACGTCTCCCTTAACGGCTGCCTGTGGCAACCGTTTTGCTGTTGTCATGAAGGATTTTAGCCACCAGTTTGTCCGCTTCTGCCAGCGGGTTTTGATACACATCCGTGCTGAAACGTGGGGTGCTAACGGTTTGCTGCGGCAGCAAGCGGCCGTCGTCGTCGCGGATATCCACGCGGACGTTCATCGACAGGCCAACGCGCAGCGGGTGCTTCTGCATATCGCGCGGATCGAGCGTGATACGCACCGGCAGGCGCTGAACAATCTTGATCCAGTTACCGCTGGCATTCTGGGCGGGTAGCAGAGAGAACGCACTGCCGGTCCCGATGCCCAGGCTTTCGATAGTGCCGTGGTATTCAACCTTGTCACCGTAAAGATCCGCGTTGAGCGTGACTTTCTGGCCCAGGCGCATGGAGTACATCTGACTTTCTTTGAAGTTTGCATCCACCCACACTTCACTCAGCGGCACGATAGCCAACAGCGTGGTGCCGGAATCCACGCGCATACCCAGCTGCACAGCGCGTTTGGCTACGTAACCGCTTACGGGTGCAACGATGGTAGTGCGGGCGTTGTCCAGGAAGCGCTGGCGCAGTGTGGCAACCGCACTTTTGATTTCCGGATGACTGTCGATAACGGTGTCGTCGACCATTGCAGTATTGGTGCGTAACGCTTCCTGCGCGGCGGCTAAATCGCTTTGTGCGCTGGTGACCGCATCACGGTAGTGAGAAAGATCTTCCGAAGAAATAGCGCCGGAAGAGAAGATCTTCTGGCGGCGGGCATAGTCATTTTGTGCCGTTTGCAAGGCGACTTTTTTGGCCGCAACCTGGGCACGGTAGTTATCCGCCGTGCTGTACAAACCCCGAACCTGACGAACGGTGTTCGCAAGGTTGGCTTCCGCCTGTTGGAGAGCGATTTCGGTGTCGCTCGGGTCGAGCAGCACCAGCGGCTGGCCTTTCTGTACAAAGTCGCCTTCATCCACCGTCACTTGTGTCACCGTACCGCCTATCTGGGGCGTAAGCGTGACCTGGTTGCCATTTACGTAAGCATCATCGGTAGATTCATAGAAGCGGGCGTAAAGCAGATACCACGCCAGTATTCCCCCGGCGGCAATCACCAGAATAAAAAACAAAATTATAAAATTACGTTTGCGCTTGCTACCGCGCTCAACATCTTGGGCAGGTGTGGTTTCCATCTTGTGATGACCTTTTTGAAAACGTTAGCGATGAGGTGCGGTGATGTCGTCCGGGAGCATTTTTGTAATGAGCTCTACCAGTAAGCGGGATTCCTCAGTAGTAAGGCGTGCGGTGAGATTGCCCATGATTGAGATCTGCGCATCTTTCTCAAAACGTTCGCACAGGGCCTGACCTTCGTCAGTCAACGTCAGGATCACCTGGCGTTTATCCTGCGGGTTCGGGGTGCGTGCAATCAGTTCCCGCTTTACCATGCGTTCAACCATGCGACTCATGCCACCGGCGTCCATTACCAAATTTTTGCTGATTTCAACAGGGCTGGAGAAACCTTTATATATAGTAATCAATACCTTGAATTGTTGCGCAGTGATATTCGCACCGGCAAAGTACTCGCTGATGATCTGGTCTTTGAACTGGTTCGCGAGGTGGATAAGCAAACCAAGGGGTAATTTATCGCCGCTAATAGCGGAAGTATTGTGCATAATATTTGCCTAGTCATTAATTGCAAACAAAACTACTGTCCAGGCATCTATCTGTCAAGGTTGTGTCAAATTAAACGCATTTTTTGTCAGGGGGAAAGTCAGACTTGGGTGTGTTTTGATGTCACTGCTTCAAATCCGGACGCTTACACATAGCGATCGCTTTAGATGACATAACTCCAGGCGTACATATTCGAAAAAACACATGTGTTATTGACAATTTTTAAGCAGGGCATACCATAAACGCATTACATAAAGGAGTTCTTATGAACGGTTTGTCTTCGCTTGTGTTGTTTAAAAACCTGTCCGATGAAACGCGTCTGTCGATCGTCATGTTGCTCAGAGAAGCCGGAGAGCTGTGTGTCTGCGAAATCATCGGAGTGCTTAACGAGTCGCAGCCGAAAATCTCAAGACACCTGGCTATGCTGAGAGAAACAGGGCTCATTTTAGATCGCCGTGACGGGAAATGGATTCATTACCGCTTGTCACCACACATGCCGGCATGGGCAGCAGCCGTTATCGAACAAGCATTTCTGAGTGACCGGGACAAGATTACTGCACAGGTTAAAAACATCACCCGTAACCAAAACACAACAGGCGGCAAGTCCGTCTGCCTGTGATGCCGGACCGGAAATACATGCGAAAATACAAATATAAATAACCGCGCTATCCGATGAAAAGCGCCCCGGCGCTGCCCCCGCGGGCAGAAACCGAACACTATCGCGAAAAGATGTGAGTGACTCAGGGGAAAGATCCGGGTGTACAAGGCAAAGCCCTGTTGCAGGGAGATGAGCCGGTAGGTACTGACCGGCTGAATGTTCTCACAGGAAAACATAAATGATAGCGCGGACGGGTATCTCCCGTCCGCGCCGGAGAAAAAATATGTGGTTAGCAGGGGCAATCTTTGTTCTGACTATCGTGTTAGTTATCTGGCAGCCTAAAGGCCTGAGTATCGGCTGGAGTGCCATTACCGGCGCCGCGCTGGCCCTTATTGGCGGTGTCGTCAGTATGGGCGACATCCCTGTCGTCTGGAACATTGTATGGAATGCGACGGCCACCTTTATCGCGGTCATCATTATCAGTCTGCTGCTGGATGAGTCAGGCTTTTTTGAGTGGGCGGCGCTGCACGTAGCACGGTGGGGTAAAGGCCGGGGACGCTTACTGTTTACTTATATTGTCCTGCTTGGCGCTTGCGTCGCGGCATTGTTTGCCAACGACGGAGCCGCGCTTATTCTCACACCTGTCGTGATTGCCATGCTGCTGGCTTTAGGCTTCAGCCGGGGCGCGACGCTGGCCTTTGTGATGGCGGCGGGATTCATCGCCGACAGCGCCAGCCTGCCGCTTATCGTGTCGAACCTCGTGAATATTGTCTCCGCAGACTTTTTCAAAATTGGCTTTAACGACTATGCCTCCGTCATGGTACCTGTCGACATGGCGTCTATCGTGGCAACGCTGGTCATGTTGCACCTGTTCTTTCGCAAAGACATTCCGGCGGCCTATGATGTCTCTAAGTTACCGGTACCGCACGAAGCCATTAAAGATCGCCTGACCTTTAAAACTGGCTGGTGGGTATTAATACTGTTGCTGGTCGGGTTCTTCGGACTGGAGCCGTTGGGAATTCCCGTAAGTGCCGTTGCGGCGGCGGGCGCGCTTATTCTGTTTATCGTGGCAAAGCGTGGTCATGCAATCAACACCGGCAAGGTGCTGCGCGAAGCACCCTGGCAAATCGTTATTTTCTCACTGGGCATGTACCTGGTGGTGTACGGCCTGCGCAACGCCGGCCTGACCCATTACCTGTCCCTGATCCTCGGTCATCTGGCTGAGCAGGGCCTGTGGGTATCCACACTAGGCACGGGATTCCTGACCGCGTTCCTTTCCTCCGTCATGAACAACATGCCGACGGTACTGATCGGTGCGCTGTCTATTGACGGCAGCAGCGCGGCAGGCGTGATCAAAGAGGCCATGATTTATGCCAACGTTATCGGCAGTGATTTGGGACCTAAAATCACCCCAATCGGTAGCCTGGCGACCCTGTTATGGCTTCACGTACTGTCCCGGAAAGACATCAGGATCACCTGGGGATATTACTTCAGGGTCGGGATTATCATGACCCTTCCGGTGCTGTTTGTGACGCTGGCGGCCCTTGCCCTCCGTCTGTCGTTCCCCCATTAATTCCCCCCGCTACCCGCCTGCTGTGACATCACGGCAGGTCTTACTGACAAGAGAGCACCGTTATGACGTCTGTGACTATCTACCATAATCCTGCCTGTGGCACCTCACGCAACACGCTTGAACTCATCCGTAACAGCGGCGTTGAACCTGCCGTTATTCTCTATCTTGAAACGCCGCCAGGCCGCAGCGAACTGATAAAACTTATCAGTGACATGGGTATTTCAGTGAGATCATTACTGAGAAAAAACGTTGAACCTTATGCGCAACTGGGCCTGGCTGAAGATACGTTCAGGGATGAACAGTTACTCGACTACATGCTGCAATATCCAATCCTTATCAACCGCCCGATTGTCGTGACACCACTGGGCACCAGACTGTGCCGCCCGTCTGAGGTCGTTCTGGATATCCTGCCGGACGCACAGCAAGGTGCATTCACTAAAGAAGACGGCGAAGCCGTCGTGGATGCTCAGGGAAAACGGGTTTCTCAATAAACTGAAGTAAACCGAAAAGCACGCGCGGGTTGTCTGATGCTGACCTCAGAAAGGGGTCAGCAGGCATTACATGCTGGCACATCATGTTTACGGAAAAATCTGTAACCCTGCATCCTTTGGTAACAGTAACTACACTTTATTTAATATTTCATCAGGATAGTGATGCTGGCAGGATAAATAATGACCCAACAAACCCGGGGATTTTCGTTGAAAGTGCTGACGATTAATACACACAAGGGCTTCAACGCGTTTAATAAACGCTTCATTTTACCCGAACTGCGCGACGCGGTACGTACCGTCAGCGCCGATATCGTCTGTCTGCAGGAAGTGATGGGCGCACATGAAGCCCATTCGCTGCATGTCGAGAACTGGCCGGACACCAGCCATTACGAATTTCTGGCTGACACCATGTGGAACGACTTCGCCTACGGGCGCAACGCGGTCTACCCGGAAGGTCATCACGGCAATGCGGTCCTCTCCCGCTATCCCATTGAACATTATGAAAATCGCGACGTGTCAGTCGCGGGTAGCGAGAACCGGGGCCTGTTGTATTGCCGCATCGTACCTCCGCAGCTTGAGTGTCCTGTTCATGTAATTTGTGTACATCTGGGTCTGCGGGAAGCACACCGCCAGGCGCAGCTCAACATGCTGGCCGACTGGGTTAATGCTTTCCCGCAGGGAGAACCGGTGCTGGTGGCGGGTGATTTCAACGACTGGCGGCAAAAGGCCAGTCATCCGCTTAAAATGCAGGCCGGCCTTGAGGAGATTTTCACCCGCGCCAGGGGTCGCCCGGCGCGCACTTTCCCGGTCAGTATGCCGCTACTGCGTCTTGACAGAATTTATGTAAAAAATGCCTATGCCAGCGCGCCTGCCGTGCTGCCGCTGCGGAACTGGCGTCATCTGTCCGATCATGCCCCGTTAAGTGCGGAGGTCCATCTATGAAAACTGCATGGCGGGAAGGCAACCGTATCCAGCTGCTGGAAAATGGCGACGAATACTATCCGGCGGTATTTGAGGCTATCGATAAGGCTCAGCGTAAAGTGATTCTGGAGACCTTTATCTGGTTCGAAGATAAAGTGGGACGCCAGTTACATGCGGTGATCCTGCGCGCCGCCCGGCGCGGTGCCGACGTTGAAGTGCTGCTTGATGGTTATGGCTCGCCTGATTTGAGCGATGATTTCGTCGGGGAACTGACTTCAGCAGGTGTGGTGTTCCGCTATTACGACCCGCGTCCGCCGCTGTTCGGTATGCGAACCAATTTATTCCGCCGTATGCACCGTAAAATTGTGGTCATCGACAACACGGTGGCGTTTGTCGGCGGGATTAATTACTCGGCCGAGCATATGTCCGATTACGGTCCCGAAGCCAAGCAGGATTACGCTGTGCGGGTAGAAGGCCCGGTGGTGGATGACATTTTGCAGTTTGAGCTGGAAAACCTGCCCGATCATGCACAAACCCGCCGGTGGTGGCAGCAACGCCGCCGTTATCATGCGGCCGAAAATCGCTGGCCCGGCGAGGCTCAGGCGCTGTTTGTCTGGCGCGATAACGAGGATCACCGGGATGATATTGAGCGTCACTATCTGAAAATGCTCGCTAACGCGAAACGCGAAGTGATTATCGCCAACGCTTATTTCTTCCCCGGCTACCGTCTGCTGCACGCCATGCGCAATGCCGCCCGCCGAGGCGTGCGGGTAAAACTCATCGTGCAGGGCGAGCCGGATATGCCGATTGTCAAAGTCGGTGCCGAGCTGCTGTACAACTATCTGCTACAAGGGGGGGTGCAGGTGTATGAATATCGCCGTCGCCCGCTGCACGGCAAAGTCGCGCTGATGGATGACCACTGGGCGACAATCGGTTCCAGCAACCTCGATCCGCTGAGTTTATCGCTCAATCTTGAAGCCAATCTGATTATCCACGACCGGACGTTTAACCAGACGCTGCGCGACAATCTCAACAACATTATCGCCCGGGACTGCCAGTGTGTGGATGAAACCATGGCCCCGAAGCGCACCTGGTGGAATCTGGCAAAAAGCGTGGTGGTGTTCCACTTCTTGCGTAAATTTCCGGCGATGGTCGGCTGGCTACCCGCACACACGCCAAGGCTTGCACAGGTAAAGCCACCCGTTCAGCCCGAAATTGAAACACAGGATCGGGTGACGTCAGAGAATTCGGAGGTGAAATCATAATGTCTGTATCCCGTCCAAGGTGGCGCCTGGCGAAAAAGATCCTCACCTGGATTTTCTTTATCGCCGTGGCCGTGCTGTTGGTGGTTTACGCCCGCACGGTTAACTGGGAAGACGTGTGGAAGGTCATTCGTAATTATAACCGTACGCCACTGCTGATTTCAGCGGGGCTGGTGATTATCAGCTATCTGCTTTACGGCTGTTATGATCTGCTGGCACGTGCTTATTGCGGGCACAAACTCGCGGCGCGCCAGGTGATGCTGGTGTCTTTTGTCTGCTACGCCTTTAACCTCACGCTCAGCACCTGGGTGGGCGGCATCGGTATGCGTTACCGGCTTTACTCCCGCCTGGGGCTGCCGGGCAGCACGATCACGCGTATCTTCTCACTGAGCATTACCACCAACTGGCTTGGCTATATTTTGCTCGGTGGCATTATCTTCACTTTCGGCGTCGTGGAGTTGCCTGCGCACTGGTACATCGACGAAGGCACACTGCGCATTGTCGGTCTTATATTGCTGGCGATGGTGGCTGCATATCTCTGGTTCTGCGCCTTTGCTAAACACCGCCATATGACAGTGAAAGGGCAAAAGCTGGTGCTACCGTCGTTTAAATTCGCCCTGGCGCAGATGGTGATTTCCAGCGCTAACTGGATGGCAATGGGCGCCATTATCTGGCTGCTGATCGGCCAGGATATGAACTATTTCTTTATCCTGGGTGTGCTGTTAGTCAGCAGTATCGCCGGGGTGATTGTGCATATTCCGGCGGGGATCGGCGTGCTGGAAGCGGTGTTCATTGCCCTGCTGGCCGGAGAACACACTTCTCAGGGCACGATTATCGCCGCCCTGCTGGCCTATCGCGTGCTTTACTACTTCCTGCCGCTGCTGCTGGCGCTGGTATGCTATTTGCTGCTGGAGAGCCGGGCGAAGAAATTGCGGGCGAAGAACGAGAAGGCGATGGCGAAGTGAGCCTCCCGGCTATTATTCCAGACCGGGAATATTCACGCCAAATGTTTGCAGTAGCAGGATGATATTGAGCGCCACAATCACCACCGTGCCGATGATGGAAAGCACGGCAGTCCGGCGGCTGTTCACAAATTCACCCATGATGTCGCGACGGCCGGTGAATATCACCAATGCAATCATCGGTGCAGGCAGTGCCAGACTGAGCACCACCTGGCTGTATACCAGCGCGTCGGTGGCATTAACGCCCATCGCCACCACGATAAATGCGGGGATCATGGTGACCAGCCGGCGCAACCAGACAGGAATACGAAAGCCGACAAAGCCCTGCATGATCATCTGACCTGCCATCGTGCCGACCACTGAGCTGGAAATACCGGAAGCGATCAATGACAACAGGAAGAAACCTGCCGCCCCGATGCCTAACAGCGGGGTCAGGGTGTGATAAGCCGTTTCGATTTCCGCCACCTCACTGTGCCCTGAGTGGAAGGCACTCGCCGCCATAATCACCATCGCGATGTTCACCAGTCCCGCGAGAGTCAGCGCGATCACCACTTCAATATTGGAAAAACGCAGCAGTTTACGGCACTCTCCCGGATTTCTGGCTTGGGTACGGTGCTGAGTCAGACCTGAGTGCAGGAAAATCGCATGTGGCATCACGGTGGCTCCGATGATCCCTACGGCAATGGTCAGCGCCTGCGCATCAGGCAGTTGCGGCGTTACCATGCCCAGACCGGCTGCGGCCCAGTCAACCGGGGCGATAAACATTTCGATCAGATAACACAGCGCAATCACCGCCACTAACCCGCCGATCATCAGCTCAACGGGGCGGAAACCCCGTTTTTCCACCATCAAAAGACCGTAGGTCACCAGCGCCGTGATGCCCATTCCGGCCAGTAACGGCATATGGAACAGTAATGAAAGTCCCAGAGCACCCCCGAGAAATTCGGCCAGATCGGTCGCCATTGCGGCAATTTCACTGCTCCCCCACATGCCCCAGACCACGGGTTTCGGGAACTGGTCACGACACATTTCCGCCAGGTTTTTATGGGTAACGATCCCAAGCCTGGCGGAGAGCG
Source organism: Rahnella sp. PD4 (assembly GCF_049199325.1). Lineage (NCBI taxonomy): Bacteria > Pseudomonadati > Pseudomonadota > Gammaproteobacteria > Enterobacterales > Yersiniaceae > Rahnella > Rahnella sp. PD4. Next base: position 315,799 of record NZ_JBLZQF010000003.1, on the reverse strand, counting down.
CCTGAAACAGCATAGCAATCATATTGGCCATTACCACCACCCACAGCAGCATGTAGCCATAGCGGGAGCCAGCCTGAATATTGGTTGCAAAATTACCCGGGTCCATATAGGCAATCGAGGCGATCACCGCAGGACCGGCAAACAGCAGCGGTGTCATCAGGCTGCGTTTGCGGCCAGACATGGCATTAACAATCGCCGCGTTGGTTCTGTCGGTTAAAGAAGAAGTTTGGCCTGTTCCACGCATACTGCCCCCACCCTGTTCTTGCTTGTTATTTTTGTGTGATTTTTATCCGGCGATAACAAATATAGCACCAGCTATATTCTATAGCACAAGCTTAGTTGACGGGTTATCAGGAGCAGAGTGTTTCAAAATATGAAACTTCAATCATTGCCTGAGATTATAAAACCGGAATGCTTTTTCGAATGATTCATCCGGCGCGACGACCACACGGCCTGTTCTGCGCCAGCGTCTTTGGCTCAACAGACATGCGTAACAGCGCATGAAAAAATCGCCGCCAGAAAAACCCGACAGACATCACACTTTTCCGCCAAACAAACCGGCTGCATGTCCCCTGCTATCAAGTTTCCCCGTCAATGTGCCGTTAACTTAATCAATAAATCTCATTCGGTTTACGTGAGCAGCTTCATTTTTTCCGACAGATTTCTCTCCTGTGCTCCCTGACAGGCTACGCCAATAACAACGTTTTACGTATCAGACTGATTGAAGTGTTGTCATAAACTTAAGGTGCCTGCGCACTTTTTTAATTGCAATTTCAGGGAGTTACCTCTATGTCTTTTAAACATACTACTGTACGCACCCAGCTTACGTTGGGGTTTGGCGTTTTAGTCGTCATTGTTCTTGCAGTAGTCCTGCTCTCGATGAATGCGTTAAGCCAGGCCAACAACCGATTCAAAACCCACGTGCAGCAGGTTTCCGCCCGTGAGGCTTCAGTGAATTTAATTCTCAGCGGCGTAAAAGACAGTTCACTGAATATTTACGGGCTGGTGCTGGTCAGTGAGCCTGCTGATATCGAAGCAGGTAAAAGACAAGTGGCTGCCGCAGAAGAGAAAACCACTGCCGCACTGACCCAGCTTCAGGCGGCAATCAAAGAACACTCTGACGTCACGGATAAGGATCGGCAATTCGTGACCGCGATTTTCAATGCGGAAGAAGGCTACCGTCCGGTGGCGAAACACATTGTTGATCTCGCCCTTGACGAGAAGAAGGCCGAAGCGATTGACCGCATGAACCGGGAGCTACGGCCTCAGCTGACGCTGCTGCTTAATACAACCAATGATTATCTGAAATACAGTAACGCACGCGCAAAAGAGAGCCTGAATACCGCACAGGATGCGTATCAACAAACCCGCCTCATTTTCATCATTATCAGCCTGGTCGCGCTGAGTCTGGCGGTCATTCTGGGCGGCATTATTATCCGTTCCCTGTTCCGCGCGCTGGGTGAGGAACCGGTTGTTTTAGGTCAGGTCGTACAGCGTATTGCGGCGGGTGATCTCAGTGAAGTGAAAGGCGCGAAAAATGCCCCGCAAAACAGCGTGCTGGCAGAGCTTGGTGAAATGCAGGTAAAACTGCATCAGTTAATCAACCAGGTGGCGAATTCCGCAGAAAGCATTGTCAGCGCCTCAACGGAAATTACGCTGGGCAATGAGGATCTGAGTCGCCGGACCGAAGCTCAGGCTTCCTCACTGGAACAGACATCGGCAAGCATGGAAGAACTGACCGCGACAGTGAAACACAATGCCGACAATGCCCATCAGGGAAATCTAATGGCTACCAATGCCTCACAAGTGGCGCAGCGCGGCGGCGTCGTGGTTGAACGCGTCGTCAGTACCATGCATGAAATTGCAGAAAGCTCAGGCAAAGTGACACAAATCATCACGGTCATTGAAGGCATTGCTTTCCAGACCAATATTCTGGCGCTTAACGCCGCCGTTGAAGCAGCCCGTGCCGGTGAGCAAGGACGCGGCTTTGCGGTCGTTGCCGGAGAAGTGCGCACGCTGGCACAACGCAGCGCCAATGCCGCTAAAGAAATCAAAAACCTGATCAGTGAGTCTGTGGAGCGGATCAACGTCGGCTCTAAGCTGGTCGATGAAGCGGGCACCACCATGATGGAAGTGGTAAATGCTGTCAAAGGCGTCAACAGCCTGATGGCTGAAATCACCCTTGCCTCAAGCGAACAGCATACGGGCATCGATCAGGTTAACAAAGCCGTGGTCAATATGGACGAGGCGACGCAGCAGAATGCCGCCTTAGTCGAACAAAGTGCGGCGGCGGCGGACAGTTTAAAACAACAGGCCCATATCCTGCTGAAGGGGATTTCTGCGTTTGATATTTCACGTGCAGGAAATCTGAATATCAGTGCAACGGCAGCCGCTAAGGTATTGAGATGAAAATTTCCTGCGTTTTTGCCGTGGCGGCGACCCTGTTTACATCGGCCACCCTTGCCGGCAGTAATCAGAACATCACGATTGGCCTGATTACCAAAACAGACACCAACCCGTTCTTTTTGAAAATGAAAGAAGGCGCCATGCTGGGCGCCACTGTACACGGGGTCAGGCTGCTCACCGCAGCCGGTAAAGAAGACAGCGATTATCCTTCCCAGATCATCGCGATTCAGTCCATGGTGTCCGCCGGCGCGACCACGTTGCTCATTACGCCGAGCGATGCCAAAGCCATTGTGCCCGCACTGGATGAGGTTCGGGCGAAAGGCGTACAGGTCATCGCTCTCGATTCTCCCACGGATCCGATCAGTGCCGTCGATGCCCTCTTCGCCACCGATAACTATAAAGCGGGCGAGCTGATTGGTCAGTATGCTCAGGCGGCTATGCCGCTGACGTTCCCGGGGCAACCCTTCAAAATAGCCATGCTGGATTTATCGCCAGGACATCTGGTAGGAGCAAGAAGGCACAACGGGTTTATGAAAGGATTAGGTTTACCTGCGGCAGGTGCCGAAACCAGTGAGCTGTCGGCCACACCCGAAATCGTGTGTTCAGGCTATAGCGAAGGGGCAGAAAAACAAGGCTACGAGGTCATGGCAAATTGCCTGAAAGCACATCCGGACATTAACCTGGTTTACACCGTCAACGAACCGGCTGCAGCCGGAGCCTACAAAGCATTGCAGGAGGCGGGTAAACAAAAGAATGCCCTTATTCTGTCTGTTGATGGCGGGTGTGCGGGCGTAAATTACGTGCGGGAAGGAAAGATTGCTGCCACAGCCCAACAATATCCTTTAACGATGGCCGCAATGGGTGTTGATGCTGCCGTAGCCTATGCCAGACACGGCAAAAAAGTGTCCGGGTATGTCGATACCGGCGTCACGCTTATCGCAGATAAACCCATGCAGGGCCTGCCAAGCAAAGATACTCAGGCAGGGCTTGATGCCTGTTTTGGTGCAAAATAAAGGGCATAAAAATGGGCCGAACAGCCCATTTCAAGAAACCCGTTGATGACCGGTTTTTACCTTCCGGAAAGCAAAAAAAAAGCCGGAGAATGTGCTGACATTCTCCGGCTTTTTATCGCTCGTGATAAATAGCGGGCGGCGTTATCCGTACAGTTTCAGACGTGCCCTCTTTTTGGCAGAAGCCAGATCAGCCTGCACCATCTCAATCACCAGATCCTGTAGTGACGTTTCAGGTGCCCAGCCTAACTGGCGACGCGCCTTGGAAGGATTAACCGAAACCTTGCTGACCTCTGACGGACGGATATAACGCGGATCGACGGCGACAATCACATCCCCGACTTTCAGCGCCGCAGCGACCGGACTGATAATCGCGGCAATCACCCCTTTCTCCTCGATACCTTTACCGACAAACCGCAGCTTGATCCCCAGTTCAAGGGCAGCAAAAGTCACGAACTGACGCACCGTAAACTGCACGCCCGTCGCAATCACGAAGTCCTCCGGTTTGTCCTGCTGCAACATCAGCCACTGCATTTTGACGTAATCTCTGGCATGCCCCCAGTCACGTAATGCATTCAGATTGCCCAGATAAAGGCATTTCTCCAGCCCCTGAGTAATGTTGGCCAGCCCGCGCGTGATTTTACGCGTCACAAAACTTTCGCTGCGTCGCGGCGACTCGTGATTAAACAAAATGCCATTACAGGCATACATACCAAACGTTTCGCGATAATTCACGGCTGTCCAGAAATCACTGACCCTGGCGACGGTATCCGAAGGCGGAAGATTAAACGTCACCATTTCATTGATGGTCATCCCGTTAACCAGCCCGCACAACGCAGAAGATGAGGCATGATAATAACGCGTTGTGTGCTCCAGCCCCTGAGAACGAATCGCCTCGAGCATTCTGAGCGCACTGATCCTGGCCACGGGAAGCGTAGAATGCGTAGCAGTCTCACTGGTGATATCCAGATTATAAATTTCATCCGGGCGAATTAACGCCAGCAATTTCCCCAGATCGAAGATTTCACCCCAGCCATAATGATGAATATAAAAATCAGGATTGTTTGCCTGTAAATCATCACAGACAGATTCAGTATCGGGTACCCGGCCGTGCTGAATAATCCCGTGGACTGTATAGCCTTTTTTAAGCAAAAGCTCAGTCAGATAAGACCCGTCCTGCCCGGCGATATCGGTAATAAGAGCGACCTTAGACATAGTAAACCCTTAGATTACAATTTAAAAACGCATCGGGACAGATGCACGATTATAATTGCAAGGTTATGTTGAGTAAGATGAATCGCAGAATAAACAGTCAACGACAGAAAAATAAATAAGATTAAAAAAGATCACAATATTAATAAATGATGCGTTTCCGTTCGTTGAAGTCATGCCATTTTGTTTTGATATACTCATCCAGCTCATCATGAAATCTTTGTGCAGAGAATTTTAAAGCATTTTCACGACAGTCTTGTGGCAGGATGGTGTCTTTAATGGTATCAAAATGACGCACAGCTTTAATCAAGGATTCCGCCGTTTGTTCTGAGAAGAACATCCCGGTGGCATTACGTTCCCCATAAGGTCTGATGGTTTCCAGCACACCGCCTTTGCCAAAAGCAATCACCGGCGTCCCGCTGGCTTGTGCTTCGACCGGGGTAATTCCAAAGTCCTCTTCAGCAGCAAAAACAAACGCCCGGGTACGCCGCATGTAATCCTGCATGACATCGTCAGGCTGATAACCCAGTATTTCGATATTGCTGCCAGCCCTGGACTTTATTTTAGCCATTTCAGAACCGTCACCGATGACCACCAGCTTCTTATCCGGCATCTGACTGAATGCTTCAACAATCAGATCGATACGCTTATAAGGCACCATCCGTGAGGCGGTAAAATAGAAATCTTCTTTATTTTCCTGCAAAGTAAAACGGTCAACATCGACAGGCGGATAAATCACGTCCGCATCACGGCCATAGACCTTCTTAATTCGCCGGGCAATAAACTGGGAATTGGCGATAAAGTGATCCACGCCATTGGCTGTCCGGTAATCCCACATCCTGATTTTATGCAGAAACCAGCGGGCCAGTTTGCCTTTCAGGCCTTTATTCAGCCCTGACTCACGCAAATACTGGTGCTGGAAATCCCAGGCATAGCGGATGGGAGAATGCACATAACTGATGTGCAATTGATCAGGGCCGGTCAGCACACCTTTGGCAACGGCATGGCTGCTGGAAAGCACAATATCATGCCCCGTGACATCAAGTTGCTCGATGGCCAGCGGCATTAAAGGCAAATACTGCTGATATTTCTTCTTCGCAAAAGGCAGGCGCTGTATAAAAGAGGTCGTGGCTTCTTTCCCATAGAATTTCTTGCGCGATTCATCAGACAGAAAATCAACAACAGAATAAACATCAGCATCCGGATATAATTTAATAAATTCTGCGATAACTTTTTCGGACCCTGCAAATGTCACTAACCAGTCAGCAACAATCCCTACACTCACATCATGTGACATAATTTAAACCTTATAAAATGAAAAGTGAGCAATACAAACCCACAGCGAGTCATGATCACTCACTTAAATAAGATATTTTTAATAATTACATACTGCGAAGGATAGAAAGAATTCTTCTGGTCTGTTCCTGCATTAATTTGGTATTTGCGCGGGATTCGACATTCAACCGTACAACCGGTTCTGTATTAGAGCTGCGGAGATTGAAACGCCATTCATCAAACTCCAGGCTGATCCCGTCAGTGTGATCGACATTTACCGCCTCGCCTTCATACATTGCCAGGACACGGGCAATGGATTCTTTCGGCTGCTGCAGGTAACTGTTAATTTCGCCTGAAGCGGGATAGGCAGTGATCCGGTCATTAATCAGCTGACGAAGAGATTTGCCTTTCAGATGCAATAATTCAGCGACCAGCAACCAGGGGATCATCCCACTATCGCAATAATAAAAATCGCGGAAGTAATGATGGGCGCTCATCTCACCGCCATAGACCGCATCTTCCTGGCGCATACGTTCTTTAATAAAGGCATGCCCGGTTTTTGACATAACCGGTACGCCGCCTGCACCGGTAACAATATCAATGGTATTCCAGCTCAGGCGCGGGTCATGGATAATTCGTGAGTTGGGATATTTTTCCAGGAAGGCATCGGCAAGCAGACCAACGATATAATAACCTTCGATAAAATTACCGGCATCGTCGAAGAGAAAACACCTGTCGAAATCGCCGTCGAAAGCAATTCCCATATCTGCATTATGCTTAATGATGGCATCCGTCGTGTCCTGACGGCACTCCGGTAATAGCGGGTTAGGAATACCGTTGGGGAATGTGCCGTCTGCCTCGTGATGAACCTTGATAAATTCAACCGGTACACCCGCTGCAATAAACCGCTGTTCGATAGCATCGACAACATGGCCGGCCGCACCGTTGCCGGAGTTAAACACCAGCTTTAAAGGACGGGTAAAATTCTCAAAATTGATAAAGCTGAGCAGCTTATCAACATATTCATCCAGCACCGAGGCTTTCTCATAGCTGCCACGCGAAGCCTGATCGACCGGTGCAAAGTTATTAGCCTCCGCCAGCGCCTGAATATCGCGTAAGCCAGTATCACCGCTGATCGGACGGGAATCCTCACGGACCAGTTTCATGCCATTGTAGTTCATCGGATTATGGCTGGCCGTGACTTCGATGCCACCGTCAAGGCACAGATAAGACGTTGCAAAATAGATTTCTTCTGTACCGGTTACTCCGATATCCACAACGTCCGTTCCCGCATCCTGCAAACCTTTCGCCAGCGCAAGTTTTAGTGCCTCGCTGGTTAAGCGGACATCGCCCCCCAATACCATTTTCTTGGGTTTTAAATATTCCCCGTAAGCACGCCCTATACGGTAAGCAATATCTTCATTTAATTCGACGCCTAATTCACCGCGGATATCGTAAGCTTTAAAGCAAGTTAATGTATCTGACATATTTCATCCCCAAATTAACAGCGACCATAGTGATCTTTTATACGGATAATATCGTCATCTTCCAGATAGGAACCCGACTGGATTTCCAGAAGTTCCAACGGAATTTTCCCGGGGTTCTCTAACATATGCTGAGCACCAATAGGGATAAACGTGGATTCATTTTCAGTGAGCAAATAATTTTTATCTTCGAGAATGACTCTGGCGGTGCCGGACAAAATAACCCAGTGCTCAGCGCGGTGATGATGCATTTGTAATGAGAACTGACCGCCCGGTTTCACGGTTATCCGGTTCACCTGATAGCGGGGAGCAGTTACGACATTATCGTTACGGCCCCACGGGCGATAAGATTCGCGGTGCAAACGGTATTCCCGCCTTTTATTACTCTTCAGATATTCGACGACTTTTTTAACGTCCTGCACCTGGTTTTTATCAATAACCAGAACGGCATCTTTGGTATTGACAATAACCAGATTATCCACACCGATTGCAGCCACTAATTTCTCATCGGTGTTGATATAACAATTCTTCGCATTATGGGTAAACACATCGCCATTGACGGCATTCCCTTCGGCGTTTTTATCATTCACTTCCCAAAGAGCCGACCAGGAACCCACATCATTCCATCCTGCATCTAACGGAACCACAACCGCATCGGTGGTTTTTTCCATCACGGCATAGTCAACAGATTCGTCCGGGCAGGAAATAAAAGACGCTTTATCTACGCGAATAAAATCCTGTTGTTCATCGGCATGCGAGGTTTCAATCGCTTTCTGACAAGCTTCGAGTATATCCGGCCTGAATTTTGCCATCTCTTCAAGGAAACGTTTGGCGCGGAACAAGAACATTCCGCTGTTCCAGTAATATTCGCCACTTTCCAGATATTGCACTGCGGTGGCCAGATTCGGTTTTTCAACAAAACGCTGCACCCCAAAAGCAGGCTCGGCATCGCTGCTGAATTCTGTCCCGCGCTGTATGTAACCGTAGCCGGTTTCCGGGCCTGTTGGCACGATGCCAAACGTGACCAGTTTCCCCTGGCCGGCGAAGGGTATCGCATTCTGCACGGCCCGATGGAAGGCATCCGGTGACTCGATAACATGGTCGGCTGCAAGCACGAGCAACAGCGGGTCAGAACCATTATCGATGGCACTCAGGGCGGCCAGGGTAATAGCAGGCGCGGTATTACGTCCGACCGGTTCAAGAATAATATTGTCGGAGAGCTGGTTTATTTGTCGCAATTGTTCAGCCACAAGAAAACGATGCTCTTCATTACAAATAACCAGCGGCTCAGAAACGTCCAGCCCTTTTAAACGGGTGACCGTTTCCTGCAACATGGAATTATCGCCATGCAGGCGAAGAAATTGTTTTGGATAAAGCTCACGAGACATTGGCCACAAACGGCTACCGGTGCCGCCAGCCATGATTACTGGAAGGATCATAGTTTTCGTCTCAAATATATAAGAGTTAAATAAGATTAAACCACCGAATAAAACCACTCAGTGTACAGAGAAGTAATAACGTAATAAGAATTAAAAAGCATACATATTCACACGGAAGTAATTACGATTTAATTTTAAAAGCAGTTTTAAGCATGAAATAAAATAAATAGGGGAAGATTTTAATCATGAATATTGCATAAAATCGCTTAAGGTTCAGTTGCTTTTTTAACTTTATAAGAGAATGAATATTAATGTACTCTTTTATTTTGGCAACATCGCTTGCCGGAGCGCCAAATTTAACTGCATTAATAAAAACCATTAAAATTACCATGTACTCATGTTTAATGAGTCGTAATTTATCCACCTCTGTTGAAATTAAGGGCTTAACGAGGGTTTTAGTCATGTCAAGATATAACAATCTATCAAGTGATTTTTGGTAGGATTTCTTAGTTAGTGAGGATGTATGTTGTATATAATGATATTTTGGTTCGTTGCCAAAAGAGATATTAGCCCCTTTGATAAACATAGTCATAATTACAAGATAGTCTTCAAAAACTGGCAATTTAGAATCAAAACTGACATCCTGAAAAACTTCCCGCCTGAAAATTTTATGCCAGAGAAAACCTGTAATTTCATTCTCTAACATAGAAAAAACGGCGTCCTTCCCCTGTAAAATCACATTCGGGGAAAACTTGTTTGTTGTACCGACTGGGTGCCCGTCAGGAGTTTCAGAATAATATAAACACTGACCTATAGATGTATTATTACTTGTCACAATGCGTATCAAATAGTCTATTGCATCATGATCAAAATAATCATCCGAATCCAAAAAACAAATGAAATCACCATTAGCATTATCAACTAATTTATTCCTGGTGATAGAAACCCCTTCATTTTTATCATTCTTAATTATTACGTGAGGTATAGTGTTATGCTCAATAAAAAACTCTTTTGCCACAGTTAGCGATGAGTCTGTTGAACAATCATCAACAATGATAACTTCGATGTTAGAGTAACTCTGTGAAACAACAGACTGCAAAGCCTTCCTGATGTATTTTTCAGAATTAAAAAGAGGGATAAGGATGCTAACTAAACTTGGATAAGTCGTCATGAAATCTCTTAATTCCTTTTTATTATCTTTCTCGCGAGTGAAAGTATCATCATTTTTTTACTCTTAGACGAAAAAGTAAAAATTAAAATAAAGTAAAAAAATGCGCCCGAAAAAACCTTTACAACAATCCCAACCCAAGATTCATTTAAGTATGTAAACTCCTGCATTCCAATAAGAAGTAAGCACATAACTCCCGAACATATGATAGGAACGAATATTTCTTTAATATATTGCTTAAATGTTAAGTTCAAAAGTGTCAATGCACACCAGGCAGAAATAGGATAGAGAAGTATCGTACGGATGGAAAATACTAGTGCCGTTGCAATCAAACCAAACCTAACAAAGATGTAAAACGCTATTACATTACTTATCGCATAGACTAACGTGAGTCTGGCTTGCCATTCGGGCTTATCACGTGCAAACATCACTGAATGATTGTAATAACCGATCGATGTTACAAATCCTACTGCACTGACAATTTGCATGATTGGAACAGAAGGCATCCATTTGTGCCCCAAGAGCAGGAAAGTAATATCATGCGATAGGGCACTAAGACCAACAAAAGCGGGCGCCGTCACCAGAACCGTAAAATAGGTTGCTTGCAAATACTTATTGCCGAACTCATTTAAATCATTTTTATATCGAGTGAATGCCGGTAATGAAACTCTCATTAATGCGGAAGAGAGAACAGTATTTAAGGTATTCACTATACGCTTACCAGCCGAATAAATACCTGCCCCGGCTGTACCGAGAAAATATGTGATGAAGAAAACATCACTATTCTGATTAGCAAAGTTAGTAATATTACTCAGCGCCACATGCTTAGAAAACCCTAAAGACTCTCTGATTGAGTCTCTTGAAATTTTCAGTTTTGGTTTCCATGGAGTAGTAAGCCATAGTGTGACAAGGGAAATCAGGGAGGTGACAACTTGCTGCACGACCAAACTGGTAACGGCAAACCCTTTATATGCCAGTACTACCCCAACAACGCCACCAATAGTGATAGAGCATATTGACCTTATCGCTAAGGGTCTAAACATCATATTATGCGTCAGCCAGGCCTCGTGAGTTCGACTCAACCCGCTGACAACAATAATAATCCCTGTTCCTCGAATTACATTGGCCAGTTCTGGTACTTTCATATACGCCTCTATGAACGGGGCGGAAAAAAAGACGATCAAAAAGGCAGGCACAGATAAAGAGAAACACAAAAAAAAGGCAGAATTATAATCTACTGATGTCGGTGACTTCATCCTCACAATAGAAGTCGCAATACTATCGAATATAACATTTCGAAAAAACTGCGTAACAAGCAAAGAAACACTTAGCATGCCGTATATACTGGGGGTCAGCAATTTTGCTAAAATAATGAATATTACAAATGTTATCACTTGTGAGGCTGTATTATCCAGAACAGACCAGATAGCACCAGAAATTATCGATGGCTTCTGATTTCGCGCTTGAGCATTCAATTTAGCATCCTTAGAGTTTCACTTGCATTTTGAAAGCCTATCCATACCATTTAATAAGCGTTCTAAATTTGAGTTAAATCTAATATCATTACTTAAAAAACCCGGTTGAGATTTTGCATGAGTAAGAACATTGGACGCATTATTAATAAACCTTTCATTTAAATCCAGGTTAAACAACCCTTCAATAGTTTTAATACCTTTATTAGGGACTCTATGCGTCACCAACTGAGTTAATTCTTGATAACCACCCCACCATTTTTTATTTTTTAACTCACGCTGCCCCTTGAAATATTTAACAGCAAACTCTACATCTGAGCCAGGTAAAAAATATTTTTCACCATAAATATATAAAGATTTATCACGTAAATACTCACGTAGAGAACTGCTTCCCAAAACAGTCGGCCTGTAAGGAAGGTTTATTGTCTGAGTCCAGTCTAACCATTTGAATGTATTGATCTGTGAAGAAGTAATTAATGGTACCCAAGGTACACGCATTGCATCCGCAATAATCGCAGCATGCATAGCATCCGCCAGCACCAGTTTGGCATTTCGGATTTTTTGGATAACTGTCTTCGCATCCGACTGTGGATTCACAAACTCAACCCCGGCCTGCTGACAAACCTTTTCCCATTGTCCCGTGATGAGTGCATGGTGATGAGGAACAAAAATCACCCCCTTACGCTCAGCTTCGGAGAGGGGTTTAAACTCAGCGAGCGTGTTTAACAGCGCGGCGCCATCAGTAATAAACTTATCTTTCGGCAATCCCAAAATCTCAGCACTGAGTGGCCCTCTGACACACAACGTTTCCCAGGAGCTGTCACCAAAGCTGGCAGGCGGATAGCCATAACCTACCCCGCTCGAGAAGACATACCACTTTTTAGCGGGTGGCATAGCGGAGGTAATAATGGTGCCAATACCCGATACCCTTACGTCCTCATTGTCATCAAAAAAGCCGGGAAGTAATGCATCCCAAATCCATGCGTTAAGATCATCCCCAAAATTTCCATGCGCTGATTTATAATAGTAAATTTTCAATTTATCACCGGTTAATATGTAAAGGCTGGCCAAGTAGAATATTTAACATCCTGGAATACGATTTATCCTGATCGAATTCGTTATCAATTTTTTCTTTTGCATTACGACAAATATCCGGCAACACGTCGGGATTATCGATTATTTCACGGACGACAGCCGCAATGCTGGTGGCATCATTTTCATTGACCAGAAAACCAGACACCCGATTCTCAATGAGTTCAGGTATCCCGCTGTGAAACGTCGATATCACGGGTATACCTATAGCCATTGCTTCCATCAATGCAACCGGGATCCCTTCCATATCGCCATCTGCCGCTGTAACGGAAGGAAGTAAAAAAACATCCGAGTTATTTAAATATTCAGAGACAGTTTCTTGCGTCTGCGCACCTAAGAAGGCAATTTTGTCACCCAGCCCAAGAGTAGCGGCCTGAGACTCAAGTTCTTTACGCAGCGGGCCGTCCCCGATAACGGTGTAATCAAAGTCAACGTTTTGCTGTTTTAATAACAAGCAGGCATTGATAGCGACTGATATGCCTTTTTTTTCTGTAAGTCTGGCTATAGAGAGTAAACGAATTGGATTACCTAAAACAGTTCTCGGTTGAAAAGAAAATTTGTTAACACTGATCCCCATCCTGATAACATGAATATTATCATCATGTCCGGAAACATTTTTAATTTTGTCAGCCCATAACTGACTTACAGGCAGAATAAATTCAGCGTCATCATATAGTTTTTTATAATCATCTCTAAAAATATCGAGAGTGCGAGTTTGTGAAATATCGTTACCATGAAAAACCGCAGCTAACTTACCTTTCAAAAAATTTAATTTCCTTAGCTGATTTGCTAATACTGCGGTCGTGCCGAAGTGTGAAACAATAACATCAACCTCTATCGGGATTTTATTTTTTGACAATATATGCGGGAGCATAAGGGTTTTAGCGTAATACCCATATTTAAAGGCATTTATGCTTTTAAGAGCATGTGGAGATAAAAGGCAAGGAATCAATCCATTAAGTCGTGCTAAAACTCTTGAAACCTTACCTCTTGGTTCCGGTTCCAGTAAGTATCGCGTCCTTTTTATCAAATCGAAATCTTTGATAACTTTATGCTCTGCGTTAAGTTCACCGGGAAAAACAGAAACTACGCTTACTTCACAACCTTCATTAATAAAATATGCAATTTGATTGAGGATAAACGTCTCGGAAAGAACTGGAAATTTATATACAAAAAACAAAATCCTCATATTACCTCTTTACTCGCCATTAAATAATCATCAAAACTAAATTCATATCGATCATTAGTCATCACAGTTAAATGAGATTATTTTTTATTAAGTAAGTCAGAAATCATAGGAGCGACTAACTTCGGTGTAAGATCGTTATTCAAAAGACCGAAATTAAAATCCCTCTTACTCTTGTCCTTGCCATCATCAATGAGATCATAGATCCAAACGCCTTTTATATATGAACGGGATTTTGCATCTTCAATATAACTTTTTATATAATCAGCAGACTCTTGCTGGCTCATACCACCAGGCCCTGTATAGTTTGTCACTCCAATTTCAGTAATGTATACAGGGAAATCTTTCCCAGCTATTTTTTTGCTGTTAGAGTAAAAATCGTCAAGAAAATCTAAATTCCCTTTTGTTGTTCTTAAAGAACGGCGACCATTCAGATATGAATAGGTGTGAATAGAAATACCGTCGGCATATTGTAGAATTCCCATTTTTAAAAGTTGTTCGAACCAAACGACGTCTGTAATATTCAAGACCTTAGCTCTGTGTTCCAAAGGGTTGAATCCACCGGCCAAGATTACTGCATTTGGATCAATATTTTTTATTGCCTTACTTGTTGCCTTAACAAGATTAAAGTAGACCTCAGCCGATGGTATATTAGTACGAAACCGAGTCATTCCAGTACCTATTGTCCATTCATTCCAAATTTCGTAATATTTGACCTTACCTTTAAATCTTGAAGCAACCCAGCTAGCATACTTAACAAAATTATTAATAGATTCTTGGTCTCTTGGATAGTCACCGTTATTATAAAACTTATTTCCATAATCAAGAATCAATATAGGATCCAGACCATTCTTCTGGGCATTTAAAAATGCAGAATCTGTTTTTTTTATATTATCACTTACTGCAAAAACGCCTTTACTTCTTTCTACACTTGACCACGGATAGTCTTCACGAAATGATGTAAAACCCATGCTTCTTATTTTTTCTAAATAGATATCACTTTCTCCACGATAACCTTGAAAATGAGTACCTACGCCAACAATTGTACACATCCCATACGACGAATAAATGAAAAAAAACATACAGCAAGTTTTTATATAAAACATGAATTTATTCATTTTATTACCTTATAAAATATAATATGGCAGGTGTGTATTAACTTTTAAAACTATTCAAACAATCCTTTATCAGATCAGAAGTTTTCACCCAAGAATATTTTTTCGCTTGGATTAAACCTTTTTTTATTAGTTCTTTTTTCAGATCTGGATCAGAATAAAGCCTGTTTATTGCCTGTGTAATAGCTTCTGTATTTTCAGGATCAACAAGAATTGCTGCATCACCTGCTACTTCTGGTAAAGAGGTTGTAGTTGAAGTTATCACAGCTGTACCGCTGGACATCGCTTCAATGACAGGAAGGCCAAAACCTTCATAGAGTGATGGAAAGAGCAAAAAGAGTGAGCTCTTATATAAAGATGCAAGTTCGTTATTCCCTACCCGCCCTTTAAAAATCACTCTATCTTGCAAATTTTTACTGTTAATTTCTTTCTCAAGGTTCTCATCTGGACTTCCTGTGAAGATTAACTTAACCGACGAGGGAATATTAGCCATATGGAAGGCTGATAATATTCTTGATTCATTTTTATGCTTTTTTCTATTACTTACGACTAAAATATATTCACCATCAACACTATCTATATCGTTTTCTTTATTTAAAAACTCCTCCGACACGCCATTTCCAACAACCACGACTTGAGAACCACTAATTCCAGCCCACTCGCAAATTCTCTTTTTAGAGAAATTTGACACCGTCAATATTTTAAATGACTTCTGACAAGCTCTTTTCATAACAAATTCATAATATATTTTCTTAAGAAAACTACTATTATGATTAACATCTATATGATTCAAATCATGAATAGTAATGATACTTCTATTCAAAAAGAAAAATGGGCAATTATATCCCGGTGAAAAATATAAACCTTTTTTAAAGGCTAAATAGAAAGTAATAAAAAATACATCAAGAGGACTTGTTGGTTTCAAACCATTTTTTATTTTTACAAACTCTTTATTCCGATCTGCTACCTCACTAGCAAATCGTCCAATCCCATGCTCACCAATCCAACGGGCATCATAAATTATTTTCACTATCCCTATCTCCATTTATTTTAATCAGCAATTTTAACATATTTATATATTCTTGAGTTTATCAAAAAACCAAAAGAAAGTGCCATAAATGGATACTCCGGAGCTGTCATTGACAAACCAAACAAACATATCACGATCAATAATAATGATAAGTACCTACAGACACTTTCATTATTAAATACAGCCGATTGATAAAAAGCCCAAAAAAGAAATATAAACCCTAACAGGTAACCACCTGAACCAATAATATAAAGATACATGCTATCGCCAGGGTTATAGACACCAGTGCCTAATTTAGACCCCACACCAATAGTCCCCATTCCGCCACCAAAGAAAAGGCTTCCATTGTTAATAATAGTTTTAACGCCTTCTGGCCATGTATTAGTTAGCCGATCATTTAGAGAAGCTAATAACATAACCTCCATTGGATCCTTGCTAACATTAAAGTGATAATTGGTACTTCCTATCGTAAAGACTGTAAATCCGAAAGCGCATATTAATGTTATTCGCCATATAGCTTTGACAGGGATAATCTTAACAAAGATGTACAGAAGGATAATGATATGAAGTAAAAATATTGTCTTAGAAATAGTTATCAAAGCTACCAACGCACTTAAAACAAAAGAAATCATAATTAAAGTTTTGCTTTTGCTTGTTGATATAACATATAAAAGAAGAATTAAGACATTAGCGGACGCCTGTAACGAACTCTTAAAGAAGCCAGCATATCGGGTATAACCACCGCTACTTCCTATTTGGGATGAGGAAACGTCCATCCCTGCAATTTCATATGAGACATTATACCATGGGTAGTTGAAAAAAATATTCAGAACAACCCCTAGGCATGACATCAAAAATATTATTGTTATGATGCGATTTGCTTTTTTCTCCTTAATATTTGACATGATTATTCTTGCCCCATGATAACCTAAGAACAGAGGTAGAATAGCCCACACACCGATAAACATCGCTGCCATCTGTGAAGATATCATGCTTATTAATATTACATAGAATATCGTTACCGAAGCAATTATCCCATTTACTGTTATTTTCCTATAATACAAGACTAATATTACTGAGAAGGCTTGCGTTATTAAAATAAAGAGTTTTGGGATGGAAAACAAAAACTCCACACCGACCATATGAAAGACCATCCGAAGTGGTCCTGCGAAGCATTCGAAAAACAAAAAAAGCAACAAGGATAATCCAATAAGTTTTTGCTCTAACCCCCTCATTGTCATTTTATACACTCACTTTACCATTATAAACACGGAGATATTGGTCGGCTATTTCCTTGGGTTTAAACTGTTCAATAAGTACAGAGCCAACAGGTTTTATCTCAGTTTTATCTATTTTATCGTAGAAATCACGTTCAATATTGTCAGTAATTATGATGTTAGGAAGGATCATAGATAATTCTGTCATTGCCCCAACTGGATTTGTAAGGACTAACTTATCCGCCAGGACACATTCAACAACAGTACGCCCGAAAGGTTCATTCCATTTTATAGGAAGAACGACGGCATCTACTTGATTCAAAAAGTCATCGAGTTTCATGAAGCCTTTTACAGACACATCAGATTTACTTGCCAAATTCTTTAATGAGTGCTGCTCATCATTATTGACGAAGTTACCGGCAGCAATGAATGTATATTTGTTTTTATATTTTTCGGCTACATTGCAGAAAACATCAAATCCTTTTTCCGTTGATAATCGACCGATAAATCCAATTTTTTTAATTTCACTAGATTTATTTGATTCAATTTTGCATACAGCATTATATATGACATGGTTATTTGCATTTTTGAAAAATAATTTTTCATGATGCAATTTTTGTATGAATTGACTAATGCCAACATACTCATCAACATTTCGGCTATACATTCTTTTTATTGCAGACCAGAATAGAATACTTTTATCGTTCAACCTCATGTTATGGCCATTACTAAATAATGTGCTATTAGGATGAAAAAGATAATAGTCTCTGGAAGTGTGTATGAGTCTGACTTTGCATTTTTTTACTGCTTTCCACAAAAGGACTGAAAACCCAGATATATTATTAGTATGAACAACATCAGGTGAAAACTCTTTGATTTCTTTGAGTGCTTTAAAATACATTTTAACATTTAAATAATCAAAGAGATGCCATATAGCTTTTTTTAAAGAATTTTTATTTTGATTCGAAAAAGGCCAATAGACATTAGCCAATGGCAATTTAATAAGCTCTACGCCATTAAGCATCATGACATCCCTTTCATTCCCTTCGGTAAGACTTACCACCCTGACTCTATGTCCTTGCAATGCGAGTTCTTCGGCGAGCAGTTGAACTGAAACTTCAGCACCACCAATTCTGTAGGGAAAATACAATGTGTTAAAAATCATTATTTTCATTTTCTTTCCCATTCATCCAAAAAAAAATAATCGAAATAAAAAACCTTATTATTAATTTACACCTGGGATATTTCTATCCCAGGCTGGAATAAAAAAACTATTTATCTTTGCTCTCGGCGTAAGAATAATCATATTGGCTGTATCCATAGCCATAGTAACTACTGGCTTTTTTGAGCACACTATTCAAGATACATCCTTTTATTTGCACACCGACTTGTTCAAATCGCCTGATACTAATCTCTACTTCTTTAACTGTATTTGTTCCATAGCGGGCAACAAGTAATGATGTTCCAACACTACGACCAATAATGGCTGCATCCGTAACAGCTAAGATAGGAGGGGTATCGACAATCACTAAATCATAATTATCAGAAGCCCATTCTAGCAAAGCATTAAAGCGTTTATGCATCAGTAATTCTGATGGATTAGGGGGAACCTTGCCTCTTGCAATAAAATCAATACCAATTGATGGAACAGATTTTTCAATGTTGTTAACATTTATCTTCCCAGAAAGAATATCAGACAACCCTTGTTCCCCAGTGAATTTAAATAATTTATGTGCATAACCTTTACGCATGTCTGCATCTATAAATAATACTTTTTTTCCGGCCTGAGCAATGACTGCAGCCAAATTACTCGCAATAAATGTTTTACCTGCATTCTGTGTTGAGCCCGAGATCATCAGAATATTATTCTTGGCTTCCATCATAGCGAAATGAAGACTTGTTCGTAGGCTACGAATTGCTTCAATAGCTAAATCAGCAGGATTTTCAATAGCTAAGAATTTATTTTCATATTTCCTATTTTTATCTCCTGCTCCTTTTGAACGCCCTGATTTATTTTTCTTAGTCAGCCATTCGGAAAGTGGCACACTCGCATATACACTGACACCAATTTCTTCCAACTGCTCAGGGGACTCAATTCCACGACGCAGGAAAATTTTCAGCAAAACGAGTGCTGATGATATAAATAAACCTACAATAATCCCTATGAGTACAACCAATACTTTCCTTGGTTTTACTGGCTTAGGCTGTGTTATTGCATTGTCGATAATACGCACATTACCGATTGCACTTGATTTTGCGATGCTTAATTCTTGCTGACGATTAAGCAACTGCATATAGATAGCCCGACCAGAATCAACATCACGACTTAAACGTTCTACTTCTTGTTGAGTGGCTGGCATAGCTGTAACACGTTTATTAAGGCTATCCCGCTCATGTAATAGGGTCTGTCGCTTTTCCAACAGGGCTTTATACGTCGGATGATCTTTAGTATAAAGTTGAGATATCTCCGCTTCGCGGAACGTCAGTTCATTAAGCTGGCTATCTACATTAACGATCTGCTCAAGAACTGATTTCGCTTCAAGGGATAAATCAACAGAATCCTTCTGGCGGCGATACAGATTAAGTTTATCCTCAGCATCATTCAGATCGCTACGTACCTGCGGCAATTGCTGATTCAGAAACTCCAGACTCTTCGCATCTTGTGCAGCCTGACGGGCAATATTCTGATCCAAATAGTTTTCACTAATATCATTAAGGACTGACGTTGCCAGCGCCCTGTCATCACTATTTAATGACAGATTTAGGATCCCAGTATCTTTGCCCTGGTCGGCGACAGTAAGCGAATTCAGCAAACTGTTGATAGCATCTAAGCGCGTTATATAGTCGACCGTGAATTGTGTTCCTGGTTCAGCGTCCATACTCCTGACGTTCAGAGCAATGCCATCCTGGGTGATGAGCTTACCCACTTCTCCGTCAAGATTGAAATTATCACCTTCAACATGAAATCGATTTTTATCAATGACAGTGAGAGTGATACTCGGAACATCATTGCTGGTTTTAGGAATATATAGACGGCTGATGCTAAGCTTACCCGGAATATCACCGGTCATCCTGGCCCAACCACGCCCAAATACCGGAAAATAATTCTGAGTAATAACAGCTTGCAAGTTAAGATCGTCAACAGTCTTGCCAAGAATCATCCTAGACTGTAATAACGCAATCTCAGGCTCAGAGACAGGCTGTGAATCTGGCAACATCTGGCTAATACTGTCGAGGATCGCGTTCCCCTGTTTCTGCTCGATTTGTATCATTGCTGTTGCCTGGTAAACAGGCGTAGCAAATAAGGCATACGTTATGGCCAGCAGAGTAAAAACGACCGTCAGAATGATAATCAATTTACGGTGATCGAGAAATTCGCCATAAAGACGCCCCAAATCGATTTCGTCGGAGTCTGGTGTTGCAGTTTTTTTTGAAATAGCTGATGACATGCGATAATTTCCTGAGAGATTAGCCGGTGAGCTTCTGTGCCCAACGTTGACAGGCCTGATCGATAAGCTGAAATACGGATTCAAAAGCTTCCTGGCTTTTACGGTAAGGATCCGGAATTTCACGGTGATCTAACCAGTGCCCCAGAAGCATAATTTTTCCTCTGGCCTGGGGTGCGATTTTGCTTATCTGTTCCAGATGGCTGTTTTCCATGACTAAAATAAGATCAAACTCTCCTGCCATTGAAGACCGAAACTGCACGCCTCTATGTCCTTCTAACGATACCCCGTGAAGCCCAGAGACAATCACAGCAGTATCATCAGCCGGATGATTGACCATTGCCATAAGACCAGCAGAACGGATCTTCTTTTCGGGAAGATATTGCTTCATGATCCGTTCGGCCATTGGCGAACGACATATATTGCCGGTGCACACAACAAGAACTGAAGAGAACATAGTTAGTTCCACTGCTTGATGTAACGAGTGCTTTCAATCATGTCATGCACTCCCGAAATGGTCGGGACAATCTGCGAAATGATACGATTCCAGCGAACTATCGGTGCGGTGGTGACATAAACGATATCGTAAGGCTGAAGCTGGAATTCCGTACTCATCACCATAGAAGAGGCATCTTTGGCATTCAGCTGATAGATATTAGCTATCTTACCTTTCTGGTTTCCCTTCAGTGGCCGGATAACAAATATCCCGGAAGCATCAGACATACTTTGGCTAATCCCTTCTGAATTGCCTAATGCCTCGGCGAGCGTCATCCCGCTACGATCCATTTTCAGCGTGCTCTGCTTGGTGACTTCGCCCATCACAAATACTTTCAGGTCGTCATTTCGTGGCACGAACAGAATATCGCCGGGATAAAGCAAGCGGTTTTGTGTGAGGTCCCCTTTCTGCATCAGGGCCTGAAGTGAAATCTGAGTATCCTGGCCGTTATGGTTGAGCACGACGTTACGCCAGTCCGCATCTGGCGCTAAGCCCCCAGCGGCGTTAATAGCATCAATCACGGTAAGCGGAATATTGGTAATGGGCTGTTGTCCGGACTTGACGACTTCGCCAGTGGTATAAATTTTCTGAGAACGGAAGGCCGCAATACTCACATCAACCTGCGGACTTTCAATATACGTCGCCAGACGGCTGCTGATGTCCTGACGTACTTCCGCTACAGTTTTTCCGGAGACCTTCAGTTTTCCGATGTAAGGATAGAAAATTGTCCCATCAGCATTGACCCAGTTACCCGTATCGCTGGCACTGCGGTATTGGCCCGCAGGGGTGGTCAGTTCCGGGTGATCCCACACGGTAACCATCAGGACATCACCGACACCGATACGGTATTGGTAGTTTTGCAGTTGCATATCCAGCTCAGGATTTGGCCGCGCCTGAACCGTGTCAGGGCGCAGCTGATCAATCAGGCCGGGTGTCATCGGGTAAACGTTAACTAATTTATCAATGTCATAATTGCTATCAGTAGGTTGAACAACGTCTTTGTCCATGGTACTTAACGATTGCCCTGGAATAACCGTACATCCGCTCAGTAACAAAGCCCCGAATAATGCAGAAATCTTAAAGGTATTTTTTTTCATAAAATCCATATCATGTGGTTCAACAGAAATTGATGTTGGCCATGACGCTAATGATTAGCAGCCAATACATGAGGGTGATGCATTATTTAAATAACTGTTAATAAGCACCGTCTTTTCTAAGCACAACACTTACTGTTTTAAATAAAATGGCAATGTCATTCCACATCGACCAGTTTTTTACATACCAGGCGTCCAGATAGACGCGGGTCTCGTAATCCACATCACTGCGACCACTCACCTGCCATAATCCGGTCATTCCCGGCTTACTCAGTAAGTAATAATCTACCTCATCACTGTATCGCTCCAGTTCAGCGTTAATAATAGGTCTCGGCCCGACAAGGCTCATTTCTCCTTTTAGTACATTAAATAACTGCGGCAACTCATCCATACTGGTTTTACGCAATAAATGTCCGATGCGCGTAATACGTGGATCGTTTTTCAGTTTAAAAGTCTCATCCCACTCGGCACGCGCTTCCGGGTTATTTGCCAGCAATTCTTCAAGCACTTCTTTGGAATTAATGACCATTGAGCGGAATTTAAGGCATTTAAAAGGACGTCCGCCTTTACCAATGCGTTCATGACCATAAATCGCCGGGCCGCCATCTTTCCTGACTTTGTAGCTGATATACAGCAACAGCGGAGAGAGTATGGCAATAATGCCCAGTGAAGCCGCAATATCGAAGGCGCGCTTCAGGAAACGTGATGACCATTTGGCCAGGTTCTGATGAACACGTAATATCATCACCTCATGGCTGAAAATAAACGACATATCCGTGCTGTCGAGCGGCATACCGCGCAGGGTCGGGATCACAGAGACATACCGGTAGCCGTGGATCATAAACATCCGTAGCCAGTAATTGCGGATATCACCCTGATGCGATTCCACGGCGACAATAAACTGCGTTTTTTTGTCGCAAGGGGTTAATAACCACAGGTCATCGCAGAATATGATCGGGATACCATTAATACTGTCGCCCGGTTTATCTGTTGGTTCACTGGATATAAATCCGGTGACATTTAACCCGAGGTTCTTCTCGCTTTGAATCGCTTTGAAGGCCTCATGAGCATTTTTACCGGTGCCGATAATAATCGCATCCCGTCGCCAGATCCCCAGAACCGTTAATATGTGTTTAGTCAGCATGCGGGCACAAGGGACAAGTATCAGCACCAGCAACCAGGTGAGGATCCACATATAACGTGAGAAATTCCACTCGGCGAAAGCCATCACGGCAATTTCAATGACGGCAAAAATCACCAATGTACGTAAGATTTCTTTCAGCTCAAACCAGAAGGTTTTGCGATAGTAATAATGCCGCAAGCGTATGGAGAACCAGCCAACACAGCAAAATGCCAGCGTCCAGTGTAATAAAACAAGGGCGGTGACATGTTCAGCGGGAATATAGTCATCAAACTCTTTGAGCATGAATCTCAACAATATTTTAGCGACATAAATCGACAGAACAAAACTGAAAAAATCCGAAAGAGCAAGGAACAGGCTTGAGTAAAAATTTCTGGTGAGAAATGTCATATTTCCCTCACAACAAGTAACGAAAAAAAATTATTACCTGAGTACATCAGGTTAATAGGCTTATAATAATGGACTTCATTAACTGTCTCCTGACATGCAGTAATATCAGAAAAAAAATAAATAAGTCATTTGTAGATGCCTGACTATTCCAGTCAGGCACAACCTTTCTTTAAGGCAACTGCGGAATATCTCTGTCTGAAGTAATACCGTATAAGCCGTACTGCCTGCCCAGCATCTGGCCACCATCACGCGTCAGCGGTGTCCAGCTAACCGTTGGCGTACTGCGTGTTGGTTTGACCGTCAGCAAGTCCAGCGGAACAGAGATGTAGAACCCCTTAGTAAAGGAGCCTTCCCCGTATTCCTGTTTCGAGACATTCGTCAGCGTCGCATAGGCGCCCACGGTGACACCACTGTCAAAGCGTTTGGAGAGATCCAACGTGCCGCCTTTGTCTTTAGCCAGATATTGCCCGACGCTCATTTTCACCAGCACATCATCCATAAACGCTGGCCGCCAGTATGCTGTCAGGTTGCCGGTGGCAGTTTTGTAATCGGTGAAACGCATCATGTCGTCCCAGTCACGCTGTTTAACGTAGTTGGCATCAATGCCCAGCGCCCAGTCGGAGTCGAGCGGCCGGTAGAGCACTTCGCCCCCGACGCCGCCGTACATCATCTCCAGATAGCCGCCATAAAGTTGTCCGTA
Source organism: Rahnella sp. PD4 (assembly GCF_049199325.1). NCBI lineage: Bacteria > Pseudomonadati > Pseudomonadota > Gammaproteobacteria > Enterobacterales > Yersiniaceae > Rahnella > Rahnella sp. PD4. The sequence continues at coordinate 291,486 of NZ_JBLZQF010000003.1, read as the reverse complement.
GAAGCCGTTGCCCAGATACCGGAAGTAGTTGGCTTGCAGGTTATTCACATAGACATCGTTGCTGACGTATTCACGGATACGCGTTCGCACGCGTGGCAGAGAAGAGTCATTACTGACGCCATCATAGCGGAACTGATCATAGTTATTGGCGATGTTGCCGAACACACCACCATCAACCAGCAGATGATCTGTCAGCCAGTAGTTGGCATCGGCCAGTACCCCGACCTGATACATGTAAAAGTTTTCAGGGCCGCCGACGGATTGTCTTAATACCGGCGACAGGCTGTAATTAAACCGGTCTTTGCCGATAAAGAATCCCTGACCGACGTCAGTGACAGGTTCAATCCGTTGCTGATTCAGGGATTGCTCCTGGCCCAGCGGATAACCCTCTTGCTGCTGACGCAGACTCGCCACGCGGGTACGGGTGGTGACCATCGGCATACCAAAGCGGTTTTGGGTTACATCCAGTGTATCGACATTGGCTGGCAGATTATTCAGCATGATGAGATTGGCACGGTCTACGCCTTTTGACGTATTGCGATATTTATCCTGCTGCCCCGTGACGTTCAGGGTATCGTCACGAATGTCGATACGCGGTTCGCTAAACCCGGCGTTACTTTTGAGCTGCGCCAGCTGACCGGTGGCGACGCTGTAATTGACCATTCCCGCGCTTTGCTGCTGCGGCTGATAGTCAGGCACCGGATCGTCAATCTGATGCGGTACCCACTCGTTCATGTTACTGCGCAGGGTAAAGCCGAACATAAAGGTATTGCCGCGCTCGTAGCTGGCATTGACATCCATCCAGCTGGCCAGGCGATAAACGGCACCGACATTAATCTTACTGCTCTGTTTTAATGCTCCGGCGAAATCATCGCGGTAATTATTGCCATCGTATTCCACTTTCAGGCGCAACGGCTGCCAGGGAGTCTGATACTCCACGCCACCGAATATTCCCGCTGGTCCGCGGAACATATCATTGAGGGAGATATCGCCGGTGGAATGGCTTTGAGCACGGGTACAATATTTATCGCTGGCTTTGCAGAAAGGGTTAGTGATATTACCGCTGTTACCGATATACCCCCAGCCAATCCCCAGCGTGAAATCTAACGGGCCGGCCGCTTTACTGGCAGCCAGATATTCGCTGTCGAACAAACCGGTGCCGCCGATATCGCGCTTGCCGAACGCAACCTGTGGCAGGTAGTAGCCCTCTTCCCACAGCCTTAATTTCACATCGAAAGACTTGTCTTTGTAAGTCTGATCGCCGCTGAAATTCGGATCATTGCTGTAAAGCCGGTTACGCACGTCGGTATAACGCAACGTGGTTTCCAGCCAGGGAAACAGCGCCATCGAGAGCGAGTAAAAGCGGTACGCGTCATTATCACGGTAGTTGGCGCTGAACTCCCCTTCTTTGGGGATCCGCGCCGTTGGTGTTTGTAAAAGCCCCGCGCCGCCAAAATCCGATTGCGAAGGACCAAGAGGTTCATTATAAGTTTGCGCCCGGGCTGTATTAGCACACACCACGGACAAAGCGAGCAGGCTGAGAAGATATTTTGGTTTCATCAGTCAGGGATCCGGTGCGCCAAAACAGAGACGATGTTCTGATTAAGGTTTTTATACTGACGCGGCAGCGTCCAGTCAGAAAAACCGACCCAAATGATACTGCCCGGCTGGGCTTCAACGTGGCGATAGTTCCAGTAAGCGACCGGTGCAACCCGGACGGTTCCGTTGGGATCAATCACCACGGCTTCATTCAGATTGGCACCGGCAAGAAACTGATGCTCCCCGAGATATTCACGCACCGTGCGTCCCGCAACCCACGGCTGTTTCCCCGCCCCGCTCACCGCCCCAAGCAGCCAGATGCTGTCGGGACGCGTTGCGGTATAAACGCGATAATCTCCCTGCAACTGCCGGTTCGCGTCATTGTTGTTCAGGATCAGATCCGCATCCATCGGCGTAAACTGACGGCCGGTAACCCGCAGCCCCTGCAATTGCTGAATAACGCGGTTAATGGTCTGCTGCGTATCGCCACTCTCGGTGATACTCCAGGCTTTCAGCTGGTTTTGCATGTTCAGATACTGTTGCTGCGCCTCAGACGTTGCGGCAGGCACAGCAATCACCGTACCGGGTGCCCAGGAATGACGGATCAGATCCGACTCCGCCATCATCTGACGCATATCTTTAATATGGCTGAGTGTCTGCACCGGCTGCCCCTGAGAAGCGCGGGTATATACGGTCACGTTGCCTGCGGAAAATGCCATCCCCGGCAAGGCGCTGAAAAGGAATAACAGTGTTTTTATTTTCATGCTGGTGGGATCCCCGCATTGGCTGGTTTGAGCAATGTCATACTCACCGGCATATCTGCTCCCAGCCTCTGATTGCTCTTGAGCACTAATCCGCTCTGCGGATCCACCCAGAACGTGTTTTGCCAGCGGTCACCCGTGGCCTGAAGCGTGACATCCTCGCGCCACACCTGGCAGGCGACGACTCTTCCGGGAAGGGTCAGGGTTTCGTCGTCCTGACGGCTGAAACGGGATGTGACAACCGATGACAAGGGTTGCCGGTTCTCCGTCCAGCGCATCAGGCGTGTCCAGTTCGCCCCCTCATGCAAACTCGCTGCATGCAGCAACGGGTCCTGGGGCAGATTGGTGACTTCCAGCAGATCGCCTTGCGAATAACCGGTTGACCGTACCAGGCGACCATTCCTGGTAATAAAGACAACCTGATCGCCGGTACTCCATTTTTCAAAGCCATCCTGGAGATAACCAACCACAAAGATTTGCGCTGACGTAGGCAGTTTTAAATAAATGCTGCCGTAAGGAATAGCGGCAATTCTTTCGGGTGGCACCACGACATCCTGCGGCCCCTTCACGGTAACCTTAAAAGTATCAACCAGACTGTTTTGCGAAGGGGTACATGCTTGTAATAAGAGGCAGAGGAGCAATAAGGAATAGCGCACAAGTGATTCCCTATATCTTTATTATCATGTGGGAAAATAACCACACGGATGTGTGGTTATAATTAAGTGACTTATTAGCGTGAGGTTGTGGTGGTAGTTGAGGTATTGGTGTTGCTGTTACCGTTACTATCATCGTTACCTACAGCAATCAGGCCTGCGGCTAATATTGCGCCACCGGTACCGACCACTGCCGCCACTGTTTCCCCTTTGCTGAGTTCAGCAGCAGATGTTGTCTGCGAATATAGCGGCAGCAGCATCAGGGCAATAGCAGAAAGCATGGCTTTTCTCATAATTACTCCTCTTCAATTGACAGACGAATTGTTCACCCAATAAGCAATGGGCTCTTTGAGTATATCAATAGAAAATAATTATTGTACAATTTAACACCGGTATATATTTTAGCTATGCTACCGCCCCTGGTTTACGGCCACCAATTTGCCAAACGATAATTCCGGTAGTAATTTGCACAAGTTACCCTCGCCAAAATATTTCAGGCGATAAGTCCCCGCAACTTTAAAATAACCGCATAAATTAGCTATTCGTGCTTATTATGGGGTTATTATAAACAGTTAATCTTTTCAAAAAAATGACTGTACTAATTCATCCTGACTATATGGCAACCATAATGTACCTTGCATAGCAAGAATATCACTGCCGCTTAAGTACTCAATATGCTGCGAATTCTCGACACCATTGATAATAACGCCCCCGCAATACGGGCGGAGATGGCGGATCACTTTTCTTAGAGACTGAGTTCCCTGGTGTTGCCAAAAAAAGACCTTACTGATTTTTATATATTCAAACTTTTCGCTCATCACAAGCGTAAGGCTGGTGTCACCGGCGCCAAAATTATCCAGCCATAGAGGACAGCATGCCGCTAAAGACTGAAGTACAGGGCGTTCCTGTCCGGCACTGAATTCGTGAAAATCCTCACTCACCTCAAGTCTTATATATTTGTGCTGCTGTAAAACCTTTTGTATCGCCTGATTGTTGGCAATATGCACCGCAATCTCATAGTCAATATTGATCGACAATAAAAAGCCGTTGGCGATAAAGATACTTTCATTGACACAGGCTGTTGTGACCTGCTCAAAGAAGCTCTTCACCTTCTCTTCTGCAGAGAGAGGCAAATCGTAATGCACTGAATTTTCGTTGCTTTCCCTTGCATTCCTTTTCTTAACCAGCTCAAAACCAAGCATCACTCCCGAGACGGACACGATGGGTTCATACATGAAGCCGGGATGGCTTCTTTTGAGTGATCGCATTTCTTACCCCTGAAAAATAGCAACGTCTGGCGCGCTTACCTGCACTGTGCAAGGCTGGCTTAAAATGTTTTCTTCTTATCGGACAATTCTGTTTCCCACTGCATGTTTGTGCAAAAAGAACAAAGCTGAACTGCTGCTGGCATCAACACCTATTTTTCTTAGTGAGTTGCATTTATGCACACTTATCGTTTTAACACTGAGCTTTAGAATATTTGAAATGCTGGTGACAGACAGACCAGACATCATCATCACCAAAACTTTTTCTTCCATCTTGGTAATATTATAATTGAATTCTTGCTTGTTAATCGCACTGCCCTGAAGCCGGATGAATTGCTCGACCGATGTCTCCACGTCTGACAATTCACTCTTCTTCTTGAGGAATTTAAACTCCTTTTTCAGTAAAAGTTCGAGCATTAACATATCCACGGCTGAAGACACAACCAGAATTCTCTCCGGGTCCAATATATTCAGATTTTCTCTTAAAAACTCATAACACCTGTGGAAGCCACCGCCTGACGGATCGATGATTAAGTAATCTCTCGCCAACAAGTTCATCCCATTGCTCTGGTCAAAAGAGATGACATGGTCAACGTAAGGCAGCTTCTTGGAGATTATTTCTTTTAACGCCAACTTGGTAAATTGGCACTCACTCCAGATTATTACCCGAGGCATTGGGCCGCCTAATTATGTGGTTTTAAAAACGCTCAAATTCTGCCTCGTCAATCCGGGGAAGAATAAAGCACTCTCAGAAAGAGATAAGAAAAAAGAATGTTTAGATCCGCTCTAAAACATATTTAAAACTTTTCAGTATCTGTACGTAGAGTAATACGCAGCCGAAACTCTTCAAATCGTTTTTCTCGCTCATAATAAGACCTAACAATAGGTTTGACCGATCGATTTACACTTTCTTATCGTTAAATGCATGCCTGTTTTCTAGGCGGATTCTTATGCTTATTCCTAATCAGAAACCAAAATGTGACGTATACGACGCTTTTGGTGTTAATGACTTCGCAGATCTAAGAACATTCTCAGACAGAATCTCTCTCGATTAAACAACTCCGTTATTTCACCTAACTATCTGCATTTTTGATTTAAAACAGGATTTTTCACTTTTTTAAGTGTGATTTCAGATTTACCTTTTTACGAAAACCAAACATCTATATTTCATTTTTGAGTCATTATCTGAAAAACCACTCAGAAGAACTAACCTATTGCTCTTTTATACACAGTTGTGCATAGCGATTAATCAGCCCGGCAAACTGCAATTTATCCAAGATAATTCCTAATACATAGGATTAATCATATTACCTCTTTATTTTCAGGCAAATAATCACTTTTTTTATGTTTTTACGGTAAAAATAAATTTGGAGTATTCTTATATAAATGGTTTTTTTGGCCTAAATATCGGGCAGGAGCCTGAGGTGCATAACATTTGAATGCCAGTGACTATCAGATAACTCGGATAAATATTAAAAAATCAAGCTTTTCAACATGATGAATTTACAGGCAATTAAAGGATGCGAATGACCAATAAAAAACCAGCCTTCCGGCTGGTTGATGTTTTTGGGCATACAAAGGATCGATAAAAGGACGGCTTGTTTACACCTTTCCAACCATACCGCTAAAATTTTTCGGGTCACATTTCCCGCACCGACGGCAAATGCGACTGACGGATAATAGCGTGCCGAAGAAGCCAATGACGTTTTTGATATCGGGATTAACCATCCGGCATTTCTCCTTTTACTTGTCGAATTTTCCTTTCTACCGGACGACCGGCTGCATCAAAATACCGGCTCGGCCAGATTTTTTCTGGCGGAATACCCATTGCCTCTGCGATCAGCTTTTCCCCTTTCGGCCACGGACGCGTCAGGGCATTCGTCAGCGTTGATGAGGCAAGTCCGGCGGCACGCGAAACGGCGGCAAGCGTTGTCTTTCGTTTTCTAAGCGAAGCAATAATGTCGGCCTGGTGCCAGTCTTGATTTTTCATGCCAGTTCCTCCGGACCCTGCGCCGTTCTCAGGTACCGGGGTGCCTGTAAATCCGCAGCGAAGTAACTGACCAGATCATAAAGAAGCCCGGTCAGGGATTTTTCGGACTGATCGGTGACCTCACGGTTTATCAATATCTGCGTCAGGGTGAGACAGTATTCGGCCAGCTGTTCAGAATCAGGCTCAAAACGGGGTGCGGAGGCAGGAAGGGCATCTACCGTCAGGCTGTTAATCAGATGAGGTGGAACAGGATTGAGCAAGCCGGATTGCAGTCTGTTCAATGCCGTGGCCAGAGCATCAGAAATATTGCGACGTTGCCGCGGATTGTCGCTTTCTAACAGCGCTTCAGCATATTGTTCGCAATGCGCAGCCAGCACAGTGAAATCAGTGGCGGCATTAAAAGGAAAGGCTTTTAAAGAATGAACTTGGGTTGGGGTCGTAGCCATCGTGGCAGCCTCCGGTAAGTAAATTTTACTCACTACCCGAGAGGTCAATCTCATTGGTGGTGAGCTGAACAAGGTTGACCTTACCGGCCTTACTGGACACCGGCGCATCTTTCGATGCCCTCGCTCAGCCCACCATTGAAAGGTGTAGCAAAACGCGCGACACAATAAACGCTAACGCGTCATGTGTCACCAGTAAAGTCAGGCAGGAGGTCAATCCCGGCACCTGATTTTCAGGTGCGGGGAGAAGATACAACGGTGACGAAACCACGACAAGAAACACCGGCTGGTTTTCCAGGACGTCTCGCAAAAATTATTAACGCACCTTCTTTACCCGGACCGCTGCTAAAAAACAATGTGACGAAGAAGCGCGTTAATTATTCTGCTTATCTCTGCCGGTAAGCTTATCTGTTGCTTTAGACAGTAAATAGAGGAACACCGGCCATACACCCATGCAGACATACTTCATCGGCCAGGGCTCAAAAAACATAATGCAGAGTATTGAGCCAATAACGCTCAGCGGGCCAATAAGTGCTTCGAAAATGTGAAAAATAATGAAGGGGATGATCTTAGTAGCAATGCAGCGCAATGACCGGATAAAGCGGATAACACAATTATTATGCTGCATTGAGTTTATTTCTCATGCGAACCATAATTTTTATGAATTTGTGGCCATCTTTTATAAGGCCATATACAGCATCAGGGGAAAGAATAACCCCGGCAATGCGCGTTGCAATATCAGCTATGTCAGCCATGTAATCCCTTCGCGATAAATAATTTCCCTGTAAATTGCAGGACATTCATCACTCAGCAACCAGACTCTTCATTGCGCCTGTCTGTCGCATAACCTTTCCGGGATCACAACGCCATCATGAACACAAAACCTCAACTCTGCTCTGATACCAGCACCGCCATGGTGTCAGGCTCCAGCGCGCGAAAGATATGTTCAACGTCGGCAGGATAGGAAATGTAATCTCCGGCATTCAGTTCTACCGGTGAATCCACCAGCCCGACCAGGGCGCGCCCCTGGGTGATAATAATGTGTTCCACCGAACCCTGCGGATGCGGGCTGGAAATACGGTCGGCTCCCGGCTGGGTGGTCAGCAGATAAATATCCCGGCGCGCAGCGGGCGGACAGGTCGCGAGTAATACTGCTTTATAATCCGCCAGTTCGGCCACCACCGCCGGACCTTCACCCCGACGGATCACCTGCATTTTATTCACTTCCGGCTCCATCAGGCGCGCAAAAGGAATATTCAGCGCCACACACAGCGCCCACAACGTTTCCAGGCTCGGATTACCGTTGCCCGCTTCAAGCTGGGAAAGTGTCGATTTGGCGATACCCGCACGGCGGGCAACTTCCGCCAGTGACAGCCCGGCCCGCTGGCGCTCGCGAACCAGTCCCTTCGAAATAACGCTAATAGGTTGTGGCATAAACTTACCCTGATCAGTATAACGAACGATCGTTCGACTTGAAGAACGATGCAGATGCGTTCATTATAATAGAGACTTGTTCGTTATGGGATTGAATTATGCGTACGCGTTTCTTTTCACCGCTGGGAAATGATGTGATTAAAGCCATCTTTCTGGTGTGCCTGGCCGATGGCCTGGTGGGGATTTCTTATGGGTCGCTGGCGGTCGCAGGCGGTTTCCCGCTGTGGGTACCGCTGATGCTTTCACTGCTGGTGCTGGCGGGGGCATCAGAGTTTCTGTTTATCGCCATTGTCGGCGGGGGTGGCAGCCCGTTTGCGGCAGCGGCGGCCGGATTACTGGTCAATGCACGCCATTTACCGTTCGGGATTGCGGTGAAAGATCTGGTGGGCAGCAAAGCCATGAGCTGGCTGGGTTGTCACATCATGAACGATGAAAGTGTGGTATTTGGCATCTCACAATCTACCCCTGAAAAGCGTAAAACGGCTTACTGGTTATGCGGCGCAGGCATCGCCTTGTTCTGGCCGGTCAGCGTGATAGCCGGGGCTTATATTGGGCAGTTTATTCCGGATATCAAAGCCATCGGCCTTGATGCCGTATTCCCGGCCATTTTACTGGGGTTGATTTTCCCGTCGCTGCGCAGCCGGAGAACGCGTACTCCTGCCACTGGCGGTGCCATCATTGCGGTAGCTGCGGTGCCTTTTGTTCCGGCCGGTATGCCGGTGCTGTTTTCATTGCTCGGATTGCTGGCGTGGAGGAACCGAAAATGACCTCACACAGCCTGATGGTGGCGGGAATTGCGGTGCTCGCCGCCGGAACATTTCTGATGCGCGTGGCCGGTTACCGGCTGGGTTCGCGCCTTAATTTGTCCCCCGCCACGCAGACAATGTTATCGGATGCGGCGACCACCTTACTGCTGGCGGTCGCGGCCACGTCAGCCCTGTTTGAAGGCCAGCATTTTGCCGGATACGCGCGGATTATTGGCGTCGGTGTGGCGCTGTTTTTAGCCTGGAGAAAAGCGCCGCTGATGGTGATTATTGTCGCGGCAGCCGCCGTCACGGCGCTGATGCGCGGGCTCGGTATGGCGTAGCAGAAACAAAAATGGCTTCCGCAGAAGCCATTTTTCACATCGGTGATGAGTTACGCCACGTCTTCGTATTGCGGTACCGGATTGCGGAAACTTTTGGTCATACAGGCCAGATAGATAAAGCCGATTGCCCCCCAGATAAGCCCCAGCACCATCGATCCTTCTTCAAGATTCACCCACAAGGCGCCGACAGTCAGCGCACCACACAACGGCAGAAGCAGATACTGGATATGATCCATAACGCTTTTGTTGCGCTTCTCGCGGATCCAGAACTGCGAAATGACCGACAGGTTGACGAAGGTAAAAGCCACCAGCGCACCGAAGTTAATCAGCGCTGTCGCCGTGACCAGATCGAAATTAATCGCCATCAAAGCAATGGCACCAACCAGCAACACGTTGAAAGACGGGGTGCGCCATGTCGGATGGATATAGCCGAAAAATCGTTTCGGAAACACGCCGTCGCGGCCCATTACATACATCAGGCGCGAAACGCCCGCGTGTGCCGCCATACCGGAGGCCAGCACGGTGATGCTGGAGAAAATCAGCGCACCAAACTGGAACGCCCTGCCCGCCACCTGCAACATGATTTCCGGCTGTGAAGCGTCCGGATCTTTGAAGCTGGAGATATCCGGGAAATAGAGTTGCAGAAAATAGGTCGCCGCAATAAAGATTACGCCGCCGATTAATGCCGTCAGGAATATCGCCCGCGGGATCACGCGCTCGGCATCTTTAGTTTCTTCCGATAAGTTACTGATGCCATCAAAACCGGTGAAGGAGAAACACAAAATGGTGGCACCGGTAATCATCGGCACGGTATGCGCATTTTCGCCCCAGAAGGGTTGGGTACTGGCCAGCGTGCCATAGCCGGTGCCGTGACCCACGCCATAAATCACCATGCCGGTGATCACCGTGATCAGCACTATCTGCAAGACAACCACCAGCGTATTAATATTGGCGACCGTTTTAATGCTGCGTAAATTCGACAGCGTCATAAAACCGACCAGCACAACGACAAATATCCACGACGGCACTGACGGGACCAGCGCTTCAAAATAGATTTTCGCCAGCAGGATATTGATCATTGGTGCGAATAAGTAATCGAGCAGCGACGACCAGCCGACCATAAAACCGACCACCGGATGGATGGCTTTTTGCGCGTAAGTATACGCAGAACCGGCGGAAGGATAGCGGCGCACCAGCTTGCCGTAACTGAGCGCGGTGAACAGCACAGCGATCAGCGCAAAAGCATACGCCGTTGGCACATGGCCGTCCGTCAGGCCGGAGACAATACCGAACGTATCGAACAATGTCATGGGCTGCATATAGGCCAGGCCTATCATAACAACCGGAATCAGCGTAAGCGTTTTACGTAATTCCACGCGGGAAGTGGTACCTGTCACGGCATTATCCGACATGATGTTGATTTCCCATGACGGAGAACGCGGCATATTGAGAGTGCTGCACCATTGATGTTTCCTTGCGACAAGACTGTCGGTATCTGAAAGTAAATATCTATCCGGTACTTAGCCCGGCCTCTGGTATTTGAATGTTTTCTGGTATGAAGAATGCGTGTATCAATGAGCCAGTAACGGATCATCCCCGTTTTGCGGGGCGCATATTTTGCCTTATTAAGTATTGAATTTACAAGCCGCATAAGAATAAACACCGCCAATAAATAAAACCGTCAGCCAAAACGAGCACGTATTGCCAAAAGTCGTCTGACAGTGATTTTGTTAATTGTTTTTATTCTGTAAAACAAAAAACAACTCCCCGTTATTGCCGTTATAAAATATCGGTAGCATGTCCGGAAAAATAACGACTGCGGCTCTTAATTAACATTTGGATTACATTCCGTGCATGCCTGCTGTCCGGTTTACCTTGCCGGCAAAAGATGAATTTTCCCCGCTTTTGTGGTTAACAACTTGTGTTATAAGTTCGTTATAAGAAAAACCGATGCTGCCCCTTTTTCAGCACAGCAAAGATTTTCGGAGTGTAACGTGTCTCTTTCTATTTCTGAATGGACGATGGCTAACGACATTGAGTACTCGCATCTGACAGCGAGCAATTCATCATTCCCCCGCCATACGCATGATGAATATGTCATCAGTGCCAATCTGACCGGTACGGAAGAAATCAGGTTGCACGGGAAAACCGAACTGGTGCGCGGCGGCGATATTACGATTTATAATCCGGCCACCGTCCAGTCTTCGCTGTTTGGCAACGACAAAGTCGAATTCCTCAGCGTACATATTCCGCAATCTTTACTGCGTCAGGTATCGGTCGATCACAATCTGCGTTCTGATCACTGTGCGCCGGTGTTAACCGAAGGCGTGCTCAGCAATCCTGCGCTGTTTTCCGCGCTGTGCCATTACCGGCGCACACTGAACGACGACGATCAGGAACAGAATTTGTTATGGCTGCTGGGGGCGTTGCTGGAAGAACCCGCCAGAGAGCAGGAACAATCTTTGCGGCCGGTTATGCTGGCGCTGGATTTTATGCGTGACCATCTGACCCGGAAAATCCATCTCGATACGCTGGCGCAAATCAGCGGACTGAGTAAGTTTCACTTTGTCCGCCTGTTCCGCCAGCACATTGGCATGCCACCACTGCAATACCATATGCAGTTGCGTTTACTTGAGGCCCGGAATCAGCTGCGTAAAAATAATAATGCGCTGGATGTGGCGATACGGTTGGGCTTTTATGATCAAAGCCATTTCATTAATACATTCCGCAAAATGATGGGGATCCCCCCCCACCTTTATTCACTGTCACTTCATGCGTCGCCGGCGCTTATACCAAAATGAATTCCCGATAACCGGTGATGACCACATACAGCGCGAAATAAGAGAAGATCACTGCTGAAGCGACATAGGAGTATTTCAGCATTTTGGTGCCGAGCATTTTTCCGCCCAGGCTGCCGACGAAACAAATCACCATCGTCCAGCACACACCCGCAATAAAGAACCCTCCCAGAAACCACGAAGCATTCGCCGTGCTTCCCTGCCCCATGCGGGAAATCAGCGCACCACCGACAGCGGCAAACCATAAAATAGCGGTCGGTGAAGACATCGCCAGTACAATGCCGCGGCCAAAATTACGGATAACAGAACGTGACTGCGTGCTGTCACCGCTGCCCAGGTCCCCGGCAGGCGCCAGTGCAGCGCGGATCATTTTGTAGGTAAACCACATCAGCATCAGCGAGCCGCCGACCCATAACATCCAGCGCACGCTCTGGTATTGCAGCAACATCGTCATCCCGGCCAGCGCCAGTACGGCGTAAATTAAGTCGCCGATGCAGGTGCCGATGCCCAGCCAGAATCCATGAAAATAACCCCGCTGCATCGCCAGCGTCATCATGGCGATATTAGCCATTCCGATGTCCAGACACAGCGACAGGCTGAGTAAAAATCCATTTGAAAACGGCATCATTACGGGACTCTCTTAGTTAACGGGTTGTATTCAATTATGTCATTTGCGGATAAACCAGGTCTTTCCGCCATGGATACCTGACAGGCCGCAGCGGCTGACCCAAATAATGTCGTCAACCTAGTGTCAGCCCCCTGAGCACAATGGAGAGACACGATTTAAACACGCTCCTGCGGCCGGGTATTGGAAGAAATTGCGCGTAAATCTGCATACCGGATAGTGCCCGCAGCATCTACAGTTAACCTCACGTCGGGGCGGGATTACTGAGTTACCTCCGCATTGAAGTAATGCACTGTGATTGGGGGGATTTTCCGCAGAGTTCACTGTAAGTCTGAAAAGGCTTAATTTAGACTTCTATACGTCTAAAACTTAGTGTAGGTTTTCACAATAATCTCTCAATTTGGTTACGTTTAAGGAAACTCTGTTTATGCGTACTCCGTTTGTCGTGGTGACTCTGCTTGCCGCCTCCCTGTTTTCAGCTGCCTCATTTGCCGGTGCGACGCTGGATCGCGTGACCAAAACCGGTGTGTTGCGTAATGCCATCGTTAACGATTACCCGCCGTTTGGTTTTATTGATGATAATAACCAGCTGGCCGGTTTTGACGTTGATGTGGCCAAAGCCGTGGCGCAGCGGATGGGCGTAAAACTTGAGATCATTGCACCGGGCTGGGAAACCATTGTCGGCGGAAAATGGCAGGGTCGCTGGGATACCTGTATCTGCTCAATGACGCCAAACACCGAACGTGCCAGGGTGCTGGATTTCCCGACACCGTATTACAACTCCCCGGCTGTCTTAGTGGTCAATAAGAAAGATGACCGCATCAAATCGGCGGCTGATCTGAGCAATAAAAAGATTGGCGTCGGCATCGGTTCGACTTACGAAACGTATCTGCAAAAAACGCTGGTGATCCCAGGCAGCAAACCCCTCGCATTCCCGTTCGATAACGTACAGGTGATCCCAAGCGACGAAGAAGTGGCGTTCCAGAATCTGGCGCTCGGGCCCGGTGTGCGTCTTGACGGCGTGGTATCCGATTTAGCCACCGCGAATGCCCGTATCAAACGCGCGCCGGTGTTTAAAATTGTCACCGAGCTTTATGCGGAACCGAACTGGGTAGCCACCGACAAAGGCGATCCGGAATGGGATAAGAAAGTGGCCGATACCATCAAATCGCTGCGCGACGATGGCACACTGGCTAAAATCTCTCAGCACTGGCTGGGTGAAGATATTACCCACGAGGTACCGTAATGCCACAAATCCCGGACAGCCAGCCGAAAGTGGAAACGCCGGAACGCTGGCACCACGCACACGCGTTTAAATTTAAAACCGGGCTGACGTGGCTGATTTTGCTCAGCCTGCTGCTCGGCACGTTCAGCAAAATGGGGCTCGACTGGAGCCTGATTAGCCAGAAACTGCCGTTCCTGCTTGGCCTGCGCCTGTCACCGGACGGCTTCATTCAGGGGGCAGCGCTGACCATTATGATCACTGCCTGCTCAATGTTTTTCTGTCTGTTGATCGGGCTGGTTACCGCGCTCGGACGGATGTCTGAAAATGCGCTGGCGTTTGGTTGCGCGACGTTTTATGCCTCGCTGTTTCGCGGTACGCCGCTGCTGGTGCAGGTGCTGATTATCTATCTGGCGCTGCCGCAGGCGGGCATTGTGCTCGGCGCGCTCAGCTCAGGCATTATCGCTTTGTCGATGAACTACGGTGCCTACCTGGCGGAAACCATCCGCAGCGGCGTACTTTCGGTCCCGCGCGGTCAGCAGGAAGCCGCGCTGGCGCTCGGCGTATCACGCTGGACGGTTGCGGTGCACGTCACCGCTCCTCAGGCGCTGCGCATCATTATCCCGCCCGCCGGTTCGATATTTATTTCGATGCTGAAAGATTCCTCGCTGGTCTCGCTGATGGGGCTGTGGGAACTGAACTTTCTGGCACAATCTTACGGGCGCAGCACCTACCGGTATATGGAAATGCTGGCGACCGCAGCCGCGATATACTGGATTATGTCGATTGTGTTAGAACTGCTGCAAAGCCGCCTTGAGCGCCGTTTTGCGCAAGGCCAGCGCCGCTGATGTTTTGATTTTTCATTAACGAACGCTTTGATTTTTCATTAGCAGGTACGCCATGTCTTTTCCTGAAGATTTTCGTCTGATCAGTTACCTCTCGCGCCTCGAACATGCGGTGCGTTTTCCGCTGTCCTCTTCCTATCCTGAATCAATGGACCTCGATACGCTCTTTGAACTGGCAGGGAAAGAACACCGCGCCCCGTTCATGCAGACGATGCTGGATTATCCGCCGTTACGCGGGACACCGGCACTGCTTGATGCTATCGCCTCGACCTATCAAAAAATTACCGCGCAGGACATCATCAGTTTTGCCGGTGCAGACGAAGCGATTTACGCCAGTTTCCAGATGCTGCTCAAATCCGGCGATCACGCCGTGGTGATTACCCCGAATTATCAGTCGCTGGAAAGTGTGCCGTTATCGCTGTGCGATGTCAGCGGCGTGGCGCTGGATGCAGATAATGACTGGGCGCTGGATACCGGCAAAATCCGTGATGCATTGCGCCCTAATACCAAAGTGCTGGTCATTAACTTTCCGCATAACCCGACCGGCGCGCTGATAAGCCGTGCGCAGCTTGATGAACTGATCGACCTGTGCCGCGAACGCGGGATCTGGATTTTTTCGGATGAAGTGTACCGGCTGACAGAGTTTGATCCGGCTGACCGCCTGCCGCAACTCGCCGATATTTATGAACGGGGTATTTCGCTGAACGTGACCTCAAAAGCGTACGGTTTGCCGGGGCTGCGCATCGGCTGGGTAGCCTGTCAGGATAAAACGTGGATGCTGGAACTGGAACGTATGAAGCAGTATCTGTCGATCTGTAATTCCATGCCTGGCGAAGTGCTCACGACGATAGCACTCAATGCCCGTATTCCGATCCTCGAACGGGTGATGGAACGTTCGCGCCGCCGCCTCGCCTCACTGACCGCGTTTCTGGCGCGGTATCCGCACTTGTTTCAGTTATCATTGCCGAAAGCCGGGGTGCTGACGTTTGTGCGCTATACCGGCGCGGAAGGCGCAGAAGCTTTTGCTACGCAACTGGTGCAACAGGCGGGAGTGATGGTCATTCCTTCGGTGGTCTACGGCTCAGCACTCAATGCCGTATCTGAAGATTTCCTGCGTATCGGTTTCGGGCGTGAAAACCTTGATGAAGCCCTGGGCGAAATGGGCAAATGGCTGGATAAACAATGAGAGAGAAACTGATCAGCCCAGCACCTGCTTTTCGGTCAGGAAATCGATAAAAACCCGTACTTTCGGTAGCATATGGCGGCTGCTTGGCCAGACTACCGAAAACTTCCCACCTTCTTTCAGATAGGCGGGCAGTACCGAAATCAGTTCACCGGATGCCAGATACGGCCGCACGATAAATTCCGGTACATACGCCAGCCCTAATCCCTGCACCGTCGCCTGCAGTATCGACTCCAGATTATTGCTGCTTAGCGCCAGCGGCAGTTCCGGCGGCGTCGGGCTGGTCATTTCCCATTCCTGCCATTGTCCGTTGCCCGGAAACCGGTAGCGAAGGCAAGCATGTTGATAAAGGTCGTCAGGTGTAAGCGGCGCAGGATGCGCGGCAAAATATTGCGGAGCACCGACAATGGCAAAACGGAATGGCCCGAGACGGCGCGACATCATCTGCGAACTGTTCAGTTCCCCGCTGCGGATGGCGATATCAAATCCTTCATCAATAACGTCCACCATACGGTCACTGAAATCCAGATCCAGCTCAACGTCGGGATAACGCTGGCGAAATTCCGGCAAATGCGGCAACAACATGCGGTAACCAATAGCAGGCGCGGTGATACGTAATTTACCGCGTGGCACGGCGGAAATCCGTACCAGTTCCTGCTCGGCGTCTTCCAGTTGCGTGACGATATTCTGACAGCGCTCAAAAAACAACTGACCTTCATCGGTCAGGCTGATGCGCCGCGTACTGCGGTTGAACAGCCGTACGCTGAGTTTTTCCTCAAGCCGTGCCACACTTTTCCCGACCGCCGAGGCCGAAATGCCCATCCGCTCTGCCGCTGCGGCGAAACTCTGACTTTGCGCCGCGCGGACAAACGCCAGCAGGCCGTTGAGGTTTTCCATATTGACTCCCGTTTATACGAGCGTTTTAGTCCGCAATCATCGGACTGACGGCCTGTTTCCGTCACATTACCGACATTTTATCATCATCGCTAACCCTAATTCGTTGGAGAAACCCATGCATCCCTCAACAACCCCCCCGGCGGGCAGCCTGCGCGTTCTGTTTACCGTATGTCTGGCGGCAGTGATTTTACCCCTCAACTTTGTCAGCGGCGCGGTGGCAACGCCCGCGATCGCCCGTGAACTCGGCGGCAGCGCGCAGGCGCTGAGCTGGATAACCAATGCGTTTATGCTTACTTTCGGCTGTTTTCTGATGGCCGCCGGGGCGCTGGCCGATGAACTGGGGCGCAAAAAAGTGTTCGTCAGCGGCGTCTCGCTGTTTGCACTTTTATCCTTATTGCAGGCTTTCAGCAGCAGTGTGCTGGCGATTGATTTACTGCGCGCCGCGCAGGGTATTGCGGCTGCCGGTGCGCTGGCAGGGGGGGGTGCAGCACTGGCGCAGGAATTCGATGGCGCAGCACGTACCCGGGCCTTCAGCCTGATGGGCAGCAGTTTTGGCGTCGGGCTGGCTTTCGGCCCGTTCCTTGCGGGCGTGCTGATCGCGCATTTCGGCTGGCGTTCGGTGTTTCTCTCCGCGACAGTCATTGCGGCTCTTTCTCTCATCACCGGCGCAGCCAAAATGCGCGAAACGCGTAATCCGCAGGCATCCGGCATTGACTGGCCGGGCACCCTTTCCTTCACCGCCATGCTGGCGTTACTGACCTGGGCGCTGATGGATATTCCCCAATCCGGACTGCACAGCACGCGAGTACTTTCTCAACTGGGTGGCGCGGCACTGCTACTCGCAGTATTTGTGGTCATTGAATTACGGGTGAAAAAACCGATGCTGGATTTATCGCTTTTCCGCTACATCCGTTTTATCGGTGTACAGGCATTGCCGCTGGCGACCGGTTTTTGTTTTGTGGTGCTGCTGGTGGTCTTGCCGATGCTATTTATCGGCGTTACGGGTCTGAGTGAAGAACGCGCCGGGCTGATGATGATGGCGCTTTCACTGCCGATGCTGATTGTACCGATGCTGGCGGCATGGCTGACGCGCTGGATTTCTGCGGGGGTATTATGCACATCAGGGTTAGTGATTGCCGCCGCCGGTTTGGGCTGGCTCAGTCAGGCTGTGCTGGCACAGAATCTGACAGGCATGATTGCGCCAATGGTGGTTATCGGCATCGGTACCGGTTTGCCGTGGGGGCTGATGGATGGCTTGTCGGTGAGCGTCGTGCCAACGGAACGTGCGGGCATGGCAACCGGTATTTTCAGCACCACACGCGTGGCGGGAGAAGGCATCTCACTGGCGATTGTCAGTGCTATTGTGTCGGCGTTAACCCGCAACGCACTGGCAGCGCATTTCAGCAGTGATGCGATCAGCTCAGAAACTATCAGCCAGGCGGCGCAACGTCTGGCGACCGGTAATCTTTCCGTGACACAGCAGCTTATCCCGCAGGCCAGTACGCCGCAGCTACAGCAGCTTTATGCCGCCTCACTGCATCCCTTACTGTTGTGTCTGATGGCGATTACGCTGTTCTGTGCGCTGGTGGTGTTGCTGGCACTACGCGGGAAACCCCGAGCGTCAGCCTGTTCAAAAAGCAGAAAACGCGCCGGCGGTTTCCCCTCCTGAAGCACATCATCATAAAACATCAGTAGCGCTGTTAAACAATGACGGGCAGCAAGCAGGTAACACCACAACCAGAAAGGTTAAACAGCTGCGTTTTTTGGTTTAGACAAGGCAATCATTATCAACATAAATCAATAATAAACAGGATAAAAATTCGATAATTTGTAATTTATGGAGTTTTTATCCTTATTGGCCTGAATAATGAAAAGATTACCTTAAGGTAAATTTATTAACTTATATTTAACCATGATGGCGTTTTTCATCATGCACATAAGGTCAGGGTTCCGCTCCGTTGTGAAGGGAAAACATAACACCCGGCCTGCACGCTGTTTCTTACCGGCTTTTTTGCAGTTTTTAGCGTTAATTATTCATCACCAGAGGATTTCCACATGCAACGACGTTGCATGAATACACAACGGTGTAAGCTGTTTTTGGGAGTCATCATGGGCGAAAAAAAATCATTATTGCTGGCCGTTCTTGCCGCTGCAACGCTGACATTAGCCGCTGGCGCACAGGCAGCCGGTACTTTAACAGGACAGGTAGGCGTTCAGCTGACCATCAGCACCGGTTGTACGGTCGGTAACGGCACATCAACGGGGGGGACCAACCAGTGGGGTACACTGAACTTTGGTAACTACGCCGATCTGACCAGCGTCATTAACGGGACGGTATTCGGGGCCAACGGCACCGGTGCAGTCACGATCACCTGTAGCACCGGACTGACCCCGACGCTGTCACTGAACGGCGGACTGGCGGCAACCGGCGGGCTGCGTACCATGACATCCAGCGGTAACAGTATTCCTTACCGCCTCTATTCCGATACCGCACGGACTACCGAAATCGCGATTAATACGCCGATTACGCTCACGACAGGCACCACGGCGCAAAATATTCCGATTTACGGTCGTGTGCTGCCTGCCGATCAGACCAGTACCACACCGGCTGCGGGCACCTATAACGATACCGTTGTTGCCACTCTTTCCTGGTAAGAGTTTTTCCATCAGAGTCGGTTCCGCCTCTGACTGGCTTTCGGTTCAAGGAAGGAAAGATCATGGACATCAAGGTACTGCTGCTACTGCCAGCCGCACTGCTGGTGTCAATGCAAGGGTATATTTCACTGAGTCAGGCGGCAACAATAGGCATCAGTGCCACGTTGCTGCCCGCCTGTGAAGCGGGAACCACGACGTCCGGCAGCACCAGTTTCGGTACGCTGAATTTTGGCAATTATGCATCGCTCACCAGCGCGGTGAATGCGACCAGCGCACAACTGGCGGGATCGATCCGCGTGAAATGCGTGAGCGGGGTGACGTACAAAATTGTCATGGATGGCGGCAGCAGTGGCGTGGTCACGGCGCGGCGAATGGTGAACACCACCAACAGCGCTTCCACCCTGCTTTACAATCTTTATACCACGGCCGCCCGCACCACGGTGTGGGACAACACCACCGGCGTCAGCGGCACCGGTAACGGCGCGGATCAATGGAGCACGGTCTATGGCCGCGTTCCGGCACAAACCACGCCCGCTGCCGGTGTTTATCAGGATACGGTGAATGTCACCGTATCCTGGTAGAGGTGATGATGCCTGGCCGCCAGCGGGTTCCGACCGCGTTATTACCGGTGAGGGTATTATTGCCGCTGGTTTTATTGTCGCTGGTTTTATTGTCGCTGATGTTATGCAGTTCAGCGCGTGCCGCCACAGCTACCAGCACATTTACCGTTTCAGCCACTCTCACCAATGGCTGCGTATTTGGCAGCTCACTTTCCAGCCCGACCACCAATCTCGGCACCATCAACTTCGGTTCTATGTCGTCCCTCACCAGTAACGTCGATACGGTCAGCAGCACGGGCGCCGGTTCCGTGGTAGTGACCTGTACGCCGGGTGCCTCCGTCAGTATTGCCATGGATTACGGTATCCACGGGGGCACCGCCACCCGGCGCTTTATGCAAAACACCAGTAATCCCGATCAGCTCGGCTACCAGCTTTTTCGCGACGCCGCCCGCAGTCAGGTATGGGGCGATGGCGCGCTGGTGATGTCCATCCCCAGCTTTCCGGCTACCACCCAAACCTATCCGGTTTATGCACGCTTATACGCTGTGAGCCCCCTGCCTTCCGCCGGGACGTATACCGACACGGTCACCGTGACATTAACCTATTGAATTATCAGGATATAGAAATATGAAGACATTGCTTTTACGCCTGTTCGCCACCGCCGCACTGACCTGGGCTTTTCTGTCTTGCCTGACCGCACAGGCTGCCAGTTCGGTGCTGGTCTGGCCGGTCTATCAGATTATTGAATCCGATCAGAACGGATCCGCCCTGTGGCTGGAAAACCGTGGCGCGGAACCGGTGTCCTTGCAGGTGCGCGTACTCGCCTGGAAGCAGGAGAATTTTAACGAGAAATACGCCGATCAAAGCAACGTAGTCGCCAGCCCGCCTTTCGCTACCGTGCCGCCGGGTCAGCGTCAGTTGATCCGGCTGATCCGCAATACCCCGGTTGCGGCCAATACCGAGCAGGCGTACCGCATCATTATTGATGAGATCCCTTCCCCGCTGAATGATTCCTCGCAGGGGAAGGACAAAGCGGTGGTCGGCCTGCAATTGCAGATGCGTTATCTGCTTCCGCTATTTATGGATGGCGGCAGTTTGTGGACCCATGATCGTAGCGACGTGAAGCGTGATCCTTCCACGGCAACGCGCCCGATCCTCAGCTGGCGTACGGTATCCGAAAACGGGAAAACGTATTTGCAGGTGCGCAATACCGGCATCGTGCATGCGCGGCTGAGCAACGTGTTCTGGTCCGCCACCGGCAATCAGAAACAGGGGGTGAAAACCCTGGTCGGCGGTTTTATGGGTTATGTATTGCCGGGGCAGCAAATGCGCTGGCCGGTGCCGGCGGGGGTGACGCCGGGTGCGCAGCTCAATGCGCAGATAGCGGATAACACCCAACCGATTGTCATCGCGCGCGGCCAGTAACAGCAGGAGCTGCAAAGGATGCCAATCAGACGTCTTCTCCGGAAAGGTCATCAGCGACCACTGTATTTTCGGGGAAGCCTGTGCCTGTTATGCCTGAGTACCTTCAGCGCACAGGCGCAGGAATATTCTTCACTGCCCGATGCCCCGCGTGCGGCACCGGTGGTCACAGACGCCCTGTTTTATCTGTCGATTGTGGTCAACGGCCAGACCGACAATCAGGTCGTACCGGTCACCTGGCGCAATAACGCGTATTTCGTGGAAGCGGGTGTGCTGGCGAAAAATCATATTCATATTAACGGCCGGCAGGGGTTGATTAATGTCGGTGAACTGCCGGACGTGAAAGCGAAATACGATTCGGCCACCCAGCAGCTGATACTCAGCGTGCCGGACGCCTGGCTGCCGAACCAGAATATCAGTGGTGATCCCCTGATGAACTACACGCCGTCGCAAAGCAGCACCGGCCTGCTGTTTAACTATGATTCCTACTACACCGATTCCCCCGGCGGAGCGAAAACTATCGCCACCTGGATGGAGCAACGTTTATTCAGCGGCCTCGGGCTGGTCACCAATACCGGCACTTACCGCTATAACGTTGATAACATCGACAGCAGCAACGGCGGCCAGACCACACAGGATGGCTATCTGCGTTACGACACCTTCTGGCGTTTCACAGACGAGAAAAACCTGATCAGCTACCAGGCCGGGGATTTCGTCAGCGATTCACTGACGTGGAGTAATTCAGCACGTATGGGCGGTTTACGTATCAGCCGTAACTTTGGTGTCCGGCCGGATCTGGTGACTTATCCGTTGCTGCAATACAGCGGTACGGCGGCGGTACCAACCACGGTGGATTTGTTCCTCAATGGCTACAAAGCCAGCAGTAATAACCTGAATTCAGGGCCGTTTACCCTGACCAACGTGCCGTATATTAATGGCGCCGGTGAAGCGACGGTTGTCACCACCGATGCGGTCGGACGTCAGGTTTCGACCAGCGTGCCGTTTTATGTTTCCAACACCTTACTGCGCAAAAACCTCAGCGATTTCGATTTCTCACTCGGGGCCGTTCGCAAAAATTATGGCATCACCAACGGCGATTATTCGGATGCCGCATTCAGCGGGATTTACCGTTACGGGCTGAACAATTATCTGACGCTTTCCGGTCATACCGAAGCCGTACAGGGTCTGGCGCTGGGCGGCGCTGGCGCGGATATCGCGGTCGGTACCTGGGGCACACTGAGTGTTTCAGCCAGCCAGAGTAAAGCCGATCATCCGCCGGTCAGCGGTGATAATCAGATAACGACACAGCTTAATGATAACCCGACGGCAGGCATGCCCGATGCCGGAGGTAAAATGCTCCCTCCGCCCGACGAAAGCGTGACGGATAAAAAAGACGGCAACCAGTTCACGCTGGGCTATTCCTACTATTCGACGGTATTCAGTCTGTCAGCACTGCGCTCAAAACGTACGGCGGGTTATCAGGACATCACGTCTTACACCAGCGACACACGGTTAAGCCGTCAGTCGGATCAGGTGACGTTCAGCACGTCGCCGTTCGGGCATGCTAACGGCACGATGGGTATCGGGTATTACGATGTCGAAGCCTATGACAATTCGCATACCCGTCTGGTGAATTTTTCCTACAGCCGCTCGCTGTGGGGGCAAAGCAGCCTGTTTTTATCGCTCAATAAAACGCTGGGTGATAACGGCTACAGCGCACAGCTGCAATTTATCATTCCGCTTGGCCCCGATATTAACCTGAACGCCGGTGTGCAACGGGACAGTGCGGGTCATTATCAGGAGCAAACCGGCGCCAGTAAAGCCACGCCAACCGACGGCGGTCTGGGCTGGAATCTGGCCTACAGCGGCGGCAACAATCCGTATCGGCAAGCCGACGCCACCTGGAAATCCCGTTACGCGACCATCCAGGGCGGATTCTACGGCAATCAGGGCGATTACACCCGGTGGGCGGATCTGAGCGGATCGGTGGTGTTTATGGCCAATGACTGGTTCCTTTCAGACAAGATCAATGACGCCTTTATCGTGGTGGATACCGACCATTATGCCGATGTTCCGGTGCTGTACGAGAATCAGAAAATGGGCAAAACGGATAGAAACGGCCACCTGCTGATCCCGACCGTCAGTTCGTATTATCCGGCCAAAGTAGAAATCGACACCCTGCCGCTGCCCGCCGACGTGGTCGCCAATAACGTCAACGATCGTATTGCGGTGAAACAGGGCAGCGGCGTGGTGGTGAAATTCAACGTCGAGAAAGTGCTGTCCGCCAATATCACCCTGCATGACGCTGCCGGACAGCCCCTGAAGCCCGGCACGCTGGTCACGGAGCAAAATACGCAACAAACCACCGTCACGGGTTACGACGGGCTGGCCTATTTCTCGCACTTACAGGAAAACAACGTACTGAATATCCGGACGGAAGATCATTCGGTCTGCCGGATCAGTTTCACACTCAACCCTGACTACCACAGCATTGAGCAGATCGGCCCGCTGGCATGCCCCGGTGGCTCAGCGAAAGTCACAGCAGGAGATAAATCATGAGAATGTTCAGGCAGAGGATGCATCGCGGATTGCTACTGATGTTATTGCTGGGCGCGTCGTCGCTGGTAAGAGCGGGTTGTACTACCACACCAGGCACCATCACGCTGGGCACACAGAACTCCTTTGCCGTCAGTTCCTCACCCTTGATCACATCAGGCGGCAGCGGATTAAGCTGTACCGGCGGACTGCTCAACATTGCAGGCACCAATACCATCACCGCCCTGATCGGCGTGACTCAGCATCCCAGCAACTCACAGCCAAGACTTTACAGCGGGACAACGGGTCAGTACTTGCCCTACAGCCTGTGCAAAGATGCCAGCTGCAGTGCCGTTTATAATCAGAACGATACCATCACCTGGAGCAGCACCACGGCACTGGGATTGCTAGGCTTATTTTCCGGCCCCAACAGTACGTTACCTCTCTACATCCGTCCGGCCGCCATTTCCAATCTGGCCGCCGGCACCTATACGGATGTCGTTCCCCTCTCCTGGACATGGAATATGTGTTCAGTGGCTATTGGTACCTTACTGTGTCTGGCAGACTCCGGCTCCACGACAGGGAATATCAACCTGACCCTCAACGTCACCAATTTCTGTTATATCGACAGTGCACCCAACGTCGGTTTCGGCAGTGCAGCCCTGCCTTCCGGACTGACCACGGTCGTGGCAAATACTATCAGCGTACGCTGTACCCTGAACGCCAGCTATTCCGTCAATCTGACCAGCAGCGTGCCGGTGTCCGGGCAATACCGGCAGATGGCCTCAACCGTCGGCGGCACCACCTCTTATCTGCAATATCAGATATTTAAAGGTGACAGTACGGTATGGACGGCTTCCACCAACAGCAGCGCGACCGGCACCGGTACATCACAATCGTTTCCGTACACCGCGTCGGTGAATCTGGCGCAAAGCAACCAGCCTGCAGGTAACTACAGCGATACGGTGACAGTGACAGTGACGTATTAAAAAAGGGGGGATAACAGAACCGGTGCCACGGATGTGCACCGGTTTGAGAAGGGTATTACAGCGCTTTCAGCGTTTTGACCGTGGCATCCACGTCAATTTCATCTTCGGTGAACACATAGGTGCTGTTCTGGAAGGTGGTGATCAGCAGCTTTTTCATGGTGCGCGTTTCCGCTTTTTTCTCTTCTTCCTGCGGGCGGATACGGTTCATCAGCAATCCGACGGACAGCACGGCGTTTTCTTTATCGATTTTCGTCTCTGCCGGGACTTCTTCGTTAAACGCCAGGAATGATTTAATGCTGGTGATTTTGATACGCTCACCGGCGATAAAGATGTATTTGCTCTCCGGCTCAACTTTCACCGCAAAGGCGGAAAGCCCTTTGTTGTTAGTGGTCGGTTCAAAGGTGACTGCCGCATCTTTTTTAATCAGCTCAGGGTTGGCAACTTTAATCACGTGGAAATAACGGTTATCGCCGTTTTCATCTTTGATAAAACCGAAACCTTTATCTTCAAACCAGGTTGTGATTACGCCGTTCATCGCTTACCGCCTAAGTAATTATTTATTCAACATGTCATTTTTGCAGGGCGGCAGTGTAAAGCAGAATGCGGACAAAGTCCTGTGCTTTACGGCCTGATCCCCACGGAATTACGTCGCTTTTCTGAAAGTCAGGTTAAACCGGTACTGACCGGTCAGCGGATGCTCGCCTGCTTTGAGCGGCAATACGCCGTGATAACGCAACCGCGACGGGCCGCCCCACACCACAATATCACCATGTAACAGCGGCACACGCTGCGTTTTATCACTGCGTTGCATGCCACCAAACTGGAAAACAGCCGGTAAACCCAGCGAGACAGACACGATCGGCTGGCCGAAATCGTGCTCGTCTTTATCCTGATGCAGGCTCATTTTTGCGCCCGGCTGATAACGGTTGATCAGACAGGCATCCGGCGTAAAGCCCGCAAAACCCGCCTGTTCTGCCGCGCTGACGGCAAGCCGGCGATATAATTCCGGCATCGGCGGCCAGTGCTGATGACTTTCCGGCGAGGTGGACTGATAGCGATAACCTGCCCTGTCCGTCACCCAGCCGACATCACCGCAATTGGTCATTGCCACCGACATCGCATAGCCGCCCGGCGTGGCGCGATACTGAAAAGGCACCAGCCCGGCGATCCGGTCGATCTCCGCCAGCAACGCCGCATCATCTGCCAGCGCCGCACCGCGCAATACCACTGCACCCGGACACAGTTCTTCGCGCCAGTTGGGGTGAAAATCGGGGTGATCAAATAGATCTAAATTCATGTCAGCCTCCGTGTTCACGCATCCGTTAAGTATAACAGCCGATTTGAGACAGAGGCAGATTGTCGGGGCTGATCGTTTCAGCTAAGGTTGCTTAATAGGCCGTAAGGTCATTAAGAATATCTTAAAAGGAGAATGAAATGAGTCGGGAAATTAACAAAGACACCCAGTTGTGTATGTCCCTTTCCGGTCGTCCGGGCAATTTCGGAACCCGTTTTCATAACAGCCTTTATCAGGCATTAGACCTGAATTACGTCTACAAAGCGTTTTCCACTCAGGACATCGAAGCCGCAGTGAAAGGCGTACGCGCACTGGGCATTCGCGGCTGCGCAGTCTCGATGCCGTTCAAGGAAGCCTGCATTCCTTTCCTTGATGAGTTGGATCCTTCCGCAACTGCCATTCAGTCAGTGAATACGATTGTCAATGACGATGGATTCCTGCGCGCTTACAACACCGATTACATCGCAGTCGCCAAGCTGCTCGACAGCCATCAGGTGCCGCGCGACGCCGTTTTCGCCCTGCGCGGCAGCGGCGGCATGGGTAAAGCCGTGGTGGCAGCTATTCGTGACGCAGGTTTCAAAACCGGCTATATCATCGCCCGTAACGAAGCCAACGGCCGTGCACTGGCAGAAGAATACGGTTACGAATGGAAAGCAGAAGTCGGCGATCTGGCCGTTGATATGGTGGTTAACGTCACACCCATCGGCATGCCGGGGACACCGGAAGCGGACTCTCTGGCGTTTGAACCGGCCGTGATTGATCGTGCCAGTATCGTCTTTGACGTCGTCGTCGCACAAGCCACCGAAACGCCGCTGATCCGCTATGGCCGTGAACACGGCAAGAAAATCATTACCGGTGAAGAAGTGGCCGCGTTACAGGCCGTGGAACAGTTCGTGCTGTATACCGGTATACGTCCATCCGATGAACAGATCGAAGCCGCAGCGGCACACGCACGTCGCTGATCCGCAGCGCTGAATGCAAAAAGCCTCTCACGGGAGAGGCTTTTTTAATGGCCGGGATCTGGCCGGCGATCACCGCACCAGACACGGTTTTTTCGGATCGAACTTCCAGTCCGGTATCAGGAACTGCATGCCCTGTGCATCGTCACGGGCGCCCAGTCCCATGCCTTTGTACAGCTCGTGGGCTTTCATCACCTGATCCATATCCAGTTCAACGCCCAGTCCCGGTTGTTCCGGTACGCGCACTTTACCGCCTTTGATCTGCAACGGTTCTTTGGTCAGGCGCTGATTGCCTTCCTGCCAGATCCAGTGGGTGTCGATGGCGGTAATTTTACCCGGCGCGGCGGCAGCTACCTGGGTGAACATTGCCAGCGAGATATCAAAGTGATTATTAGAATGCGAACCCCAGGTCAGCCCCCACTCGTGGCACATCTGCGCCACGCGAACCGACCCCTGCATCGTCCAGAAGTGCGGATCCGCCAGCGGAATATCGACGGATTTCAACTGGATGGTATGTCCCATCTGACGCCAGTCAGTGGCGATCATGTTAGTGGCCGTCGGCAGACCGGTCGCCTGGCGGAACTCGGCCATCACCTCACGCCCGGAGAAGCCCTGCTCTGCGCCACACGGATCTTCCGCATACGCCAGCACACCGCGCAGTTGTTTGCCCAGCGCGATCGCTTCATTCAGCGACCAGGCACCGTTAGGATCGAGCGTGATCCGCGCCTGTGGGAAACGCTGCGCCAGCGCCGTCACGGCTTCGGCCTCTTCGCTCCCGGCCAGCACGCCGCCTTTTAATTTGAAATCATTAAAACCGTATTTCTCATACGCGGCTTCCGCCAGACGCACTACCGCCGCCGGTGTCAGCGCTTCCTCGTGGCGCAGGCGATACCAGTCGCAGCTGTCGCCCGGCTGGCTCTGATAGCCCAGCGACGTTTTATTACGGTCGCCGACGTAGAACAGATAACCAAGCATTTCGACTTCATCACGCTGTTGTCCGTCGCCCAGCAATGAAGCCACGGTGACGCCCAGATGCTGGCCGAGCAGGTCAAGCATGGCAGCTTCGATCGCCGTCACGACGTGAATGGTGGTGCGTAAATCAAAGGTCTGCAAACCCCGGCCTGACGCATCACGGTCGGCAAATTTCTCCCGCACGGCAGTCATCACATTTTTGTATTCGCCCAGAGTTTTGCCGATCACCAGCAACGCAGAATCCTCCAGCGTCTGACGAATTTTCTCGCCGCCCGGCACTTCGCCGACGCCGGTGTGACCACTGCTGTCCTTGAGAATCAGGATGTTGCGGGTGAAGAAAGGGGCATGTGCGCCGCTGAGATTAAGCAACATGCTGTCGTGCCCGGCGACCGGGATCACCTGCATGGAGACAATTTTAGGTGTAGATGAAGAGGTCATGCTGACTCCTTAGTCAATTCAGATTCCGTTAACCGCGCCCGAGTGCCGGGCGCTTACGATCGAATGTCCAGCCGGGGATCAGATACTGCATCGCGGCGGCATCGTTGCGCGCACCGGTCGGCAGTGTCCGGTGCAGCGCGTGGGCACGATGGATTTGATCCATGTCGATCTCCACACCCAGCCCCGGTTTTTCAGGCACTTTGATTTTCCCGTTCACAATTTGCAGCGGCTCTTTGGTCAGGCGTTGGCTGCCTTCCTGCCAGATCCAGTGCGTATCTATTGCCGTCGGCTTACCCGGTACGGACGCGCCGACATGAGTAAACATCGCCAGCGAAATATCGAAATGGTTATTCGAATGACAACCCCACGTCAGGCCCCATTCATCGCAAAGTTGAGCGACGCGCACCGCACCGTGCATCGTCCAGAAGTGTGGGTCCGCCAGCGGAATGTCCACCGACTGCAACATGACCGCGTGCTGCATCTCACGCCAGTTGGTAGCGATCATGTTAGTGGCGACCGGCAAACCGGTGGCGCGGCGGAATTCCGCCATCACTTCACGACCGGAAAAACCCTGCTCCGCGCCGCACGGATCTTCGGCATAACTGAGGATACCGTGCAGGTTTTTGCACAGACCGATCGCTTCATCCAGCAGCCATGCGCCGTTCGGATCGACGGTGATCCGCGCATCCGGGAACCGTTTTGCCAGTGCTTTAACCGCCTCGATCTCCTGCTCGCCCGGCAATACGCCACCTTTAAGTTTGAAATCCCTGAAGCCATAACGATCCTGCGCCGCTTCGGCCAGCCGCACTACCGCCTCGCTGTTCATGGCCTCCTGATGACGCAGGTGATACCAGTCATGGTTAACGCGCTCCCCAGTCTGATAAGGCAAATCGGTTTTCTGCCGGTCACCGATATAGAACAGATAACCGAGCACCGTGACTTCATCCCGCTGTTTGCCCGGCCCGAGGAGTTCACATACCGGCACACCGAGGAATTTGCCCATCAGATCCAGCAGTGCGGCTTCGAGTGCGGCGACGGCGTTAACACGCAGCTCGAAAGTCCATGCGCCTTTGCCGAAAGAGTCAAAATCAGACGACTGATTGCCCATGTGGATCTGGTGCACCAGCCGGTTCATGCGCGCGACTTCCTGGCCTTTCACCTGAGCAATAGCTTCCGTCAGCGTGTGGTAAATCACCTCCCCCCCCGGCGCTTCGCCCACACCGGTATTCCCGGCGCTGTCTGTGAGGATAACGATATTGCGGGTGAAGTAAGCGCCATGTGCGCCACCGATATTCATCAGCATACTGTCATGCCCGGCCACCGGAATGACCTGCATATCAGTAATGACGGGTGAGGATTGCGTACTCATCACAGTTCTCCTTTTATGCTGCCTGTACTGGCGTACGGACGAAGCTGGATACGTTCGATTTTTCCCACAATAAATACATAACTCACCACAGCGAGCAGCGCGTGGACGCCGACATAAATCAGTGCACCGTTGAAGGAGCCGGTCGTCCCGATAATGTAGCCGATAGCGATCGGCGTGATGATGCCGGAGACGTTACCGAACATGTTGAACAAACCGCCGCTCAGCCCGCTGATTTCTTTCGGTGCGGTATCGGCCATCACCGCCCAGCCCAGCGCCCCCAGACCTTTACCGAAGAAAGCGAATGCCATAATGCCGACCACCATCCATTCGGTATCGACGTAGTTGCAGAAAATCATCGACATCGACAGCAGCATGCCAATCACAATCGGAGCCTTGCGCGACAGTGTCAGGTTGCCGGTTCTGCGCATCAGCCAGTCGGAAATGATCCCGCCCAGCACACCGCCGAGAAATCCGCAAATCGCCGGTACCGAAGCCACCATACCCGCTTTCAGTATCGACATACCCCGCGCCTGAACCAGATACACCGGAAACCAGGTAATGAAGAAATAGGTCAGCGCGTTGATGCAGTACTGGCCAATATAAATGCCAATCATCATGCGGGATTTCAGTAACTGCTTCAGCTGGAAGGTTTTTTCGCCTTTGACGACGACTTTTTGGGCGATCTTCTGATCCATATTGATCAGCGCTCCCCCGGCTTCCATGTAATCAAGTTCGGCCTGATTGACGCCCGGATGATTTTTCGGATCGTGGATCACTTTCAGCCAGATGAAACTCAGGATGATGCCGAGGCCGCCCATAAAGAAGAAGACATGTGACCAGCCCACCTCATGCGTCAGCCAGCCCATGATCGGGGCGAAAATAACCGTGGCGAAGTACTGTGCGGAGTTAAAAATAGAGACCGCAGTGCCGCGTTCCTGAGCCGGGAACCAGGCGGCGACGATACGGCTGTTGCCGGGGAAGGACGGCGCTTCGGCCAGACCGACCAGAAAACGTAAGGCAAACAATGAAACAACAATGCCGAAGCCGCTGAAGACATCAACAAAGCCCTGCAACAGGGTGAATAAAGACCAGATGAAAATGCTGTAGAAATAGACTTTTTTCGAACCGAATTTATCGAGCAGCCAGCCACCGGGTATTTGACCGATGACATAAGCCCAGGAAAATGCCGAGAAGATATAACCCATCCCGACGGAATCCAGCCCGATATCTTTGGCCATTGCCGAACCGGCAATGGATAACGTGGCACGATCGCCGTAATTAAATGAGGTGACAATAAATAACATCACCACTATCCAGTACCGCGCGTTAGTTCTTTTTTTGACAGCACTGGCTGCTGAAACGGTAGTTTCCATGGTGTTCTCCGGAATTAATGACAACGCCTCTAAACAGAGATAAAAGTCATTCCATTCACAGAACTGTAGGGTTCAGAGAGGAAGGAACGCAGCCAGTATATGAACAACGTTCCTTTTACTCATTGGGCAATCTTCCAAGCATAAACAGCCCGTTGCATTTATCCTGAGGCAAATGCCCAGCCACATGGGAGTTGTTTCACAAAAAATGAAACAGCTGTGATGGCTGTCACAGATGGTTATTATCTAATTGCAGAGCGACGTAGAGCAATAAACGATCGTCGAAATTACCCAGATCCAGACCGGTTAATTCCGAGATACGGTTAAGGCGATATTCCAGTGTATTACGATGAATATACAATGCTTTAGAGGTCGCAGTCGGCTGAACGTTATTCTGGAACCACGACACCAATGTGCGCCGCAGTAATCCATTGCCATCCGTCGCTTTCAGACGCGCCAGGGGACGCACCAGTTCGTCGGCCTGCCAGCCGCCACGCAGGCTGTCGAGCAGCACGGGTAAGATCAGATCCTGATAGAAATAACAGCGCTGTTCCGGCATCCGCTGCTTGCCTACCGTCATGGTGGTGCGTGCGGTGCGGTAAGAACGGGCGATACTGCCGGGGCCGGTAAAGAAGTTACCCAGGGAAATGCGCACGCGCAGGCGTCCGGTTTCGGTCATGCGCGACAGCAGATGATCAATGCGCTGACGGTGGCTGTCCGGATCCCAGCGATCGTAGCTGTTCAGCGCCGGTTTCAGCACCACCATTTCAGTGAGGGAAACGATAGCGATCAGGTTGTCGCGCTCCGGCGTAGTCAGCAAGGTTTGCAACTGCTGCAGTTCGGCCATGGCGGAATCCACACCAAGCTGTCCGCTGTCTACTTCTACCACTGCCGCAACGCGTGGCCGGTTCAGGTCGATGCCCAGACGCTGCGCCCACTCCATCAGCGCCGGTGAAAGCTCATCCACACGGATCAGGTTAAGCACCAGTTCTTCACGCAGACGGCTGTCCTGCGCCAGCATATGCAACAGGCGCGCCTGTTCGAGCATCATTTCCGCCGTCATACATACCAGCTCGCCATACTGACGCAACTGGGACGGATTGCCCGTCAGACCGATAACGCCCACGATCTGGCCGTCGATACGCAGCGGCAAATTGATACCCGGACGTACACCGTGCAAATGCCGTGCAACGCCTTCGTCGATATCGACAATACGCTCCTGCGAAATCGCCAGCAAAGCGCCTTCGTGCAATTCACCAAGACGCTGATCGTCGCCGCTGCCAATAATCCGTCCGCGGCCATCCATGACATTCACATTACTATCAATAATTTGCATTGTGCGGGCAACAATTTGTTGCGCCAGCTTTGCATCGAGATGATACGCCGACATGGAGCCCCTGCCTTGCCTGTTTTATCGTTGTTAAAACAGCATACTCAGGCCGTGATGCCCACACATTATGCAAATGCCCAAAGAGCGAAAGCGCCTATTGAAGTTGCGGGTAACGTCACAGTTTTAAGCAAATGCCCAACCTGCCCGGCAAAATCCGCATAATTTATGTGTATTACTGAAAAACAGGCAAAAAAAAGCACGCCGGAGCGTGCTTTGTATGCGGTCTTGCAGACGTAAATTACTGCGCCAGCAGATAAATGGAGGTATCGCCACGCTGAATATCCAGCGCCAGAACGTTTGGCTTGGTGTCGAGAATTTTACGCAGCTCACCCAGATTGGTTACTTTCTGCTGATTCACACCCAGGATCACGTCGCCTTTTTTCAGGCCGATGCGCGCCGCCGTTGAACCCGGTTTCACTTCATCGACTTTCACACCTTTCTGATCGCCTGCCGCACCGTTGCTCAGTTCAGCCCCTTCGATGCCGGTATAAATATTGCCGGATTCCACTTTCGGTGTCTGAGTGCTTTGCTCGATAGTGACGTCAACGTTCATCGGTTTGCCTTCACGCAGCAGGCCGAGCGTCACTTTAGTACCGATTGGCAAGGTGCCGATATCAGCACGGAACGAGGCGAAGCTGCTGATCGGTTTACCGTTCATGCTCAGTATCACGTCACCGGCTTTGATGCCCGCTTTCTCAGCGGCGGATTTCGGCATGACCTGGCTGATGAACGCACCGCGCTGTGCGTCAACTTTCATGGCTTTCGCCAGTTCGGAGTTCAGCTCAGTCCCCATGATGCCCAGTTCACCGCGTTTCACCTGACCAAATTCGATCATTTGTTTAGACAGGTTTTTCACCATGTTACTTGGGATCGCAAAACCGATACCGATGTTGCCGCCGTCCGGGGCCAGGATCGCCGTGTTAAGGCCAATCAGTTCACCGTTGAGGTTCACCAGCGCACCGCCGGAGTTACCCCGGTTAATTGCCGCATCAGTCTGGATGAAGTTTTCGTAGTTCTCAATATTCAGGCCGGAACGACCCAGTGCGGAAACAATACCGGAAGTCACGGTTTCGCCCAGACCATACGGGTTACCGATTGCCACGGTGTAATCACCCACACGCAGTTGTTCGGAATCAGCCATCTTAATCGCCGTCAGGTTTTTCGCATTTTCTAACTGAATAACGGCGATGTCAGAACGCGGATCCTTACCGATGACTTTCGCGTCGAACTTGCGGCCATCGTTGAGCTGCACAGTGATTTTAGTGGCGTTATCCACCACATGGTTGTTGGTGACAACATAACCTTTGTCGGCATCAATGATGACACCGGAGCCCAGCGCGCGGAAATCTTCTTTCTGTTCAGGCACAGGCTGACCGTCCGGCCCCTGGCCACCGCCCTGGCAAACCGGAGAACCCTGGAACGGCGAGCCGTCCTGGCACAGCGGTGAATTTTGACCAAAGAATTGCTGGAACTGCTGGCCCATACGCGGTGTTTTTACTGGCGCGCTGCCTTCAACGTTAACGCTCACCACGGATGGCATCACTTTTTCAAGCATAGGTGCCAGGCTAGGAAGCTGAGTGGTACTGGTGCTGGAAGACGCTGTTTCAGCAGCCAGTGCAGAAGAAACCGGGGCCATTGCCATGCCGATGCTTAACGCTAATGCGCTGAGGAATAAACTCGATTTTTTCATTTTTCAGGATCTCTTAAAATTATTGTGGCAACCAAAAATAGTCGCATTGCTTGGTAGTCGTGATACTGAGAGAGTATTAATAACGTGAAGTTCATCAGGGTCGAACGGACAATGGTAAAAAATTATTGTCAGTGCTTACAAATGGCGAACTTTCAGACAGTTCAGTAAAGAAACTTAAAGACATTTAAATTTAATCCTTAACTATCACCCTAAATAATTCGTATTACCGCAAGACGGCAAGGGCAGAAATCCCGGTGAGCTGACATGAGTCAGGGATCCGGATAACTGAAAACAGCCAATGCCTCTGTCATACGAAATATGACGGGAAAATTACTCAGCCGCCATTAGTCTTCTGTATTCATCGTATGCATAAAGGTCAGTCATACCGCTGATATAATCCTGGATCATTCGCGCCCGGTAATAAAACTCCTGCGCGGCATGTTCCGCGACCGGTAACCCTTCCAGAGCCGCCACAGCATTGTTGTAAGCCAGACGATGTTTAGCAGAAACCTTATGCAACAGACGGGTTTCTATAGGATATTGCTTGTGCGTGTCTTCCTGAACCAGACGGGTAAAATCGGTCAGCGGCATATCCAGCAGCGGGCTGTAAATATCCAGTAATCCGCTGATCACCCGATAGCCTTGTAATTCCAGCTCCTCCACTTCGTGAT
The DNA here is from genome assembly GCF_049199325.1 of Rahnella sp. PD4. Classification (NCBI taxonomy): domain Bacteria; kingdom Pseudomonadati; phylum Pseudomonadota; class Gammaproteobacteria; order Enterobacterales; family Yersiniaceae; genus Rahnella; species Rahnella sp. PD4. The sequence continues at coordinate 256,430 of NZ_JBLZQF010000003.1, read as the reverse complement.
GATTGAATACCTGTTTGAAGGCGACCGCTTTATAAATCTCTAACAACCGGTTGGCCTGGCTGTCATCTTCGAGTAATGCATGATTAAAGGTGCCCTGATAAATATCTTCTATATGATCAATGAATCTGCGGGCAGCATGGGGCACCAGTTGTTTCACCGTCTGAACACGCAGTTCCATAAAGAAGTAATCTACCGGATTACGGAACGTTTTCGCTTTATCCATTTTTTCGTAAGCGGTGCGAACCACTTTATCGAAGAAGTCATTTTTCTCTATTGTGCCCCACTCGCGACACAGATATTGATAAAGCTGTTCAACGCTGAAAATACTTTTTTCAACTGCATCTTCCAGATCCGCAATGCAGTAAGAAATATCATCGGCCGCTTCCATAATGTAGGTGAGCGGAAAACGGTTAAATTCACCCATCCCGAGTTCGCTGCGCAGTTTATTGATGAACGGCTCTTCCGCCAGATAAAAACCCGGTTTTTTCATCAGGTAATCATGCGAGGCCAGTTTGGTCATTGAGTACGCAGGGCGGGTATATTTCAGAATGCACGCGGTCTGGCTGTAGGTCAGATTGAGTTTCAGCAAAGTGAAGACCAGCCGGATGGCCTGCGCATTGCCTTCAAAATTAGACAGATCGTAGCGGATTTTACTGCGCAGCTGATTCAGTTCAGTATCGCCTGACGTCAGGCGTAAACACGCGACCAGACAGGAATCGATTTCCTGCGGCGTTTCGCCGCAACCGGAAGTATCCATCCGCCTGGCAAACCAGTTATTGATGGCGGATTCACCAAAATGACCGAACGGTGGATTGCCGATGTCATGCATCAGACATGCCATTTCGACCACACTTTCAAACGGATCCGTCACCTCGTCCAGCCCGTAATATTCCAGTTTTCCCTGCCGGCCCAGACGATGCAAAATTTCTTTGGCAATGTGACGCCCGACCTGTTGAACTTCAAGGGAATGGGTCAGGCGGCTACGAACGGCGGCATTTTTCTCCAGCGGAAAAACCTGCGTCTTCTGTTGCAGGCGACGGATGGCTGCCGAGTTGATAATGCGTCCGCGATCGCTTTCGAACTGACGGACGACGTCATAGGCATCGCGTGCCTCTATCGGTGCGCTGAAAGGGCGCTGAAAATTGAATTTCGCTTTAAAATCGATCCCGGACATGTTTTCCCACCTTTTCAGCCACTCACACATCAAACCGACGCACTTTTTGCATTAATAACCTGCATCCCAAACGGATTATTTCTTATCTTTAGCCATGATAGACTATCGCGCATTGTTTTCGTGATTAAACCGACAATTCCGCACATGCTGCGGCTCATTCCATACACATCTGCGAGTATTCATATGAAAGTAGGCATTATCGGTGCAATGGAGCAGGAAGTGACTCTGCTGCGCGACAAGATCATCAACCGTCAGACTATCGAACGTGCGGGCTGCGAAATCTATACAGGCCAGTTAAACGGCGTAGACGTGGCGCTGCTGAAATCCGGCATTGGTAAAGTGTCTGCGGCGATGGGCACCACGCTGCTGCTGGAACATTGCCGTCCTGATGTGGTGATTAACACCGGTTCCGCCGGCGGTCTGGCGAAAACGCTGAAAGTCGGCGATATCGTTGTCTCTGATGAAGTGCGGTATCACGATGCTGATGTCACCGCGTTTGGTTACGAACCGGGCCAGATGGCCGGTTGTCCGCCTGCGTTCACCGCTGATCCGGCACTGATTGAACTGGCAGAGAACTGCATCCGTGAACTGAACCTGAACGCCGTCCGCGGCCTGGTTTGCAGCGGTGACGCCTTCATCAATGGTGCCGCGCCTCTGGCACGTATCCGCGCGACCTTCCCGCAGGTTGCGGCTGTCGAAATGGAAGCTGCCGCTATCGGTCACGTTTGCCACCTTTTCGATACGCCGTTCGTGGTCGTTCGCGCGATTTCTGACGTTGCCGATGGTGAATCTCACCTGAGCTTTGAAGAATTCCTGGTTGTCGCCGCACAGCAATCCACTCTGATGGTGGATGCGATGCTGACAGCGCTGGCAGCTTCCGAAGAATAATGATAAGCCGGTTCTGCCTCATTCTGAGCGGCCTGCTGTTGCCTGTGGTGGCCAATGCCGCACCTGCACAACGGGTGATCACGCTGGCACCCAGTCTGACAGAACTGGCGTTTGCCGCCGGTCTGGGCGACCGGATAATCGGAGTTAGTGCTTACTCCGATTATCCACCCCAGGCCAGAAAGCTTGAGCAGGTGGCTAACTGGCAGGGAATCAACGTTGAACGTATTGTGACGCTGAAACCTGATTTGGTCCTCGCCTGGCGGGGCGGTAACCCGCAACGCCCGCTGGATCAGCTGATTTCGCTGGGGATACAGGTTATCTATCTTGATCCGCAAAATGCTCAACAGGTAGTACAGGCACTGGAACAGCTGGCGGTGTACAGCCCTTCGCCGGAAAAGGCAAAACAAGCCGCGGCGGATTTCCGTCAGCAATGGCAGGCGCTGAAGCTGAAATATCGCCGCGAAAAACCGGTTTCTGCCTTTATTCAGTTCGGCACCCAGCCGCTGTTTACGGCTGCCGCCACCACAATGCAAAGCGAAGTGCTTAACGTGTGCGGCGCAAAAAATATTTTCGCTGACAGCCGCGTACCCTGGCCTCAGGTCAGCCGGGAACAGGTTTTAAGCCGTCATCCTCAGGTTATTGTTATATCAGGCGGAAAACCGCAGAAACAGGTGATAGAAGATTACTGGGGCCCGATGCTCAGTGCGCAGGTTATCGCCCTGGATCCCGACTGGTTCAGCCGCGCCGGACCGCGTATCCTTCTGGCTGCACAACAACTTTGCCCGCAGCTTGCTGCTATCCCTGAAGGGTGAATACTCACCAACATGAAAGTGTATCAACGGGCAGACCCGCAGGCGCCTTCCCGGATTGTTGTATTATTAACCGAAATCAATAATTTTTCGTCGCCTTCTGTTACTCTATCCGGCGTAACATCCTTCGTACGTTGCCACCCCCGCCTTACGATTATCTGTTTGTTAAACAAGCAAATTAATATAAATAACGGTATGAACAACGACAAAAAAGCGGTTTATCTCCGAATCGTAACAACTTCGGATTAAAGACCGCGAAAATTAGACCGATAACCTTTTCAGCCAGGCTGATTTTGTTGATCTACACCAGCAGGAATAACAATAATGAAAGCTCTTTTACTCAGTGTGCTGCTCGCACTGAGCCCGCTGTTTGCTGTCGCGGGCATGACGGGCGGCCAGATTGGCGTCAGCCTGACGATCATGCCAAGTTGCAAGATTAATGCTGCGCGCACTCACACTTCAGTCATCTGCGCCAGCCGGACGATGATGCAACCGCACATCAGCGAAAAAATGCTTACCGCCGTGCCGGGGATTAGCCCCGGTTCGAAGCTGGTGACGGTTGAATGGTAACCCCCTTGTGAATACTCACTCACCTGAGCGCCCTTCTGAACGGGGGTTTTAAGCATAAAAAAGCCCGTCTGCATGCGCAAACGGGCTTTTTCTTTGAAACGGGTAATTAAATGCTGAAAGAGGAACCACAACCACAGGTGGTTTTTGCATTCGGATTGGTCACCACAAAACGTGAACCTTCCAGCCCTTCGGTATAATCCACCGAACCGCCGACCAGATATTGCAGGCTCATCGGGTCCACCACCAGCGCCACACCGGCTTTTTCGATGGTCATGTCACCATCATTAATTTTGTCGTCAAAGGTGAAACCGTACTGGAAACCGCTACAACCGCCCCCGGTGATATACACACGCAGTTTCAGGTTAGGGTTTTCCTCATCGGAAATCAGGTTTTTCACCTTACGTGCCGCGGCCTCAGTAAACTGTAACGGCAACGCGGCTGTTTCATTCAACAATGCTTCACTCATAATTTCTCACTCCCAATCCGCATTTGTTCAGGCCGCCGGATTGACTGTCTGAATAATATACTCATTATCTTATACCTGAGTTAATGCTTCAAGTATGGGCATTTTTGGCTGCGTTGTCCTGCTCATTGGTGCTTTCAGTGGTAACCCCGGCCTGCGTTTTTTCGGCATTCTCACGTTCCTGCCTCTGTAAGGTGCGGGTCAGGATGGCGGAATACAAGGGTTTACCGCCCAAAAACTGCGCCAGCAGGGTCGCCCCCAGGCAGGTAATAATCATCGGTAAAATCAGCTGATAATTATCGGTCATCTCCAGCACCAGCACGATACCGGTCAGCGGTGCACGCACACTGGCGGCAAATAGCGCGCCCATTCCGGCAATGGCAAAAGTGGCAGGCTGAATGCCGTATTGCGGGAACCACGCCAGTGCCGCCGTACCGAATGCGGTGCCGAGCAACGTGCCCAGCGCCAGCATCGGGGCAAAAATCCCCCCCGGTGCACCGGACGCAAAGCACAACAGCGTCGTGACCACCCGGACAACGAAGATCGCCAGCAACATCATCAGGCTGTATTTTCCTGCCGCCGCCAGCGGGATCAATGCGAATCCGCCCCCGGTGGCTTCCTGATGCACCAGCCCGAGCAGGCCGCAGAATCCTCCCAACATGCCGCCGATCAGCAGGATTTTACGCAGATTTCCACCATGCACGCGGGCAAACATATCCTGCGTACGGAAAATAAGGGCGTTAAAGCAGACGCCGACCACACCAAATACCATGCCTAACACCAGATACAACCACAGTGTGTTGAGCGGCGCACTTGCCAGTTTGCCGACTTCAATCACCGCGCCGTCACCGTTAAAAATACGGAAAACGATACTCGACATGATCACGCCGATAAACACCGCTTTTATCGAGATCAGGCTGTAACGGAACTGCAGCCGCATCTCTTCGAGAATAAACAGAATACCGGCAAGCGGCGCATTAAATGCGGCCGAAAGACCGGCCGCCGCACCGGTTGCCAGCAACGAATGCCGCGCCTCCGCACTGCGCAGCCGGAAAATATCGACCATCATTTTCCCGACATTCGCGCCCATCTGAACAGTTGGCCCTTCCCTTCCCAGCACCATACCCGCGCCCAGCGTCCCCATGCCGCCGAAAAATTTCACCGGGATCACACGCCACCAGCGTACCGGCCTTAATTCCTCCAGCGCGCCTTCAATTTCCGGAATCCCTGAACCGCCCGCCTCGGGCGCATAACACCGAACCAGATAGTACCCGACCATCGCCAGTGCGGCGGAAAACACAAACGTCAGTGGCCACAGCAGGATCCAGTAATCACTGAAGACATCCAGCCCGGAAAGCCGGACCGCCATCACCCAGTTCACCGCTTTTTCGAATGCTACGCCGAGTAAACCGGCGGCCGTGCCGACCACAGCGGCGACAAGCAAAATGGTGACCGGCGTTTTATCGCGACGCAATACAAGGCGCAGGATTTCGCTGCGTTTGCGCGGACCGCGCGCGGGCGAATCCGCTAAAATTTCAGTGTCTGATTCATTCATCACGGAAGGCGAAATACAAAAAAGGTTATGGAAGGTAAATGGATTTAATCATACAAATTGCCGTCCTGACAGGATCTGCAACAAAATGCCGCACGGTTTACGGTTTGATAACGCCGCTCAGTTCACTAGAATGGGCGCGTTAATCATTTCATCACATATTGAACCCAGCAATTCAGGAGCCGAATAATGAGTAAGTCAGAAAGTCTGTTCACGCAGGCGCAAGCGCTGATCCCGGGCGGTGTTAACTCGCCGGTACGTGCCTTCTCCGGCGTCGGCGGCACCCCCTTATTCATCGCGCGTGCTGACGGCGCTTTCCTGTTTGATGCTGATGGTAAAGCCTACATCGACTACGTGGGTTCATGGGGACCGATGGTGCTTGGCCATAACAATGCTGAAATCCGCAATGCGGTGATTGAAGCGGCAGAGCGCGGTCTGAGCTTTGGGGCACCGACCGAGATGGAAGTCAAAATGGCCGAACTGGTGACCGGTCTGGTGCCCAGCATGGACATGGTGCGCATGGTGAACTCCGGCACCGAAGCGACGATGAGTGCCATCCGTCTGGCGCGTGGTTTCACGCATCGCGATAAAATCGTCAAATTCGAAGGCTGTTACCATGGCCATGCCGACTGCCTGCTGGTAAAAGCCGGTTCCGGCGCGCTGACCCTCGGCCAGCCAAACTCACCAGGCGTACCGGCTGATTTTGCCAAACACACGCTGACCTGTACCTATAATGATCTGGATTCTGTCCGCGCCGCGTTCGAACAATTTCCTGACGATATCGCCTGTATCATTGTTGAGCCGGTCGCCGGCAATATGAACTGTGTACCGCCATTGCCTGAGTTTTTGCCCGGTCTGCGGGCAATTTGTGATGAATTTGGCGCACTGTTGATCATCGATGAAGTCATGACCGGTTTCCGTGTCGCACTGGGTGGTGCGCAGGATTATTATGATGTGATGCCTGACCTCACATGCCTGGGTAAAATCATCGGCGGCGGAATGCCGGTGGGCGCATTCGGCGGGCGCCGCGATGTGATGGAAGCGCTGGCACCAACGGGGCCGGTTTATCAGGCAGGAACACTTTCCGGTAACCCGATTGCCATGGCTGCCGGTATTGCCTGCCTGACACAAGTCGCACAGCCGGGCGTTCATCAGACCCTGACCGAACGCACCACCCAACTGGCCGAAGGCTTGCTGGACGCGGCACGCAAAGAAAATATTCCGTTCGCGGTGAATCACGTCGGCGGCATGTTCGGGTTGTTCTTTACCGATGCTGAAACCGTCACCTGCTATCAGGATGTGATGAAATGTGACGTTGAACGTTTCAAAAAGTTCTTCCACCTGATGTTGGATGAAGGTGTTTACCTCGCCCCCTCCGCGTTCGAAGCAGGTTTTATGTCTATCGCCCATACGCAGGAAGATATTCAGCGCACCATCGATGCAGCACGTCGTTGTTTCGCTAAGCTTTAATAATGTAAATTAATTTATTATTCACGGGAGGAATACCTTCCCGTGATATATATAATATCTGTATTTTATTTAACCACCGCCAAAAGATACAATTCCGGCTTTTCAAATATCACTTCAAATGAATGATGCAAAGGAATTGTATTCAGCATGGTATATAAAAATTATTTAACTTCCAGGACGACAGGGAATATACCTGTTAAATCCCGGATCTCTGTACTCAGAATTGCCCTTTATACCGCACTCCCTCTTTTTCTGGCACAGGGAATTCCTCCGGCAATGGCGGCCTCTGCGCCGGTAAAAGCAAACAGCGGAGCGACCCTGCTCACAACCACGTCTTTCGATGGCACCGACACATTATTCCAGCCTGCAGAAAGCCTTACCGATCCCACAGGTACTGCCGTCATTGTTACGGGTGACGGGAATACTTTCGAAATGGTACGGCCTTCACCGTCAGACAGCGAAAGCATTGTGCCTGAAATAACCGGAAAAAATGGTATTTTATTTGAGGGGAATAATTCAACACTTAATAACACTGTAAGTATTACTACAACCGGAACAGAATTTGCCGGTAATGATTATGCTGTACGAATGCAAGGTAGCGGAACGGTCAATAATAGTGAGTCTGGTTATATTGAATCTCAGTCCGATGCTATCTATCTCCAGAAATTTTCAACCGTAAATAACAGCGGCACAATAAAAGCGTCCAATCCTGGCAAACCACGCACAGCGGTTTATTTTTATAACGGCGGCCACTATAACAGTAACGCAGGTGGCGTGGTGAACAGCACCGGCTACGGTGTGATATTCAACTCAGCAGCAGACGGCGATCCGCAAAGCCAGATACTCAATTCCGGACTCATCTCAGGTAAAACCGGCGGTGTGTTAGGCAGGGGAAATTCCAATGGGGTGATAGTCAACCAGGCCGGGGGCACGATATCTTCTGAACTGGATTCAGGCATCCTGATTTCTGACACTGCCAGTTTCGATATCACCAATTACGGCACCCTCTCAGGGAAAGAAGCAGCGGTTAATTTCTCAGGCACTGGCAGCAATTCCCTGACACTTAGCACCGGATCCGTGCTCGACGGCGACGTTATCAGCAGCACAGCAGACACCAATACCCTGGTGCTTTATGAAACCGGATCTGAGGATGCCAATTTTACCGGCACGTCGGCCGGCACTGGCTTTAAAACGCTGACGATGAACGGTAATGACTGGGCATTGTCCGGTGATATCAACCTTACCGGCAGCGATGAATCAACATTGTTGGTTAACCACGGACAACTGACCCTGAGTGGCAATGTCACCTCGGCGGGAAATGCCCTCATCAATAGCGGCGGCGGATTACTGGTTGAGGCTACCGGCTCCCTGACCGCACCTGAAGTAAATGTCGCGCAAGGTGCCTGGTTTGCTTCACAAGGGAATGTTACGGGTGACATTAATAACAGCGGAACGGTGATGGCCTATAACGCCCTGCCCGGTAAAGCATCAGTCACCGCTGGCACAACAACGTTGCAGGGAAACATGAACAATGCCGGCACACTGTTGCTGGGCGGCGGCCAGGTAGGTAATCGCTATGTCATTACCGGCGATTATACGGGCGATAACGGAACCGTAGTGATGAACAGCGAACTGGGCGATGATGCATCACTGACTGACACACTGGTGATCGGAGGTAACAGCTACGGACAATCTTTCCTGACCGTCAATAATATCGGTGGAATGGGCGCTGAAAGCCTGCAAGGCATGGAAGTCATCAGTGTAGAAGGCACTTCTGACGGGCAGTTCTCGCTGGCGAACCGCGCGGTTGCCGGGGCATATGAATATAACCTGTTCCAGAATACCCAGAATGGCGACTGGTATCTGAGTTCGGCAACCGCGCCGGAACCGGATCCCACCCCGGAGCCCGACCCTACGCCCGATCCCGATCCTACGCCTGAGCCTGATCCAATTCCTGATCCCACCCCGGATCCCATTCCTGACCCCACGCCTGAGCCGACGCCGGACCCGACACCGGCACCTTCGCTCTATCGCCCTGAAACCGGTGCTTATCTCGGTAACCAGCTGGCTGCGCAGCGTATGTTCACGTTGCAGCAGCATGATCGCGGTACTGCACAAAAAAGTGAGGACGGGCGGGCCTGGCTGTTCATTCACAGCGATGCGACTGAGCTTAATGCGGCGGGCGGCGATTTATCCCTGGATATCAACAGTACCGCACTGCAACTGGGAACTGAGCTTCTTACCGGCGATACGGCCAGTGGTGGCCAGTATCAGTTAGGCATCATGGCAGGTGTTGGCGAAAGCAGGACTCAATCGCAAGCAGAGGGCAACCACTACGGCGCAACGGGTAAAGTAAGCGGTTATAGCGTGGGGACCTATGCGACCTGGTATCAGGATGCGCAGCACCAAAAAGGCTGGTATGTAGACAGCTGGGCACACTATGCCTGGTATGACAACAGCGTTCAGGGCGACCAGTTGGACAAAGAAAACTACCGCAGCCAGGGGATCCAGACTTCACTGGAAACAGGGTATCTGCTGGCTTTCGGCCAGTCAGCAACCCGTGAATGGACGGTTGAGCCTCAGGCGCAGGTTATCTATAACCGCTATGACAGTGAAAACCACACCGAAACCAACGGTAGCCGTATCACCGGCGGCAGTGATGATGCATTGCAAAGTCGCGCGGCTATTCGCTTATCTAACCGTAGCAGCAATGACAGCAGCGCACTGGTTCCTTATGTAGAAGTGAATTGGGAAAATGGCCAGTATGCAGATTCTCTGACCTTTAACGGCGATACCCTCAGCAGCGATGTCCCGGAAAACCGCTATGGATTGCGGATGGGTCTCAGCGGAAAAGCGTCAGAAAACATACAGGTCTGGGGTCAGGCGGGTGCCTCTGCCGGTGAAAATGATTACAGCAACTATCAGGCCGCTGTCGGTTTAAAAGTGAATTTTTAAGACGATATCAGCTGATTTCAGGGCACTCACCGGAGTGCCCTTTTTTATTATTGTGCCTGCTTTCTCAGCAGATAAATAAAGTACGGTGCGCCGATAAACGTCGCCAGCAAACCAGCGGGGATCTGATCCGGGAAGATGATCATACGTCCGCACCAGTCGGCAAAGACCATCAGCAACCCGCCCAGCACGCTGGCGACCATCCACTGCGGGATCGCCCTGCGAAATCCCATCATACGCGCCATATGCGGTGCCATCAGCCCGACAAAACTCAGCGGTCCGACCGTCAGCGTCGCCGCTGCCGTCATCACCGCCGCCAGCAGTAAGATCGCCACGCGGGTGGGCGTCAGCGCCACTCCGACCGATTTCGCCGTCACGCTACCCAGTGGCAGAATATTGATCCAGCGGCGGCAGAATGGCACAAGAACCATCAGCACCCCGGCCAGGATCAGCGTGCGCCACGCCGCTTGTGCAGAAACGGAATAGGTTGAACCGGAAAGCCAGGTCAGCAAGCCGCCCATGCGCGGATCGCCGCTCGCCAGCAGCAACGTCATCAGCGTGGTGAATGCGGTACTCAGCGCGATACCGGTCAGTAACATACGTTCGGCCGAAAAACTTCGCAGCCCCGAGGCGACCATAATCACCAGCAGCGTCAGCGCCGCACCGGCCGTGCCCGCCGGCAACAGCCATACAAAGGCATCGCCCGGCACGATAAACATCATCACCACCACACCCGTCGCCGCACCGGAGCTGATCCCCAGCACTTCCGGGCTGGCCATTGCATTACCGGTCAGTTTTTGAATCAGCACACCGGATGACGCCAGCATCACGCCTGCCGCCAGCGCTGCCAGCACGCGCGGTAAACGCCACGGCAACAGTGCCTGCAGGTCGGCACCGGTTGACCAGCTCCAGCCGGTGGCGTTACGTCCGGCCATCAGCGCAACCATCAGGCCGAAGAACAACACGGTCAGTGCCAGTGACACCCAGCGCACCAGATGCTGACGTTCATCAGGCACGTGGTCGCCCTGATTCATCGGCGGCGGTGCCATGTTATTACGCAGACGCGGCAGCAGCCATAACAGCAGCGGCGCACCCACCAGCGCCGTCGCGGCACCGGTCGGAATTTCCATCCAGAATGTGGTGATGGTTTGCATCACCTGATCGGTAAACCAAAGCAGCAACGCACCGATCACCGGCGCCATGACCAGCCGTACAGCCAGTCGACGTGCGCCCAACATTTTTGCCAGAAGCGGTGCAAACAGGCCAATAAAGCCGATAATCCCCACCGCATTAACCAGTTGCGCACTCATCAGAATCGCCAGCGTCAGCACAGCAAGACGCGCCGCTGACAGCCCGAGGCCGAGATTTTTGGCAACACCGTCATCCAGCCCCAGCAACGTCATCGGACGCTGCAACAAAAATGCCAGCAGCCAGACGATAATCACACGTGGCAGCAGGAAACTCGCCACATCCCAGTCCTGCTGGTTCAGCGCACCACTGCTCCACATGTACAAACTTTGCAGATTCTGATAGTTGAAAATGCCGATCAGGCCGTTCACCGCACTGCAATATAAGCCGAGCACCAGACCGGCGAGGATCAGCGTGACCGGTGACATGCGTTTGCCCCAGGCAATACCGAACACCAGTGCACCGATAACCACCGCGCCCGTCATGGCGGCAAACTGCTGGGTGATCATTCCGCCCGGCAGCGCCCACAAAGTGGCCACCGTCAGACCGAGCTGTGCGCCCGCCGAGACACCGAGTGTTGCGGGTTCCGCCAGCGGATTGCGCAACACCTGCTGGAACAGCAAACCGACCAGTCCCAGCCCGGCTCCCGCCAGCAAGGCCACGACGACACGCGGCAGCAAACTGTAATGAAAAAGCATCTGCTGAACATTGTCGATATCAGGATGCCATAGCGCGCCGCGCCACTGCGCATAAGGCAGTTGCTGATGCAGGTTGTAGATACTGAGCGCACCGGCGGCCAGCGTCAGGAGAATCAGCAGGAGCAGCGAAACGCTGAGCGCACGGCGATTCATACCGGTTTCCTCAGGGTTCGGGTTAACGTCTTGCAGAAGTGCATCGCGCTGAAGGTTGCGCCGTAATACCACACGGCGGGCACGATGCTGAACTGATCCGCACGTACGAACGGCATGGATTTCCACAGCGGCGTTTTCGCCACGGCATCCATCATGTCGGTGTTGTCATGTTCGAAACACAATACGCGGGCATTTTTAATGCTGGCCAGGCGCTCAACGCCCACCGATACGCTGCCCCAGAAGCTGCCTTCCCCCGCCCAGGCGTTAGTCAGCCCGAGTTCGCCCATCACTTCATGGAACATGCTGCCTACGCCAAACACCAGAACGTGGCGCGTATCAATGAAGGTGATTAACAGCAGCGGCTGATGCGCGACCGGCTTCAGTTGCTCGCGGGTTTGCGTCAGCGTGTTGCGGTACAACTGCAAATGCGTTTCGGCGCGATGCTGTAACCCGAGGGTATCGGCCAGTTTATGCAGAGAACTGATGGCCAGATTTAGCGGTTTCGCCGAACCGTCATTGGCTTTAACGCCCAGCACCGGCGCGATCGTTTCGAGCTGACGGGTGGTCGGGCCATAACCGGAAGTGATCAGCAACAGCGAGGGTTTCAGTTGCTGAATAAGTTCCATATTAGGTTCGGTACGCTGACCGACATCAATCACGCCCGGAGCCAGCGTCGGTTCAACAACCCAGGTGTTGTAATTACGAATATCTGCAATCGCCAGCGGCATCACGCCGAGTGCGATCAGCAACTCGGCAGGCAACCATTCAAGGGCAATAATCCGGCTGAGATCAGGACGCGCTGCCGACAGTGTCGGCAGCGACGTCAGCAACGGGGAAAGCGCCATCATCTGCAACAGACGGCGACGGGTTAATCCTGAAAAGTTTGAAATATCAGACATATTAGTATACGAAGCTCACCGGCGCGCCACCCGCAGGATGCGGCAGGATACCCATCGGAATACCATAAATTTGTTCAAGCACATCGCCGCGCATCATCTCTTGCGGCGCGCCCTGTGCAATCATTTCGCCACCGCGCAAAGCCATCAGCTGATCGCAATAACGTGCGGCCATGTTCAGGTCATGCAGCACCGCGATCACCGTTAAGCCTTTTTCACGGCTCAGACGCTGGATCAACGCCAGCACGTCTTTCTGATGGGCAATATCCAGCGCAGAAGTTGGTTCATCGAGCAGCAGGCAACGGCTGTCCTGCGCCACCATCATTGCCAGCCAGGCGCGCTGACGTTCGCCGCCGGAGAGGCTGTCTACCAGACGCCGGGCAAACGGTTTGAGGCCGACCAGAGCAATAGCTTCTTCAACCTTTTCTTTGTCCTGAGGCTTGAAACGCCCCAGTGCGCCGTGCCAGGGATAGCGGCCAATCGCCACCAGTTCCTGTACGGTCATACCTTCTGCGGCAGGAAGCTGCTGCGGCAGGTAGGCAACCTGACGCGCAAAGGCTTTACTGTCCCACTGTGCCAGTGGCGTTTCATTGAGATAAATCGTTCCGGATGTCGCAGACTGATGCCGCCCGAGCATTTTAAGTAACGTCGACTTTCCCGACCCGTTATGACCAATCAGTCCACACACTTTTCCTTGTGGAAAAGTCAGCGACAGTGGCGCCAGCAGCGTTCTCCCCGGCACGGTAAAGCTGACATCTTGCAGGCGAAATACGCTGTCTGGCAGCGGGGAAGAAGGATGTACGTTGTTATCAGGCATAAGATTTTCTACGTCGACATCTGGTTGAGAACAGGAAACGGGCACGACCAGCGTGCCCGGATTTGACTACGTCACTGCTACCGATACCCTAAATAATTCTGGTTGCAGATGCGTTGACGGGTATCAGAAGCGGAATGTAGCCGTTGCGACCACCTGACGATCCGAGCCCCAGTAACAGGCATAATCGCGGTAGCAACTGGCGACATATTCACGATCCAGCAGGTTGTTGATGTTCAGACCAACAGAAGAACCCGGCATACCGAAACGACCCAGATCGTATTTCACCGTGGCATCGACCAGCGTATAGGACGAGACGTTGAATGCCTCATTCTCTCTGGATGCATTCACGCCGTTTGCGGTGTAGAAGCTGGAGCTGGCACCGACATAGCGCACGCCGGAGCCCACTGTCAGACCACTGAGCGCGGTTTCGTGGAAGGTGTAATCCGCCCACAAAGACGCCATATTTGCCGGCACTTCAACAGGACGCTTGCCTTCGAAATTGGTGTCATGCGTGTATTTTGCATCGGTGTAAGTGTAAGACGCCGTGACGTTGATGTTGGCATTCACCGCGGCTTTGGCTTCCAGTTCCACACCGCGCGAACGGATCTCACCGGACTGAACGCTAAAGGCGGCATCAGACGGATTGGCTGTCAGGTTTTTGTCTTTCGTGAGCTGGTATACCGCGGCCGTCAGGCTGACCGGACGATCGTTCGGGATGTATTTGATCCCGGCTTCGTACTGCTTACCCATTGAAGGATCGAAAGGCTGACCTTGCTTGGTCGCGCCTGCCGTTGGCTCAAACGACTCGCTGTAGCTGAAGTATGGAGAAATACCATTGTCGAACAGGTAGTTCAGACCACCACGCCAGGTAAACTGCTGGTCGTTAATCTGCGATGCGCTGTTGGTAGTGCGGGTGTAGGTTGAGCTTTTCGCAAAATCGTAACGGCCACCGACGGTCAGGATCCACTTGTTCCATTCCGCCTGATCCTGCGCGTACAGGCCGGTTTGTTCCTGACGGTTGAGGAGCTTATACGGGAAATAGAGCGAAACATTGCCGTTACCGTATTGCGGATTGGCCAGGTTCAGATTACTTGCGCTGCCGTAATCGGCATTAATGTCATTACGCATACGCATGTAATCGACACCCACCAGCACGGTGTGACCGACATCGCCGGTGCCGAATTTAGCCTGAGCCTGTGTATCGACATCAAAGTTCGCCAGCTTCTCTTTGGACTGAACATAGCTGCGGGTAATGTTACCGTTACCGAGGTAGCCGAAGCCGTAAACCGATTTATATTCCGTATCGAGTTTGGTGTAACGCAGGTTCTGGCGAACCGTCCAGGTATCATCAAACTGATGGGCGAAGCTGTAACCGACCATTTTCTGGTTACGGGACATGCGGTTACCCGCTTCACCTTCGTTGAAGTCTGTCGGTAATTTATGCGCTTTTCCATTGGCGTCGTAATACGGCACCACAGTCCCTTCACGAGGTAACCATCCGTAGAATCCGGCATCCGGATCGTTCTGGAAATTGCTCAGGAAGGTAAAG
The DNA here is from genome assembly GCF_049199325.1 of Rahnella sp. PD4. Classification (NCBI taxonomy): domain Bacteria; kingdom Pseudomonadati; phylum Pseudomonadota; class Gammaproteobacteria; order Enterobacterales; family Yersiniaceae; genus Rahnella; species Rahnella sp. PD4. The sequence goes on along the minus strand of NZ_JBLZQF010000003.1, from coordinate 241,251 downwards.
TCAGTTTTATCATCAGGACGCCATGAGAAAGACGGCGCGATTGAATAGCGTTTCTCTTTTGCCATTTCCTGCTGCGCATCCTGACTGCGCGCCACGCCGGTCAGACGGTAAGAATAGACGCCTGCATCATCGATAGCATCGCTGAAATCAAAACCGGTCTGGAACAGGTTATCGGTACCCATTTTGAACTGCACTTCTTTCAGCGGTTCAGTCGTCGGGCGTTTGCTGACCATGCTGACGACACCGCCAGGGTTGCTCTTACCGTACAAAACGGAAGACGGCCCGCGCAGCACTTCAACGCGCTCCAGCATGTACGGATCCATCGACACTTCGGAATAGTTATCCCCCTGAAGTTTGATGCCATCGAGATACTGGTTAGTGTTGACCGAGGTGAAGCCACGGATGGCCATGGCGTCAATAGTGTTAGAGCTGCCACGACTGGCAAAGACGCCCGGCGTATAGCCCAGCGCCTCTTTCACGGTCCCTGGCTGCTTCATGTCCATTTCTTCGCGGGTGACCACGGAAACAGATTGTGGTGTCTTCACCAGCGGCGTGTCGGTTTTCGTGCCGGTTGCGCTGTGTTTCGCAGCGATAGTGGCCGCCGGCCCCCATGCTGATTCTGGTGCCGCTTCAGCCGTTGCCTGGCTGGTCACGTTGATGGTGTCTTCTTTCGCAGGCGCGGTGGTGGCTGCACCGGCATAAAACGCGGCAGAGCTGAGCGCAGCGGCGATAGTTAAAGCTAGCGTCCGGCGCCTGAATGCGCCTTGTCGGACTGAGGTTGAAAGCGAACGTTGAGAAACCATTGCATAATCTCTGGAGGAGTAATGGGAATGTAAACGATAATTATTATTATAACCGTCGCATATTATGCTCAATGCTTGCGCGGCTGCAAGCCTATTTAATGTATAGATTGCCCGAACGAATAAAAAATATCCCCATGTTAAACAGGGGTAAAAACTCTTATAAATTAAACGGGAATGAATGTGGCGTATTTGCAGAAGATGTAAAACGCGGCGGGTTAATTTGAGTGAGAATAACAAATAAAAAAGGCGCAACTTTCATTGCGCCTTTGAGGTTTATGGAATTAATTCCCTGAGCCGAACATATCCTTGATCCAACCCGCAACACCGTTACTGTCTTTCTTCTCATCCTGCGGCTGTTGCTGCCCGGATTGTTGTTGCTGCTGGATTTGTTGCTGTTGCTGGATCTGTTGCTGTTGTTGCTGAACAGCAGTCACAGACGCCTGGCACATGGCGTCAGGCGAATCGGTCCAGACCGGGATTGAACGCACTGCACCACTTCCGCCCAACAGGCCACCGCTGTTGCCACAGACAAAGTTACCGCTGCCATCAATATTCATCGTACTGATGCCTTCAGGCATTTGCAGATCCAGTGGCTGAGGTGTGCCGTTTTCCAGATAGCGTCCGTAAAGCACCAGCGCACCGGTGGACCCCCACAGTTTGGACGGACCATTGTTATCACGACCTACCCAGGTGATCGCCACCTGGTTACCATCGATGCCGGCAAACCAGCTGTCACGCAGTTCGTTCGAGGTACCGGTTTTCGCTGCCAGATGCAGTTTCGGGAATTTATTCGCCAGGGCGCGTGAGGTCCCTTCCTGCACCACCTGTTGCATGGCATACAACGTCAGATATGCAGCCTGCGGCGGGATCACCCGTACCGCCTGCGGGAAGCTCTGATAGAGCACCGTGCCGTCTTCAGCAATCACCGAGCGCACCGCAGACAGTGGCGCTTTATTGCCGCCGCTGGCTATGGTCTGGTATTCCTGCGCGACTTCCATCGGCGTCAGGGCAATCGCACCCAGCAGCATGGATGGCGTCTGGTTCAGCGATTCTTTCGGGATGCCCAAATCAATCAGCGTTTTGGTGATGTTGTCGAGGCCAACGGCCATCCCCAGATTAACTGTCGGGACGTTCATTGAACGCGCCAGGGCATCCACCAGCAGAACCTGGCCCCGGAACTGATGGTCATCGTTTTTCGGCGACCATGTCTGGCCGTTCGCCAGTTTCAGCGTCAGCGGCTGGTCAGCCAGAATGGTATTCAGACGGTATTTATCCGGCTGAGACAACGCGGTCAGGTAGGTCGCCGGTTTAGCCAGCGAGCCGACCTGACGTCGCGCCTGCATGGCTCGGTTAAAGCCCGCGAACTGCGTTTCCGCGCCGCCGACCATCGCCCGCACCTCACCGGTATAGCGGTCAACCACCACCATCGCCGTCTCGATATCATTCAGACCGCTTTTCTTACGCAGTAACGGAATGCCTTCCTCGACAGCTTTTTCCGCCGCATCCTGAGAAATCGGATCCAGCGTGGTGAAGATTTTCACCCCGGACATGTCCTGAACTTTATCGCCCAGTTTGGCCTGCAGTTCCTGACGCACCATCTGCATAAATGCTGGCTGCGGCGAAATCACCCCGCCTTTCGGCTGCACACCCAGCGGGCGGGCGCTCAGCATGTCATACAGTTCCTGATCGATAACTTTCTGCTCAACCAGTAAACGCAGCACCAGATTACGGCGTTGCAACGCCATCTGCGGGTTACGCCACGGGTTATACAGCGAGGCACCTTTTACCATACCCACCAGCAAGGCCTGCTGATCGAGGCTCAGTTCATTCACCGGACGGCCAAAGTAATACAGGCTCGCCAGCGGGAAACCGCGGATCTGATCGGACCCGCTCTGACCGAGATATACTTCGTTCAGATACAGCTCGAGAATGCGATCCTTGCTGTAATCCGCATCAAGCAGGATGGCCATCACCGCTTCACGCGCTTTACGACTCAGCGAACGTTCGTTGGTCAGGAACAGGTTCTTCACCAGCTGTTGTGTCAGTGTTGAACCGCCCTGCACCGCGTGACCCGCGGTCAGGTTAGCCACCACGGCACGACCAATGGAATAGAAGTTGATACCATCATGCTCGTAGAAATGGCGGTCTTCCGTGGCCAGCAGCGTATCGACCAGCAAATCCGGGAAGCCGGAACGCGGCACGAACAGACGCTGTTCCCCGTTGGCATTCGACGCCTGCAACATGGTGATCAGACGCGGATCAAGGCGAAACAGCCCGAAATCACGCTGGTTATCCAGGTTTTTAATCTCTGAAAGGCTGCTGCCATCAAACATCAGGCGGGCGTTGACCTGCCCTTCTTTCCCTTCCGGGAAATCAAACGGGCGGCGCAGCAAATCAATGTAATTCGCGTGAACCGTAAACTCGCCCGGGCGGGTGATGCGCGTGACTTCGCGATATTGCGTGCCTTCCAGCAATCCGACCATTTCAGCTTTGCTGATTTGCATGTCCGGCTCAAGATTGACCTGACGGCCATACACCGCCGCAGGTAACTGCCAGACTTTGCCGCCATCAATACGGTCATGAATTTGCTTGTTGAGATAAACCGCGTAAATCCCCAGCAAAATCAGGAAGACGACAAACAGTTTGACTAACAACCAGAACAGCCAGCGCTTCTTGCTTTTCTTCCCGCCTTTGTTGGCTTTACGTGGCGGGGCTTTACGACTCATGCGCGACCCCCGTTCTGCTTCGTCATCATCATCCTCATACTCGTCATCGATTTCCTCTTCGTATTCTTCGTAGTCGTCATCCCGGCGGCTACGGCGAACGGGACGAGCCCGCGCAGGCTTGCGCCCGGCAGGTTTACCTTTACGGCCAATCGGCTCGCGATCATCGCCAGACATTAGTCATTCTCCCAACGCGCTGCTGTGTTCGTCATAATGATTCTGCTTAGCTGAGTCATTTTCATTTTTGATTTCAAAAAACACGTTATTTCAAAAGGATAGATTTTCGTGCCTGAAGTTCAGGCAGCAAGGCGCTTACTCTGTGCCCCGCTTTACATTTCGCCCAGAAGAAATGTCTGAAAAAAAGGGGTTCTCTGTACATTTCTTCATGGCGCAGAAGCCTTTTTGGTGCGCCGCGTCGGCAGCGCCTCCGCCGGATTGTCCGGCCACGGATGTTTCGGGTAACGCCCTTTCATTTCTTTCTGCACCTCACGGTACGAACCCTGCCAGAATGCCGCCAGATCGGCGGTGATTTGCAACGGCCGCTGCGCCGGTGACAGCAGTTCCAGCACCACCGCAATACGCCCTTCCGCCAGTTGCGGGCTGCACTGTTCGCCGAACATCTCCTGCATTCTCACCGAGAGTGCCGGGGGCTGGTCTGCATGATAACGGATTGGCAGACGACTGCCAGTCGGTACGGTGTAATGTGTCGGCAACGCGCTGTCCAGACGCTGACGTTGTTGCCAGTCAAGCAACCTTAACAAAGCCTCATGTAAATCAACCTGTTGCAATGATTTTAATGAGCGAACACCCTGTAAAGACGGCTGTAACCAGCGTTCTAAATTGTCGAGCAATGCCTGCTCGTCAACCGCCGGCCAGCCTGCTTCCGGCAGCCATTTTGCGGCGCAGATCAGACGCAGGCGCAATTGCTCCGCAGCCACAGACCAGTTCAGCGCCTGCAAACCTTGTGTGCGGATCCAGCCGATCAGCGCCTGTTGCAGCTCTTCATCGTCCGGCTTTGCCAGCGGATTGGCTTTCAGCACCAGACGCCCGATCTGCCAGCGTCGCCAGGCGCGCAGTGTGCCTTTTTCTTCATCCCATTCCACCGCTGTCTGCTCTTTCACAATTGCGGGCAGGTGCGACGGCAGTTGCGTGATATCCAGAGCCATTGCCAGCAAAATGCGGGCATCCGGGCTGTTGTTACCCTGCAATAACTGCGGGGCAACTAACCACGGCGAACGGGTCAGTCCGTCATCCTGCGGCAAAGACGCGCCCAGCCCGTTCGCCAGTAAATAGCGGCCATCGTCGCCGCGCCGCTGTGCGATACGGTCACTGAACGCCTGCGCCAGTAACCACGGCGCGAGTGCGATATCCGGTTCACCACTTTTCGCGCCGGTGCGCTGCGACAGTTGCTTTGCCCGCCGCTGCCAGTTGCCTTGCGGGCGGCTGAACCAGTAATCCATATCCGGCAATCCGCCGCGTGGCGGTTCTTCGAGCATCGCTGCCAGCAGCGCCGCCGTGGCCAGCGCTTCAGGACTTTGTGCGGCGGCAGAAATCAGCATCGCGGCCAGTCGCGGCTCGCAGCCGAGTTGAGCCATACGTTGCCCGGCAGCGGTGAGCTTGCCTTGTGCATCGGTCGCGCCGAGCTGCTGTAACAGATTTTTTGCGGCAGACAGCGCGGCAGCGGGCGGCGTATCCAGCCACTGTAGCTGTGCCGGATCCTGACAGCCCCACTGCAATAACTCCAGCCAGAAGCTGCTCAGGTCGCTTTGCAGCATTTCGGCTTCCGCCTGCTGACTGGCGCGTTCAGCCTGATCTTTGCTGAATAAATGCCAGCAGAGGCCCGGCGCCAGACGCCCTGCACGACCCGCACGTTGGGTCATCGAGGCCTGGCTGACTCGTTGCGTCACCAGCCGTGTCAGGCCGCTACGCGGGTCAAATTGGGCGCTGCGCTCCAGGCCGCTGTCGACCACCAGACGGATCCCTTCGATGGTCAGACTGGTTTCGGCAATGTTCGTCGCCAGCACCACTTTACGGCGTCCGGCAGGCGAAGGCTGAATGGCTTTTTGCTGCTGTTCTAATGACAGCGCGCCGTACAGCGGACAGAGATCGACATCCTGCGCCAGTCTGCCCGTCAGCAGGTTTTGTACACGGGTGATTTCCGCTACACCCGGCAAAAACAGCAGCATGGAGCCATGATTTTCGCCCATCAGACGGCTGACAACACGCGCCACACCCTCGTCCAGCCGTTCATGCGAAGCCAGGGAAAGATACTGGCGATCCACCGGGAAACTGCGGCCTGCGGATTCAATCACCGGCGCATCCGGCAGCAAATCCGATAAACGCAGGTTGTCGAGCGTAGCCGACATTATCAGGATCTTTAAATCGTCGCGCAGGGCATTTTGCACATCGAGTAACAATGCCAGCGCCAGGTCGGCCTGCAAACTGCGCTCATGAAATTCATCGAGGATCACCATCGACACACCGGTCAGTTCGGGATCAGCCTGTACCCTGCGGGTGAGAATACCTTCGGTCACCACTTCAAGGCGGGTCGCCGCGCTGGTTTTGCTTTCAGCACGCATGCTATATCCCACCGTCTGCCCCGGCGTTTCGCCCAGTTGCTGTGCCAGGCGAAAGGCGACGTTTTTCGCCGCCAGACGGCGCGGTTCAAGCAACAGGATCTTGCCCGGCAGGTTAGCCTGTTTCAGCAACTGCAACGGCAGCCAGGTCGATTTACCGGCGCCGGTCGGAGCCAGCAGCAGGATTTGCGGCGCCTGTTGCAAAGCGGCTAAAAACGGTTCGAGTACGGCGCTGACCGGCAAAGAAGTCAATGAATTCTCCATGAGAGTTAACTTTAAACGGCGGGCATTGTAGCATTTAGCCCCACATCCGGCATGTTGCCGTGATTTGTCTTCACAGGAAACACTATGTCTGCCGAACGCCGCCTGTTTTTCGCCTTATCATTGCCCGCAAAAATGCAAAAGCAGGTAATTGCGTGGCGTGCGGACAACTTCCCGCCAGAAACCGGCCGCCCCGTCGCTGCCGCCAGCCTGCACATTACGCTGGCATTTTTAGGCGAAATCAGTGATCTGAAAGCCCGGGCGCTGACCAGTGTTGCCGGGCGTATTCAGGCGCAAAAATTCAGCCTGCAACTGGATGATATCGGCCACTGGCCGGGGTCCGGCGTGGTGTGGATCGGCACAAAGCGCGCACCGAATGCGCTGTTGCAACTGGCCTCCGTATTGCGATCACACGCAGCACGCAACGGGTGTTATCAGAGTACCCTGCCGTTTCATCCCCATGTGTCGCTGTATCGCAGCGCGCCCCGTCCGGTCGCTATTCCTCCGGCCACGCCCGGCTGGCAACTGGACGCTACCGGATTCAGTTTGTACGAATCCCTGTTTGAACGGGGACGCACCCGTTACCACAGCCTGCAAACCTGGCCGCTGTGCGATACGCAGGAAAGCTGATCTTTTTTAGCACTCTCTTTCACAAGAGCCATTCACACGGAAACTTTCATGGACTTCGAGCCTGCGCTTCAATCTGCCACGCTGATCAAACGTTACAAACGGTTTCTCGCCGACGTGATTACGCCAGACGGCACGGAACTGACCTTACATTGCGCCAACACCGGCGCGATGACCGGTTGTGCAACACCCGGCGACACCGTCTGGTATTCCACTTCGGACAATCTCAAACGCAAATATCCGCACAGCTGGGAACTGACCGAAACCCAACAAAAACACTGGATTTGCGTGAATACGCTGCGGGCCAATCAGCTGGTACGCGAAGCGATCAATGAACAGCGAATACCGGAATTATCCGGTTACAGTAAATTAATGACCGAAGTAAAATACGGCGCCGAAAACAGCCGTATAGACTTGATGTTACAGGCAGAAAATCAACCTGACTGCTATATTGAAGTGAAATCTGTCACGTTGTTGCAGGAGGGGCTGGGATTCTTCCCCGATGCAGTCACACTGCGCGGTCAGAAGCATTTACGCGAGTTACAGTCAATGGCAGAGCAAGGGCAGCGGGCAGTACTTTTCTTCGCTGTTTTACATTCAGGTATTGAAAGCGTATCCGCTGCACACCATATTGATCCGCGTTATACCGATTTACTGAAGTATGTACAAAACAAGGGTGTTGAAGTGATGTGCTACGGTGCTGAACTTTCTGCTGAGGGTATCCGCCTCACAAAAAGAGTACCGCTGCTGACACTGTCAATCAGTGAACATAAAACGTTCGGATAACCCTGTAATACCCTGTCGGCGGCATAAAAAACCGGTCGCGAATACGCTTTTCCTCACAGGCTTGTCAAGCACCTGCGAGGAATAATTGCCAACCTCGTTGCCTTCTGTTATTTATAGCGGCCTGATTTTTTCCCCCGTTGGGGATCGAAATGTTCGAAGCCTGCACATTGCGGCCATGCCGGAATGTGAAAAGTGGATGAACATAGTGCGTGTTATGTAGGAGAAGCATCATGCAAGAAGGCCAAACCCGTAAGACGTCGTCCTTGAGCATTCTCGCTATCGCTGGGGTGCAGCCGTATCAAGAGAAGCCGGGCGAAGAGTATATGAACGACGCTCAGCTGGCTCACTTCAAAAAGATTCTTGAAGCATGGCGCAATCAGCTCAGGGATGAAGTCGATCGTACCGTTTCACACATGCAGGACGAAGCCGCAAACTTCCCTGATCCGGTTGACCGTGCCGCTCAGGAAGAAGAATTCAGCCTCGAACTGCGCAACCGCGACCGTGAACGTAAGCTGATCAAAAAGATTGAAAAAACACTGAAAAAAGTGGAAGACGAGGATTTCGGTTATTGCGATTCCTGTGGCGTTGAGATTGGCATCCGCCGTCTTGAAGCCCGTCCTACCGCTGATTTGTGTATCGACTGTAAGACTCTGGCAGAAATCCGCGAAAAGCAGATGGCTGGCTAAGTCCGGGTTCCACGCGGTGCGTCATGCACCGCGTTCCCTTTTAACGCTGTCCCCCATTCTTATGCCGCGAAAAAAATACACAGGCCGTTTCGCCCCTTCACCTTCCGGTGACCTCCATTTTGGTTCCCTGATCGCCGCTCTTGGCAGCTATCTGCATGCCCGCTCGCAAAATGGCACCTGGTTAGTGCGCATCGATGATATCGATCCGCCGCGTGAGATTCCCGGCTCTGCTGACCGTATCCTGAGAACGCTGGAACGTTACGGGCTGGAATGGGAGGGTGAAGTGGTCTGGCAGTCAAAACGTCACCGCGCTTACCGCGAAGTACTGGACGGGCTGTACCATCAGCAAAAAAGTTATTACTGTAGCTGCACCCGCCAGCGTATTGCGCAGATCGGTGGCACCTATGACGGCCACTGCCGTGACCTGAAACTCAGCCCGGAAAATGCTGCCATCCGCCTGCATCAGACATTGCCGGTGTACGGTTTCGACGATGACCTTCAGGGGCATTTGCAGGCCAGCCATCAACTGGCCGAAGAAGATTTTATTATCCGCCGCCGCGACGGGCTGTTTGCCTATAATCTTGCGGTAGTGGTCGATGACCATTTTCAGGGCGTGAATCACATTGTACGCGGTGCGGATCTGATTGAACCGACCGTGCGCCAGATTTCGCTGTACCGGCATCTGGGTTATCCGCAACCGGGATATCTGCATTTGCCGCTGGCGGTGAATGAAGATGGCGATAAGCTTTCCAAGCAGAATCACGCTCCGGCGCTGCCTGCGGGCGATCCGCGACCGGTTATCATTAAAGCGCTGAAATTTTTAGGACAAACGCTGCCGGAAAACTGGCAGGATTATCCTTTGCCTTTATTATTACGCTGGGCGACAACACACTGGACGCCATCAGCGATACCGCGCCGGAACGCTAATGCGCAGCAGATGTGACTTCGGCATTCTCAAAGCGCCTGTCGTGAGCTATGATTAGCCGCTGTTTTTGCGTCACGCCCATTTTTTTCAGTCACTATCGAGGTGTACCATTTTTACCCGAGTAGCCAATTTTTGCCGTAAGGTGCTAGTTCGTGAAGATAAAGTCGTTCGTGAAGAAAAGGCTGTTCATGACGAAGCCGCGCTTCATGCAGAACCTCATCGCGAGGAGACTTCCCGTCGTGATCCGTCTCCTGTGGCTGAAGGCAATGTGAAGGCAAAAAACCCCGAACGCCGTGACAACGAGCAACGCCGTGAAAATCGCGGCCGCCGGGAAGACAACGCGAACAGAGGCGAACGCCGCAATAACAACAACCGGCGTTCTTCGTCATCTTATCCGCCTCGTGGCGAACGCAGCGATACCCGTGGTGATCGTCATAACGACCCGCGCAGCGACCGCAATGAACAGCGAGCCCCGCGTCCTTCTGCCGAACACGTACAGAAACCGCGCCCCTCATTCGATTACGCGGGTGAAACCCGTGCGATGACGATTATCCCCCGCGATGAGCACAACATTTCTCGTCGTGATATCAGCGAAAACGCCCTGAAAGTTTTATACCGTCTGAACAAGTCTGGCTTTGAAGCCTTCCTGGTTGGCGGCGGTGTGCGTGATTTATTGCTGGATAAAAAACCTAAAGATTTCGACATCACCACCAACGCTACGCCGGATCAGGTACGCAAGCTGTTCCGCAACTGCCGTCTGGTGGGGCGTCGTTTCCGTCTGGCTCATGTCATGTTTGGCCCGGAAATCATCGAAGTGGCGACCTTCCGTGGTCACCACGAACAGTATGAAGAGACTGACGATAAAAACGTCTCCCAGCAGGCCGTTAATGGCATGCTGCTACGCGACAATATTTTTGGCACCATTGAAGATGATGCCCAGCGCCGTGACTTCACCATTAACAGCCTGTATTACGGTGTTGCAGACTTCACGGTCCGCGATTACACCGGCGGCCTGCGCGACCTGGAAAATGGTATCATCCGTCTGATCGGTGATCCTGAAACCCGTTATCGCGAAGATCCGGTGCGGATGCTGCGTGCGGTACGTTTCGCGGCCAAACTGGACATGAAAATCAGCCCGGAAACGGCCGGACCGATCCCCCGTCTGGCGACGCTGCTACAGGAAATTCCGCCCGCACGTCTGTTTGAAGAATCACTAAAGCTGTTGCAGGCCGGTTACGGCTTAGAGACGTATAAAAAGCTTTGCGAATACCAGCTCTTCCAGCCCTTGTTCCCGCTGATTGCCCGCCAGTTTACTGAGCAGGGTGACAGCCCGATGGAACATATTCTGCTCCAGGTGCTGAAAAATACCGACCACCGTCTGCATAACGATCAGCGCGTCAATCCGGCGTTCCTGTTTGCCGCAATGCTGTGGTATCCGGTGATTGAACATGCGCAGAAGCTGGCGCAGGAAGGCGGGCTGACCTACTACGACGCCTTCGCACTGGCCATGAACGATGTGCTTGATGAGCAATGCCGTACGCTGGCCATTCCGAAACGTATTACCACACTGGTGCGTGATATCTGGGCGCTGCAATTGCGCCTGTCACGCCGTCAGGGTAAACGTGCGCACAAGCTGATGGAACATCCTAAATTCCGCGCGGCGTATGATTTACTGGTACTGCGCGCGGAAGTGGAACAGCACCGCGAATTGCAGAGTCTGGCGCAATGGTGGGGTGAGTTCCAGGAAGCCACTCCGGCCTCCCAGAAGAGCATGCTCGGTACGCTGGGTGACGACGCGGCACCGGCCCGCCGTGCACGTCCGCGCCGTCCGCGTAAACGGGTTCCGCGCAAGGATGGCGGTCAGTGATCCGCGTTTACCTGGCTCTGGGCAGTAATCTTGCCCGTCCGCTTGACCAGGTAAACTGCGCGCTGGAGGCGCTGGCACATCTGCCGCGCACCCGCTTTGTGGCTGCATCCCCGTTTTACCGCAGTAAACCACTGGGGCCGCAAGATCAGCCTGATTATCTGAATGCTGTGGTGGCGCTTGACACGCTGCTGCCGCCGGAACAGTTGCTCGATTGCACACAAGGGATCGAGCAAAATCAGGGACGCGTTCGTAAAGCTGAACGCTGGGGGCCACGTACGTTAGATCTTGATATGCTGTTGTATGGCGATCAGGTGATCAACACAGAACGATTAACGGTGCCGCATTACGACATGAAAAACCGCGAATTCATGCTGTACCCGCTGGCCGATCTGGCACCGGAACTGGTATTCCCTGACGGCGAGACCTTGCACAGTCTGCTCGCACGCGTGCCGCTTAACGGCCTGACGCGGTGGTAATTCCTTCAGTGACTGACCCGCACTTCCAGTCCGCCTTCTGCTTTATTGTGATATACAACGTTCAGATGATGTAACTGCGCGATCCTTTGTATGATCGAAATTCCCAATCCGCTGCCAGTCTGTTCCTGTCCCGGTGGCCGGTAAAAACGTTCCCCCAGCCGCGACAGGTGTTCGGTACTGATGCCCGGCCCCTGATCCTCTACCGTGAATCCCCGCGCATCGAGCCGCACCGTGACGCAGGTCCCGGCGGCAGAATAACGAATGGCATTATCCAGCAGATTACGCACCATCAGCGAAAGCAGCAGTGACTGACCACGCATAACGGGTGCCGTCCCCTGCTCCTCAAACCGTAATTCAATGCCTTTACTGTGCGCGCGGTAATCCTGCTCTGCCAGACTTTGTGCGATCAGCATCGGCCAGTCGATGGGCTCCAGCTCTTCAGGTGCGGAAAAGCTTTCCAGCCGGGAAAGCGTCAGCAACTGATCCACCAGCCGCGTGGCGCGATCGATACTGGTAATCAGGTTTTCCAGCGCATGTTCACGCATCCGGGCATCATCGCCGGAAAGCTGTACAACTTCCGTTTGCACACGTAAGGCCGCCAGCGGACTGCGCAGCTCATGAGCGGCATCAGACGTAAACCGCCGTTCGCGCACCAGCATTTGACGGGTGCGGTCAAACAGGGAATTGAGCGCATTTGCCAGCGGCAGAACCTCACCGGGTAACTGATGCGTCCCGATAGGTGTGGCATCTTCCGGTGAGCGCTGCCGCAGACCTTCCGCGACCCGTCGCAGCGGCCGCAGCTCCAGCGTCACCATAATTATCAGCGCCAGCAATAACACAGGTAAAGAGGCCAGCCAGGGCGTCAGCTGGCCGCTCACCAGGCTCCACGCCATATCATTGCGATAATCCTGCTCCTGCCCGACAGCCACGCGATATTGCCCGTCCGGCGAGGTCAGCCAGACCATACGCCAGGCATCGCTGTTCCCTCTGAGTTCAACATCATTAAACCCCTGCGTGTCACCGTCAAAACGGATGTGTTTGCCATTCTCACCATCATTGAGCAACATTTGCCCGTGACGATTGAAGATAGCAAATGTCAGCGCGTCATCATCGGTATGGCCCCGTGAGCCTTTGCGTACCATTTTTTTGGTGTCCGGCAGCTCAGTGTCTTTTTGCCGATTAAGGCGGTCGCCTAAGCCGGTGGCTGCCAGACGTTTGGCAAACAGCATCTGCTGGGTATCGAAAACTTCATTGATATGTTTGCGGGTCTGATGCCACGCCACGCCGCTGGCAATCAGCCAGGTCAGCAGTGCCAGCATGGAAAAAAGCAGAATAAGGCGCAGTCGCAGACTGAGATTCTGCAACTTTTTCAGTTTATCCAGCCGCCTCACGCCTCCCCTCCCTCACCCGGTTTTACCTCATCGCCGAGCGTGTATCCCACACCATGCACGGTGCGAATAAAACCTTTGCCGAGTTTGCTGCGCAGATGGTGAATATGCACTTCCACTGCGTTGCTGCTGACCTCGTCATCCCAGTTGTAAAGCTTTTCCTGGATAAGTGTACGTGCCAATACCCGGCCTTTGTTGTTAAGGAACAATTCCAGCACGGCCACCTCACGCGGCGTCAGCGTCACGGTTTCTCCGTTGAGCTTCACACTGCGAGCTGCGGGATCAAATTCCACCGCGCCATGGGTGACCTTCGGCGTTATTACGCCGTGGCGACGGCGGATCAGCGCCTGTAACCGGGCTGCGACCTCCACCAGCGCAAATGGCTTACACAGATAATCATCAGCACCGGCCTGCAATCCGCTGACGCGCTCTTCCAGCGCATCACGCGCAGTGAGGATCAGCACTGGCGTATCCCGGCCAGCCTTTCGCCACTCGCGCAAAAGCTGCATACCGTCCATACCCGGCAGGCTTAAATCGAGGATCACGGCATCGTAAGGCGCACTGTCGAGCGCAGCCCTGCCGGTCAGCCCGTCGGTAAACCAGTCGAGCGTAAAACCCAGTTTCGCCAGCCCGGCTTTGATGCCGTCGCCGATCATTTTGTCGTCTTCAACTAACAGAATTCGCATGGTTCCCTCCGTTTTTGCCATTATAGCCGGTGCTTCTTAATCACTTCTTAAGGCACCGGTCAACCGGCTATCTGCCGAACTTGCTGTCTGACTTTCGGCTCATACAGTAGAATACCGGCATCATATTTATCCGATGAATTATTCAAAGGAACGTGTTCATGAAACCAACCACGCTGAGCCAGCTTCGCCAATGGAAGCAGGAAAAACATAAATTTGCGACCATTACTGCGTATGACGCCAGTTTCGCACAGCTGTTTGCTGAACAGGGCATCTCTGTCATGCTGATCGGCGACTCGCTGGGTATGGTCGTTCAGGGCCAGGATTCCACGCTGCCGGTCACCGTAGAAGACATTGCTTATCACACCCGCTGCGTACGTCGTGGTGCACCTCATGCGTTATTACTGGCTGACCTGCCATTCATGAGTTATGCCACGCCGGAACAGGCCTTTGAGAGCGCAGCAGTGCTGATGCGCGCGGGCGGTAACATGGTTAAACTGGAAGGTGGCAGCTGGCTGTGTGATACGGTCAGAATGCTGACCGAACGCGCCGTGCCTGTCTGTGGGCATCTGGGGCTGACGCCACAATCGGTCAATATTTTTGGCGGCTATAAAGTACAGGGGCGCGATGAAGTGGCTGCGAACCAGCTGATCAAAGATGCGATGATGCTGGAAGAAGCCGGTGCGCAGTTGCTGGTACTCGAATGTGTGCCGGTTGACCTGGCGCGGCGCGTCACCGAAGAACTGAGCATCCCGGTGATCGGCATTGGTGCGGGTAATGTGACCGACGGACAGATTCTGGTGATGCATGACGCCTTCGGTATCACCGGTGGTCACACACCGAAATTCGCCAAAGATTTCCTCAGCGAAGCGGGCGATATTCGTGGCGCGGTACGTTTGTATGTCGACCAGGTCACGCAGGGCGTGTATCCGGGTGAAGAACATTCCTTTAAATAATCGGGAGAAGGCTGGTGTTGATAATTGACAGCGTGGCGCTGCTGCGTCGCGAAATCCGCGAGTTCCGCAAGAATAATAAACGTATCGCGCTGGTGCCGACTATGGGCAATCTGCACGAAGGTCACATGACGCTGGTGGAAGAAGCCAAAGCCCGTGGTGATGTGGTCGTGGTCAGTATTTTCGTCAACCCGATGCAGTTTGAGCGTCCGGATGACCTTGAACGTTATCCGCGAACCTTGCAGGAAGACTGCGAAAAGCTCAATAAACGCGGCGTGGATCTGGTATTTGCACCGTCACCGGCGGAAGTGTATCCGAAAGGGCTGGCAAGGCAGACCCAGGTCGACGTGCCGGTGATCTCCACCATTCTGGAAGGCGCGAGCCGTCCGGGGCATTTCCGTGGCGTTTCAACCATCGTCAGCAAACTGTTTAATCTGGTGCAGCCGCAGGTGGCTTGTTTCGGACAGAAAGACTTCCAGCAACTGGCGCTGCTGCGCACCATGGCGGAAGACATGGGCTACGATATTGAGATAGTGGGCGTGCCGATTGTGCGCGCTAAAGACGGTCTGGCTCTGAGTTCACGCAATGGCTACCTGACCAATGAGGAACGTAAAATCGCGCCCCAGCTGTTTAAAATTATGAACATGCTGGCGGAACGGCTGAGCCAGGGTGAACGCCATACTGATGAAATGTTACAGGAAACAGCGCAGCAGCTTCGCGAAGCGGGTTTCACGCCGGATGAACTGTTTATCCGTGATGCGAAAACCTTGCAGGAGTTATCTGTCGACAGCACCTCTGCCGTGATCCTGATGGCGGCCTGGCTCGGTAAAGCGCGACTGATTGATAACCAGGAGGTTGATCTGACGCAGTAGACAGCGCAGGTCAAATCGGCAACTATGTTGGCCGCCGGATGTCCCGGACTGTGAGTCCGTCTGCACGGCGGATCCCCAGACTCTTTACGCACGAAGGTACACACGCAATGGTACGTACAATGCTGCAAGGCAAACTGCACCGGGTTCACGTAACCCAGGCTGATTTGCATTACGAAGGTTCCTGCGCCATCGATCAGGATTTTCTCGATGCCTCAGGCATTCTGGAATATGAAGCGATTGATATTTATAACGTTGATAACGGTCAGCGTTTCTCGACATACGCCATCGCGGCAGAGCGCGGTTCACGGATTATTTCGGTCAACGGCGCGGCAGCGCGTTGTGCCTGTGTCGGCGATCTGCTGATCATCTGTTCTTACGTGCAGATGTCAGATGAACAGGCCCGCCAGCACCAGCCGAAAGTGGCCTATTTCGAAGGTGAAAACCAGCTGAAACGCACCGCCAAAGCCGTGCCGGTTCAACTGGCCTGATAAAACGCCTTTCCCTTGAAAGAGGGGAAGGCCGGGAGGGGGTTTAGCAGACAACTTCAGATTCAGATATGGTCATTAATACCCCACCCCAACCCTCCCCTTCACCGGGGAGGGAGCACAGAAAAATCAACTACGTAAACCTCTGCCGCGTTCGATCAAGTACCACGCCAGCAAGTAAAACACCGCAATAAATGCCACCAGCACGCTCATGGTAAACACCAGCGGCACATCAGAAATCCCCAGGAAACCGTAGCGGAATCCGCTGATCATATAAACGATCGGGTTCAGCTTGGAAATCGCCTGCCAGATGGGTGGCAGCAGGGAAAGAGAGTAGAACACGCCCCCCAGATAGGTCAGCGGCGTCAACACAAAGGTCGGGATCAGGCTGATATCGTCAAACGTTGTCGCAAACACGGCGTTCAGCAAACCGCCCAGTGAGAACAGGATTGCAGTCAGCAATAATGTCAGTGCGATGATCCACCAGGAGTGGATCACCAGCGGGACGAAGAACAGCGAGATCGCCGTCACCAGGATCCCCACGCAGATCCCACGCGCCACGCCGCCGCCCACATAACCGGCAATCACCACGTGCGTTGGCACCGGTGCCACCAGCAATTCTTCAATATTGCGCTGGAATTTGGCGCTGAAGAATGACGAGGCCACGTTGGCATAGGAGTTAGTGATCACCGCCATCATGATAAGCCCCGGCACGATAAACTGCATGTAGGTGAAACCATGCATGTTGCCAATCTGTGAGCCGATCAGATTACCAAAGATGATGAAATATAAGGTCATCGTGATGACCGGTGGAACCAGCGTTTGGATCCAGATGCGACCAAAGCGGTTGATCTCTTTCATCCAGATACTTTTCAGTGCCACCCAATACAATTGCGACATTATTTCTTTTCCTCGCTGCCGTTCACCAGCGTGACAAACAGCTCTTCCAGACGGTTCGCCTTGTTACGCATACTCAATACCTGCACGCCCTGCTTGCTTAGCTGGCTGAACAGGGCGTTCAGTCCCTGCTCACGCATGACTTCCACTTCCAGTGTTGACGTGTCTGTCAGTTTACTGCGATACCCTTCCAGCACCGGCAGCGGGCTTTTCGACCCTAAATCCAGAATGAAGGTTTCGGATTTCAGCTTCGAGAGCAGTTCCTTCATGCTGGTGTTTTCCACCAGCTGACCGCCCTGAATTATGCCGATATTACGGCACAACATTTCCGCTTCTTCCAGATAGTGCGTGGTCAGAATAATGGTCGTGCCCTGTGCGTTCAGCTCTTTCAGGAAGCCCCACATTGAGCGACGCAACTCAATATCCACACCCGCCGTTGGCTCATCGAGGATCAAAAGTTTAGGCTCGTGCATCAGCGCACGGGCGATCATCAGACGGCGTTTCATCCCGCCGGACAACATGCGCGAACGCTCATTGCGTTTGCCCCAGAGATCCAGCTGCGTCAGGTATTTTTCTGCACGCTCAAGCGCCAGCGGGCGCGGCACGCCGTAATAACCGGCCTGATTGACCACCACCTGCATGACCGTTTCAAACGGGTTGAAGTTAAATTCCTGCGGCACCAGCCCGAGCTGACGCTTGGCGTTAACGATATCTTTATCGATGTCATAGCCAAACACCTGCACTTTGCCGGCAGTCTTGTTGACCAGTGAACTGATGATACCAATGGTGGTGGATTTACCCGCACCGTTCGGCCCAAGCAGGGCATAAAAATCGCCAGCTTCGACGCGCAGATCGATTCCACGCAAAGCCTGTACACCACCGGCGTAAGTTTTGGTTAACTTTTCCAGTTCCAATGCATAATTCATAAAGGGAGCGTACCTTCTTGTGAAAACCCTGTTGTAAGAATGAGTAAATGGAGATGCCGAATCAGCTTGAAAAGTCGGGGCATTGCCCTATATTACCCCATCGCAGTTAGCTCGCTACAGGCTATTAACCTCCATGAACGACATAGAAAGACTTATCGCTAATAACGCAGCCTGGTCCAAAACCATGATCGACGAAGATCCTGGTTTCTTTGAGCGGCTCTCCGAATCGCAAAAACCCCGTTTCCTGTGGATTGGCTGTTCTGACAGCCGCGTCCCCGCCGAGCGCCTGACCGGCCTTGAACCGGGTGAACTGTTCGTTCACCGCAACGTCGCCAATCTGGTCATACATACTGACCTTAACTGCCTGTCCGTTGTGCAATATGCTATCGACGTGCTGGAAGTTGAACACGTGATTATCTGCGGTCACTACGGCTGTGGCGGTGTACAGGCGGCGGTTGAAAACCCTGAACTGGGTTTGATTAATAACTGGCTGTTGCATATCCGGGACATCTGGTACAAACATAGCTCACTGCTGGGCGAACTGTCGCCGGAAAAGCGACTCGATAAGTTATGCGAGCTGAACGTGGTTGAGCAGGTTTACAACCTCGGCCACTCCACCGTAATGCAATCAGCCTGGAAACGTGGCCAGAAAGTCACGCTGCACGGCTGGGTTTACGGCATTCAGGACGGACGTCTGCGCAACCTCCAGGTAGACGCCACCAGCCGCGAAACGCTGGAACAGCGCTACCGTCAGGGCGTCTCCGCCCTGCTCAACGGCGACCCGCAATAACAAGCCGCCCTACTCTACAGAAATTCAAAAAACAAAAGGCACAAAAATGTGCCTTTTTTGTCATTTATTTTTCCTGTACTTTCAACGCAATCACGATAAATCAACGAGTTATATGCGGTGTAAGCAGCTACAAACCCTATAAAGATGCTCAGGTTTGGACACTATGTGGACACTCCAGCCCCGCTTTACCGTTGTTGCCTTAACGCCCTTCGCCAATCTCAAAGACTTAAATTTTGTAATAGCCAGGCTATCAATTTGGAAAGAACACGGGTCATCCATCAGGTTGCAGATGAATTCCAGTTTGGCTTTGTCGAGCTTGCCGTATTTCACGTTCTGCCCGTGACAGAGCCACCACAGTTCTATCAGCTCGGACAGACACTGCCGCCGTGAGGGCGATTGTGGCGCGTATACGGGAAGAAACACCGAAGGTGAGTAAGTTACAGCGAAGTTTTGACCCAACAAAAGCCCGGGATGTTGCTCCATCGGCAAGACTGACTGCTGAGGAACGGGCGCGATTGCCTGAAATTGAGCGAGAATTGATGAAATGCAAAATCGCTGCTGCGCGCTGGGAGTTGGAGGCATTAAGCCGCGGGGCTACGTTGAAAATAGGTGATACAGAATTACATTTCGGAATGGTTGAGGATTGTCCGGAGTTTAGCTAAAAGAAACGCCCTGGTGGGCGTTGTATTCTAATTGCTGATGATCTTAGTCTGATGATCTTAAATGTCGCCGGATATAAATGCGACAAAGCAGAATTACCAGAATAGATACTAAGCCGGAGATAATTAGTGAGGCATCGACATAAAGGTCTAGCGTTCCCTCTATGTCATGTACTCCCCAAAATTGAGCGAAACCTTCTATCTGTTCACCTGTAACATAGCTGTCAATCACTTGGGTAAAGATGATCATAAGTATGCAGAACGCCACAAGGTAGCCCAATGCGGCAAAAAAATACTTAATCCACTTCATCCGAGTGTAACCCTGATCGTACCGTGTGCCTTGAGCGAAGACCCAGGTACACCGATCATTGAGGTACCCAGCAATGCAGTCCGAAGATAATCAAAATCGGATTGTGAT
The DNA here is from genome assembly GCF_049199325.1 of Rahnella sp. PD4. Taxonomy (NCBI): domain Bacteria; kingdom Pseudomonadati; phylum Pseudomonadota; class Gammaproteobacteria; order Enterobacterales; family Yersiniaceae; genus Rahnella; species Rahnella sp. PD4. The sequence goes on along the minus strand of NZ_JBLZQF010000003.1, from coordinate 221,450 downwards.
GTCATGGTAATACAGCCCCTCACTGAGCCCCTGTGGTCCGATTGGATGAAGCCGGAAACTTCCACGTTTAACTCCTTCAATAAAAGTTTCATCGTTTATCTTTCCGTCATCGCGATAGAGCCCAAACCATGTTTCTCTGTCAGTGCCGTAACCATATTTAAGGACAGCATTTCGTATGCCGCCTAAGCGCCCCCAAGATACGCGACTGACAATAAAGTAACGCCCTGTAGGAAGTGGTCCCAGATCAGCGATATTAGTTAATGTCGGGTTATTTCGCCCCACTAACTGGCCTGAGAAGGCAGGGAAATTGCCGACACCAGCACAACTCAGAATTGATGTTTCCATCCCATTTAATACATAGCTACAGGTGATAGCCATTTAAGCGGTCACTCTCTCATTCCAGGCGTCGGCAAAAATTACGTTACCGTCACAATATTTCCATGTGATTTTTTCATAGCGAAGCTCAACACTTTCGTTGTGGTTATGCTTTTCGAAGGCTGGGTTTTTGATATGGTGCATTGTTGGACAGATTGATACAATTTTAACGCCTTCGAGATACATGTTGAAGTACTCAACTTCCTGGCCTGCATCGTTGATTTTGTACCATTTAAACTCGGCAGATTGGAGAGTTTGACCGGTGGCGGTTGCTTTGTAGAGATAAGGGCTAGAGCTGTCGAATTCTTTCTCAAAACCTAATGCCGCATGTATACGCGTGCCGGTGATCTTGCCTGTAGCCCCGTCAGTTGGAAGATGCAGAGAGTGTCCAAAACCTTGAATCTCAATTGAACCTTCACGTCCATTCACATCGACAGAACCTTTGATATCTGCCCCGCCGTCATCCTTCAACCATAAATACGCTGGTATAGCCATTGTTAACAACTCCTTATGTTTTGTAGGGAAAACATATACCCAAAAACCACTTGAACAATATGGACTTTTACCGCAAGGCAGGGTTTTTCCATTTTGCAGGCGAAGTATTCAGATGGCAGATAATTGCCATGCATAACATTCAGAAATATATGGAAATCGTATCAGAAAAAACTTAATCAACAGGGAGCAGGTCATCATGAATGATCTGCTCCTGATTGCGGCCAAAAGTCTAATTTATTCAACAAAGCCAGGAATGGTGCTAAAAGCTTGTATCCAGCCATAGGAATAATTGAAAAAATTGAATACATAGGGAATTATTAGTAATGAGATGTATTATTTAGATTAATTTCGTAAAAAAAGATTCAAATAAATTCTGTTCTTAAGGTTTTTCTAAGGTTATTCATGCACAGTTAGCATCATGAGTAATACGGACTCTCATAATTGACGTTAAAATTTCATGGGAAGCGAAAATTTCGACATATTTATAAAAAAACCTTTATGAATGCTAAGTATTTTTAAATTTCATATCTTTTTAATACATTGACAATTCTAAGGACTTATTATCTGCATGAGATTAAAATTTCGAGAGTGTAAATGGAAGAGTTTTTAATAAAAGCAAATCGTTTTCTTTATAGAAACCCTGAAAATGTAATTATAAATTCATTAACAGGGGGTGATATGAAAATCATTGAGTATAATGATGGTGGCTATACCTATAGAAATTACTTTACGGAGGGGAGGAGTATTTACGGGCAAGTAATCATTTCATTTAAAAAATTCCCCATATGGGTTATGCAGTATCAAGGTGGTGCAACCAATGATAGAATTGATGAAAGAACTATTCGCAAAATGAAAGTTTTATCAATGAAAAATCAAGGGCTTGCAGATGAACTCTATCCTATCAGAGGGCCCCGAGAAAATGAATCTTCGGGTTTCGTTTATTCCAATACTCTTTTTGGTTCTATCCAAAAATTCCAGGGGCAAGAAACAATACAATTTAATGATGAAACATATTACAATTTAATTTTATCAGGAGGAATGTTAGTATAATCGCCCCCTTCAATAAGGTTAGGCTATATTACTTCTGACAACAATCTGGCATGTTACAGGGGAAATAAATATTCAAAGGAACAGTTACTGGATATACCTAGCGTAACTGCCTAATCGAGGCTCACTGGATGAGCCAATGTCCGAGCTTTTAGCATATCTTCACCGGCTCGAATACAATATTCTTCCTCGCTTGCTACAGCCACCACACCCATATTTAAACGAGTATTTTTTCTGATTCTGTGTTGACCTCAGAAATGGATGAATTCTATTTTTTACTTTGATGAAGTTCCACTCTGTTGCTCGGTTCGTTCCTGTGTGAAAAAGCAGACTACCCGCCCTTTTTTAAAACCTTCCTATGAGGCAAAAGTATCCTAAGAGAAAAAGCGAGCGGCTTTGTTGAATAAATCAGATTTAGATAACAAATCCCCTGTCAGCCACTTCCTAAAACAATCGGTACACTTTCTGGCATACCCACACGCGTCACTTTTGTTCAATACAGGATCATGGAAGTAGGCGCTGAGATGGTCATGTGTAAGTATCCCTGCAATCCGCGCCATTCTCTTTTAGAGATGTTCCGGCATACTGATTATGTTCCCTGAGGAGGCCACCATGCATAAAATCCGCCTCACCGGGTATCAGACCATTTCCATTCTGAAATCTGTAAAAGCCGGGCGCACCGTCAAAGACATCTGCAGCAAGGCCATATTTCGCCTTCACGTTATTACAGCCGGAAGGCGAAATATGGCGGGATGCATCGGTGATATCCAGGTGCTGACAGAGATGGCCGAACGTTATCCGCGCTACGGCTTTAAGAAGTTTTGCAAGGTGCTTCACAGGCAGGGGCATGTCTGGAAATACAAACGCATACACCGGATTTACTGTCTGCTGAAACTGATGCGCGTCTCTCCGGTACTGTACAAACCTGTAGATGTCTGACTCTACGCCCCGCATTTGCACCACTTGTATCTGTCAGAAAAACTCATCATAAATAAAACCCTGAGTAATTATTACAAAACAAAAATTTCATAAAGCGCCTTCACTAGGAAACCTCTTAGTTACAATTTATATTTAAAAACTCATTATCATGTTAGAACAAGGGTTATATCTAAAATTTTAAAATAAGAAAAATCTTGGCCAGAAAAGTCATCACCAAAAACGAACAAAACCCTTACATATTCACTTAAGGTTGGTAAAAAATCCCCTTGCAAATTTCAAAAGAAGTTATGTAAAGTACAATTGAATTAAAGAGTAGCAATTAGAATAATTAAAATAAAATAATATTTAGCAATAATTCATACACAGCAAAAGTTAGTTCGAGAGGTTTACGTGAAAAGCAATCCTATTGATGAGCATGCCATATGCGGGTTTTGTGAGAGTAAATTAGAGAAAAACAGTACCCTATGTCCTTATTGTGGTGCTGAAATAATCATGGCCTATATTGATAGACCTACGAGGAAATTAATTCTATATTTGCGAATCATCCTGATTTCTCTTTCCGCTCTTTTAGTTCTGTTACTCTACCAAATCTATAATCTTGTTAATCTTTCTGTCATTTTAGCGATACCTTTATTTTTACTCGCCTGGGTTATACCATGGTTATTTTTCAGGATAAAAAATAGGGATAATTTCATTTGGAGGAAAAAGAACCCTCTGATTTAGTTTAAAATATTTTTTGTAATGTAAGTGAATTCCACCCCTGGGTTTATGGAGGGTACTGCATGCAGTACCCGCAAGGATGTTTTACATTGAAGGAGAATGTCGATATGGTCAATGCATGGTTACTGAAATAAAAACCATTTAATTTAATTGATTAATATCCTAACTTAAGTCCAAGAATAGGAGGTTTTTCGCGTAGTTTTTACGCCATTATCTGCACACTAACTATGCCGTCGCCCTTTCATTCCAGGCATCTGCGTATTGGATATTACCATCCACATACTTCCTGGTGATTTTCTCATAACGGAATTCTGCGATTTCCATATGATTAAATCTTTCTTTCGCGGGATCTTTGATATCAAACATCACGGGCATCAGGTTAACGACTCTCACGTTTTCCAGCAGAATAGTAAAATATACCACCTCTTGCTCTGCATCGTTGATTCGATAATATTTCAGTTCCACACGCGTCAGCGTTTGCCCCGTAGAAAGCGCTTTGTAGAGATAGGGGGAAGATGAATCGATTTCTTTTTCTATCAGGAATGGAAGGTGCTGGCAGGTTCCGGTGAACTTACCGTTATGGTTATCGGTTGGTATATGTACACTGTGATGCAGTCCTAACACTTCCACACTGTATTCACGGCCTCGAATGTCAACGCCACCCTTAATAATATTGCCGCCATCATCATACAAAAACATATAAACAGGAATGCCCATATTAATTGTCATCTATAAATCCATTTGATTGTCCGATAGTATTTACAATAGTATCGATACACGCTTTGCTGTTCGGAACCTTATAAAGAGCCTGAATTGCATCAACGACATATTGGTTAAATTCCGGTTCTTTGATGCTATAAAAGGGTAAAGCACATACATTATCGGTACTGAAGGGTAAAGCCCCACCTTTAAGAAGGGAGAGCACCCTGATTTTTTATCTGATGAGTTAACTGCATGGAAGTTTTTTACATCGTGGCGGCTACCGAAAATGAAAACATTAATAAAAAAGACAGTAAAATTTTCATCATCTGACCACCAGAATCGTGTCACCGCTATTCATGATTTGTTCACGATTACTTACGCCATCAATGATCATGCAACCATTCGATGCATTGCGTCCGCCTCCCCTTGAACCGCCATGGATTCTGAACAGGTCTCGCCCATATGTATTAGTCCCCAAAATAGGTTCCAATATGATGGTGACAGGCGTAACGGTATTATGTGCTCCAGTTATACGATAATAACCTTTTGGGATTGGACCCTGACTGCTCACAGACTCCATAGCTGGATTATTTATCCCTGCACCATGTCCGCTATAGCCCTGCCTAAAAAGTTGTCCGTTATGGCTCAACTCCCCGGTACGTTGATTATATTCCCATGTCATGATATCCATCCTTGTTTGGTTAATCATGGTGATTTTTTTGAGACTTTATGAAACAATCATAGATATCATGAATATAAACTATCGGCATGACCCATAAAATCGCCTCATGCATCATTCATATTGACGTCGTTAATCTTCCAGAAGATTATCATTTATTTATAATTTCATCTCTGACAAACATCTTTTCATTATTCGTTCCATTAAAAACCAGAGCTTATACAAAACTATAATGATGTATGTGATCATTAAAAATAACTTATACTTAAACCCTATGGATTTCAATTTTATGTTTATGGAATGAAAATAGATTAGGTAAATATATTATTTGTTTTTTAAGCAATTAAAAAAACGGCCTCCAAATCTGAAGGCCGTTTTCATTTAAATTCACTGTTACCCTCGCCGGAAATAGCTAAATCGGGTAGCTAATCACTACTCGTCGAGCATCACAACCTTGCCGACATACGGCAGATGGCGGTAACGCTGGGCGTAATCGATGCCATAGCCGACAACGAATTCATCGGGGATCGGGAAACCCACGTATTCCACTTTTACGTCCACTTCACGGCGTTCAGGTTTATCCAGCAGGGTACAGATGGCCAGGGATTTCGGACCGCGCAGTTGCAGGATTTCACGTACTTTACTCAGCGTGTTACCGGAATCGATGATGTCTTCAACAATCAGCACATCTTTACCGCGAATATCTTCATCGAGATCTTTAAGGATCTTAACGTCGCGGGTGGTGGACATGCCGTTGCCGTAGCTGGAGGCGGTCATGAAGTCCACTTCATGCGGCACATCTACGGCGCGACACAGGTCAGCCATGAACATGAAGGAACCGCGCAGCAATCCCACCAGCACCATTTCGCTGCCGCTGTCGCGGTAGTGGTCGGTGATTTCACGGCCCAATTCGGCAATTCGGGTTTTGACTTCCTGCTCGGAAATCATGACGTCAACACGATGTTTCATATAAAGACTAGCCACCTGATTTAAGAATATTTATCGCTGCTTTTCAGAAAAACAGCGACCATATAGTGGAATGGATTATATCAAAGAACCGGTTGATGGGTAACGCTGGTGTCAGCCGATCCCGGCCTGATGCAGGTCATGCAGGTTGATCGCGCCGACCAGCACGCCTTCGCTGTCGACCACCGGCGCGGCGCTGATATGCTGTTGATGCAGTGCTTCAAGCGCCTCACCAGCCCGCCATTGCGCCGGAAGCAGATATCCCGGACGGCTCATGGCGCTGACCAGCGGATCGTTCAGGCTATTGCCTTTGACCAGCCAGCGGCGCAAATCACCATCGGTAAACACACCGGCAACGTGCAGGCTGGCGTCACATACCGCGATCAGACCCAGACCGGTGCGGCTCAGTTCCAGCATCGCATCCATAACATTTTTCCGGCTGTCCACCACCGGCAGACGATCGCCGGTGCGCATCAGGTGATGTACGCGGTTCAGCAACCGCGCACCCAGGCTGCCGCCGGGATGGGAACGGGCAAAGTCTTCTGCGCCAAAACCGCGATGCCGCATCAGTGCCATCGCCAGCGCATCCCCCATCATTAAGGTATTCACCGCGCTCGAGGTCGGTGCCAGCCCCATCGGGCAGGCTTCGCGCTCGACACTGATATCCAGTACACAATCTGCCGCCAGCGCCAGCGGAGAGTCTTTGCCGCCGGTGATGGCAACCAGGCGGGTTCGGTTTTCTTTCAGCAACGGCAGGATCAGATCCAGCTCTTTTGCCCGGCCGGAATAAGAGATAAAAATCAGCACATCTTCGCTGCCGATCATACCCAGATCGCCGTGCAATGCTTCGGCAGGATGCACAAAGAACGCCGGTGTGCCGGTACTGGCCAGTGAAGCAGCAATTTTTTTGCCGATATGACCGGATTTTCCCATGCCGGAAACGACGGCTTTGCCGGTGCAATTGAGCAACAAGCGACAGGCGCAGAGGAAATTATCATCCAGACGCGTCAGTAACCGGCGGGCTTCTTCAATTTCAATTTCCAGCGTTTCACGGGCGTAATTCAGTAATGCGTCACTCATCGTCTTCCCCGACCAGAATAATGCGGATCCCTAATTTTTCGATGGCATCACGGTATTGGCTGCTAAGCCCGCTGTCCGTGATCAGCGTATCGACCTTACCTAAATGGCACACCACATTCGGGCTTTTACGACCAAATTTTGATGAATCCACCAGCAGGAAAATACGTTCAGCCGCTTTACACATTGCCTGACTGACACCGTGAACTTCGTTGAATGTCGTGACGCCGCCATCCAGATCGACACCATCAGCACCGATAAACAGCTTATCGAAATTGAATTTATCAAACGCGCTTTCGGCCAGACTGCCGTGGAAGGAAGAGGATTTTTTGCGGTAGGTGCCGCCCGGCATCAAAATGGTCTGGTCATTATCCAGCTCGACCAGCGCATTGACGATATGCAGGCTGTTGGTCATAACCGTAATGTTATTAAACTGGCTGAGAAAAGGCACCATCTGCATCACGGTGCTGCCCGCATCAAAAATCAGCGAGTCGCCGTCCTGGATCTCCCCGATAGCTGCGCGGGCGATACGCAGTTTTTTGCCGGTATTGATGTGGGTTTTACGGTCGATAGGCTGGTCGCCTTCTTCACGACTGAGCACCACACCGCCATAAGTGCGGATCACTGCGCCCTCTTCTTCCAGCAGGGTAAGATCTTTGCGGATAGTGGTGCCGGTTGTGGCGAAATGCGCGGCGAGATCGTCCACCGCCGTTTTTCCAAATTGCTGCAAATGCGCCAGTATCGCCGCCTGCCGTTGCTTAGGTTTCATCACGATTTTCGCTCAAATTTTAAGATAAATTCACAGCCATCATTCTTTTTGAAAGATAATAGCTTTTAAAGTGAAAATATCATGATTTCGGTTCAATCGCTAATGATAGTGCAGTTTGAATATTCGGATCTTTCGGGAAGATCACACCTGACATCAATTGTTCCCGGCTCATGCCCTTAAGCGTCGTGACCGGCTGAGGACGGGCGAAAATTGTCAGGCCGCGCAGTAAAAATCCGTCACAGACTTTTTCCTGTTTATCGAAAGCCAGCGCCAGTACCACTCGCGGCTTGAAACGTCCGCCGGAACGCCCGACGCCCACCTTTCCCTGCATACACAACCTGTCAAATGCCCGGTTAAAGCGCTGCAACTGCCACCAGCCGAGTGCGATTTGTGCCACCCAGGCCAGTACCGCACAGAGTATTAATGCCGAAGTCGGGGTCATTATCTTCTCCTTTATGTCAAAAATCCGCCCCTGTAAACAGAGGCGGAACACATCAGAACATCACCTGACCGCCGGTGATATTGATCGACTGACCGGTGCAATAAGAGGCTTTATCGCTGGCATAAAACAGCAGCATATTCAGCACATCCTGATAGTCACACCCGCGTTTGAGCGGCACTTTATCAATGTAATACTGCTCGACTTCGTCGGCCTGAATGCCCAGTTTTTTGGCGTACTGCGGCAATAATGACTGAAACATCGGCGATTTGAGTAAATTGCCCAGCATCAGTGAATGCACGGTGATGCCATATTCCGCCAGATCCAGCGCCAGAGACTGCGTCAGCCCCACGCCGCCGAACTTGGCCGCGCTGTAACCGGCATTATGTTTGCTGCCCACTTTGCCGGATTTAGAATTGATCTGGATGATGCGTCCCGGAATACGGTCGCGGATCATCAGACGGGAAAACTCCCTGGCACAGAGGAAGTACCCCACCAGATTGACCTGCAACGAGAGGTCAAAATCGTTGAGGGCAAAATCCGTGATCGGCGATGCCTTCGCCATCCCCGCGCTGTACACCAGCAAACTGACCTTGCCGAACGTCTGATCCACCGCTTTCGCCAGCCGGACTACGCTGGCTTCACGGGTAGCATCAACAGCAAACCCGAATGCCCTTTCCCCGCCAAACTGCCGGTTAATCTGCTCTGCCACGGAGGCAGCATTTTCCTCATTCAGATCCGCCACCGCCACGCGATAGCCGGATTCAGCCAGCCCCTGACAGAGAAATGCGCCCAGCGTCTGCCCCCCGCCGATCACGACTGCAACCTGTTCCATTACTGACTCCTGACTCTGCTAGTTAATCGATAAATTTCAATACGCTGCCCAGCGGAATATCGTCGGGCGCGGTGCCTTTTACATGTACGCTGCCGGGAAATTCCGCTTCGGCACTGCCGTCAAAACGCAAAGTGATATGCCCCAGTTCACGCAAATTTTGCATTGCCACCTCTCCCACGGCAGTCACCGGATAACGCACATCTGCCAGTTCCATGTACGCACCACGGTGCAGTTCCCCTTGCATGTCCCCGTGCCGGTGGATGAAGCAATAATCCTGAATATCCGCCGGCGCACCTTCACGGAAGGTGATCAGCATCTGGTCGGTTAAGGCTTCACGGGCGAAGTCGCCGATTTGCGTAATCGTGGTTTGATAAATGGTTTGCACAGTGACTCCTTACTGATAAATGAAAGCGGAAGCGGCCCAGGCGATAAGTACCGTCGGCGCACCGGTCAGAAAACGGCTGACCAGCACCGAAGGCACACCGACGCGCACGGTGTCTTGTTTGGCTTCAGCCAATGAAAGCCCGACAGGAATGAAATCGCACGCCGCCTGAGCGTTGATGGCGAAAAGTGCAGGCAGTGCCAGATGTGGCGGGATATTGCCCAGCCCGATCTGCACCCCGACCAGTACACCGATGACTTGGGCGATCACCGCGCCGGGGCCGAGGAAAGGAGAAAGCAGCGGGAAGGAACAGATCAGCGCCAGCAACACCAGCCCGACGGGGCTTTTCGCCAGCGGCGTCAGCCCGTGCGCCACCAGATCGCCCAGACCCGAGGCCATAATGATGCCGATCAGCGCCGCCACGAAGGCCATAAACGGCAGGATGGTTTTGAGCACGGTATCGATGGTGTCGCGCCCGGCCTGGAATAAAACGGCCACGCCGGAGCCCATGCCCATACCGACTTTCGCCAGCAGGCCGTCGCTCTGTTCGGTGATTTTTTTTGTGGTGTCGTAATCACGCCCTGCCCCAGCCGGTGCGGGTTTAGCCGTCACCGTGGCCGGTTCAGCGGCGTCTGCATTTTCCAGCACGATGTCATGCTCACGGACACCGGAAACATAAATGTCTTCGGTAATAAACTGTGCCAGCGGGCCTGATTTACCGGTCGAATGGATGTTAACGGTCGGGATGCGCCGTTTTGGGTAGATGCCGCAGCGCAACGTGCCGCCGCAGTCGATCACCGCCACACCGATTTCTTCTGCCGGTGGTTCACCTTCTTTAAAACCGTCTACCGTTTCCCAGCCGGTCAGTTCTGCCAGCTTGTCGACGATCGCCGGGCGCGTGCCCGCCGTGATATACATCACTTTTTTGCCGGGCACCGCGTCAATCAACAACGGCCCACCCCAGCCACCTTCACCCCGGTTAATGCGAATCGTAACGCTCATTTTCTGCTCCGCTTTTTAGAATTTGACCTGATTAGAATTGACGCTGATTACAGCCGAACCTCACGATCAAGCTGAATGCCCATCTTGCGTTCAAAGATGCGTGTGGTGAGATCCGTGACCCAGCCGCGGAAGAAGTTAGTCACCATGCCGACCAGGAAATAACTGACGGCCAGCGGTCCGAGCGGTAATCCCAGCGTGGTCAGCCCGCTGGCAACGCCGAGATACACAAACAACTCACCGGGGTTAATGTGCGGGAAGAGGCCGTTCATGGAATGGCAGCTGTAAGAGCCAGCAGCGTAATAACTGGGTTTGTAGATTTCAGGCATAAAACGGCCAAGACTGAGGGTCATCGGGTTACAGAAAACAAAGGTGCCAATCACCGGTAACAGCAGATACCGTGAAACCGGATCCCCGGCACAGCGCTGCGCCAGACGTTCGATCCGCCGCTGTCCGACAAAAACGATCAGCGCGTTCATGACCACCAGCAAACTAATCAGGAGAGGCAGAATGCCGGTGACCATCCCGACAAACACTTCTCCTCCTTTTTGAAACAGGCCGATAAACCACCCGGCACCGTGCGTTATTACGTCAATCATCATCTTCTCCTGTAGGGATACGTGGGTTTAAGCTTTCATGTTTTGTCACTCCACGCAGGAAATATAATCATTATGAATTAATATTAATTATATATTGATCACATTTTGAAAGTTTAATCTTTCAATTTGAAAGATTGAAAATCATGAGAGCGCACAGGTAAAGACAGGGACGAGGGAAGATACGGAAAGGGGCGGGCCGGATAATGGCTCCGGCCCGCTGATTTTTAAGAAATTACAGAAAGAAAAGCAGTTATACGGATTACGCTGATACTGTGAAGCCAAGCATCATGCCGGTATCTTCGTGTTCAAGCAGGTGGCAGTGCGCCATGTAGGCATGTTGTTTACCGGCAAGATGGTTAAAACGCACCAGCACTTCGCTGCGGGCACCTTCAACGCGCACGATGTCCTTCCAGCCCTGACGATGGGCCGCCACGGGCTGACCGTTTTCAGAAAGAATACGGAACTGTGTGCCGTGGATATGGAAAGGATGCAGCATCATGTCGCCCTCGCCCGAGATAGTCCATTTCTCATACCGGCCTTGTTTCACATCGAAAGCAGGAACGTTCATGTCGTAGGCTTTACCGTTAATTTTATTGCCCTGCATGAAATCGTAACCCGCGGATGATTTACCCATGTCCATCCCGGCCATGCCGCCATGCCCGTCGTGGGCAGAATCAGACATTCCCGGCATGGCTGCCATCTCGTCCCCGCCATGATCCATGCGCATTCCGGTCATCGCATTGTGTCCGTACCGTTTCATCAGCGCCGCCATACCTTGCTGATCGAGCTGCGGATCCATCATCAGTTGCAGCCAGCGGGTCGGCAGATTATCGACTGACACCAGCGCGGGCAGCGGCACCAGCGTGTCCGGCAATGCGCTGCCGCTTTGAGTCAAAGTCGGCTGAATACGCAACACCGGCAATGGTTTATCGAACGGTGCCAGCGTCATGCCCATCTGCTTCACCGGCAACGTGACCAGATCAAACGCTTTGCCGTCGCTGCAATCAATCAGCACTTCAAAACGCTCGCCTGTCAGTAACGGCAGATCACTGACTTTCACCGGCTCAGGCAGGAAACCGCCGTCACTGGCGATGACATACATCGGCCGTTGATCGCTGGTGGCGATATGCAGTGAGCGGGCATTACAACCGTTGAGTAAACGAAAACGTACCCAGCCACGGGAGATCCCGTGCTGCGGATACACCGCGCCGTTAGTTAGCATGTGCTGCCCAAACCAGCCGACGGCGGCAGTCATGACGTCCATCTGATAATCGATTTTACCGGCATCGTTTAAGCGCTTATCCTGCAAAATGACCGGAATATCATCCACGCCCCAACGTTTCGGGATTTGTAACAGATCACTGCTTTCATCTTCAATCAGCACCAGCCCGGCGAGCCCCATCGCCACCTGATAACCGCTGGTCTGATGCGGATGCGGGTGAAACCAGCAGGTCGACGCGGGCTGATCGAGTTGCAAGCTGACTTTGCGATTCTCACCGGGTCCGATCAGACCTTGCGGACCACCATCCACATCACCGGGAATTTCCAGCCCGTGCCAGTGAACGGTGCTGGCCACATCCAGCCGGTTATTGATGGTGACACTGACCGGTTTACCGCGACGGATACGCAGCGCGGGGCCAAGCAGATTACCGTTTATGCCCCAGGTTTCGGTGTTCACACCGGGCAGAAACTGGCTCTGGCCGCGTTGTAATGTGAGCATAATGGCGCTGTGGATATCCGGTTCAAGTAATGCAGGAACAGGCAATGCCGGGCGGTCTGCAGCGAGCGCGAAGCGGCTCCAGCCAGGCAGCGTAGTGGCAGCGCCCATCAGGGTCGTCCACTTCACGAAATCGCGACGGTTCATTTTTCAGTCCTTATGAGGGGGTGACCAGACGGATGGCGCAAACGTGCCATAATAGTACAACAGCCTACCCCTTCCCCTAAGGGGAAGGTCAAGCGCCTTCGCGGCAAAAGAAATTTGGTGCCGCTCAGCGCAAATATGGTAACGTCCTTTTAACTGCCTGTGAGCCAAGTCTTCCTGACTTTCAATCTACAAGAACAAGAACACACCCATGAAAAAAACAACACTGTGTTTGTTATTACTGTCGCTGCTCGGTTTCTCCTCCGCCAGTCAGGCGCTGAGTGAATCCGAAGCGGAAGATCTGGCGGACCTGACGGCCGTCTTCGTTTATCTGAAAAATAACTGCGGTTACGAACAACTGCCGAATACCCAAATCAAACGGGCTATCGTATTTTTCGCACAGCAAAACCGCTGGGATCTGAGCAATTACAACAGCTTTAACATGCAGTCGATGGGCGAAGAAAGTTACCGTGATCTGAGCGGGATCGCCGTGCCTAAACCGACAAAATGTAAGTCTCTGGCCCGTGACTCGCTGAGTTTACTGGCCTATACCAACTGAATTCCGTCAGCCAGTTTTTCAGCCGTGTGCTCCGTCATTGTGATGCCGGAGCCTGTTCCCTTCCCCCGCTTTCCCCAACTTTTCGCGCCACGACAGCCTCGTCTACACTTAACCTACATTCACCTGTCTGAAATTCAACCGTGCATGGACAGGCAGAGTTAGCTATCATGTGCGCCCATTTTTATGGCTGCGATTGATCAGGAGAAACAACGACATGTCCCGGAACTCGTCATCCAAAGAAATATGGCATGAGACGCTGCACGATCATTTTGGTCAGTACTTTAGCGTCGATAAAGAGTTATACCGTGAAAAAACCGATCACCAGGATCTGGTCATTTTCGAAAATGCGGCGCTGGGTCGCGTCATGGCACTCGACGGCGTGGTGCAAACCACTGAGCGTGATGAATTCATTTACCATGAAATGCTGACCCATGTGCCTTTGTTCGCTCACGGCCACGCTAAAAAGGTGTTGATCATTGGCGGCGGTGACGGCGCCATGCTGCGCGAAGTGTGCCGCCATAAAGGCGTGGAAGCGATCACGATGGTGGAAATTGATGCCGGTGTGGTGGAGTTTTGCCGCCAGTATCTGCCCAACCATAATGCCGGTGCGTATGATGATCCGCGTTTCAAACTGGTGATCGACGACGGTGTGAACTTCGTTAATCAGAGTGCTGAAACCTTCGATGTGATCATCTCCGACTGCACCGATCCTATCGGTCCCGGCGAAAGCCTGTTTACGTCGGCGTTCTACGAAGGTTGTGCCCGCTGTCTTAATCCGGGCGGCATTTTTGTGGCACAAAATGGCGTATGTTTCCTCCAGCAGGATGAAGCGGTGAACAGCCACACCAAACTGAGTCATTACTTCAGTGATGTCAGTTTCTATCAGGCTGCGATCCCGACTTATTACGGTGGCATCATGACCTTCGCCTGGGCGACAAACAGCCCGGAATATCGCCAGATGGATAACCACACCTTGCAGGCGCGTTTCGACGCCGCAGACATCACCTGTCGTTATTACAATCCGGCGATTCATCATGGCAGCTTTGCCCTGCCGCAATATTTACTGAATGCCCTGTCAGCCGCGCGCTGATACCGCATCCATAAGGGGGTGAACTAAATTGCAAAAGCTGAAACTGCACGGTTTCAACAACCTGACCAAAAGCCTGAGTTTTTGTATCTACGATATCTGCTACGCCAAAACCGCAGATGATCGTGACGGCTATATTGCCTACATTGACAAAGAATATAACGCCAACCGTCTGACGGAAATTCTCACCGAAACCTGCTCCATTATCGGTGCCAATATTCTCAACGTAGCGCGACAGGATTACGAACCACAGGGTGCCAGCGTCACGATTTTGGTGAGCGAAGAGCCGGTGGATCCCCGTGATGTGGATAACACTGAGCATCCGGGCCCGTTGCCGAATTCGGTGGTCGCGCATCTGGATAAGAGCCATATCTGCGTGCATACCTATCCGGAAAGCCATCCTGAAGCGGGCCTGTGCACCTTCCGTGCCGACATCGAAGTCTCGACCTGTGGGGTGATTTCACCGCTGAAAGCGCTGAACTACCTGATTCATCAGCTTGAATCGGATATCGTCACTATCGACTACCGTGTGCGTGGTTTCACCCGTGACGTGAACGGCGTTAAGCATTACATCGACCATTCCATTAATTCGATTCAGAACTTCATGTCGCAGGATATAAAAGCGCTGTACGACATGATGGACGTCAACGTGTATCAGGAAAATATCTTTCATACCAAGATGTTATTGAAAGAATTCGATCTGAAGCATTATTTGTTTAATGCCAAACCGGAAGAACTGAGTGCCGCAGAACGCAAGGAAATCACCGATTTGTTGTACAAAGAAATGCAGGAAATTTATTACGGTCGCAATCTTCCGTCAGTCTGATCAGGGCTGAATAAAGAAAAGGCCGGGCATGTTTACAATGTCCGGCCTTTTTGGTTTTGGCGGGGGGAGTAAATCAGGCCAGTGTCAGCGTAAAGGGCTGTTCGCCCAGTGCCTGCTGAATATCCCGGTTCAGCCCTTTATCGGTAATAATATCCGTCATCTCAGCCAGCGGCGTGACGCAAAACAGCGAGTACGCACCGTATTTACTGCTGTCGGCCAGCAACACCCGGCGACGTGCATTCACCGCCAGATCCTGCTTCAGCCCGGCTTTTTCTTCCGTCGGCGTGGTAATGCCCTTATCCAGACTCCACGAGTTGCAGCTGACAAAAGCAATGTCAGGGTAAACGCTGCGCAACAAACGACGGCCATGTTCGCCAACACAAGACTGACTGCTGTCGTCGATACGTCCGCCGATAATCGTGACTTCAATTTGCTTAAACTCTGATAAAAACAGCGCGATACGCAGATCGGCGGTGATCACCCGCAGTGGCAAATGCGTCAGGTTACGCGCCAGTTCCAGCATCGTGGTACCCGCATCCAGCACCACAGCGTCCCCCGGTTTCACCATCGCAGCGGCGACTTCTGCTATGGCCTGCTTTTCCTGCAAACTGCGCTGCAGTTTTTCATTGGTGGTCGGCTGGCTGGGAATAAACCGGTTGAGCGTCACACCGCCATGACTGCGGCTGATCACGCCCTGTTCATCCAGTTTTATCAGGTCGCGGCGAATAGTCGCCGGAGATGCCGCAATGGCGGCAACCAGTTGTTCTACGGTGACCAGATTATGGCTTTTCAGATAATCCATAATCTGATCGAGGCGGCTTTGTCCGGTCAACGTGATTCCTTTTTGCTCTGCGCCACTGGCGCGAAATTACGCCAGTTGTACGGCTAACTGAATAGAGATCGCCATGCTCTCAGACTTGGCTTTTCCTGTCCACGCAATATCAAACGCGGTGCCATGGTCAGCCGACGTGCGGATGAACGGCAGACCGGCGGTGATGTTCACCCCGTCATAGAATCCCATCAGTTTCAGCGGGATATGGCCCTGATCGTGATACATCGCGACCACCATATCGTACATCCCTTCATAAGTTTGCAGGAAAACCGTATCCGGCGGGCATGGACCGTAGACGTTAATTCCTTTGGCTTTCATTTTCTCTACCGACGGCCCGACAATCTTAATTTCTTCATCACCGAACAGCCCGTTTTCACCCGCATGCGGATTCACACCGGCGACAGCGATACGTGGATTTTCATAACCGACGCGACGCAGGAAGGTATCCGCCATCTGAATCACCGTTTCTACCCGCTCGTGACTGAGCGTATCGAGGAATTTACGCAGCGCGATATGCGTGCTGACGTGGATAACCTTGAGTTTGTCGGTGTAAAGCACCATCGCGTAGTCGCGGCTGTCAGTGAGTTTCGCCAGCAGTTCGGTATGTCCCGGATAAATATGCCCGGCAGAATGCAGCGCTTCTTTATTCAGCGGTGCGGTAGCAATGGCGTGCACCTGTCCGGCCATGGCCAGTTCTGTCGCGCGTTTTACACAGCGATAAGCCAGATCCCCGGCCTCTTTTTGCACTTTGCCCGGCACCAGTGCATCAGGATTTGCCAGCGGTTCGTCAATAACGTTAATCACACCGGGCGCGAAATTCGCCTGCGAGACGTCATCGATAATACGCAGTTCCGCTGCAGGCGTGATACCTAAGCCAAGGATACGGCGGAATGTGGCGGCACAACCGACCACCACCGCTTTCGTGCCGGAAAGCTCACCTTCAGCCAACGCTTTAATGATAATTTCAGGGCCGATACCGGCAGGGTCACCTATCGTTACTGCGATAATTTTAGTCACTCAACTTCTCCTCAATAAAGCGTAAAACTTCAAGTAGCGTACTTTCGGTACCGAACCCTCCGGCCTTGGTCATGACCGGCAGCCGGTGAATCTGACTGCCTTGCAGATATCCCCAGGGAACGCAGCCTGCAATTTGTCCTTTAATTTCAAAACCTTTAGCCCCGAGCGCACGAACCACCGCCAGCGCGATATCACCGCCGGTAAGGTAAATGCCGCCCGGATGCGTCTGCTGTAAGACGTGCCGGATCAGTTGCCCGAGAAAGGCGGCAATCCGCTCGCCCATCTGCGAGCGGCTGATGTCATGTTGCTGGCAAAATTGCGCAATCCGGTGCCGCTGTTCTGCGCCCTGCGACGTGCGGATCACACAGTGTTTGCCCTGCGCCAGCGCTTGAGAAATCTGCGCGACCAGCGTTTGCTGCATATCGATAAATTCATCTGAAAACAAAGGCATAACATCGATATCCAGCAGCGAAATCGCTCTGTGCTGCATTACGCAGGCCACCTGTTGCAAGGCGATTTCACTCATCGAACCGACCACTGCCAGCAACGGCAATTTCTTACCGGATATCACCGGAGGATGTTCATTGTCATGCAACGCGGCATCGGTCAGCGCATGGATAAGACCCGAAGCCCCCACCATCAGCGGTCTGAATGGCAGGCTTTCAGCGGCCTGAACAATCAGCTTCAGATCTTCTGGCGTCTCGCTGTCCGCTATCAGAATGCGGACGCCGGACGCCACCAGAGCAAATATCACTTTGTGCAAATCACCGCTTCGTAACGCTTCAAGGCTGACGTGGTGCTGTTTCAGCGACGTCTGTTCAGCCAGTCGCTCTGCTATGCTGGCGGTATGCACCGGCGTTTTCGGATCGCTTGCAAATTCGGTTTCAGTCAGCAATTGGCCGTTGACGTAACATTTACCATCCGCCACCACACGACCAAGTGCAGGCACAGCGGGAGCGACAATCGCCAGCGGGCAATGGAGCGCCGTCAGCGCCGCTTCGGTTTCTGCCCCTAAATTACCGCGCAGAGTGGAATCAATTTTCTTAAACACCCAATGCTGACCAGAGATGGCCGCCATTCCCGCCTGCACAGCCAGGGTCACTTTCTGTGCCGCCTGTGCCGCGCTCAGCGCCCGGCTGTCACTGCTGTAAATCACCGCGCTTGCGCTGCTGCCCCTCTCCACTTCCGTCTGAATATCAAACTGCACATGCGCGGTCAGTCCCTGGCGGACAAGCGCCACGCCGGTGTCATTCGCGCCGGTAAAATCGTCAGCGATAACCAGAAGCGCAGCAGGCGTGCGATACGCCGGGATTGTCAGTGTTTCAGCCATCATGGCTCCGTAAAGGATCGGGTTGGGTTAATCTTGCTGGATATGATTATATTCAATCATGATTGATTATATGTGAGCAACATCAAATTATTCAACTTCAATTTCGCCTATAAATTGCCCTGACGATGTGAGGCATATCGACCTTTGGTGATTGAACTCACTCTTACAAAAGACTCAGACGGCAGGAATCAGGCATGAATATAGACAGTACGATCATCAGCGGTTATCAGTCATTACAGGACATTGGCTACCTTCTGACCGGAAAACGACAGGTGCTACTGGTCAGCGATAAGAACATTATCGGCCTGCCGCCGGTGCAATCGCTGATAGCACAGATGCAGAAAGCAGGCTGTCAGGTGACGGTAATTGATAACGTGCCGCCGGAGCCAAGCCAGCATGACGTGACGGCGATCCTAAGCGCGCTGAAAAAGCCTGTCGTAGATCTGGTGATTGGCGCAGGCGGCGGCAGCGTGCTGGATGTGGCAAAACTGCTTTCCCTGCTTTGTGCGGGCGATGAAAACGTCACGCTGGAAAGCCTGCTGGCCGGTGAAAAGCCGCAGCGCCGCACCCCGTCTTTGCTGATCCCGACCACTGCCGGCACCGGGTCAGAATCCACGCCAAACGCGATTCTGGCTATCCCGGAAAAGGAAACCAAAGTCGGCATTATTACGCCAGTGATGCTGCCTGATTATGTGGCGCTGGTGCCGGAACTGACCACCAGTATGCCTGCGCACATCGCGGCCTCCACCGGCATTGATGCGCTGTGCCATCTGTTCGAATGCTTTACGTCAGTGATCGCCAGTCCGGTCAGTGACAACTTTGCCCTGGTCGGCATGAAGAAACTGTTCGCCAGTATCGAAACGGCCGTCGCTGAGCCGGGAAATCTGGCAGCACGGCTGGATATGCTGTGGGCGTCTTATTACGGCGGCGCGTCGATTGCCCATGCCGGTACGCATATGGTGCATGCGATGTCCTATCCGCTCGGCGGGAAATATCACATTCCTCATGGGATTGCGAATGCCATTCTGCTGGCACCGTGCATGGCGTTTGTACGACCGTCGGCGGTCAGTAAATTCGCCCGCGCCTGGGATTTAATTCCGGACGCTGACCTGAAATTAAGTGAGGAAGAAAAATCCTATGCGCTGGTGGAATATTTTGACGCACTGGTACATCGCCTGGATTTACCGGTCAAATTAAGCCAGCTGAATATCACACCTGACGACATTCCCTATTTGTCGCAGGGGGCAATAGAGGTACAACGTTTGATTAAAAATGTGCCCATGCCGGTAGAGAAAAATCAAATAGAAGAAATTTACCGCAGCATCAGATAACCCCTTATTTCGTATCCGACGACAACGACGTGAAGAGAATAAGATGAATAACATTACCGGAGTTTATACCGCGATTGTGACGCCCTTTTCCGCTGACGGAAAACTCGATAGCGACGCATTGCGCCAGCAGGTAAAACGCCAGAAACAGGCAGGTAATAATATTTTCTGCAACGGTACCAACGGGGAATTTTTTATGCTCAGCGAGCAGGAAAAAATTCAGGTAACAGAAATCTGTCTTGAAGCCGCAGGGGATGACACGGGCGTGATGTCGCATGTCGGCGAGATTTCTACCCGTGACACACTCAGGCTGGGCAAACAGATTGAAAAACTCGGCGTGCGCGCCGTGTCAGTGATTACACCGTGGTTTGCGGCATTGCGTCCGCAGGAACTGATCGCGCATTTTCGCGCGGTGGCCGATGCGCTGACCGTGCCGGTGTATCTCTACAATATTCCCGCCCGCACCGGCAATACGCTGACGCCAGAGGTCGTGCGCGTGCTGGCCGACCATCCGAACATCAAAGGCATTAAAGACAGCGCCGGTTCGTGGGAAAGCCTGCACGGCTTCCATGAGGTCAGTCGTCAGTTTGCGGATTTTGATGTGCTGACCGGGCCGGACTCACTGATTTACAAAGGTTTCACCGAAGGCAGTGCCGGATGTATTTCCGGTATCGCCAATATTATTCCTGCTCAGGTGAATGCCGTTTACCGCCATTGGCAGGAAAACAATGCGCCAGCGGCCGAAATCGTTCAGGCCGATATCAATCAGATCCGAACCGATCTTTACAGCATCGCATTTTCCCCGGCTGTGGTTAAAAAAGCCGTGAATCTGCTCGGTTTTAACGTGGGTGAAAGCCGGTATCCGGTCGAATTCACGCAGGACGATACACAAAAGATCCTGACCGTTATTAAGACCTTTAATTTGCGCGATTAAACGCGCCTTACACCTTCTGAATCCACCGACACCTGCGCATGAAAATCCGCAGGCAGGGTCCCCTACGCGCTGTGTGAGGAAAAAATGAAAGAATTTAGCTCATCAGATACGTTAATTATCATCGGTATAGTTCTGGCCTACATCGTGTTTACCACCTGGCTGACCTACCGGTTACGCAGTAAAACCAACGGCGATTTCATGGAAGGCTCGCGTGCAATGCCGGCCTTTATCGTCGGCGTGTTGCTGATGTCGGAATACATCGGCGCAAAATCCACCATCGGTACCGCACAGGCGGCGTTTGAAGGCGGTTTCGCCGCGTCCTGGTCGATCCTGGGTGCGGCCATCGGCTTCCCGATATTCGGTTTACTGCTGGTAAAACGCATTTATAACACCGGGAAAATCACCATTTCCGGGGCGATTGCCGAGAAGTACGGCAATACCACCAAGAACATTATTTCGCTCATCATGATTTACGCCCTGCTGCTGGTGAACGTCGGTAACTACGTCAGCGGTGCGGCGGCAATTTCCACCGTGCTGAAAGTGAACCTGCCGGTCGCGGCGTTTATCACCGCCGTGGTCAGTACCTTCTACTTCGCCTTCGGCGGCATGAAAGGCATGGCGTGGGTCACCATGTTGCACAGCGCCATCAAGTACATCGGCGTACTGATCATTCTGGGCATCGCACTGCACATGACCGGCGGCGTGATGCCGATGGTCAAAGAGATGCCTGATTTCTACTGGACGTGGGACGGCAGCATCGGTGCCAGCACCATCTTCGCGTGGCTGATCGGCACCATCGGCTCCATCTTCTGTACGCAATTCGTCATTCAGGCGATTTCATCGACCAAAAGCGCCGAGTCTGCCAAACGCGCAACCTGGGTTGCTTTCTTCTTCTGCATTCCGATTGCGCTGGCGATTGGCATGATCGGTGTCGCGGCGAAGTTCCTGCATCCTGAAATGAACAGCCTGTATGCCCTGCCAATCTTCATTCAGGACATGAATCCGTGGCTTGCCGGTCTGGTCACTACCTCGCTGGTGGCGTCGATTTTCGTCAGCGTGAGTACCGTCGCGCTGGCCATTGCCTCGCTGATTGTGAAAGATTTCTACGTGCCTTACCGCAACCCGACGCCGGAGCGCGAGTTCAAAATGCCCCGCTGGCTGTCGCTGCTGATTGGCTTCCTGCCGCTGATTTTCGTGTTACTGGTGCCGGAAGTGCTGAAGCTGTCGTTCTTCACCCGCGCTATCCGTCTGTCGATTTCCGTGGTCGCGGTGATGGCCTTTTATCTGCCGTTCTTTAAAAGTGCGCGCGGTGCAAATGCCGGCCTGATTGGTGCCTGCGTAGTGACCTCCGTCTGGTACCTGCTCGGCGATCCATTTGGTATCAACAACATGTATATCGCGCTGGTCACACCGGCCATCATTATGTTGGTTGACCGTCTGATCCCACAGCGCACCAATAAAAACAAAAATGCACACATTATTCAAAAGTCTGGAGCCTTAAGATGATCACTGAAACGCTAACCGTCGAACGCAGCGGCAAAGTTCATACTGCTGAACATGACGCCGCGCGCCGTGAGGCTATGTTGCCGTCGGATTGTCCGCAAAATCATGCCGCCAATCTGCTGCCTTTACCCGACGGCAGCCTGTTATGCACATGGTTTGCCGGTACCCAGGAAGGTATCGCTGATATTTCCATTTACCTGTCGCGCCTGGAAAAAGGTGCGCAGGTCTGGAGCCGGCCGGTGAAACTTTCAGAGGATGCCAGCCGTTCCGAGCAAAATCCGGTGCTGTTTCTTGACCCGGATAATGTGCTCTGGCTGATGTACACCGCACAGAAATCCGGCAATCAGGACACCGCGATTGTGCGTTTTCGTCAGTCCCACGACATGGGAAAAAGCTGGGGAGAAATCGGTACATTACTCGGTGAGCCCGGCACTTTTATCCGTCAGCCGCTCACCGTGCTGGCCAACGGTGACTGGCTGCTGCCGGTATTTTATTGCCGCACACAGCCCGGTGAAAAATGGGTCGGCAACAATGACGACAGCGCCGTCAAAATTTCCAGTGATAAGGGCAAAACCTGGCGTGACGTGGCAGTGCCAGAAAGCACCGGCTGCGTGCATATGAACATCACGCCGCTGCACGACGGCAGCCTGCTGGCGTTGTACCGCAGCCGCTGGGCAGATTTCATCTACCAGAGCCGTTCCGTGGATAGCGGCAATAGCTGGAGCGCGCCGCAACCGACCGCACTGCCTAACAATAACTCATCGATTCAGGTGACGACGCTCGCCAACGGGCATCTGGCGCTGGTCTTCAATAATCTCAGCGCCGCCGATGCCAGTGAACGCCGGGCCTCGCTGTATGACGAGATTGAAGATGAAGACGACGACGTACGTACCGAAACGCCGGGGGAAACCGGTGGCCGCACAGCCTTCTGGGGCGCTCCGCGCGCACCGATGACACTGGCGATTTCGGAAGACGGTGGCCGCTCGTGGCCATACCTGCGCGATCTGGAAACCGGCGATGGCTATTGCATGACCAATAACTCACAGCAAAAACTGAACCGCGAATTTTCTTATCCCAGCATCAGGCAGGGGCTGAACGGCGAACTGCATATCGCCTTCACCTACTACAGGCAGGCGATCAAATACGTCTGCGTCGAAGAATCCTGGGTAAAAGGCTGATACCGGCCCGGCCTCATTGTCAGGAGTAAGCCATGAACCCAACACCGAGTAAACACGCGCTGGTGACAGGATGCAGCTCAGGCATTGGCGAAACGGTGTGCCTGACACTGCTGGCGCAGGGCTGGAAAGTGACCGGACTGGCGCGCCGTGAAGTGAGTTTTTCTCATCCTCACTTTACCGGTATCCTGCTGGATATCACCGGCACGACACAACTGACGGCATTTCTGGAAACACTGCCTCAGGTGGATGCCGTGGTTCACGCCGCAGGCCTGATGCAAGCAGCACCGCTGGGGCAACTGGATCTGCAGGCCAGCGAAGCATTGTGGAAACTGCATATTGGCGTGGCAGAAGTGCTGGCTGACCGGCTGGTAGATAAAATGCCCGACGGCGGGCGCATCGTATTGCTGGGCAGCCGGACGTCATCGGGTGCCGCCGGTCGCAGCCAGTACGTCGCCACAAAATCCGCCATGACCGGCATGGCGCGCAGCTGGGCAGCAGAGCTGGCGCCGCGCGGCATTACCGTCAATATTGTGGCTCCCGGCGCGACGCAAACCCCGATGCTGGATAATCCGCAACGGCAAAGTTCTCCGCCTAAATTGCCACCGATTGGCCGGTTTATTCAGCCTCAGGAAGTTGCCGATTTAGTCTGTTATTTACTTTCTCCTTCTGCGGCTGCGATTACCGGTCAGCAATTAATCATTTGCGGCGGCGCATCGCTGTAACTCAATAAGCAATCCTTAAGTAAAATATCCTGGCCGGTATAAAAACCGGCTATACTTCTTAAGGCAAATTAATAGTTAAAGAGTGATTAAATTTTTATTTAAGTCAAATTTATCGTCAATCGATCTAGCTATTAAGCCAAATTTAAAAAACAATACACAAACCCTAAATCAAATATAATTTATCTATAACTAATAATTTAGCTTATGACAGATCAAAAGATCGCTTTTTTATTAAAAACAGATAAATTGCTTTAATTATCCCCGCCCGCCCATTAGCATCGCGTCATTGCTTACTAAGCAAACAGCTCCATCCACCGCAAGCAGAAATAAAACATGAAAATGATTAAATTAAAGACCGTACCCAGCCTGCTGGTCGCGAGTTCTTTATTGGTTTCCGGGGTTTCCCGGGCCGGGGAAAATTTGTTAAGCAGCAATACTGAAGGGATGCGGCACTATGTGAGTTACGGTGCTGAATATTATAAGTGGGACGAATCCGTCGATAATATGGACGGTAAATATGTTGCTGAACATGGCCCGCGCCTGCGCGTTAATTTCGGATCCAATAATTATCTTGATACGCAAAGCGGCTTATTAAAAGCCTGGGACATGAGCGTCATGTTCGGGATCGTCCGTTATAAAGGCAGTACGCTTGACGATCAGGCCAACGTGCAAAACGGATCGCTCAAGGGCAAAACCTATTACACCGGCTACAGTGCGGACATGACCCGCGGCTACCGTTACCGGGCATCCGACAGTGTTTCTTTCGATATGAAAGGTGCGCTTGGCGGCCAGGCATGGCTGAGAAATATCCGCTCTAATGATGTTTATATCGCCTCAGAAAATGCCACGCGGCAGTACACCGCCGTGGAAGTGACTGTGCAACCTTACGCTAAAGCGTCATTGGGTGCGAACTGGCAAATGACCACAGATTCACGTCTGAGTCTGGAAGGCGGTGCGCTGTATCCGATTAAAACCTGGACGCACAGCAATCAGGGCTCGGTCTGGCTGGAGCCGAAATCCAGGCTTTCGCCATTTACCAGCCTGACCTGGAATATCAACAAAGATGTTTTTGTGAAAGCCAGTTATGTGCATCAGAAATACGGTAAGTCTGACGAGAAACAAGGTGATCTGAACGGACGTACCGTCGGTTATTATCAGCCCGCGACCACCACTTCCACCGTGGGTCTGGAAGTCGGTTTCTACTTCTGATGATTTCAGCAACTCAGCGCCCCTCAAGCGGATTGTTCCGGTGTAAATAACCGGGACAATCGCTTATCTTAAAAGCCTCCTTTTCCAGAGGCTTACCTTTCTTATGGATCGTTTTGCAACGCTGTGTGGCGTTCTCGCCATTTTATTGTGGAGTATGAGCGTGGCGCTCACCCGCAGTTTGTCCGAATCTCTGGGGCCCTTTGGCGCGGCCGCGTCAATTTATACTGTCAGTGGGATTTTAGTCTGGATGGTCGGCGGCAAGCCAACGTTGCGCGGCGAATCTGCGGCCTATCTGATCATCTGCGGTCTGTTATTTATCTTTTATATGGTGGCGTTTTCGCTGGCGATTGGTCTGGCGCATACCCGTCAGCAAACGCTGGAACTCGGGTTGATCAATTATTTGTGGCCAAGTCTGATGCTGCTGTTTGCGGTTCCGTTGCTGAAATTACGCGTACGCTGGTGGATCTGGCCGGGGGCAGTACTGGCGTTTGCAGGCGTGTTATGGGCGATCAGCGGCGGTCACGGGCTGGATATTCGTCAGCTAATGCGTAATGTGCACGGCAACCCGGTTGCTTATGGTCTGGCATTGGGTGCTGCCGTTTCATGGGCGCTGTATTCCAATCTGGTGCGGGTATTGTGTAAAGGTAAAGGCGTGCTGCCGTTGTTTCTGCTGGCGACCGGTGCCGTGCTGTGGGTGCTGTACTTTACCTATTCATCGAACCGCATCAGCCTGAGATTACCGGCGATTCTTGAACTGCTGGCAATGGGCGCGGTGACGGCCATTTCGTATCAGTGCTGGGATATCGCGATGAAAAAAGGCAATGCGACGCTGGTGGCCGCGTTGTCGTACTTCACGCCGCTGTCATCGATTCTGATTGCCGGATTATGGCTGCACACATTGCCGGGCGCGAGTTTCTGGCCGGGGGTGCTGATGGTAGTCGGCGGTTCGCTGCTCTGCTGGACCGCCTCGCGGGGTAAATAAGTTTTAGCGATAGGTTGTCACAAAAGAACGGTATTTAGCGAGGACTTGCAGGAAGTCCTCGACACCGCAAAATGCCAGACTCTCTTCGTCGTAATAGCTCATGCCTTCTTCAATCTCATCACCGTCGAAATCCAGCTGATTGGCGCGGATCATCACCTCATCGTCGGCTAACAACAGCGTGTATTCATGACCAACCATTTGCGTCTGGCGTTCGCTGCCTTTCAGCTCACTCAGCGCGGCTTCAACGTGATCGAGCACGCTCAGGTCGCCCTTCACTTCTTCATTCAGCCAGTGGCCCAGCACTTCGTGGCCCATTGAAAAACGCACTTTGACCTCACCGGTGATGTCGCGTAAAAAATCGTAATCCATGGCGCAGTCCTCTGGAAAAATCACAATAAAAAAGGGAGCCGAAGCTCCCTTTCAACACTGGCGCAAATATAGCGATTTAGACTGCGGTTTGGAAGATCACACCGTCAGCTTTATCCGTATATTCGCTCAGTTTGTCGAAGTTCAGATAACGGTAGGTATCCACCGCAGTCTTATCCACTTCTGCCATATAACCGAGATATTCTTCCGGTGTTGGCAGGCGACCCAGCAGGGACGCCACCGCGGCCAGTTCTGCGGAAGCCAGATAGACATTGGCACCGTTACCCAGGCGGTTCGGGAAGTTACGCGTTGACGTGGAAACCACGGTAGAACCGTCGGCCACACGCGCCTGGTTACCCATGCACAGTGAACAGCCCGGTATTTCTACACGCGCCCCGCTCTTACCAAAGACGCTGTAATAGCCCTCTTCAGTCAGCTGTGCCGCATCCATTTTAGTCGGTGGTGCAACCCACAGACGGGTTGGTAACGCGCCTTTATGGCTGTCGAGCAGTTTACCGGCCGCACGGAAGTGACCAATGTTAGTCATGCACGAACCGATAAAGACTTCATCGATTTTGCTGTTCTGTACGGAAGACAGCAGACGCGCATCATCCGGATCGTTCGGCGCACAAAGGATTGGCTCTTTGATGTCCGCCAGATCGATTTCGATCACAGCCGCGTATTCGGCATCCGCATCCGCTTCGAGCAGGGTAGGATTCGCCAGCCACTCTTCCATGCCTTTGATACGACGCTCAATAGTACGACGATCGCCGTAACCTTCAGAGATCATCCACTTCAGCAATACAATGTTGGAGCTGAGGTATTCTTTGATCGGTGCCTGATCCAGTTTGATCGTACAACCTGCCGCTGAACGCTCTGCGGATGCATCCGCCAGTTCAAATGCCTGTTCTACTTTCAGTTCCGGCAAGCCTTCGATTTCCAGAATACGGCCAGAGAAGAGGTTTTTCTTACCTTTCTTCTCAACGGTCAGATGGCCTTCTTTAATCGCGTAGTAAGGGATCGCATGCACCAGATCACGCAGGGTGATGCCCGGTTGCATTTTGCCCTTGAAACGCACCAGAACGGATTCCGGCATATCAAGAGGCATCACGCCGGTCGCTGCCGCAAAGGCCACCAGACCGGAACCCGCCGGGAAAGAAATCCCAATCGGGAAACGGGTATGGGAGTCACCGCCGGTGCCAACTGTATCAGGCAGCAGCATGCGGTTCAGCCAGGAGTGAATAATGCCATCGCCCGGGCGCAGTGAAACACCGCCACGGTTCATGATGAAATCAGGCAGCGTATGGTGGGTAGTCACATCAACCGGCTTAGGATACGCCGCGGTATGACAGAATGACTGCATCACCAGATCGGCGGAGAAGCCCAGACACGCCAGGTCTTTCAGTTCATCACGGGTCATCGGACCGGTGGTGTCCTGAGAACCCACCGATGTCATTTTGGGTTCGCAATATTCGTTCGGACGAACACCGGCAACGCCACAGGCGCGGCCCACCATTTTCTGTGCCAGCGAAAAGCCTTTGTTGCTTGCAGCGACAGGTTTCGCAATGCGGAACACTTCGCTCTGTGGCAGCTTCAGGGATTCACGGGCTTTGGTGGTTAAACCACGGCCGATGATCAATGGAATACGACCGCCTGCACGCACTTCGTCGAGCAGTACGTCGGTTTTCAGTTCGAAAGTGGCGAGCACTTCGTCGGTTTCGTGATGACGCACTTCACCTTTATACGGATAGATGTCGATAACATCGCCCATGTTCAGGTTGGACACGTCCACTTCAATCGGTAAGGCACCGGCATCTTCCATGGTGTTGAAGAAGATTGGCGCAATTTTGCCGCCGAGCACCACACCGCCGCCGCGTTTGTTTGGCACATGAGGGATATCATCACCCATGAACCACAGCACGGAGTTAGTGGCTGATTTACGCGAAGAACCGGTACCGACAACGTCACCCACATAAGCCAGCGGGAAACCTTTTTTGTTCAGTTCTTCGATTTGTTTGATCGGACCGACACTGCCCGGTTGATCCGGATGAATGCCTTCGCGTTCATTTTTCAGCATTGCCAGCGCATGCAGAGGAATATCTGGACGGGACCAGGCATCCGGAGCAGGTGACAAATCATCGGTATTGGTTTCGCCGGTCACTTTAAACACGGTGACGGTGATTTTTTCGGCCAGTTGCGGGCGCGACAGATACCATTCGGCATCCGCCCACGACTGAAGGATTTTTTTCGCGTGTTCGTTGCCCGCGTGTGCTTTTTCTTCCACATCGTAGAAGTTATCAAACATCAGCAACGTGTGGGACAGCGCTTTCGCGGCAATAGGTGCCAGCGTGTCGTTATCCAGTGCGTCGATCAGCGGGTGAATGTTGTAACCGCCCTGCATGGTGCCCAGCAGTTCAACAGCTTTTTCAGGAGTGACCAACGGAGAGGTAGTTTCGCCTTTGGCGACGGCGGCCAGGAACCCGGCTTTAACATAGGCGGCTTCGTCGACGCCCGGTGGAACACGGTTAATCAGCAGGTCTAACAGAGTGTCTTCTTCGCCTTGCGGCGGATTCTTCAGGGACTCAACCAACGCTGCCATCTGTGAAGCATCAAGTGGCTTAGGGACGATGCCCTCTGCAGCACGCTCGGCTACGTGCTTACGGTATTCTTCTAGCACGACTTTCTCCTCGCTCTCATTGTCATTTATTATGCCTGGCTTCCATCATCAGCATCGCGTCATGCCTGTAGGGACAGGGGAATTCAAGCGGTCTGATGAATCGGGGACACTGCGGGTAAGAGGGTTTCTTGTTCTGAAACTATACGTCCTGAACCTGAGCACAGTGCCCTTTAGCGCCTGGGCAGCATAGCAGGATTTTGCCCGCTTGTTAATTCGTTCACATAAAAGCAACATTAAATCTTTGCTGAATCGTTGAGCACAGACGGATCGGCTGTTCATCCCGATTCGCCCTCCAGATCATCACAACAACCCTGATCATACAAGGGAATAAATGGCAGTAAATGCAGAAAAAAGGGGCAAAAAAATCGTTCAAAAATACGTCAGATTTGTCTCTTCGACGTGCCAGCAGTCAGGGAAAAACGTTAACGTCTGAATACTCTCAAAGCATCATCAGATGAATGGAATAGCGACCAGGAATGGCGTAAAACGCAAACTTATAATCGCCGAATTGATCTTCGGATCGCAAAACACCCTATTCATAGGAAATGGAAATAGTTCTTGCTCAGAAAAACAACTTCCCTATATTTATTCTTTATTGATGCCTCAACAGGTAATTACAGGTTTGCTTAATACATGAAATCTATGAGAGAACTTTAATCATTGATATTTCATATCAAAGTCAGGGTAAGTTTTGGGGATGCATGGAAAAAGCGTTTAAATAACAAGGAACGTTCAGTATGAAAAAAATCCTCCTGATGTTGATGCTCACGATGGCATCCCCTTCTTTTGCGCATATCAATGAAGACATCATGACATTTTTGCCCTTTTACCTGCCGGAAATATAAGGTTAGAAAGAGAATATGAAAGCTTTCCTTTAAAAACCAGAACGGAGCTTGAAACACGCTTAAAAAATAAAAACCTCAGATCCTACCCCCTCATTCCAAAGCAGCCCCAGTATGGTTTTGATGATAGATAAGATAACAAACTGCATCCGACGTGTGATCAGTCGCCAGCGCTAATATTCACATCAACGTGTACTCCCCCGGAACAAGATGCGCTAAAGGTTGCCGGTAAGAGCAACCTTTTTAACGAATAAATCATTGTAAATTTCCCGGTGCTGTGCGCTTCGCCGTAGCGGGTTATCTGCTGCATCAGCAGCGCTATCAGGTTTGACGGTTACAGGCGTCAAATTTGTCGGGTCAGCACTTCTAAAAATTGCCTCTTCATATATTATCCAAAGACAGCCGGAACCCTGCTCCGACGTTTCGCTCATTATAAATAGTCGATCCTTAATGTGGCCATAGCCGTGACAAGCCCGGGCTCGATTTCATTATCCGAAACAAAATAGTTAGCTGAAAGAAGAATATTATTTTTCGTCGTTTGTTGAAAGAGATCAGAAATATCAACGGGCTTATCGAGAACCACCGGAATATCCTTATAAGTTAGTCTTATGCCGACACCTTTGGCGCTGCCGGGCATATCCATCAATGCAATGGTATCCTTTAACCCTTTATAAAGATTACCTTTAATCGTCATGAATACGCCATGAACATTTTCACAACTTACAGGCACAGCAAAATCTGTACGTCCTGTATCTCCGTTATATCCTTTCGACTTATCTACGGTTAGCACCCCCATATCGACATTTATTAAATCAGTTAAGATATCGCAAGTGCCTGAAGTCATGAGGCCGGAAAGATGTATGCCAACACTATAAACGGATTGCTGATTATTGACACTTATCAGCAACGCATTATTTTCATCATAGTTTAACTGACCTGGTGCAACCTCATCTGCGGTCTTAATCAACTCAATACGCATATAGATATCATCCGCACCGAAAGTAGAAGTAACTTTCTCTGAGAAATAAAAAGGGAGCTTTTTCCATTTGAACCCCTCTTTTTGTTGCAAGGCCATCGTGATTCTAATACCCACGCCGCTAAGATTAGTCGCATAGGTATTTTTCGCAAGGGATAAACTGTGTAATTTTCCAATGGCTGTTATTTGCTGCAATCCGTTCCCTTCATTACAAATAAATTTTATATCTTTACCGGCCAGCGTAGAAAGCGTGCCTTCTTTTTTGTAAAGCACATCGCCGATAACGGCGCTGCTGAAGGATGTATTGATTTTTGGTAAAATATTAATGTTTAAATGCCCTTTACAAGCATGAGCACTTGATAAAAAAATAAGCGCATAAAATAGTACTGACATTAAAGGGATCTTAGTTAGTTGCATTCCAGCACCATTTTTACCATTGAGGATTTGCCAGCCTTTTTCTTTTGAGGCAATTTATAGTCAGTTTGACAATGTTGACCATTACCAAAATCTGCACTGAGAGTACCCTCTTCAGGCATCCCGGTGATATAAGCAAGGCCATTATCAGCAACATAAAATTCCTGGTCGCCAGGCACTAGTTTAACTTCCGTGCCAAAGGGCAACGGTAATGAATGGTAATTCAGAATCACAATGGCTTTTCGTCCAACCCGGGCTGCGAATTCTGCCAAAACAATAGCATCTTTTGTCGGAACAACGGTATTAACGAGAGCCGTAATTTCGACTTCACTGTCCCGCGCTGCCGGAGGTTCAACCTTAACGTCATTTTTACGGTAAGGTATAATATTAGGTAAGACAGCATACCCGTTACTGTCTGTTTTAATTCCATCATATCCCTCAATGCTAATATCACTGACATTAGGGATGCTGATTAATGCTGAAGCATTATCCATATACTGAGAAAAAGTAACCCCCCCCTGATGCAATAATACGCCTCCGGACATGCCGTATGTTAACTGTTTCTGCATTTCGTCATAGTTATAACCAATTTTTTCTTGGCCTGAACTGTTTTTATAATCCAGACTGACAGCGCCTTTTGCACCACTATTATCATTTTCGTATGACGTGCTGGCGGTATAAATAAGTGTTTGTTTATCATTTAGCGCATCGGAAGCAGTCACTAGCTGGGAGTTATCTTTACCGCCACTTTGCGTCATTAAATATGATATTGAACCGTAACTGGCATCAGATGAGAACACTGAAAACGGAACAGAAACTGTCAGCGCCAGCTGCTTATCCCATTCATTGTTATTACTCATTTTACTTTTACTGACGGCAACTGAGTAAGATATTCCGTTTATGGAGCCATTGACACCGGTCTGATATATGATATCAGAGGATTCTTCATATCCCGTCCGGCTAAGTGTGAAGTATATACTTTCTCCTTCATCACTCACGGGTTGATTTATATTCACTGACTGCCGGTTGCGTATTTTACTCTCATATTGATTAGGGTTATAAGCATCCTGAAAAGATAAATAATTATTACTATATAACCAGTTTTCAACATGAACAGTGGTATCGCTTGTTGAAATAACTTTTGCATAGGATAAACGTGCGGCAGTACCCGACTTTTTTTGATTCTCATACTCCGGTTGCGTTTTTTGATGAACAGCAGTGAGTGACAATGCACCCAAATGGCCGGCATCAACACCGATACCAAGACTGGCGGCCTGGTAGTGCTGGCTCCATTGCAATCCGTTGAGTAATGTCAGGTTATAAGGCAACCCCCAGGCGGTACTGGCCTGAATAACATTCGGCTTATTTCCTACTGTCTCATCCTTATATTGGCCCGCTAACAAACTGTATTTCAACTGCCCTTCACGCTGGAGTTCAGGTATCGATGCGTAAGGAATAATGTAGTGATTTTCCGCACCATTGGACTCCTTAATCGTAACATCGAGTTCTCCACCATCAGAAACAGGGACAATATCTTTTAAAGCAAAAGGCCCCGGTGGTACGTTAGTCTGGTATATGATATCTCCGGCGTTTCTCACTGTGACCTGAGCATAGCTTTTTGCAATGCCGCGCACGATAGGCGAAAAGCCGTTGATGCTGTTAGGAAGCATTGCACTATCAGAAGATAACTGAACGCCTAACAAAGCCAGAGGGTCAAAGATATCCTGCTGTGTGGAGAAATCTCCCATGGTCAGTTTGCTTTTAAGCGGGCGGATCGAGCGTTTGACATACATCGACAGGTTGTTCCATCCGTTGGAATTTGACCATGACGATGAATCTCGCAGACGCCAGGGCCCCACATTCAGCCCGTTATTCCAGTTGAGGAAATTATCGTTCTCCCGGGAAGATAAGGCGCTTTCCCCGTTATTCCGGGTGGAAGAACCGTCCAGACGATAATTGGAAATAAAGGCCGTAATCCCTTCATCCCACAGCGTTTCAGGCACATCATCTGCGACCTGTGACCGCAATGCTAACTGAGGTATAGATAAATCGAGCTGTAACTGCGATAAATCAGTGTGCACTGTAGCGCCTTCAATGACGCTATAAACAGGGCGGCAAGGCGCAGGCGTTTTGTTCATTGTCACCAATGATGAATGTTTATCTATCCCCATCTCCGTATATTCGTCCTCGCTAAAACAAGGCGTCAGCCGCTCATGGTCATCCATGATAAAATCCACCATGCGTCGGTCATAAAAATCCGAATTTATACTGATTTTGACGCGATATTTCCCCGGAGCGAGTTGCTTAGTTGAAAAATGTGTCAGGTCTGGTGGCGGGGTATTCTCATCGAATGTCTCAAGTAATGTAGGTTCAAAATATTCATCAGCGTGAGATGAAACTGAAATTACTGCCAATAAAAAAACAATACCCATTTTTAACGGATGGAACATACATATCGCGCCGCTGATGCAAGAAAATAGTCAATATCAATAATGACAATCACAAATTTTTGACAAACTCTTTACTCTGAGTACCTGTATCGCCTATTGCCCACCAGCTTATTTTTACTTTTTCGCCCAAAGCAGTATGTGCTGAATAATCTGCTGCACTATTGGGCGCTAACGTAGAATTGTCAGGTTTCAGGCTAATGGGAATTTTTTTGCCATTCAGGATTACCTGACTCAGCGTGACATAGTAAGGACTATTATTTTTTACATGGACAGTATCAGGTGATTTTTTTGTCCATTCCAGAGTGCCGATGGCTGCGGCCGGGTCCCCGGGCAAGCCCTCTGGTCGGTAAATAAGTTTCACCCGATGGCTGACCGCAATGACGACCTTATTTTTCAGCGCTTTTTTATCTAAAGCCGGTATTGATTTAACATTCAGCCAATATAAACTTTCCCGATCACTTGCTTCACCTTTCCCCGTATAAATAACACTAATTTTACTTTCGTTACCTTTCTCGAGTTTAAAAATGGGCGGCGTCACGGTAAAAGGTGCCCCTTTTATGTTCCACCCCTTGTCCACCCAGCTTTGTACCAGATAGGTGATATCGCCGTTATTCTTTACCCTTGAATCTTCACCATCATTTTCCGCATGATAAATGACGCGGCTGGAATCAAGGTCAACCGCAGACTGGCCGTAAGAGGCATAGCCTAGCAATAAACATGTTATGAAATATTTAACTGATATTTTCATGATATAATTTTCATACCAAAGCGTCGGTAATGATGTATTACCGACGGAGATTATTTACTGCCCTTAAGTTAAATAGCTTCTAAGGTCAACGTCGCCGAAACATAAACAGGGCCCGAAGTAGGTTCGTTTGCGCTCGTCGTCCTTACTATGCTTGCAGTGAAATCGTGCGTCGCCATGCCATCGCTGTCTGTTTGGTCTGGTGTTGAAGTCCCCATAGGATCAAGCGGTGTTGATTGACCACCGATTACCTCCCTGAAAGCAACCCCTACGTATTGCGCACCATCTACTCCCTGCGCGTTCTGAGCTATATATGAATTTTCTGTCGTTGACACTGCCATGAAGCGAATATGGACAGGCTTATTTGCCACACAGTTGCGGATTTTTACCTGGAAATCAACCGGATGAATATCCTTCCCGGCGGGCGCTAAAATGATGTCATTTAAATCGACCTGACCCAAATCAATGGATTTCGGTACACTCATATTGCAAAAGGTGGATGCATTATTCGTAACCGATCCAGTAAGGTTTATTTGGGCCTGATCTAAGGTGGAGGTGGCAAAAGCGCCGGCAGACATCAGCAGAACCGATGGCAGCAGGGCAAATTTAATCATAGATTTCATTTTGTATTCTCCATGTTTTAAACATAAGAAATCACCAGGATCCATTCCTGGTTTCTCACGCATTAAGGTTTTTCATTATTTTGTAACGTAAAGCATGCTAACTATATGATATTTTGAATTCACTCACCACTGCATTCAGTCTTTAAGTTAAATTAACCTTGATTTAAAATTACTTTTTAGTCATATGTTAATTAATCTCTTAGAAGCTATTAATTTGCTGTTTATATAATTAATATTAATTATCAATCGCAACCACAAACATCGGTTAAAGATATATATTTTATACATCAATACCGCCATATCCATTATCAATAAAAATTCACATGCAAAATGAAAAAAACATTAATTCTGTGATTATATTAAATTATTTGGTAAGAGATTAAATACATTGATCGGAGTGATCATTTTCATTCACTCTGTCTGAAAATAACGCATGAAGAATAACAAAAAAATAATGCTGGCAGTGATGCTTAATATTGGCAACCTACTCGTATCACTCAATAGAAGGGGACATTGGGGTATGAGAAGATAGATTCACAGAGAAGATAATTACCGGGCTGCGCTGCGTCAGCAAAAAAAAACGCCTCCGGAGAGGCGTTCATCAGCAAAAGCCAAAGATTACTTTTTCTTGGCTTTCGGGTTTGGCAGGTCAGTAATGCTGCCTTCGTAGATTTCTGCTGCCAGACCCACAGACTCATGCAGCGTCGGGTGAGCATGGATGGTCAGCGCGATATCTTCCGCATCACAACCCATTTCGATAGCCAGGCCGATCTCGCCCAGCAGCTCGCCGCCGTTGGTACCGACAATTGCACCACCGATAACACGGTGAGATTCTTTGTCGAAGATCAGTTTGGTCATACCTTCTGCACAGTCGGACGCGATAGCACGGCCGGAAGCAGCCCACGGGAATGTGGCGGTTTCGTAGCTGATGCCTTTTTCTTTCGCTTCTTTCTCCGTCAGGCCAACCCAGGCAACTTCCGGCTCAGTGTAGGCAATGGATGGAATGACTTTCGGATCGAAGTAGTGTTTCTTGCCGGAGATAACTTCGGCAGCCACGTGACCTTCGTGAACACCTTTGTGTGCCAGCATTGGCTGACCGACGATATCGCCGATAGCAAAGATATGTGGCACGTTGGTGCGCATTTGTTTGTCGACGTGGATGAAACCACGGTCATCCACTTCGATACCTGCAGCGCCTGCTTCCAGCAGTTTGCCGTTAGGTACGCGGCCGATAGCCACCAGCACGGCGTCATAACGCTGTGGTTCTGCCGGGGCTTTTTTACCTTCCATCGTGACGTAGATACCATCTTCTTTGGCTTCTACTGCGGTCACTTTGGTTTCCAGCATCAGGTTGAATTGCTTGCTGATTTTCTTAGTGAAGACTTTCACGACGTCTTTATCAGCCGCAGGGATCACCTGATCGAACATTTCTACCACATCAATCTGAGAACCCAGTGCGTGGTAAACGGTGCCCATTTCCAGACCGATGATACCGCCGCCCATCACCAGCAAACGCTCAGGGACGCTTTTCAGCTCCAGGGCATCAGTGGAATCCCAGACACGTGGATCATCATGTGGAATGAATGGCAGTTTGATTGGACGGGAACCCGCCGCAATGATGGCATTGTCGAAAGTGATGGTCGTCGGACCATTTTCGCCTTCAACAACCAGAGTATTCGCGCCAGTAAATTTGCCCAGCCCGTTCACGACTTTGACTTTACGGCCTTTCGCCATACCGGACAGACCGCCGGTCAGCTGGTTGATAACTTTTTCTTTCCAGACGCGGACTTTATCGATGTCCGTTTTCGGCTCGCCGAAAACAATGCCATGTTCAGCCAGTGCTTTTGCTTCAGAGATCACTTTCGCGACATGCAGCAGAGCTTTAGAAGGGATACAACCTACGTTCAGGCACACGCCACCGAGCGTGGAATAACGCTCAACCAGAACGGTTTCAAGACCTAAATCAGCGCAACGGAAAGCAGCAGAATAGCCCGCAGGGCCAGCCCCAAGTACCACGACCTGAGTTTTAATTTCAGTACTCATCATGACCTCTTAATTTATGTCCGGCGGGTCTGACGTCATTTTTGTGTTGCAACGCCCATCATCCACCGGGTCGTTCTATCCGCCCGCAGTTTACAAAATTGTTAACAAATTTGAAACAACAAACGGCATACGATTTGTGCTTAGTGCCTGAAAATCCCAAACAGCATGAAGAGATTATCAGAAAAAAGCCGGCCGTCTGGCCGGCTTTTTCGCTTACATCACCAGACGGCGAATGTCAGACAACACGTTGTTGATGATGGTAATGAAGCGCGCACCATCAGCCCCGTCAATCACACGGTGGTCGAAGGAGAGCGACATTGGCATCATCAGACGCGGTGTGAACTCTTTACCGTTCCAGACTGGCTCAATGGCAGACTTGGAGACACCCAGGATAGCCACTTCCGGCGCATTAACGATTGGCGCGAAATGGGTCGTCCCGATACCGCCGAGGCTGGAGATGGTGAAGCAACCGCCCTGCATTTCACCGGCAGTCAGCTTACCGTCACGGGCTTTCTTGGAGATCGCCATCAGCTCACGGGACAACTCGGCGATGCCTTTTTTGTTCACGTCTTTGAAGACCGGAACAACCAGACCGTTTGGCGTATCGACCGCCACACCGATGTTGATGTATTTTTTCAGCGTCAGTTTCTGACCATCTTCGGACAGAGAACTGTTGAAGCGTGGCATCTGCTCAAGCGCAGCCGCAACGGCTTTCATGATGAAGACCACCGGCGTGAATTTCACGTCCAGTTTGCGTTTAGCGGCTTCATCGTTCTGCTGTTTACGGAACGCTTCCAGCTCAGTGATATCGGTTTTGTCGAAATGCGTAACATGCGGGATCATCACCCAGTTACGGCTCAGGTTCGCACCAGAGATTTTCTGGATACGGCCCAGTTCGACTTCTTCAATTTCACCGAATTTGCTGAAGTCCACTTTCGGCCAAGGCAACATGCCAGGAAGACCGCCACCCGTTGCGGCTGCCGGCGCGGCTTCCGCACGTTTGACCGCATCTTTCACGTAAGTCTGCACGTCTTCGCGCAGGATACGGCCCTTACGGCCGGTCCCTTTGACTTTCGCCAGGTTAACGCCGAACTCACGGGCCAGACGACGGATAACCGGCGTGGCGTGAACGTAAGCATCGTTCTCAGCGAACTCGCCTTTGCTCTCTGCTTTAACAGCAGGTGCAGCGGCTTTTTGTTCCTGTTTCGCCGGGGCAGCCGCTTCTTCTTTCTTAGCCGCCGGAGCAGCAGGCGCAGCGCCTTCTACTTCAAAGACCATGATCAGAGAACCGGTGCTGACTTTATCGCCCGCCGCGATTTTGATTTCTTTCACCGTGCCCGCGAACGGTGCCGGGACTTCCATTGAGGCTTTGTCGCCCTCAACGGTGATCAGTGACTGTTCAGCACTGATTTTGTCGCCGACTTTCACCATGATTTCAGTGACTTCCACTTCGTCGCCACCGATATCAGGTACGTTCACTTCTTTGCTGCCGGACTGAGCCGGAGCCGCAGGTGCCGCGTCTGATTTGGTTTCTGCAGCAGCGGCAGGTGCGGCTGCACCCGAGCCTGCCACGTCGAAGACCATGATCAGAGAGCCGGTGCTGACTTTATCGCCCGCAGCGATTTTGATCTCTTTTACTTTACCCGCGAACGGTGCAGGGACTTCCATAGAAGCTTTATCGCCTTCTACGGTGATCAGCGATTGTTCAGCTGTCACGGTGTCACCTACTTTCACCATGATTTCAGTGACTTCTACTTCGTCGCCACCAATATCAGGCACGTTCACTTCTTTGCTTTCGCTGGAAGCAGGTGCGGCGGCAGGCGCTTTCTCTTCTGCTTTGGCTTCCTGTTTCGCAGGTGCCGCATCAGCAGCACCATCAGCGGCGTCGAAGATCATGATCAGTTTGCCGGTTTCAACGGTATCGCCAACCGCAACTTTAATTTCTTTGACCACGCCAGCCTGTGGAGAAGGCACTTCCATAGAAGCTTTATCGCCCTCAACGGTGATCAGCGATTGTTCAGCTTCAACTTTATCGCCCACCTTCACCATGATTTCGGTGACTTCCACTGCATCTGCACCGATATCCGGTACGTTAATTTCAATAGCCATCTGTCTTTACCTCTTATGCCAGACGCGGGTTAACTTTTTCTGGATTGATATCGAATTTCTTAATGGCTTCAGCCACTACAGACGTTTCGATTTCGCCGCGTTTAGCCAATTCACCCAGCGCAGCAACCACAACGTACGATGCATCCACTTCGAAGTGGTGACGCAGGTTTTCGCGGCTGTCTGAACGACCGAAGCCATCCGTACCCAGAACGCGATAATCACTGGCCGGAACGTATGTACGAACCTGTTCAGCAAACAGTTTCATGTAGT
Source organism: Rahnella sp. PD4 (assembly GCF_049199325.1). Lineage (NCBI taxonomy): Bacteria > Pseudomonadati > Pseudomonadota > Gammaproteobacteria > Enterobacterales > Yersiniaceae > Rahnella > Rahnella sp. PD4. The sequence continues at coordinate 181,544 of NZ_JBLZQF010000003.1, read as the reverse complement.
CAGTTGACGCTACCGCTGGCGCATCGCTCATTACCTGGGCGATGTACGGAACGCGTGGTGTTTCGGTTGGATGCAGCATATTCCAGCGCTCACAATCCTGACCGTCGCGGGCCAGTTCAGTGAAGGAGGTCACGCTGTAAACGTCAGAACCTACGCCGTAATCTTTGGACAGGATCTCAGCGGCTTCACGTACGTGACGCAGGATAGAACCTGAGCCCAGCAACTGCACTTTACCTTTGCTACCTTCCAGCGTATCTAACTTGTAGATACCCTTACGGATGCCTTCTTCCGCGCCTTCTGGCATGGCTGGCATGTGGTAGTTTTCGTTCAGCGTGGTGATGTAATAATAAATGTTTTCCTGCGCTTCACCGTACATACGTACCAGACCATCATGCATGATGACAGCCACTTCGTAAGCGTAAGACGGGTCGTAAGAAATACAGTTAGGGATAGTCAGAGACTGAATGTGGCTGTGGCCATCTTCATGCTGCAGACCTTCACCGTTGAGGGTAGTACGACCTGAAGTACCGCCGATCAGGAAGCCACGCGCCTGTTGGTCACCCGCTGCCCAGCACAGGTCGCCGATACGCTGGAAACCAAACATAGAGTAGTAGATGTAGAACGGGATCATTGGCAGATCGTTGGTGCTGTAAGACGTCGCTGCGGCCAGCCATGAAGATGCGGCGCCCAGTTCGTTGATACCTTCCTGCAGGATCTGACCTTTCTCGTCTTCTTTATAGTAAGCAACCTGCTCACGGTCCTGCGGGGTGTATTGCTGACCGTTCGGGCTGTAAATACCAATCTGACGGAACAGACCTTCCATACCGAAAGTACGCGCTTCATCGGCGATGATCGGGACCAGACGGTCTTTAATGGAGTCGTTTTTCAGCATCACGTTCAGGGCACGGACGAAGGCGATAGTGGTAGAGATCTCTTTCTTCTGCTCTTCCAGCAGTGGTGAGAAGTCTTCCAGTTTCGGCATTTCCAGCTTCTGAGTGAAGTTTGGCAGACGAGTCGGCAGGTAGCCTTTCAGCGCAGCACGACGCTCATGCAGGTATTTGTATTCTGCAGAGTCTTTTTCCAGCGTGATGTACGGCAGTTTTTCCAGATTTTCATCGGTGACTGGCACACTGAAACGATCACGGATATAGCGCACGCCATCCATGTTCATTTTCTTCACCTGGTGAGCAATGTTTTTACCTTCGGCAGCGTCGCCCATGCCATAACCTTTAATGGTATGCGCAAGGATAACGGTCGGCTGGCCTTTGGTATTCTGTGCTTTGTTCAGTGCAGCGAAAACTTTCTTCGGATCATGACCACCACGGTTCAGTGCCCAGATTTCGTCGTCGGTCATATCTTTGACCAGCGCCGCAGTTTCAGGGTATTTACCGAAGAAATGGTCACGAACGTATTTACCGTCGCGGGACTTGAAGGTCTGATAGTCGCCATCAACGGTTTCGTTCATCAGCTGGATCAGTTTACCGCTGGTGTCTTTACGCAGCAGTTCATCCCAACGGTTGCCCCAGATCACTTTAATCACGTTCCAGCCAGCGCCTGAGAAGATGCCGTCAAGTTCGTTGATGATTTTACCGTTGCCGGTTACCGGGCCATCAAGACGCTGTAAGTTACAGTTGATGATGAAGCACAGGTTATCCAGTTTTTCACGGGTCGCGATGGTGATCGCACCTTTGGATTCTGGTTCGTCCATTTCACCGTCGCCCAGGAATGCGTAAACGCGCTGTGCGGAGGTATCTTTCAGGCCACGGTGTTCCAGATATTTCAGGAACTTAGCCTGGTAGATGGCACCAATCGGGCCCAACCCCATCGATACCGTCGGGAACTGCCAGAATTCAGGCATCAGTTTAGGGTGCGGATAAGAAGACAGACCTTTACCGTGAACTTCCTGACGGAAATTGTTCATCTGCTCTTCAGTCAGACGGCCTTCAAGGAAAGCACGTGCATATACGCCCGGAGAAATGTGGCCCTGGAAGTACACCAGATCGCCGCCGTCTTTTTCGTTGCGCGCGCGGAAGAAGTGGTTGAAACACACTTCATAAACAGTCGCAGAAGACTGGAAGGAAGCCATGTGACCACCGAGTTCCAGATCTTTCTTGGAGGCACGCAGAACGGTCATGATGGCGTTCCAGCGGATAGCGGTACGAATATTACGTTCCAGCTCCAGGTTACCCGGGTATTCAGGTTCGTCTTCAACAGCGATGGTATTGACGTAGTTACGGCTGGCTGCGCCAGCAGCGACGCTTACGCCGCCCTTACGCGCTTCACTGAGAACCTGATCGATCAGGAACTGTGCACGCTCAACACCTTCTTCACGGATGACCGATTCGATCGCTTGTAGCCAGTCGCGAGTTTCGATCGGATCCACGTCATTATTTACACGTTCTGACATGGTGCTTTTCCTTATCTGTCTCTAATACGTTGGTTTATCTGGAGCCTGTCTTCCTGCACTCTTTCAAAAACGCGCTTCGCCGCTAAGAGAGCGCACGAAGACAGGCCCGTCATGTAGTTGCCGTGAGCCCTCAAATGAGGGCTCTAAAAATTAACCCTGATGGTTAACTTTCATCTTTTCGTTGCTGGAGTCGTCGTAAAGACCGATCCCGCCGGGTGTGTTCCCTGCTGAGATCCAGCAAAACTTCTTCAATGAACGCCAGGTGACGGTGAGATGCGGCACGCGCTATTTCTGGTTCCCGTGCAACAATCGCCTCGAAAATACTGGCGCGGTGGTTGCTTACTGTCGCCAGCATTTCCCGGCGTGAGTAAAGCAATTCAAAGTTCTGTCGAACATTCTTCTCGAGCATTGGCCCCATACAGCGGACCAGGTGCAGCAGCACCACATTATGGGCTGCTTCTGTTACAGCGACCTGATACTGCATAACCGCATCGGCTTCTGCATCCAGATCTCCGCTGTCTTGTGCGGTCTGAATAACCACATGACAATCGCGAATGCGCTGCAGATCTTCCTCTGTGCCACGAAGCGCCGCGTAATACGCAGCGATCCCTTCAAGGGCATGTCGTGTTTCAAGGAGATCGAATTGTGATTCAGGATGGTCGGCCAGTAACTCGGCCAGCGGATCACTCACGCTTTGCCACAGGTTACTTTGTACGAAAGTGCCACCACCCTGACGGCGCAGGAGTAGCCCCTTCCCTTCCAGGCTTTGGATTGCCTCTCTGAGAGAAGGTCGCGATACATCAAACTGTTTGGCCAGTTCGCGCTCTGGCGGAAGCTTTTCCCCAGGCCTCAAGGTGCCTTCGAGGATCAGAAACTCAAGTTGCTGCTCGATCACATCGGATAACTTAGGCTGTCGGATTTTGCTGTAAGCCATATATGTGCGGTTCTCTGCGAGTAGCGACTCTGTAAGTTGCCGGAGTCAATTGGTAATACCAATTTAAAAAACGTGGCCGTAAAGTAACAAAGTATTCACCTTGTGTCCATATGGCTACCCAGTAAATGCGTCGACCCCGCACATTTTAACAAATTTTTATCATTTATCGTTTTTACGCTGCGTGAGATCTCATTTTAGAGATCCAGAACAAATTTCCGGTCAATTTGATTATTTGTTATGCGGATGGCGCATAAACCCCGTGCAAACTTTTCCGCATAACATTATTCTTGCCCGAACGGTAGATGATCCTGATTTTTAGGCTCAATCCAGCCGTAAATAATTAGATACAAAAAGTGTAATTATCGCCTTACATTCTCTCTAACACACAGAATGTTATGGGTTTTGCCCCTATGACAGAGGACAGGTAAATGGTTGATCAACAACAAGGCGATGAGCTGAAGCGCGGCCTCAAAAACCGTCATATTCAGTTGATTGCATTAGGCGGGGCCGTCGGTACAGGGCTGTTTCTGGGCAGCGCTTCCGTCATTCAGTCCGCGGGGCCGGGGATTATTCTTGGCTACGCCATTGCGGGTTTTATCGCATTCTTAATTATGCGTCAGTTAGGGGAAATGGTTGTTGAGGAGCCGGTTGCAGGCTCATTCAGCCACTTTGCTTACAAATACTGGGGCGGATTTGCCGGGTTTGCTTCCGGCTGGAACTACTGGGTTCTGTATGTTCTGGTTGCGATGGCCGAACTCACTGCCGTCGGTAAATATATCCAATTCTGGTGGCCGGAAATCCCGACATGGGTTTCTGCCGCAGTATTCTTCGTGCTGATCAACGCCATCAATCTTACTAACGTTAAAGTGTTTGGTGAGATGGAGTTCTGGTTTGCGATCATTAAAGTGGTTGCCGTGGTGGCGATGATTCTGTTCGGTGGCTGGTTGCTGTTCAGCGATACGGCAGGCCCGCAGGCAACAGTACGTAACCTTTGGGAGCAAGGCGGTTTCCTGCCTCACGGCATGACCGGGCTTGTGATGATGATGGCGATCATCATGTTTTCCTTTGGTGGCCTGGAACTGGTCGGGATTACTGCTGCTGAAGCGGATAATCCGGAAGTCAGCATCCCTAAAGCGACCAATCAGGTTATCTACCGCATCCTGATTTTCTATGTAGGCTCACTGGCTGTACTGCTTTCGCTGATGCCATGGACCCGTGTCGGACCGGATACCAGCCCGTTTGTGCTGATCTTCCATGACCTGGGAGATGCACTGGTGGCCAACGCCCTGAACGTGGTGATCCTGACAGCCGCGCTGTCGGTTTATAACAGCTGTGTTTACTGTAACAGCCGCATGCTGTTTGGCCTGGCTCAGCAAGGCAACGCACCTAAGGCATTGCTCAATGTCGATAAACGCGGCGTTCCGGTGGCTTCCATCCTCGTTTCTGCTGCCACCACAGCGCTGTGTGTTCTGATCAACTATCTGATGCCGGGTGAGGCGTTTGGCTTGCTGATGGCCCTGGTGGTGTCTGCACTGGTGATTAACTGGGCAATGATCAGCCTTGCGCACATGAAATTCCGTCAGGCGAAACGTCGTGAAGGCGTGGAACCTAAGTTCAAAGCGCTGCTGTATCCGCTGGGTAACTATATCTGCCTGCTGTTTATGGCAGCAATTCTGGTGATCATGGCTATCACGCCAGGCATGGCGATCTCCGTGTGGCTGATCCCTGTGTGGCTGGTGGTGCTGGGCATCGGTTACTGGATCAAAAATCAGCAAAGCGGGAAATCCGTTAACGCTTAAGTTAAATAGTTAAGAGATACCCAAAATAATTCGAGTTGCAGGAAGGCGGCAGGCAAGAGAACCCGATGAACTTACTCTGGTAATTGATTCGGGTGAAAGATCGTAGCCAACGCACCTGCAGCTCGAAGTATGAAGGGTATTTGTTATCTGGGTCACATTTCCTCCCGTATGACTAAAATGTCCATCTTCATGACTCTTACCTCCTGACCACTCTGTCTCACTCCGACCAATACTCTGAGCTATCAAACAGTTTTTTAACAAAATCCTTTTATCCAATAGCCGGAGTGAACATCCATGAAGGAAGGCGCACTGTCGTTTAAAGAGAAAGTAGCGTACGGAATGGGGGATGCGGGCTGCAATATGATTGGCGGCGCCATCATGCTGTTTCTTAATTATTTTTACACCGATGTTTTCGGTTTAGCCCCCGCGCTGGTGGGGATATTGCTGTTGTCGGTGCGTGTTATCGACGCGGTAACCGACCCGATAATGGGGGCGATCGCCGACCGTACCACCACCCGCTGGGGACGTTTCCGCCCGTATTTGTTGTGGGTTTCAGTGCCGTATGTACTGTTCAGCGTGCTGATGTTCACCACACCGGAATGGAGTTACAACAGCAAAGTTATCTATGCCTTTGTCACTTACTTCCTGATGTCACTGACTTACACGGCCATCAACATTCCTTATTGCTCGCTCGGTGGCGTCATTACTGCCGACCCGCATGAGCGTGTTGCCTGTCAGTCTTACCGCTTCTTTATGGTAGGGATCGCGACACTGATCCTCTCTTCCACCTTGCTGCCGATGGCCGACTTTTTCGGTGGCGCAGACAAAGCCAAGGGCTACCAGATGTCGATGGGCGTGATGGCGATCATCGCGCTGTTCATGTTCCTGTTCTGCTTCAGCTCGGTAAAAGAACGGATCCAGCCCGCAGTACCGTCAAAACACGCCTTAAAATCTGACCTTAAGGATGTATGGAAAAACGATCAGTGGGTACGCATCCTGCTGCTGACATTCTGCAACGTGTGCCCGGGCTTCATCCGTATGGCCGCCACCATGTATTACGTTACCTGGGTGATGGAAAAATCCACTTCATTTGCCAGTATGTTTATCAGCCTCGGCGTAGTGGGCATGATGATCGGCAGCGCGCTGGCAAAACCACTGACAGATAAATACTGCAAACTGAAAGTGTTCTTCTGGGCCAACATCATCCTGACCATTTTCTCCTGCGGATTCTATTTCCTCGACCCGCACGCCACGACACTTATTCTGGTGGCGTACTTTATCCTCAACATCATGCACCAACTCCCTTCCCCGCTACACTGGTCGCTGATGGCTGACGTTGACGATTACGGCGAATGGAAAACTGGCAAGCGCGTCACCGGCATCAGCTTCTCCGGTAACCTGTTCTTCCTGAAATGCGGACTGGCGGTAGCAGGCGCGATGGTCGGCTTCCTGCTCTCTGCGTACGGCTACAATGCCAGCGCAACACAGCAAAGCGACCATGCCATTAACGGCATTATGTTGTTATTCACTGTCATTCCGGGCGTGGGTTATTTCATTACCGCCGGTGTTGTACGTCTGCTGAAAGTTGACCGCGAAACCATGCGTACCATTCAGGCAGATCTGGAGATTCGCCGCCGTAATTACCGCGAACTGAATGAATATCATGACGCGAAAAATACACAAGACGCAGAAATAATCAGCGTCCCCCTGACCAGCAAGGAGCTGAAACATGAGTAATTACCCCAACCCGCTGATTGAGCAACGTGCCGATCCACATATCTGGCTGCACAGCGACGGAAACTATTACTTTATCGCATCAGTACCTGAATATGACCGGCTGGAGATCCGCCGCTCGTCAACGCTGACAGGGCTTGCTCAAGCTCCGGCTACCCTCGTCTGGCACAAGCCAGATACCGGCCCGATGAGTGCGCTGATCTGGGCACCGGAGTTGCATTTCATCGACGGACAATGGGTCATTTACTATGCGGCCGCCCCGTCACAAGAAATTGTCGATGGCTTATTCCAGCACAGAATGTATGCGCTGGTTTGTGAGGATGCTGATCCGCTCAGCGGAACCTGGCAGGAGAAAGGTCAGATCCAGACCCCGATTGACAGTTTTTCGCTCGATGCCACTCATTTTGAGCATCAGGGCAAAAGCTATTATCTGTGGGCTCAAAAAGACCCAACAATTCGCGGAAACTCCAATTTGTATCTGGCTGAAATGGAAAACCCGTGGACGCTGAAATCACCGCCCGTCATGCTCAGTAAGCCTGAACTGGACTGGGAAACTATCGGTTTTTGGGTTAACGAAGGGCCGGCCGTGATCAAACATGGTGATAAAATTTTCATCACCTATTCCGCCAGCGCTACCGACGAAAATTACTGTATCGGCCTTCTTACCGCAGATATCAACAGCAACCTGATGGATCCGGCGAGCTGGCATAAATCCCAGCGTCCGGTATTCAGTACTCAGGCGCAGAACCGGCAGTTCGGCCCTGGTCATAACAGCTTCACCCGTAATGAACAGGGCGAAGATGTGCTGGTGTATCACGCCCGCAATTACACCGAAATTGAGGGTGATCCGCTGTACGACCCGAACCGACATACGCGCATTAAAACCTTCCGCTGGGATGAGAATGGCATGCCCGATTTCGGAGAACCCGCCGCCGATAACCGTCCGCTGACGTTACAAAAACAGCACTGACAAAAAGCAAAAAGCCCGGACCATGAAAATGTACCGGGCTTTTTTAATGCGCTAAGCGTCACAAAATAGTGGATGGCAAAATGCGCTAAATCAGGGTGCCATAAATCGTCAGCAGTGCCACAACCACCAGAATGATCATCGTCACTTTACGTGCGAGACTCACGGCCGCACGAGGCGTCTGTACCGGATCAGTATGCGGGTCACGCGCCAGAGAGAACTGCGCCAGCCGTGTTAAGACCTGATATTGTGAGGAATGAATATCGCCTAACGAAGCAAACCAGGCCGGTAAGGCTTTTTCCCCGTGACCAAGCAATGCATAAGCAACGCCAGCCAGACGAACCGGGATCCAGTCGAGAATATGCAGCAGTGCATCCACCCCGGACTGGGAACGTTTCAGTGGTGGCATGTGACGCGCCAGCCAGGTCTGATAACCCCGCAATACGGCATAACCGCCCAACGCTATCGGTCCGTAAGGCCCGCAGACCACGAACCAGAACAACGGCCCGAGATAGTAGCGGTAGTTGATCCAGAGAAGTGCATTTTGCAGCTCTCTCAGACGGGCTTCTTCACTGCAATCTGTTGGCAGCCCATGGATCAAGGCCAGCTCTTCTGCCATTTCCTTACAGGCATCGACATCACCCTGACGGGCTGACTTAAGGTAGGCACGGTAATGCTTGCGCTTGATGCCAGCGCCAATGCACAGCAGGCATAAAATCACCCATAAGATCAGCGTTGGCACACCGAAGAAGAGCCCCTGCACAGCACGCAATACTCCCCCGATTATCACCATCCAGATAATCATGATGGCCAGGGTTTTAGCCAGAGAAGCCTGCCGGCCGCGGCGAAAAATCACCTCAAACCGATGATCCAACTGCCAGTGTTCACCCAGTTTGAATAAGCGTTCCCAAGCCAGCACCAGAAGCAAAGTAAATAACGTCATCGATTGTCACTCTCTCTTAATACATTACCCATGTAAAACAGATACCGAAGCCCGGTTAATTACCGGTCAGAAAGATCATTCTGCCCTACCGGCAACGCTAGCAGCTTGCGATAAAATGCCCAGTCGAATTCAGGGCCGGGATCGGTCTTACGCCCGGGAGCAATATCACTGTGTCCGGTAATGGCATCGGGACTGATAGGATAATGCTTAATTAACAACTCAGTAACAGAAGCCAGACTGCGATATTGTGCATCAGTAAAGGGTTGAAAATCAGTCCCTTCCAGCTCAATACCAATCGAAAAGTCATTACAGCGCTCACGCCCCCGCCAGCTAGATATACCGGCATGCCAGGCACGTTTATCAAACGGAACATATTGCACAATCTCGCCATCACGACGAATTAAACAATGCGCAGCAACGCGTAAATGGCTGATCCCTTCAAAATAAGGATCATCCAGTGGATTCAGCGTGCCGGTAAACAATTGATCAATATAAGGACCGCCAAATTTTCCAGGCGGCAAACTGATGTTATGGATCACCAGCAATGAGGGTATTTCATCTTCAGGACGGAGATCAAAATGGGGAGAAACGACCTGCCGGGCTTCAGTAATCCAGCCTTGTTTTAAGTGCATCAAAGACCTCAATGATGTGCTCGGGTGGTACTTATCACAGCAACAGGGTAGCATGTTTTTTTCTCCTTCTTATCCGCCATTTCGGAGTATTTGTATGTCTACCCGCAGCTACAGCCCTGAAAGTCGCCGCGCACAGTTACTCGAACGTATCCAGAATGATATTCCTTCTCTTGTTACTCAGGCTCTCGGTGAAGATCTGGGGGGCGAAGTCAATGCCAACAATGACTTAACAGCTCAGCTGTTGCCGCAAGATAAACAGGCTAACGCCACCATTATTACCCGCGAAGCTGGCATTTTCTGCGGTCAGGGCTGGTTGGACGAAGTCTTTACCCAACTGGCTGGCGATAAAATCACCGTCAGATGGCATGTTAAAGACGGCGATAACGTATCTGAAAACCAGACTTTATGTGAACTCTCAGGTTCCGCGCGCATGCTGCTGACCGGTGAACGTACCGCACTGAATTTTGTGCAGACCTTGTCCGGCGTGGCAACTGAGGTGAATCACTATGTGAAAATCCTTGAGGGCACCAAAACTCAGTTGCTCGATACCCGCAAAACCTTACCCGGCCTGCGTACAGCGCTGAAATATGCCGTGTTATGTGGCGGCGGAAGCAATCACCGCCTTGGTCTGGCTGATGCGTTTCTGATTAAGGAAAACCACATCATTGCCTGCGGCTCCATCAAAGCGGCCGTAGAGCGTGCCTTATGGATCCACGCGGAGGTGCCCGTTGAAGTAGAAGTCGAATCCATCGATGAACTTCAGCAGGCGTTGGATGCAGGTGCTGATATTATTATGTTGGATAATTTCACCGTGCCGATGATGCGCGAAGGCGTTATTCTGACCGCAGGCCGTGCGTTGCTTGAAGTGTCCGGTAACGTGACGGCAACAACGCTACGCGAATTCGCGGAAACCGGCGTGGATTACATTTCTGTCGGTGCGCTGACCAAGCATGTCAGAGCCATGGATCTTTCCATGCGCTTCAGCTAATCATTTCGCTGTTGCCCCCGGATTCCTTTTCAGGGGCAACACGACGTCTTTCGCTCTATTTCATCTTGCCGTACTACCCTCACATTCTCTCCTTCTGACCACCATCACTTTTTTCATTTCATCTTTGTTGTTGCGAGTCTTCGCGCAAAAATTTTGACTGCCTTGCTGGCAGACATATTTATCCTGGAAGATATCGTGGAAAAGCCAGAAATGGCACTGGAGTCAGGTTTTTTCTCCGTTTAATTTGCTGCCTGAGAAACGACAACGCAGCCTTACGAAACGGAGAACGTCATGAACCGGCAACAAGGATTTACCCTCATTGAACTGATGGTGGTGATCGCGATTATTGCGATCCTCAGTGCCATCGGCATACCCGCGTACCAGAGCTATATCCAGAAAGCAGCCATGACAGACATGCTGCAAACCATGGTGCCCTACAAAACCGGTGTCGAACTGTGCGTCATAGATACGGGGGCGCTGACAAATTGCAACGCCGGTAGTCAGGGCATTCCGGCAACGACCACCAGTCGCTATGTCAGCCAGATCCAGGTTAATTCCGGTGTAATTTCACTGACCGGTCAGCAGGCACTGGATGGCCTCAGTGTTGTGATGACGCCGGTTCCGGATAACCAGGCGGGAGGTATTACATGGAGCAGAATCTGCAACAATGCCGGTAATACCTCGATGGTTGAAGCTTGCGAAAGCATTTTCCGCTTTGACACCACAGGAGCGCCATAATGAGCGATACCCCCCTGCGCCCAGAGTCTCCATCCATTAACGACCGCCTGCAAAGTGAAGCGTCACTTGAAGCATTGTGTCAGCGCTACAAAGCCGTTGTGTTGCATCGCGACCACCAGTTGCTTCATGTTGCATGCCATGAAACAGAGGCAGATTCTGAGGCGTTAAGTCAGGTACTGCGCTTTGCCACCGGCTTAAAAGTGCAACTTGAACGCTGGCCACAAACGCGGCTGGAACAAGCTATGGAGCAAGGCAGTTCAGAAATAAAGGAAAATATCGCTGCAGAAAAACCGTTATCGCCCGCAGAAACGGATGAAAGCAATGAGCTGAATAATCAGAGTGATGCGCCAGTCATTAACATCCTCAATCAGATACTCAGACTGGCAATCACCCGCAGGGCATCTGATATACATTTTGAGCCCTACGAGCACAGTTTCCGGGTTCGTATGCGAATTGACGGAGTATTGCAGGAAGTGCCCGGTCCTGAATTTTCGATGGCAGCCGGGGTATGCGCGCGACTGAAGATTATGGGGCAGCTGAATGTGGCTGAACGACGGCTGCCACAAGATGGCCAGCTCTCAGTCATGCTGCAAAAGCAGAGATACTCCATGAGAGTATCTTCCCTGCCGACCCTGCACGGAGAGAAAATCGTGCTGCGCATTCTGCACATGACTCAGCAGGATCTCTCTATGTCGCAACTGGGTTTTACGCCACGAGACCTGGACTTTTTCAAAACCGCACTGAAGCATCCACAAGGTTTAATTCTGGTCACCGGCCCGACAGGCAGTGGAAAAACGGTAACGCTTTACAGCGGCCTTCGTCACCTGAATGCCATCTCCCGCAATATTTGCAGCGTGGAAGATCCGATTGAGATCCCGGTCAGTGGCATCAATCAGACGCAGATTAACAGCAAAACAGATCTTAGTTTTGCCAGCGTCCTGCGTGCCTTATTACGTCAGGATCCTGATGTCATTATGGTTGGCGAAATCAGAGACAAAGAAACAGCCGAAATCGCCGTAAAGGCGGCGCAAACCGGGCATCTGGTCCTCTCAACCCTCCACACTAATTCTACCTGCGAAACACTGACCCGCCTCCGACAGATGGGGATTGAAGGTTTCCATATTGCCGCCAGTTTGCGTCTTGTGATTGCCCAGCGACTGGTACGAAAATTGTGCCCGCATTGCCGCAAACCGCACATGTCGCTGGTTGAAAAAAATGCTGATGGCATAAGCGGCCACATACCTTTATGGCTGCCTGCAGGATGCCATCAATGCTTTTCAGGCTATTACGGGCGTACCGGTATTTATGAAACGCTGAACATAACCCCCATGCTACAGCAGGCACTGGTGGCAGAGGCCAATGTGCATGAGCTGAGTAAAATTGCCCGGGAACAAGGGCAAAAGACATTGCATGAGGCCGGTATGTTGCTGGTCGAACAGGGGATCACCTCACTTGAAGAACTATATCGTGTTACCGGTGAGGGGGAAGGGGCATGAAAACTGAGGGTGACACACCTCATTCCTGGCGACTCTATCGCTGGCAGGCTATCGACACACAGGGAAGTATTCAGCAAGATCACTGTATTGAGCTGGATAAGGCCAGAATTTATCCGCAGCTTTTTGCGGCCGGTTTGCAACCCCTTAAAATCACTATGAAACAACGACTGGGAAAGCGTTTCTGGAAAAATCAGGAACGTGTTGCGTTCATCAGGCAACTTGCAACGCTGCTACAAGCCGGGTTACCACTGGTGAATGGCCTGACCTTGCTGGCCAATGAACACCCGAAACCCGCGTGGCATTGTGTATTGTTAAATATCGCGAAAGGCGTTCGCGAAGGAAAACCGTTATCGGTCACACTGAATTATTATCCGGATGTTTTTCCAGATATTTACAGGCAGATAATTTCTATTGGTGAACTCACGGGACAACTGGACAAATGCTGTCTGCAACTGGCCGCTCAACAGGAACAACAGGCTGAACTAAGAAGCAAAGTGAAAAAAGCACTGCGGTATCCTCTGATTGTCAGCCTGATCGCGATAGTGGTCACGTTGCTCATGCTGACTTTAGTGTTGCCTGAGTTTGCCAAAATTTATGCTTCTTTTGATGCCGAACTCCCCTGGTTTACACGCATGCTGGTCGTTGCTTCTGATGCCATCCTTAACAGCGGCCCCTGGCTGGCGGGTATTTTGTCGCTTTTGTGTTTCGGCTACTGGCAGAAATTGCACCCGCTTAAGCATTGGAAACTACGCGAGCAGATGTTACTGCTCAGGCTACCTCTGACATCACGCCTGGTGACAGACAGTTGCCTCAGCCAGATATTTCAAACGCTGGCAATGACACAGCAGGCTGGAATGACGTTAATTGCCGGGCTCACAGCAGCATCTGCATCAATGTCTAATCTGCATTTTCAGGCTGCACTGAACCACATACGCGAGCACATCATGCAAGGAACGCCGCTGCATAAAGCTTTTGTCCAGTCGCCACTGTTCCCGACCTTATGTCATCAGCTGATAAAAATCGGTGAAGAATCAGGAGCGCTGGATGAGTTATTGCTGAAACTCGCACATCTGCATCGTGACAAAGCTAACTCGCTTGCGGACTCATTGGCACAAATGATTGAACCAATACTCATGGCTGTAATGGGAGTGATTGTTGGTGGACTGGTGATTGCGATGTATCTGCCCATTTTCCAACTGGGTTCGGTGATGGGGTAAACAGAGAGGTAAAAAACGGTGAAATAGCGGCGAAACATGTTTCGCCGCTATGACTGAATCGGGCTTATTTACTGCCAAACAGACGATTTTCCTGTTCCGCGACACGGATAAAGGTTGTTCGCTTGGTCAGTTCTTTCAGACGCTCTGCACCGACATAAGTACAGGCAGAACGCAATCCACCGAGAATGTCACGCACGGTGTTTTCAACCGGGCCACGCAAAGGCAATTTGACTGTTTTACCTTCTGCTGCGCGGTATTCAGCAACACCACCAACGTGGCGTTTCATGGCAGACTCTGAACTCATGCCATAGAAGAGCATGAATTTTTCGCCATTCTCTTCAACGACGGTGCCTTCACATTCATCATGCGCAGCCAGCATGCCGCCAAGCATGACATAATCAGCACCGCCACCGAACGCTTTTGCCACATCGCCAGGAACAGCACAACCGCCATCGCTGACAATCTGCCCGCCCAGACCATGAGCAGCGTCAGCACATTCGATAACAGCGGAAAGCTGCGGATATCCCACACCGGTTTTTACGCGAGTCGTACATACCGACCCCGGACCGATGCCGACTTTTACGATGTCCGCGCCAGAGAGAATAAGCTCCTCCACCATTTCACCGGTCACCACGTTGCCCGCGCAAATGACTTTATCCGGGCAGGCTTCGCGTACACGTCGCAGGAAATCTACAAAGTGCTCAGAATAACCGTTAGCAACATCCAGACAAACAAACTTCAGCAGAGGCGATAAAGCAAGAATTTGCAGGGTCTTAACGAAATCAGCTTCTGACGTCCCGGTTGATACCATGACATTACGCAGCACGGATTCATCGGAGGACGTCACGAAAGCCTGCCACTGTTCTACGGTATAATGTTTGTGTACAGCCGTAAGCAGACCAAAAGACGCCAGTACGGTCGCCATGCGGAATGTGCCAACAGTGTCCATGTTCGCGGCAATAATCGGGGTGCCGGACCAGTTGAAACCTGAGTGTTTAAAAGTGAATGTGCGCTCCAGTTCAACTTCGGAACGACTTTTGAGGGTAGAACGTTTTGGGCGGATGAGTACGTCTTTAAAACCTAACTTCAAATCTTCTTCAATGCGCATGGCGTGTGAGTCCTGGTTTGGCGACGGGTCGCTAGGGTGCACGGCAAATTTTTACACACCCTTTCCAGTGGTTTTATCATACACAGGAAAATGACAACGGCAAGATGGCTTTTACAACCTCCATCACAGACTTTTGATTGTGCAGATTAATAATTTTTCTCATCAAAACCGGGAACACCACGGCTTGCACTTACTCATAATCTCTTTATCATTTACCTAACGAATTTTATCAGAGCACCAATATGAGCTATATCGTTGCATTGACCGGAGGTATCGGTAGTGGCAAAAGTACCGTTTCCGCAAGCTTCGCACACCACGGCGTAAGCATTGTCGATGCAGATGAGATTGCCCGTCAGGTTGTTGCACCCGGTGAACCCGCGCTGGAAGAACTGCGTCAGCGATTTGGTGAAAGTATTATTTCCGCTGATGGCTCACTGAAACGCCCGGCGCTTCGTGAGCGAATTTTCAGCAATGCTGATGAAAAAGAATGGGTTAATAAATTATTACACCCCATTATTCATGCCAGAACACAATATTTGATTGCTGAGGCGCAGACGCCGTACGTACTCTGGGTCGTACCGCTGCTGATTGAAAATGGATTACAGACGCAAGCGAACCGCGTTCTGGTCGTGGATGTAGAACCCCATATTCAGCTTTCCCGGACGATGTCGCGCGATGGTATCAGCCGCCAGCAGGCTGAAAGTATTATTGCTGCGCAGATCAGCCGTGAAAAACGTCTGGCCTGCGCAGATGACATTATTGATAACAGCGGTGATCCGAAATTAATTGAACCGCGTGTTGCCCAATTACATCACCGCTACCTGCAACTTGCGGTGTGAGTAAACAGACAGGATATTGCCAAGCATGACTGATGTAGCTGCAACCGTTCTCTTTGAACATCCACTGAATGAGAAAATGCGTACCTGGCTTCGCATCGAGTTTTTATTGCAACAGATGCATTCCAACGCACAACTCACTGATATCGCCTCTGCTCTGCTATTTTTTCGCACCGCTGCAGATTTATTGGATGTGCTGGAACGTGGTGAAGTCCGCACCGATTTACTGAAAGAGCTTGAACGCCAGCAGCAAAAATTGTCTCAATGGAAAGATGTCCCGGGCGTTGATTTAGTAAGGATCGAAGGACTGCGCGCTGAGCTTAAGCAATGCGCATCGGTATTAATGAAAGCTCCACGCATAGGTCAAGCCCTGAAGGAGGATCGTCTGGTCGCGCTGGTTCGCCAACGTCTGAGTATCCCGGGCGGGTGCTGCAGCTTTGATTTGCCGACACTGCATATCTGGCTTCATCTGGCACAGTCACAACGTGATCGTGAAGTGCAAAACTGGCTCGAAACTCTGGCTCCGCTGAATAATTCGCTGATGATGGTACTGGATCTGATCCGTCAGTCTGGCGCGTTTCGTAATCAAATCAGTTTGAATGGATTTTTCCAGGACAACGCGGAAGGCGCAGATCTGTTACGATTACAGCTCTCGATGGAAAACCAGCTTTATCCGCAAGTATCCGGGCATAAAACCCGTTATGCCATTCGCTTTTTACCCCTCGACAGTGAACATGGCGTGGTTCCCGCGCGACTGAATTTTGAACTTGCCTGCTGCTAGGAGTTGCAAATGGACCCTGAAATTATTGAAGTAAATTGCCCGACCTGTCAGAAAATCGTGGTTTGGGGTGAACAAAGCCCTTACCGCCCTTTTTGTTCCAAGCGTTGTCAGCTCATTGATCTCGGCGAATGGGCCGATGAAGAGAAACGCATTCCAAGTAAGGGGGATGTGAATGATCTGGATGACTGGAGTGAAGAAGAGATTTAATCCGTACAGCGTATAAAAAGGAGCTCCGGCCCCTTTTTTATACGCTTTCGAATTGTGTATGCCATTGAATTCAAATCGCAATCAGTACTGATTATTCTTGAGGGCGGTAACAATCCCTTCATTGGCGGGAGGAAACTCCTCCTCTTTCAAGCCGGCCTGCGCAACCCAGCGCTTCGGCTGCCCTTCTTTGCCATACGGCTCGCCCTGCCAGTCTTCTACCAGAAAAAAATAGAGCGTAATAATACGATCCGGAAACCGGTGCTCCAACGTTTTCAGCAACACAGGAGATTTAGCATCTATGCCGACCTCTTCCTGTAACTCGCGAATAACGGCCTGTTCCGGTGTTTCGCCCGCTTCAATCTTACCGCCCGGAAACTCCCAGAACCCGGCCATATGTGATGATGCATCGCGCTGAGTGATAAAGATTTCTTTGCTGGCATTCCGGATAATGCCTGCTGCGATATTAAGTTGTTTAAGCGCCACAGTTCCACCTATCCGCTGACTACATTGACTGTTGTTATGAGGACTATTTAGCCAAAAATAAAGGCGGCAATTAAGCCGCCTTCAAGATTAACACGATGACTTAGCCGGAGATGTTACTTTTGCAGACGGCCATGACATTGTTTGTATTTTTTACCGGAACCACACGGGCAGAGATCGTTACGGCCTACTTTGCGATCTCCGGAAGAAGCAAGTCGCGCTGCCTCAGCCACTTCGATTTCCTGCTGATCCTGATGGCTAAGCTGCTGCTGACGAGCCAGACGCTCAGCTTCTTCACGGCGCTGAATCTCCATCGCTTCCACTTCTTCAGGCATACGCACCTGGACTTTGCTTAGTACGCTGACCACTTCATATTTCAGGGATTCGAGCATGGCAGCAAACATCGCGAAGGATTCGCGTTTGTATTCCTGCTTAGGATCCTTCTGCGCATAGCCGCGTAAATGGATGCCCTGACGCAGGTAATCCATCGCCGCCAGGTGCTCTTTCCACAGTGAGTCCAGTGTCTGCAACATCACGCCTTTCTCGAAGTTACGCATCATTTCAGCGCCAACCACTTCTTCTTTACGGGCGTAAGATTCTTTCGCGATCTCCATGATACGTTCGCGCAGGGTTTCTTCGTGCAGTTCCGGCTCTTTATCCAGCCATTCAGAAATCGGCATTTCCAGCTCGAAATCATTCTTAAGGCGCTCTTCCAGACCTTTTACATCCCACATTTCTTCAAGGGATTGTGGCGGAATGTAACTGTCGATAGTGGCTTTGAATACATCTTCACGGATGCTGGCGATGGTTTCGCTCACATCAGACACGTCCAGTAATTCGTTACGCTGGCTATAGATCGCACGACGCTGATCACTTGCCACATCATCGTATTCCAGCAATTGCTTACGAATATCGAAGTTACGGCTTTCAACTTTACGCTGAGCGTTAGCAATGGCTTTAGTGACCCATGGATGTTCAATCGCTTCGCCCGGTTTCATACCCAGTTTACGCATCATGCCTGACACGCGGTCGGAGGCGAAGATACGCATCAGGGCATCTTCCATAGACAGATAGAAACGGGATGAACCGGCGTCACCCTGACGACCCGCACGGCCGCGCAACTGGTTATCAATACGACGGGATTCATGACGCTCAGTACCAATAATGTGTAAACCACCTGCAGCCAGAACGGCGTCATGACGGATCTGCCATGCGGCTTTAATTTCAGCGATTTTCTCATCCGTTGCTTCTTCGCCCAGGTTTTCGACTTCAACCTGCCAGCTGCCGCCCAGCACGATATCTGTACCACGACCGGCCATATTGGTGGCGATGGTGACTGCACCTGGCTGACCCGCCTGAGCAACAATGTCTGCTTCTTTGGCATGGAACTTGGCGTTAAGGACGCTATGCGCAATGCCCGCCTTGGTCAGTTCGTTGGAAACAACTTCTGATTTTTCAATGGAAATAGTACCAACCAGAACAGGCTGACCTTTGGCAGTACACTGGCGGATATCTTCGATAATCGCGCCAATTTTTTCCATTTCGGTCATGTACACCAGGTCGGCCATATCTTTACGCACCATAGGGCGGTTCGTTGGCACAACAATGGTATCCAGTTTATAAATAGAGCTGAATTCGAACGCTTCGGTATCCGCAGTACCGGTCATGCCGGCCAGTTTTTCATACAGACGGAAGTAGTTCTGGAAGGTGATGGATGCCAGCGTCTGGTTTTCGTTTTGAATTTCAACGCCTTCTTTGGCTTCAACTGCCTGATGCAGACCGTCTGACCAGCGACGGCCTTGCATGGTACGACCGGTATGTTCGTCGACGATAATGACCTCGCCGTCTTTCACGATGTAATCAACATCGCGGGTAAACAGCACGTGCGCGCGTAATGCCGCCGTGACGTGGTGCATCAGCATGATATTAGTCGGGGAATACAGAGATTCGCCTTCATCCATAATGCCTGCATCTACCAACATTTCTTCGATCAAGACCAGGCCACGCTCGGTCAGGTGAACCTGGCGCGCTTTCTCATCAACAGAAAAATGTCCTTCACCCTGGAAGGTATCTGAATCTTCTTTTTCCTGACGGATCAGTTTAGGGATCAGTTTATCTACCCGCGTATACATTTCTGAGCTGTCTTCGGCCGGGCCGGAGATAATCAGCGGGGTACGTGCTTCATCAATCAGGATGGAGTCAACCTCATCCACCAGCGCATAGTGCAGTTTGCGTTGTACACGTTCTTCAGGGCTGAATGCCATATTGTCGCGCAGGTAGTCAAAGCCGTATTCGTTGTTTGTACCGTAGGTGATGTCTGCAGCATAAGCAGCACGCTTCGCCGGAGAAGGCATACCTGGCAAGTTGATGCCGATGCTCAGGCCAAGGAATTCAAACAGCGGACGGTTATTTTCGGCGTCACGCTGTGCCAGATAATCATTGACGGTAACGACGTGAACGCCCTTGCCACTCAATGCGTTCAGGTAAGCTGGCAGGGTTGCGGTCAGCGTTTTACCTTCACCGGTACGCATTTCTGCGATGCAACGCTCGTTCAGCACCATACCGCCCAGCAGCTGCACATCGAAGTGACGCATACCGAATACACGTTTACTGGATTCACGTACAACCGCAAAGGCTTCCGGGATCAGGTTTTCCAGTACTTCACCTTTCGCCAGGCGCTCACGGAATTCGTTGGTTTTCGCCTGCAGTTGCTCATCGGTCAGCTTTTGGATTTCAGGTTCCATGCGGTTGATCAGGTCAACCACTTTACGCATACGGCGCAAAGTACGGTCGTTACGGCTACCAAAAACTTTGGTCAATAATTTGATTAACATAGTGCTTAATATCTCTTGGAGGCCACGCAATGTAGCCAATAATTTGTTGATTTATAAATAGAGTTTAGAATTACAGTCTGTTAAATCAGAGGGGACGGACCGGCACGAATGCCTTGCACCTGTGCTAACCACAGGCCGGTTTGATACGATGAAGCAAGAGGGAGAAAAGGTTGCTGCGTCTGACGGATGATAACCGGAGGTTTTGGCTCATGGGTCAGTAAAGCATTCAGGGTCACCAGCAACGCGAGCTGCTGAACATGCAGCGGTTCAGCTTCCTGCATTTCTGCTTCCGGCTGCGCGACGGTGTAAACGACCTGCGGTGCCAAAGCAAAAGAAAGATGACGGATGACCGTGCGTAATGCATGCTGTTGCCAGTAATCTACACCGAAAGACGGGCGGCGATTCGCCTGGAGTAACGCAAGATTACTCAGCCCTGTGCTGGCGATAGTAAGACGGTTTAGGCTTGAGGATGTATTGGGAGCCGCTGGCAGTTCCGTTTGCGACAGGTTAGTGGACACGCCAAGGCTTGCCGCGACCATCCCCAACAGGAGATGCGGCCAAAAATACCTTCTGCCAAATTGTCGCCAACGATTTAGAATGCCAATCACAAGTTTACAATCCGCCGGAGCCCATCATGCGCGATAGTCGCCCACAATTATTAGATATCCTGTTCGATGACGCCTCTTCGACTGAACAAAGCCCGCTGCGTATTGTTCAACAGCGTGCGGCGGCATTATTGAAACTCAACCGCGCAGTGAAAGGCCTGTTACCGACACCCATGCAACCCTGGTGTCGTGTCGGTAATTATCGACAGGGAGTTTTAGTACTTGAAATAGCTAATGCCAGCTGGATGATGCGATTACG
Source organism: Rahnella sp. PD4 (assembly GCF_049199325.1). Classification (NCBI taxonomy): domain Bacteria; kingdom Pseudomonadati; phylum Pseudomonadota; class Gammaproteobacteria; order Enterobacterales; family Yersiniaceae; genus Rahnella; species Rahnella sp. PD4. The sequence continues at coordinate 160,579 of NZ_JBLZQF010000003.1, read as the reverse complement.
CTATGAACAACCCGCATTACTCTCTGCACTTCGAGCGCAAATTCTACCATCATTGTCATCAATCGACATCAGGATTAATCCTTCGCTCATGGCGAAAATGGAAAATGCTTCGCAGATTGCGGTTAAAAATAAAGCGAACGCGTCAGAATCTATGCCTGTCAGGCATTTGAGTGCACAAAGTGCAGAGGAATTAAGGGGACTTGCGAGACGGAGCCCGGAGAAACTCAGAAAGGCTTTAGAACGACTGGCTGAATTGGCCGGAGAGAGTGCCAAACCAACCAGTCGTAATAAGTAATACCAAAAGTACCGATTACGCCAATACTGTAGACGGTGCTTTAAAAGCCAGTGGCATTTCAGCTTCATCCTGGAACGTGACTAATTCCCAGGCTTCCTGCTTAGCCAGTACCGCTTGCAATAACTTGTTGTTCAAGGCGTGGCCAGATTTGTAGGCGGTAAACGCACCAATAATGTTATGCCCACACATGAACAAGTCACCGATAGCATCCAGCATTTTGTGACGAACGAATTCATCTTCAAAACGCAGGCCATCTTCATTAAGCACACGGTAATCATCTACAACAATTGCGCAATCAAAGCTGCCACCCAGGCACAAACCGCGTGACTGCAGGTACTCGATATCACGCATGAAACCGAAAGTACGTGCCCGGCTGATTTGGCGAACAAATGCTTCTGCGGAGAAGTTCATCTTGTAGCGCTGAGAACTGGAATCAATCGCCGGGTGATTGAAGTCGATGGTGAAGTCCAGAGAGAAACCATTAAAGGGTTTGAACTCAGCCCACTTATCACCGTCTTCAACACGCACAGTATCTTTGATGCGCAAGAATTTCTTCGCGCTGTTCAGTTCTTCAATCCCTGCATCCATCAACAGATAGACGAAAGGTGCGGCACTACCGTCCATAATAGGCACTTCCGGCGCGTCGACTTCGATAATAATGTTATCGATGCCCAGGCCTGCTAATGCCGCATTAAGGTGTTCTACCGTAGAAATGCGTACGTCATGCTCATTAACCAGGCAAGTACAGAGCATGGTATCACGCACGGATTTTGCATCTGCCGGGAAATCAACCGGTGGATTCAAGTCAGTGCGACGATAGATGACCCCGGTATTTGCCGGTGCAGGACGCAGAGTCAGGGTGACTTTCTTGCCGGTATGCAAACCGACGCCCGTCGCCTGAACGATACGTTTTAATGTACGTTGTTTGATCATCGTTTTTATCTCGCAATGTTTATCCATCCAACCGACCTAAGCATACCTTAAGGTCGGCGGGACAGTTTAGCACAAAGAGCGGAGATCCTACAATTCGGACTAGTCTGCCTGCTTACGCAGGAAGGCCGGGATGTCCAGATAGTCGGGCTCTTTATTGGATTGCGCACTTTGATCATTCACCACTTTAGCAGCAGGTTTCGTTTCCTGCGGCAACGGAGACATACCGTGCTGCTGGTAACGATGATCCATCACGGGCTGGCTGGCTGGCTTGTTAGTCACCAAAGTGATCTCAGGGCGTTTGTCCATGCCGATACCGGTTGCAACCACGGTCACACGCAACTCGTCGTTCATTTCCGGATCAAGAGACGTACCGATAACCACGGTTGCGTTATCTGATGCGAAAGCACGAATGGTGTTACCCACGGTTTCGAATTCATCCAGACGCAGGTCGAAGCCAGCAGTAATGTTGACCAGAACGCCGCGCGCGCCGGACAAGTCGATGTCTTCCAACAGCGGGCTGGAGATCGCCATTTCTGCCGCTTCTTCAGCACGGTCTTCACCGCATGCCACACCAGAACCCATCATGGCATAACCCATTTCGGACATGACGGTGCGCACGTCGGCGAAGTCGACGTTCATCAAACCCGGACGGGTGATCAGCTCAGCGATACCCTGCACCGCACCTTTCAGCACGTCGTTGGCCGCACCGAAGGCGTCCAGCAGAGAGATACCGCGACCCAGAACTTTTAACAGCTTGTCGTTCGGGATAGTGATCAGAGAATCCACATGTTTGGACAATTCAGCGATACCCTGCTCCGCAAATGCCATGCGTTTTTTGCCTTCAAAGTTGAAAGGCTTAGTCACCACAGCAACGGTCAGAATACCTAAATCTTTTGCTACTTCAGCCACCACAGGCGCTGCACCGGTACCGGTACCGCCACCCATGCCCGCTGCGATAAAGACCATATCAGCACCTTCAAGCGCAGCGCGCAGAGCTTCACGATCTTCTTCTGCAGAATTGCGACCCACTTCCGGGTTCGCACCAGCACCCAGACCTTTGGTAATACCACTACCGATCTGAATAGTCTGTCCTACTGCCGTTTTACGTAACGCCTGGGCGTCTGTATTAACGGCAAAGAATTCAACACCTTCGATGCGCTCACGCACCATGTGTTCGACAGCGTTGCCACCGCCACCGCCGACGCCGATGACTTTAATCACCGCGTCATTGGTCAGTTCCATAGGTTCAAACATAGTTTCTCTCCGTTTTGTGCCTGTCGCTTCGGGATCAAAAAGCTTAACAGCATGATCCCGTTGTTAAAACATTAAAACTCTTTTCTCAGCCAGCTGTTGATTCGTTTGAACCAGTTGCCCACTGAGGCGCGTTTTTCCACTTCGGCCTCACCGCTCAGGTGAGACTCCTTCCCGTAGTGCAGCAGCCCTACAGCCGTTGAGTAGTAAGGTTCCTGCGCATAATCTGTCAGCCCGGTGATGTTCAAAGGTTGCCCGATGCGCACCTGGGTATGAAATACCCGCTGCGCACAAGCTGCCAGACCATCAATTTGTGCTGCACCGCCTGTGAGTACAATGCCAGCGGCCAGATGATGTTTTACGCCTTGCTGACGTAACTGCTCCTGCAATTGCAAAATTTCGTCGTTCACTAAATTCAGCAATTCTGTGTAACGAGGCTCGATAACTTCAGCCAGTGTCTGACGCTGCAGACTGCGTGGTGGACGTCCACCGACGCTCGGCACTTCGACATTTTCGTCTTTGCCGACAATCGATCCTAATGCACAACCGTGGCGAACTTTGATCGCTTCGGCATCGGTCGGCGGCGTTCCAAACGCATAAGCGATGTCGCTGGTGACCACGTTCCCTGCATACGGGATGACCTTAGTATGACGTAGTGCGCCGCCGGTATAAACCGCGATATCCATGGTTCCACCACCAATATCAACGACACAAACCCCTAATTCACGCTCATCTTCGGTCAGTACCGCATAACTGGCGGCCAGACCGGCAAAAATCAGCTGGTCAACTTTTAAGCCACAGCGTTCAACCGCCTTCACAATGTTCTTTGCCATATCGTTATGGCAGGTAATCAGGTGGACTTTAGCCTGCATACGCACGCCGGAAAGACCGACCGGATTTTTAATCCCTTCCTGATAATCAATGGCATATTCCTGAGGGATCACATGCAGAACCCGATGCTCATCCCGCACGCGGACTGATTTAGCGGTATGCACCACATTCTCTACATCTTCCTGCGTGACTTCCTCTTCTGAAATAGGAACCATCCCTATTTCATTCTGACAGCTGATATGTTTACCAGACAAAGCAAGGTAAACAGAGGAAATCTGGCAATCCGCCATCAGTTCAGCCTGATCGATGGCGCGCTGTACGCACTTCACCACCGATTCCAGATCATTCACGCCACCCTTGTCCATGCCCCGGGACGGGCAACTGCCCACACCGATAATATTGACCATGCCATCGGGCAGAACCTCCCCCACCAATGCGGCTACTTTTGCCGTACCGATCTCCAGCCCAACTACCAGTTTTCTGTCCGTCGACTTGATCATTGTTGTTTAGCCTGTGCCTGATTCTGTTGCTGATTACTGTTTTGCTGGTCAATAAACTCTGGAGCCCAACCCACCGATGCACCGCTGTCATAACGTAAATCGACATAAGTGATGCGTTTTTTATCGGCTTGTGCCTGTTGCTGGAATCGCGGGTAAAGCTCGATAAAACGTTGTAAACGCCCCATCCGGTCATCTCTCCCCAATTCCAGCCGGACGTCATTATCCAGAGTTAACTGCCACGAGTGACGCGCACTCATTGCTACCGCTTTCAACGTGAACTTACCGGCGGCCAGCGCCTGACTCATCGTTTGAAAGCCCTGCAAAACATCCTGTTCGCTGCCTTCCGGACCGTAAAGCAACGGCATTTTTTGTTTGACCACACGCTCAGCGGGTATGCTGAAAGATTTGCCATCGGCATCAACCATATGCAGATCATTCCAGTGTGCGACCGGCACATACTCCACGAGGTGTATCTTGAGTTCATTCGGCCATTGCTTACGTACGCTGACCTGTTTTATCCAGGGTAAACGCTCAATCTGCTGCTGAATGACGTTTACATCCTGCGTCATGAACGTTCCCGGTGCCCCTAAGGACAGAATCGCCTGACGAATATCATCATTGGTCGTATAATGCCGCTCGCCGGTGACGACTAACTGGGATAACGGCAATCGGTTTGCATCCTGCATCCAGCCGACAACGGCCCACGCACTCCATAAAATCGTTCCTACCACCAGCAGCAGAAACACGATCCCTGCCAGCTGGCCACCGTTACTGCGACGGCCGTTGCTCTCAGCCGTCTCACGCTCTCGGGTATTCAGGGCGGCTTGCGACATATCAGTCTGCCAGTTCCAGAATACGGAAAACGAGTTGCGGGAAACTCAGCCCGGCGTGTTTAGCCGCCATCGGCACCAGACTGTGACTCGTCATTCCTGGCGAGGTATTCGCTTCCAGTAAATTGAAGTTGCCATCACCGTCCTGCATGACGTCGACACGCCCCCAGCCGCTGCAATCGAGCGCCTTATAAGCCTGCAACGCCAGTACAGTCAACTGCTGCTCCTGCGCTTCGCTTAACCCGCTCGGGCAAAAATATTGTGTTTCATCAGACAAATATTTTGCCTGATAGTCATAAAATGTACCGGCAGGCTGGATACGAATGGATGGCATCACCTGATCGCCCACGATAGCCACGGTATATTCCGGGCCGCTCAGCCATTTTTCGATCAGTACGTTATCGTCATGCCTGAAGCCTTCCTGCAGAGCAGGCAGCAACTCTTTTTCCGTTGTCACTTTGCTCATCCCGACACTGGAACCTTCACGGCTTGGTTTGACGATCAGCGGCAGACCCAGTTCGGCGATTTTTGCCGCCAGAGCGCCCTGCCCTGCTTCTTCAATTTGTGAACGATGCAATGCGACAAACGGCGTAACCGGTAGCCCTAAAGCCTGCCACACCAGTTTGGTGCGGAACTTATCCATGGTCAGCGCCGACGCCATTACACCGCTGCCGGTATAAGGCAAACCGATTTGTTCCAGCAACCCCTGCATCGTCCCGTCTTCGCCACCGCGACCGTGAAGTGCGATAAAGACTTTGCTGTAACCTTCTTCCCTGAGAAGCGCCACATTAAAGGTTTTGGTATCGATGCCGTGGGCATCAACACCGGATTCGCGTAAACCTGCCAGTACCGCGGCGCCTGACTGTAATGACACATCGCGTTCTGCGGAAGTTCCCCCGAACAATACCGCTACTTTCTCAGACATGATGTTCTTCACCTTTCTTAACCGGTTGCAGCTTTTGATCAGCCAATTTACGGGCTACTCTGCCGACATTACCGGCACCCTGAACCAGAACTAAATCATCACCTTCAAGGATTTGCGCCAGACTTTCCGGCACCGCCTCAATATCAGAAACCAAAATCGGATCAAGCTTGCCGCGTGCACGAATAGTGCGGCACAACGAGCGGCTGTCCGCGCCCGGGATTGGCGCTTCTCCGGCCGGATAGACATCCAGCATAATCAGCACATCAACCTGTGAAAGCACATTGGCAAAATCATCGTACAAATCGCGGGTACGGGTGTAACGGTGCGGCTGGAAAATCATCACCAGGCGTTTGTTTGCCCAGCCCGCACGTGCCGCTTTGATCGTGGCATCGACTTCTGTCGGATGGTGACCGTAGTCATCGACCAGCATTGCACTCCCCGTTTTACCGTTCACATTTTCCAGCGCGTACTCGCCCAGGAAATCGAAACGGCGTCCGGTACCCTGGAAGCCTGCCAGTGCACGTAAAATAGCGTCGTCGCTGATATTTTCGTCAGTCGCGACGGCGACGGCGGCCGCAGCGTTCAGGGCATTGTGACGACCCGGCGCGTTCAGCGTCACACTGATGAGCGGCAAGTCCTGGCGGCGCAGCGTAAAGTGCCCTTGCGCACCTACCTGACGATAGTTTTCGATAATCACATCGGCATCTTCGCTGAAACCGTACGTCGTCATATGACGGCCTACGCGGGGTATCAGCTCACGGATCACCGGATCATCAATGCACATCACTGCGCGTCCGTAGAACGGCAGGTTATGCAGGAAATTGATGAAGGTTTGTTTCAGGATTTCAAAGTCACCCTGATACGTATCCATATGATCTGCTTCGATATTGGTCACGATAGCAACCATCGGTTGCAGATGCAGGAAAGACGCATCGCTTTCATCTGCTTCAGCAATCAGAAAACGGCTTGAACCCAGACGCGCATGCGTGCCTGCGGCTTTCACCAGTCCGCCGTTGACAAAGGTCGGATCCAGCCCGGCCTCGGCATAAATACTGGTTACCATTGCCGTGGTCGTTGTTTTACCGTGCGTACCTGCCACGGCGATGCCGTGACGAAAACGCATCAGTTCTGCAAGCATTTCCGCACGGCGGATCACCGGAATACGGGCTTCGCGCGCCGCAACGATTTCCGGGTTATCGGATGAAATCGCCGTGGAAACCACCACCACGCTGGCATCCAGCACGTTCTCAGGGCGGTGATTAAAATAAATCGTCGCGCCCAGTGCAGTCAGTTGCTGAGTCACCGCATTCGGTGCTAAATCAGAACCGCTGATCTGATAGCCTTCATTGGCCAACACTTCGGCGATACCACCCATGCCGGCACCACCGATGCCAACAAAGTGAATGTGCCGGACACGATGCATCTCAGGCACGAAGGTACGCAGTTTCGCCAATTGTTGTGTATTCACGTTTTTATTCACTATTTCAGGTTACTGATTAATCCGTTTCTTACGGCTGGGACCATACACTGCATGGCCCGTTCACTTTCATTTTTTGCTGGCGGTAACCACTTCTGCGGCAACACGCTCTGTCGCATCGGGAATGGCGGCGGCACGTGCAGCCATCGCCATCCCCATCAGATGGGTTCTGTCCCATCCGGCCATCAGATCAGCGACGGCGGCGGCACTAAAATCTTTCTGCTCAATAATCTTCGCAGCGCCGGCTTTTTCCAGCGGCAGCGCATTCCAGTACTGTTGACGGTCTTTGTGCTGGAAAGGCACAAAAATCGCGGGTAAGCCTGCGGCAGCAATTTCGCTGACCGTTAACGCCCCGGAACGGCAAACCACCACATCAGCCCAGGCGTAAGCCTCTGCCATGTCATCAATGAATTCGGTCACTTTATGCTGCGCCTGACCGGCTTTTTCATAAGCCTGATTCACGGACTCCAGCGCACCTTTACCCACCTGATGCCACAGCGTAATTTTATCGCCCATCAGCGCCGCCACGTCCGGCATGCTCTGATTAAGGACGCGTGCGCCCTGACTGCCACCAATCACCAGCACACGGATTGGCCCTTCACGACCGGCCAGTCGGGTTGCCGGTAATTCCAGCGCCAGGACATCCGTGCGCACCGGATTGCCAACAACGTCAGCATGCGGAAATGCACCCGGAAACGCCTGCAACACTTTTTTTGCAATATGCGACAAACCTTTATTGGTCATACCGGCAATACCATTTTGCTCGTGTAACACCACCGGAATGCCCAGTGACCAGGCCGCCAGCCCCCCGGGGCCGGACACGTATCCGCCCATGCCCAATACCACATCTGGCTGGAAGCGTTTCATGATCGCCTTCGCCTGACGCCACGCATGATATATGCGAACAGGGGCAGTAAGTTGCGCTTTCAGACCTTTCCCACGCAATCCGGCAATTTTAATGAAATCAATATCGATACCGTGTTTGGGTACCAAATCCGCTTCCATCCGGTCTGCTGTACCCAGCCAGCGAACTTCCCAACCTTGCGCGATAAGATGATGGGCTACTGCCAGTCCAGGGAAAACATGTCCACCGGTACCGCCGGCCATCACCATTAAACGCCGGGCATTGCCACTCATCGGGCACTCCTTACAAACGCCTGGGCTTTTGCCAGCCGCGTTTCAAAATCCACTCGCAGCAATAACACGATTGCCGTCGACATAATTAACAGGCTCGAACCGCCGTAACTGATGAGCGGCAGTGTCAGGCCTTTCGTTGGCAACATGCCCGCCGCGGCTCCGACGTTAACCAACGCCTGAAAGCTGAACCATACGCCAATTGAACAGGCTAAAAACCCGGAAAAACGCTGGTCAGTTTCTAACGCCCTGCGTCCGATAGACATGGCGCGAAAAGCGACGAAGAATACCATTAACAGGGCTAAAACCACACCGAAATACCCCAATTCTTCACCTAAAATGGAGAAGATAAAGTCGGTATGTGCTTCAGGTAAATACTCCAGTTTCTGGACTGAATTACCTAATCCCTGCCCCCAGAATTCCCCACGACCAAATGCCATCAGTGACTGCGTTAACTGGTAGCCACTACCAAACGGATCCGCCCACGGATTCCAGAACGATGTCACACGACGCATACGGTATGGCTCGGCAAGAACCAGCAGTACTACGGCGAATACGCCCGAACCGATAATGGCCAGGAACTGCCACATCTTGGCACCCGCCAGGAATAACATCGCCAGCGTAGTGATAAACAGCACAACCACCGTACCGAGGTCAGGCTGAGCCAACAGCAATACGGCCAGCACCACCATCACGCCCATGGGTTTGCAGAAGCCCCAAAAGTTACTGCGCACTTCATCCACTTTGCGCACCAGATAGCTGGCGAGGTAGCAAAACAGTGACAACTTGGAGAACTCTGCTGGCTGAATACGCAGGGGTCCGAGAGAAATCCAGCGTGATGCCCCGTTAACCGAGCTACCCACAACCAGCACCACCAGCAGCATGATCACCGACAGCAGTAGCAGAACGTTGCTGTACTTCTGCCAGACCGCCATCGGCACGCGTAATGTCACCAGCGATAAACCAAACGCCAGACCGAGATAAATGGCATCGCGTTTAGCAAACAAAAACGGGTCATCTGCCAGACGCTGGCCAATCGGCATTGAGGCCGATGTCACCATCACGAAGCCGACGATAGCCAACCCGAATGTCAGCCACAGCAACGTCCGGTCATACAACACCAGTGTGACGGAGTCGTTTTCTTTGGAGCCCATCACCCAGTCATTAAACTTGGCGGCGAGGCTCAGCCCGGGGATCCGAATCCTCATGAGCCCAGCTCCTTCGCCAGCGCGGTAAAGACATCGCCGCGTTGTTCAAAACTGCGGAACTGATCCAGACTCGCGCAGGCTGGCGACAGTAAAACCATGTCCCCGGAAGCCACACGCGTGCTGATATCACGCATCGCCTGTTCCATCGTTTCAAACAGGGAGGAAACCTCAGGACGCAAATCCGCAAGCTCCGCACCATCACGCCCAAAACAATAAATACGTAACTTATCGCCTTGCAGATAGCGCGTCAGTGGCGAGAAATCAGCTGATTTCCCGTCTCCGCCCAACAGCAGGTGCAACGTGCCTTCAACATGCAGCCCGTTTAATGCCGCTTCGGTGCTGCCCACATTGGTGGCCTTCGAATCATTAATCCAGCGCACGCCGTTATGCTGCCATGCCAGCTGGAAACGGTGAGCCAGACCGGTAAAGGTCGTCAGCGCTTTCAGACTGGATGCATGAGGGATACCGACCGCATCCGCCAGCGCCAGCGCCGCCAGGGCATTGGTATAGTTATGGCGTCCTGTGAGCGGCATTTCGCGGGTATTCAGGACTTTCTCACCACGGACACGCAACCAGATATCATCTTGCTGACGGGTCAGATGGTAATCACCCACATCGACGCCAAAACTCACACAACGTTTATCCGCACCACGTACCGGCATGGTCAGCGCATCGTCGGCATTAACGACACACAATGCTGCGTTCTCGTAAACCTTCAGCTTGGCTGCCCGGTATTGCTGCAAACCAAACGGATAGCGATCCATATGGTCTTCAGTTACGTTAAGAATGGTCGCCGCAGCCGCGTGCAGACTGTGCGTGGTTTCAAGCTGGAAGCTGGAGAGCTCAAGCACAAACAAATCATATTCGTGATCCAACATAGTCAGCACAGGCAAACCGATATTACCGCCTACGCCCATGCGCCATCCGGCCGCTTTCGCCATCTCGCCAACCAGCGTGGTGACGGTGCTTTTGCCGTTCGAACCGGTAATGGCGACGATCGGGGTTTGCGTTTCACGGCAGAACAATTCGATATCGCCGATGATTTCCACGCCTGCGTCTGCAGCAGCGCTGAGTGCCGGCGTTGCCAGCGCAACACCCGGACTTGAAATGATCAAATCCGCGTCCAGCAGCCAGTCTTCATTGAGCGAACCGAGGTGACACTCAATGTTATCCGCCAGTTTATCGAGCCCTGGCGGGCTGACGCGGGTATCAATAACACGCGGCGTTACGCCACGTGCTGCAAAGAAATCAACACAAGAGAGGCCGGTAAGACCCAGCCCGATGATGACCACTTTTTTACCCTGATAGTCAGCCATATTTATCGTACCTTCAGCGTCGCCAGGCCAATCAGCACCAGCATCAGCGAAATAATCCAGAAACGCACAATGACGCGCGGTTCCGGCCAGCCTTTAAGTTCATAGTGATGATGAATCGGCGCCATACGGAAAATACGCTGCCCACGTAACTTAAAGGACCCGACCTGCAGGATGACCGACAGCGTTTCGACAACAAACACACCGCCCATAATCACCAGTAAGAACTCCTGACGCAGCAGCACGGCGATAGTACCCAGCGCGCCTCCCAAAGCCAGAGAGCCGACATCCCCCATGAAAACTTGTGCCGGATAGGTGTTGAACCACAGGAACCCCAGCCCGGCACCGACAATGGCGGTACACACGATCACCAGCTCACCGGCATGGCGCAGATACGGAATGTGCAGGTAGCTGGCGAAATTCATGTTACCGGTCGCCCATGCCACCAGCGCAAACCCCGCCGCGACGAAAACCGTTGGCATAATCGCCAGACCATCCAGACCGTCCGTCAGATTTACTGCGTTACTGGTACCGACAATCACAAAATAGCTCAGCAGGATGTACATCAAACCCAGCTGCGGCATGATGTCTTTAAAGAACGGCACCACGAGCTCGGTCGCAGGCGTGTCTTTACCAATGGCATACATCGTGAAGGCCGCCGCCAGCGCAATCACGGACTGCCAGAAATATTTCCAACGGGCAATCAGGCCCTTGGTGTCTTTACGCACGACTTTACGGTAGTCATCGATAAAGCCCACCACCCCGTAGCCCAGCAATACGAACAGTACACACCACACGTACGGGTTGGACGGATAGGCCCACATCAATACGGAAATCGTGATAGACGCCAGAATCATCAGGCCGCCCATCGTCGGTGTACCACGTTTACTGAAATGTGATTCCGGGCCGTCGTTACGCACAACCTGACCGAAAGACATTTTCTGCAGGCGGGCAATCATCCGAGGCCCGATCCATAACGACAGGAACAACGCGGTCAGCAGGCTGACAATGGCGCGAAACGTCAGGTAAGAAAAGACGTTGAAGCCGGAATAATATTTGACCAAGTGTTCGGCCAGCCAAACTAACATGTTGCATTCTCCTGTAACGCGCGTACTACCTGCTCCATTGCGGCACTACGTGAACCTTTAATTAAAACGGTAATTACCGCATGTTCAGACAGTAAGCTCGTTAAACGGGCCGTCAGGGCTGCCTTATCTTCCAGATGTTCACCACACCCGCTGACATCACTGATGATGCGGCTGTCATGACCAATACTGAATACCTTGTCGATACCGGCGTCGCGGATAGCTTCGCCGACCTGGCGGTGGCAGCTTTCGCTTTCAGCGCCCAGTTCCGCCATATCGCCTACCGCCATTACGCGGTATCCCGGCATCTCTGCCAGCACCTGTGCGGCAGCGGTCATAGAACCGACGTTGGCGTTGTAGCTGTCATCGAGCAAAGTTTTGCCGTCGCAAAGTGCGATAGGGAACAGACGCCCTTTGACGGATTGCAATGTCGCCAGCCCGGCGCGCACGTTTTCCAGCGATGCGCCTACAGACAGCGCCAGCGCGGCCGCAGCCAGAGCATTGGCGATGTTGTGACGGCCAGGCACCGGCAGTGAAACGTCAATGTTTCCCTGAGGAGAATGCAGCGTGAATGCGGTATTTAACGGGCTGAGCTTGACGTCAGTTGCACTGAAATCGATGCCTTCAGCAAGAATCGGGGAGAAACGCCAGACAGTTTTGCCGTTAAGCTTGTGCTGCCAGTTGGCATAATCATTGTTGTCCGCATTAATAACGGCAATGCCTTTTTCCGGCAGCCCTTCGAAAATCTCGCCTTTCGCACGGGCCACGCCGGCGAGAGAACCGAAACCTTCCAGATGTGCGGCAGACAGGTTATTTACCAGCGCCGTCTCAGGCCGCGCCAGCGCAGTGGTATAGGCGATTTCACCCGGATGATTCGCGCCCATTTCTATCACAGCAAAATCATGTTCTGCCGTCAGTCGCAGCAATGTCAGCGGAACACCAATATCGTTATTGAAGTTACCTGCGGTATACAGCACATTGCCGCACTCGCGCAAAATCGCCGCTGTCATCTCTTTCACAGAAGTCTTGCCGGAAGACCCCGTCAGACCAACGACTCGGGCAGGAACCTGCTGACGCACCCAACCGCCCAGTTGTCCGAGTGCAATACGAGTGTCCGTTACCAGGAGTTGAGGAACATCCACCGGTAAGCGCTTACTTACCAGTAAAGCCGCGGAACCGGCTTTTACGGCATCAACCGCAAAGTCATGGGCATCAAATTTTTCGCCTTTGAGTGCCACAAACAAACCGCCTTCGGTCACCTGACGGGTATCGGTCGTTACACTGTCAATTTGGGTATCAACCCCGATAAGCTCAGCGTTGAGCGCATCGGCCAGAGTTTGCAAGGAAACGCGGATCATGCGATCACCCCCAGCAAACGAGCGACCGTAACGCGGTCGGAATAATCGAGACGCTGATTGCCGACAAGCTGGTAATCCTCATGCCCTTTACCGGCAATCAACACGACATCATCTTCTTTAGCCTGCATGATCGCACTGGTGACTGCTTCTGCGCGGCCATGAATTTCCTGCGCGCGCCCGGCATCAAGCAGGCCTGCAAGAATATCGGCAACGATAGCGCGAGGCTCTTCACTGCGGGGATTATCATCGGTAACAATCACGCGGTCGGCGTATTGCTCAGCGATACCGCCCATCAGCGGACGCTTGCCTTTGTCACGATCGCCACCGCAACCAAAGACACACCACAACGTGCCACGACAATGCAGACGTGCTGCCGCCAGGGCTTTTTCCAGTGCATCAGGCGTATGAGCATAATCAACCACCGCCGTGGGTTTACCCGGCGCATTGAAAACTTCCATGCGACCGCAGACCGGTTGCAACTGAGAGGCTGTCGCCAGCAATTGTGCCAGCGGATAGTCCAGAGAAAGCAGCGTTGCCAAGGCAACCAGCAGGTTACTGACGTTGAATGCGCCCATCAGGCGGCTCTCCAGCCGGCCTTCGCCCCAGCTGGAATCGATGTTTACGGTGGCACCGTTATCGTGATAATTCACGCTACGGGCTACCAGCCAGCGGCCATTCCAGCCTGCCGGAATTTTGTCTTCCATGCTGACCGCAATCGCATTTGGCGTTTTTGCCAGCCAGCGTGCGCCAACGTGATCGTCAGCATTAATAATTTTTTGGCCGACCTGATGTGAAGCGAAAAGCTGCCATTTGGCGTCTTCATAGCTTTGCATATCACCATGATAATCAAGGTGATCACGACTCAGGTTGGTAAATGCGGCAGCGGCAAAGGGCAGTGCGGCAACACGATGCTGAACCAGCCCGTGTGAAGAGACTTCCATTGCAGCAAAAGTTGCGCCCTGTTTCACCAGATCAGCCAGAATATGCTGAACCTGTACGGCAGAACCGGTGGTGTTTTCGGCGGGCACCACGCTATCCAGCAACCCGTTGCCCACGGTGCCCATGACGGCACTGGTTTCGCCCAGCAACTGGCTCCACTGCGCCAGCAGTTGCGTGGTGGTGGTTTTGCCATTGGTGCCTGTTACGCCAACAAGACGTAATGTTTTGCCCGGCTGCTGGTAAAAACGGCCCGCCAGCTGTGACAGCAAAATATTTAAATCTTCCAGATAAACGACCGGTACACCATGCATCTGGCAGACCGTTCCGTGCTTTTGTTCACCTTTTGCCTCGGCCACCACGGCGGCGACGCCCTGAGCAATTGCCTGGGGAATAAAACGACGCCCGTCACTGGTATGGCCTGAAACCGCGACAAACAGATCGCCGGCAGCCGCAACGCGGCTGTCCAGAATCATGTCTTTTAGCGCTACCGCCGGGGCATCACTCACCCAGGGCGCTAAGATGTCGCGCAAATTACGATCTGCCACCTGAAGCCTCTTTTTGATTATTCACTATGTCTGCGTTTTCATCGGCAGTCAGCGCATCTGGTTCAACGTTCATGGTACGCAATACCCCGCCCATGATGGCGCCAAACACCGGTGCGGAAACGGCCCCACCGTAATATTTCCCTGCCTGTGGATCGTTGATAACCACGACAAGGGCAAATCTTGGATTGCTTGCTGGCGCAACGCCGGCGGTATAGGCAATGTATTTATTAACGTATTTCCCGTCCGGCCCGACCTTTTTCGCGGTACCGGTTTTGATCGCAATGCGGTAGCCCTTGATCGCCGCTTTCACACCGCCACCGCCGGGCAGCGCCACGCTTTCCATCATATGTACGACGGTACGCACCAGTGGTTCAGGGAAAACGCGCTCGCCGGAAACCGGCGGATCAACCCGGGTAATCGACAACGGGCGATAAACGCCCATGCTGCCGATGGTTGCATAGACTCGCGCTAGCTGGAGAGGTGTCACCATTAGCCCGTAGCCGAAAGAGAAGGTGGCCCTCTCTATGTCAGACCACCGTTGTTTTTTAGGGTATAAGCCACTGCTTTCTCCAACCAGCCCCAAATTGGTCGGTTTTCCCAATCCGAATCGCGAGTAAGTGTCTACCAGCTCTGCGGATGGCATCGATAACGCCAGTCGTGAAACACCAACGTTACTCGACTTCTGCAAGATACCCGTGACGGAAAGTTCCGCGTAACGGGCCACATCTTTAATCTCATGACCGTTAATCCGGTACGGCAAGGTATTGAGTACGCTGTTCTCGCGCACCACACCATTTTTCAATGCCGTCATCACTACCATCGGTTTCACGGTTGAACCCGGTTCGAAGATATCGGTGATGGCGCGGTTACGCATCACGTCTTTTGGCGTATCCGGCATGTTATTTGGGTTGTAGGACGGGCTGTTGGCCATCGCCAGAACTTCACCGGTTTGCACATCGACCAGTACCGCAGTGCCCGACTCCGCTTTATTGAATGCCACCGCGTTATTGAGCTCGCGGTAAACCAGCGCCTGCAAACGCTCATCGATGCTCAGCGCCAGATTGTGTGCCGCCTGGCTGTCTACGGTAGAAATATCTTCGATAACGCGACCGAAGCGGTCTTTACGAATAGTTCGCTCGCCCGGTTTACCGGTCAGCCAGCGGTCAAAACTCTTCTCAACGCCTTCTATACCTTCGCCGTCGATATTGGTGACGCCAATAACATGCGATGTCACCTGCCCGGCAGGGTAATAGCGGCGGGATTCCTGACGCAGGGAAATCCCCGGCAGTTTGAGTTTACGAATATACTCACCGACCGCAGGATTGACCTGGCGTGCCAGATAGACAAAGCGTCCGTTGGGATTGGCAGTAATACGGGAAGAAAGCTGAGCAAGCGGCATATTCAGCGCATCGGCCAGTGCTTTCCATTTGCTATCGGTGGTGATACCGCCGCGATCGCTAATTTCTTTAGGGTCAGCCCAGATGGCGTTAACCGGCACACTGACCGCCAGCGGGCGACCTGAGCGATCAGTAATCATGCCACGGGATGTGGGAATGGTTTGTACGCGCAGGGAACGCAGGTCGCCTTCCTTCACCAGCTTATCCGGATTAATCACCTGCAGATACGCCACGCGCAACATCAGGCCAACCAATGCCAGCAGGATACAGGCGCACAACAACGCAAAACGCCAGCTGATGAAGCTGGCTTGGTTTTCGGGACGCTTTAACTTCGCGGTGCGTGTTGCTTTCATTCGCTGCCTGTATTCTCCGTGGGCATTTAAGGTTGAACCACAATAATTTCTTGAGATGGATCAACGTGTTGCATCTGCAATTTCTCCGTTGCGATGCGTTCCACCCGGCTGTGATCGCCGAGGGCGTTCTCTTCAAGGATCAGGTTGCGCCATTCAATATCCAGCGCATCCCTTTCCAGGACTAATTGTTCGCGCTGAGCCGTCAGCAAACGCGTACGGTGAGCGGTAGTGACCACTAAAATTGCACTGACCAAAACGGCGATCATCAGAATTAACGGGATTTTGCCGTTGCGAAGAATATCGCCGGCGATCACTCCCACTAATCCGTGGCGTTCGTTGCCTATCACGCTGTTGTTCTCTCAGCAAAACGCAGAACAGAACTGCGGGCCCGTGGGTTTTCGGCCACTTCGGCTTCAGAGGGCATCATTTTCCCGACTGATTTCAGTGAACGTCCGCCAAGTTCTGCGATTTGTGCTTCCGTCATCGGAATACCGGCCGGCACCTGCGCGCCACGGCTATGCTGACGGATGAAACGTTTTACAATCCGGTCTTCAAGAGAGTGGAAGCTGATCACGGATAAACGGCCTTCAGGCGCCAGAATTTCCAGTGCGCCATCCAGCGCGCGTTCAATCTCTTCCAGTTCACTGTTGATATAGATACGGATCGCCTGAAAACTGCGTGTGGCCGGGTGTTTGTGCTTCTCACGTACTGGCGAGGCATTAGCGATCAAATCCGCCAGTTCCTTGGTCCGTGTCATCGGCAATTCGCGGTTACGCTCGACGATCGCGCGTGCGATACGTTTGGCAAAACGCTCTTCACCAAACGTTTTCAACACCCAGGCAATATCTTCAGCTTCAGCTTTCATCAGCCACTCAGCAGCTGAATAACCTCGGGTCGGATCCATACGCATATCCAGTGGCCCGTCACGCATGAAGGAGAATCCACGTTCAGGATCGTCAAGCTGCGGAGAGGAAACACCTAAATCCAGTAAGACGCCGTCGATCCTGCCTTCCAGACCACGATCCCGCGCATAGTCAGCAAGGTTGGAAAAAGGTCCGTGAACAATGGAGAAACGGGGATCATCAATAGATTCTGCGGCTTTGATCGCTTGTGGATCGCGATCAATCGCCAGCAAGCGTCCGTCCGGCCCAAGTTGGGACAGAATCAAACGTGAATGGCCACCACGGCCAAAAGTTCCGTCTATGTAAATGCCGTCCTGTTGAATGTTGAGGCCGTTAACGGCTTCATCCAGCAAAACGGAAGTGTGTTTATAGTTTTCAACCATGCTTATAATGACAAGTCCTGTAACCGGTCAGAAAGGGGTTCCTGAGACGATTGTTCAGCGTCGATGTCTTCCTTAACTTGTTGATACCAGGTCTGTTCATCCCACAGCTCAAACTTGTTGAACTGCCCAACCAGCATCACTTCTTTTGCCAGCCCGGCATGCTGACGTAATGTCGTTGCAATCAGCAGACGTCCGGCGTTATCCATCTGACACTCACTGGCATGCCCCAGTAACAGGCGCTGAATACGGCGCTCAACAGGGTTCATGCTCGACAGACGGGACAATTTTTGTTCGATAACTTCCCACTCAGGGAGGGTGTAAAGAAGAAGGCATGGGTGATGGAGGTCTATGGTACATACCATTTGACCTTGCGATTCTTCGCTCAACAAATCCCGATAACGGGTAGGTACGGCAAGTCGCCCTTTGCTGTCGAGGTTAACCATCGTCGCGCCACGAAACATGACCGCTCTACCCCTCTGTGACCCTTTCCACCACTTTCCCCCACAAATTCCCACAGAAAAGAGTTTACGGATGGTTTTAAAACCTTGTCAAGCCAGAGCGGAGACGGTTTGGCAATATTTACGCAGCCACACAAATGCTTAGCGCAATGTGATGAGGTTTTTTAGAGGGGGGATAGAAAATAACGTCATGATTAGTTGAAGAAATTTCGGAGGGTTAATAATTTCGTTTAAAAAAAAGCCAAACTGAACATTATTTAACTATTTATATTCTTCTGCTATCTAACTCTCATTTCCTGACCGCTTTGCCTTAACAAAAATCATTTTCAATTTTTTTCTGGCTGTCACGTCTAAATCAACATCATTTTACATGCCAACCCGCATGGCATAAGCCTTTGGGGAGTTTCAAAACCACCAGTCGTGCAGTAAAACCACGCTTCCGGAAATTAAGCGGGGAATTCTACAGCACTTTTGCGGGGAGCATTAACGTATTTTAGAAATTGATGGGAGGATTTATATCTGTGCAAGAAAGCATAAAACATTTGTTAATAATTCAGCAGGCTGGGAATGCTCCTAAATTACCCGTTAAAGTCATATGGGAATTTTCGTATTTTGATTATAAGAACCGGTGAGACAAATTATCGGAAGGTTTAACGCGATTCAGCAACGAAGAAAGAGTCGGGCAGTCATTATGAATGCCCGCCTGCTGATTATTTTCGGCTCAGACGGCCCCGGCGGAACAAATTACGCCGGATACGGGTTAGCCCTGCTTTCGGCTTTTTAGGTTCATCCAGACAAGCCAGAACCAGTTCAAGCACGCGTTCAGCCACATCGCGATGACGCTGCGCCACGGCCAGAACCGGGCATTCAAGGAAATCGAGCAGTTCGTTATCACCAAATGTGGCGATAGCCAGATCGACCGGCAAACGTCCTTCCGTCTTTAACGTAACATCCATCACGCCCTGCAGCAGCTGGAATGATGTCGTGAATAACGCCTGTGGCATCGGGTTCGTTTTCAACCATTCGGCAAACACAATCGCCGCAGATTCACGATCATACGCATTCGCATAAAGATATTTTGGCTGACGTGGATCTTCAGCCCATGCCTGACGGAACCCCTGCTCACGCAGAAAACTCACGGAAAGCTCAGGCAGCGCACCAAGATACAATACCGATTCAGCAGGGAACGAGCGCAGTTCCTGCGCCAGCATCAGTGCATCGTCCTGATCGGCTCCCACAACACTAATGAAATGTTCAGGATCAAGAGCGCGATCAAGTGCAATGATCGGGAAATCGTTGTTGGCCCAGCGCTGATAGAAAGGATGTTCCGGCGGTAACGACGTGGAAATGATGATTGCATCGACCTGACGTTGCAGCAAATGCTCGATGCAGCGCATCTCATTGTCAGGCTGATCTTCAGAACAGGCGATCAGCAGCTGATAACCCCGCTGACGGGCCTGACGTTCCAGGAAGTTCGCGATTTTGGTGTAGCTGGTATTTTCCAGATCCGGGATCACCAGGCCAATAGAACGGGTGCGACCGGCGCGTAGGCCCGCTGCCACCGCATTCGGGTGATAGTTATGTTCCTTCACGACAGCCATCACTTTTTCGACTGTCTTATCGCTGACACGATACTGTTTCGCTTTGCCATTAATGACATAACTGGCCGTTGTACGCGAAACGCCCGCTAACCTCGCGATCTCATCCAGCTTCACTGAGAAAACCCCTTAATAAAGATAATGCTTTATCTAACCGCAGAAGCCCCTGCCGGGCAAGGTGTTTTACCGAATCGCTTCACCAGATTCGCAAAAATAAAGCCCGGCTCAGCAGCCGGGCTTGTATATATCAGATAAGTTTCACATCTTGCTGATTATTTACACTTTAGCGCATGATCTTGTCGCCACGGGAAACGCCAACTACACCGGAGCGTGCAACTTCGACGATTTCAGCCACATCACGAATACTGGCCAAAAACGCGTCAAGCTTGTCGCTGGTACCCGCCAGCTGAACGGTGTAAAGCGTTGGCGTGACATCGACGATCTGCCCGCGGAAAATCTCGGTTGAACGCTTCACTTCTTCGCGGCCATAACCCGAAGCCTGCACCTTCACCAGCATGATTTCACGCTCAACGTGAGCGCCCTGCACCAGCTCGGTCACTCGTAAGACGTCCACAAGCTTATGGAGCTGCTTTTCTATCTGCTCGAGTACTTTGGCATCACCCACGGTCTGAATGGTCATACGTGACAGCGTGGGATCATCCGTCGGTGCAACGGTCAGGCTTTCAATGTTGTAGCCACGCTGAGAGAACAGGCCAACAACGCGGGACAATGCCCCTGATTCATTTTCCAGTAATACTGATAAAATCCGGCGCATGATCAGGTCCTCTCCGTTTTGCTTAACCACATTTCGTCCATCGCACCGCCACGGATGTGCATCGGGTAAACGTGTTCTGTTTCATCCACGCTGATATCAACAAATACCAGACGGTTTTTCTGTTCCAGCGCCAGCGCCAGCTTGCTTTCCAGCTCATCAGGCGTGCGGATAGCAATACCCACATGCCCGTAAGCTTCCGCCAGTTTCACGAAATCAGGCAGCGATTGCATGTAAGACTGGGAATGGCGACCGGAGTAAATCATGTCCTGCCACTGCTTCACCATGCCAAGATAACCATTGTTCAGGTTCACAACGATCACCGGCAAATCATATTGCAGCGCGGTTGACAGCTCCTGAATGTTCATCTGAATACTGCCGTCACCGGTAACACAAATTACCGTTTCATCCGGCAGGCCGAGTTTCACACCCAGTGCAGCGGGCAGTCCGAAGCCCATCGTGCCGAGCCCCCCCGAGTTGATCCAGCGACGCGGTTTGTCGAACTTATAATACAACGCGGCAAACATCTGGTGCTGCCCGACGTCCGACGTCACATACGCATCACCCTGAGTCAGGCGATGCAGCGTTTCGATAACGGCCTGTGGCTTGATGGTACCGGTATTTTTGTCGTAACTCAGGCACTCACGCCCGCGCCAGTTCTCAATATTTTGCCACCAGTCGCGCAGGGCATCGAATTCCTGTTTTTCATCGCTTTGTGCCAGTAATTCCAGCATCTGAACCAGCGTCTGTTTTGCATCGCCCACGATCGGAATATCAGCATTCACGGTTTTGGAAATGGACGTCGGGTCGATATCAATGTGCATAACCGTCGCATTCGGGCAGTACTTCGCCAGATTGTTGGTGGTGCGGTCATCGAAACGCACCCCCACCCCGAAGATCAGATCGGCGTTATGCATCGCCATATTGGCTTCGTAAGTACCGTGCATGCCGAGCATACCGAGGCTCTGGCGATGAGTGCCAGGAAATGCGCCCAGCCCCATCAGGGAACTGGTGACAGGCAGATTCAGTTTCTCCGCCAGTTGCAGCAGTTCAGCGTCACATTCAGAATTAACCGCACCGCCGCCCACGTACAGCACCGGTTTCTTCGCCGCCAGTAATGTCTGAACCGCGCGTTTGATTTGCCCGCGATGGCCTTGCACCGTCGGGTTATAAGAGCGCATCGCAACCTGTTCGGGATAGGCGTAAGGCAGTTTAATCTGCGGATTCACTACGTCTTTTGGCAGGTCGACAACCACCGGGCCAGGACGGCCGGTAGAGGCAAGATAAAACGCTTTTTTCAGTACAGTCGGAATATCTTCCGCACGTTTTACCAGAAAGCTGTGTTTTACCACCGGGCGGGAAATCCCCACCATGTCGCATTCCTGAAATGCGTCATAACCGATCAGCGAACTGTGTACCTGGCCGGACAGCACCACTAACGGAATGGAATCCATATAAGCCGTGGCAATACCGGTGATAGCATTGGTTGCGCCGGGGCCAGAAGTTACCAGCACGACGCCCACGTCACCCGTAGCACGCGCATAACCGTCCGCCATATGAACCGCACCCTGTTCATGTCTCACCAGCACATGATCTATCCCACCGACCGTATGCAGGGCATCATAGATATCCAACACCGCACCGCCGGGATAACCGAATACGTGCTTTACGCCCTGGTCGATTAATGACCGGACGACCATCTCGGCTCCTGACAACATCTCCATGGTTTTGCCTCCAGGCTTTTTGCTTCTTCTATAGGATGACTTTTGCTTCAGCTAGCTGTTCTATCAGCAG
Source organism: Rahnella sp. PD4 (assembly GCF_049199325.1). Lineage (NCBI taxonomy): Bacteria > Pseudomonadati > Pseudomonadota > Gammaproteobacteria > Enterobacterales > Yersiniaceae > Rahnella > Rahnella sp. PD4. The sequence goes on along the minus strand of NZ_JBLZQF010000003.1, from coordinate 138,298 downwards.
CGATTTCAACATAAATCGCTGAATTTTAGGACTTTCTATCGGGCTTACTACACCCTGCTGTTCTTATTAGCGTTCAAGAATCTAACTCAGTACCTTAGCGTCAGAACCCGAGTCAGGCAAACGCCAAAAATTCTGTGCAGACAGAATTTTATCGCCTCACACTGCCTTCATTCTTTCGTTCGGGACAAAACACTGCCTGCGCGCATTAACCAGTCAGAAATATCAGGGAGGCTGGAAAAATTACAGTATTAAATTATGTCTGTAAGGGAGGTAAAACGAAGGGAAAAACCGGCGAAGTGACAGGCACCGGTGATTCACAAAAGAAAATGATGAAGCGGGTGGTGAAGCATTACTCCTGATAAAGCTGATCGATTTCCTTCTGATAACGGCTGAAAATGATTTTGCGGCGCAGTTTAAGGGTTGGCGTCAGTTCCCCGGCCTCCATCGTGAAAGGTTTGGTCAGCAATACAAACTTTTTCACCTGCTCAAAACCGGCCAGATCATGCTGTATCTCACGTAACTGATGAGCAAACAGCGAGAGGATTTGCGCATTTTTCACCAGCCCGGCGCGATTGAAGTAATCGATATGGTGCGCCTGGGCATAGACATTTAGCACATCAAAATCAGGCACGATCAGCGCGGAAACAAAGTGCCGTTCATCGGCGATAACGGCTGCCTGCTCAATATAACGATCCTGAACCAGCGTGCCTTCGATACGCTGTGGAGCAATGTATTTACCCCCGGACGTTTTCATCAGATCTTTCAGCCGCTCAGTAATGAATACGTTACCTTGTGCATCCATTTTCCCGGCATCACCGGTTTTGAACCAGCCGTCAGCGGTGAAGCTGGCCGCCGTCTCTTCCGGCTTATTGAAATAACCACGCAGTAAAGTCGGACCGCGAACCTGAATTTCATTCTCTCCACCGATCCGCACTTCGATCTCTGGTAATGCCGTACCGACAGAACCAAAGCGGAAGTCATTTTCCTCCCAGCAGGTCACCGTCGCGCAGGTTTCCGTCAGGCCGTAGCCATATTTGATGTTCAGGCCGAGTGATTCGAAAAAAAGAATGACGTTGTCATCCAGACTCGCACCGGCGGCAGGCAGAAAGCGCAGATTACCTCCCAGCAAATCACGCAACTTTTTCAGCACCAGCTTATCGGCGAGAAAATGTGCGGGCGTCAGCCAAAACGGATGACGCCCGCCACGACGTTCGATCAGAAACTTCTCTTTACCCTGTGCGACGGCCCAGTGGAAAAGCCGCTTTTTGAGGGGTCCCGCGCGGGCGACTTTGTCGTGGATCGCGCTGAATACTTTTTCATAGAAACGCGGAACCGCACACATCACCGTCGGTTTAATGGCCTGCAAGGCCTCACGCACCAGATCGGTTTCGCGCAGGAAGACATTTTGCGCACCGCTATGCATCACGAAGAAACTCCACGCGCGTTCAAAAACATGCGCAAGCGGCAGGAAGCAGAGGGAAACATCATGTTCAGTAATACTCAGACGCTTTTCATGCTGCATCAGTTGTGTCGCCATGCTGCGATAATCCAGCATCACACCTTTTGCTTCTCCGGTGGTACCGGAGGTATAGATAAGCGTGAACAGATCATCGAGGTTACGGGCATTGATCCGCACTTCACGCTCAGCAGCTAAAGCCGCATCCTGCGGAACGACGCCAGAAACATGCCGGGCAATCGGTACGCCACGTAACTCGACCTCATTGTCCAGCACCAGAATATGTTTCAGTTGCGGACAGAGATCACGTACGGCCACCGCTGCGTCATATTGCTTCTGGCCGATGACAAACAAAATACGGATATCCGCATCATTGAGGACATACGCAGACTGCGCGGGGGTATTAGTTGCATAAACCGGCACGGTGATCGCACGCAATTGCAAGATCGCCAGGTCTGCCGTCGCCCAGGCTATCGAATTATTCCCACAAATGGCGATGCGTTCCTGAACGCCAACGTGTTCCTGCAATAACACATCGGATAAGGCATCCACCTTTCCGCCAAGCTCACGCCAGGTCAGGGCGGATGTCACCGCCGGGGACCACTCGCGAAATGCAGTCTGTTCAGCACGGGCACTGACTTGCTGACGGAAACGGGTTATCTGATGGTAATCATTTAAGGTTGGATTCATTGAGCGTTTATACCGGCGTCAGGCGTAGTCAGTAAAAGGGAGGGAGCTCACTGCGTTGCTCTGTTACAAAAATTTAACGCAGTCTACCGGCAAATATTGCACGGTGAAATGAAATTGTAGGAGCAGCAGCAGGGTTTTGGGAAGATGCCCCGGAAATCCGATGACGAAAAAAAACCTGCAGGGCATTAACGAGGAAAAAACCTGCAGGATAAAAAACCATGTGAAGAAGAGCAGGCAGCCACTTTCGCTGCAATCACAGCCGCAAAAAACATCGTAAAGACTGTCTGATTACAGAGAAACAACACACTGGCTCAATAATGTTTTCATCCACATATTGCCTTTGTCTTTGCTGGAGGATTCATGCCAGGAAAGATAACATGTGAGTGTATTTTTCATCCACGGTAGCGGAATGACTGACAAATTAAGTATTCCGGCATTTGCCTGTGCCAGCCAGCGCGGCACCAGCGCAACCATGTCGGTTTTGGAGACAATTTCCATAACACTAAATAAATCAGTTCCCTGATAGGAAATCAACGAAACTAACTCAGAGTCGTCGTAATAAGGAGAGCTGAACGAGTAGAACCGGTCCATCATCATGACAGCATGTTTTTCTTTCAGATATTTTTCATCTGACATATGCGGACTGATACGGGGATGATTTTGCGCTGCAACCAGAACCAGCTCATCATTGAATAAAGCTTGATTGCAAAAATCAGCACGTTCAAACTTACGATAACTGATCACAAATTCTATATTCTGATAACGCAACTGATGTTCAATATCATCGTTCACAATGGTCTGTAGTTTAACACTGACACCCGGTGATAATTCTTCTGCAGCATTCAACACCTGGCTGGTGAAGCGTTTATCGAGCGGGCTGCAAATAGCGACATTAAACTGGCGCGTACTGAGGAAAGGGTCAAAACCTGCCCCCGGTAATTCATTCATCACGAGCTGCAAGGCCTGTCTGACAGGGCCAAAAAGCTGACGCGCGCGCATTGTTGGTTGGATCCCACGCCCGAAACGCACAAATAAGTCATCGTTAAACATTACTTTTAAACGGGCAACGGCATTACTGACCGCCGGCTGGGACATCCCCAACATATTGGCCGCACGTGTAATATTTTGTAATTGCATCACGGCATCAAAAACTGTTAACAAATTTAAATCAACATTGCGAAGGTGCGTTTCTGCCTCAGCAGGTTTAGGGTGAATTTCTGTATCGGCGTCAGACATGATATCCCTCATAATTGACATTCGAATCCAAATAAAAATGATTATCTTCAATAATCTATTTTATAAAGCGCGGCATTGAGATGACATTGGGGAACATAAATATCGGCAGAGAAAACACGCTATATTCTCATCAATTCATTTTTTAGAAAAATATGAATTTTTGTTTCCAATAATCAGAAACAGAAATGCAAATTTTATTTCCCGCAAAGAAACTTATGATATAAGACAGCAAAATATTTTTGGAAACAACATTTGAAAAATGAATAATAAGTTAAGCCAAACTAAATCACTTTTAAACCACTGTATTAAATAGAGTATTTATCCCGACAATGGCGAACATGGCATTTTTTTTGTTGTTGTTTTTTTACGACCCTTGTTAAAACGTCGGCATGCCGAGGACTTCATTAATACCAGAGTTTTATGCTAAATGAGAGTGAATATCATCATGCCAATTTTCTGGAATTTCCACACAGTGAAGGTTGACATACCGCACACATTCCCGTATCACTTTAGTCACTGTTTGAACGAAAGCCGTTCTGACCACCCCATGATGAGAAGCTGAAAACACATGTTCAAGATGACCCGTCTCCTAGGCCTACTACTCAACGCAGAATATATGCGCGGTAAGCCAGTGGGCGAAAATCAGAACTGATTCAACTTCCACAGACAATAAACCCGCGCCGATGCGCGGGTTTTTTTTTATCTCCCCGCAGGGCGCGAAAATAAAAGCAGACAAGGAATAACCCATGAGCGAGCAAGTCATTATTTTCGATACCACGCTGCGTGACGGTGAACAGGCGTTACAAGCCAGCCTGAGTGTTAAAGAGAAGATTCAAATTGCAATGGCGCTGGAAAGAATGGGCGTTGATGTGATGGAAGTCGGCTTCCCGGTCTCCTCTCCCGGTGATTTCGAGTCTGTACAAACTATTGCGCGCCAGATTAAAAACAGCCGTGTTTGTGGTCTGGCCCGTTGCGTAGACGGTGATATTGACGCCGCCGCCGAAGCATTGCGCGTGGCAGAGGCCTTCCGCATTCACGTATTCCTGGCCACTTCTACCCTGCACATTGAATCTAAACTGAAACGTTCATTTGATCAGGTGCTGGAGATGGCCACACACTCCGTAAAACGCGCCCGTAACTATACCGATGACGTTGAATTCTCGTGCGAAGATGCAGGCCGGACCCCGCTGGATAACCTGTGCCGTGTGGTAGAAGCTGCGATTAAAGCCGGTGCGACCACCATCAACATCCCCGACACTGTCGGTTACACCACGCCGGTTCAGTTCGGTGGCATCATCACCAATTTGTATGAGCGCGTGCCCAATATTGATAAGGCGATTATCTCTGTGCATTGCCACGATGATCTGGGCATGGCAGTCGGTAACTCCATCGCTGCGATTCAGGCCGGTGCGCGGCAGGTGGAAGGCACGCTGAATGGTATCGGTGAACGCGCCGGTAACACCGCGCTGGAAGAGGTGATCATGGCGATCCGCACCCGCAGTGACTACATGAACGTTCACACCAACATCAATCACAAAGAAATCTACCGTACCAGCCAGATTGTCAGCCAGATCAGTAACATGCCTATCCCGGGCAATAAAGCCATTGTCGGCTCTAATGCCTTCGCACACTCTTCAGGTATCCATCAGGATGGCGTGCTGAAAAACCGCGAAAACTACGAAATCATGACACCGGAATCCATTGGCCTGAACCAGGTTCAACTGAACCTGACTTCCCGTTCCGGCCGTGCTGCCGTTAAACATCGTATGGAAGAAATGGGCTACAAAGAATCCGATTACAACCTGGATCATCTGTATGCCGCATTCCTGAAACTGGCGGACAAAAAAGGCCAGGTTTTCGACTACGATTTAGAAGCGCTGGTCTTCATTAACAAGCAGCAGGAAGAGCCTGAATTCTACCGCCTGGATAACTTTAGTGTGCAGTCCGGCTCTAAGATTACCGCCACCGCGTCAGTTAATCTGGCCTGTGGCGAAGAAATCATTACCGAAGCCGCCACCGGCAACGGCCCGGTTGACGCCGTTTATCAGGCCATCAACCGCATCACCGGTTATCAGATTGAACTGGTGAAATACCAGCTGAGCGCCAAAGGTCAGGGCCGCGATGCGCTGGGCCAGGTTGACGTGGTCGTCTCCTTCAATGGCCGCCGCTTCCACGGTGTCGGGCTGGCGACAGACATTGTCGAATCCTCCGCAAAAGCGATGGTACATGTACTGAATAACATCTGGCGCAGCAAACAAGTTGAGATCGAAAAGCAACGTTTGCAGCAGACAGGTCAGCAACACAACAACATTCAAAATAATCAGGAAACGGTGTGAACATGAGCAAGACCCATCATATTGCCGTCTTACCCGGAGACGGAGTTGGCCCGGAAGTCATGGCCCAGGCATACAAAGTGCTGGATGCCGTACGTCAGCGTTTTGGCCTGAAGATCACCACCAGCGAATACGATGTGGGTGGCGCAGCCATCGACAAACACGGCAGTCCCTTGCCGCCAGCGACCGTCGCCGGTTGCGAACAAGCTGATGCGATCCTGTTTGGCTCCGTGGGTGGCCCGAAGTGGGAACATCTGCCCCCGAACGATCAGCCTGAGCGTGGCGCATTATTGCCCCTGCGTAAACATTTCAAGTTGTTCAGCAATCTGCGCCCTGCCCGCCTGTATCAGGGGCTGGAAGAGTTTTGTCCGCTGCGTGCCGATATCGCCGCAAAAGGTTTCGACATTCTGTGTGTCCGCGAACTGACAGGCGGTATTTACTTCGGTCAGCCTAAAGGCCGCGAAGGTCAGGGCATGCACGAGAAAGCGTTTGATACCGAAGTATATTACCGCTTTGAGATTGAACGTATCGCCCGCATCGCCTTTGAATCGGCGCGCAAACGCCGCAGTAAAGTGACCTCCATCGATAAAGCCAACGTCTTGCAGACTTCGATTATGTGGCGCGAAGTGGTGAATGAAATCGCCAAAGATTATCCGGATGTCAGCCTGAGCCACATGTATATCGATAACGCGACCATGCAGCTGATTAAAGATCCGTCGCAGTTTGACGTGTTGCTGTGTTCAAACCTGTTCGGCGACATCCTGTCGGACGAATGCGCGATGATCACCGGTTCGATGGGGATGCTGCCTTCAGCCAGCATGAACGAGCAGGCGTTTGGTCTGTTTGAACCCGCGGGCGGCTCAGCGCCGGATATCGCCGGTAAAAACATTGCCAACCCGATTGCACAAATTCTGTCTGCCGCGCTGTTACTGCGTTACAGCCTGGGCGCTGATGACGCGGCCAATGCTATCGAGCAGGCCGTTAATAAAGCACTGGAAGCAGGCCACCGCACCGGTGATTTGGCTAACGGCCAGCAGGCGCTGGGTACCAGTGAAATGGGCGATATCATTGCCCGCTTTGTAAAAGAAGGGGCATAACATGGCCAAGACTCTGTATCAGAAATTGTTTGATGCGCATGTGGTTTACGAAGCGCAAAACGAAACGCCATTGTTATACATTGACCGCCACCTGGTTCACGAAGTGACCTCCCCGCAGGCGTTCGATGGCCTGCGTGCGATGGGCCGTCAGGTACGTCAGCCGGGTAAAACGTTTGCGACCATGGATCACAACGTGTCCACGCAAACTAAAGACATCAATGCGAGCGGCGAAATGGCACGCATTCAGATGCAGGAATTAATCAAGAACTGTGCTGAATTCGGCGTGCAGTTGTATGACCTGAACCACCCGTATCAGGGCATCGTTCACGTTATCGGCCCTGAGCAGGGCATGACTTTGCCGGGCATGACGATTGTCTGCGGCGATTCCCATACCGCCACACACGGTGCATTTGGCTCACTGGCTTTCGGTATCGGGACTTCTGAAGTTGAACACGTTCTGGCGACACAAACCCTGAAACAGGGCCGCGCCAAAACAATGAAAATCGAAGTAACCGGCGAAGCACCTGTGGGTATCACGGCGAAAGATATCGTTCTGGCCATTATCGGTAAAACCGGCAGCGCGGGCGGTACCGGTCATGTGGTGGAGTTCTGCGGTAAAGCCATCGAGCGGCTGTCCATGGAAGGCCGGATGACCCTGTGCAACATGGCGATTGAAATGGGTGCTAAGGCCGGTCTGGTTGCGCCGGACGAAACCACGTTTGCCTATCTGAAAGGACGTCAGTTTGCGCCGAAGGACCAGAACTGGGACGCGGCAGTGGAATACTGGAAAACCCTGAAAACAGAAGAGGGTGCGAAATTCGACAGCGTTGTGACGCTGGATGCCTCCGAAATAGCACCGCAAGTCACGTGGGGCACCAACCCGGGTCAGGTAATGGCTGTGAATCAAACCATCCCTTATCCTGCCTCGTTTGCTGATCCGGTAGAACGTGCATCGGCTGAAAAAGCCCTGGCGTATATGGATTTGCAGCCGGGCATTAAACTGACCGACGTGGCGATTGATAAAGTCTTCATCGGTTCCTGCACCAACTCACGCATCGAAGACTTACGCGCTGCGGCAGCGATAGCCCAGGGTCGTAAAGTCGCCAGCGGTGTGCAGGCCATCGTGGTCCCTGGCTCCGGCCCGGTAAAAGCGCAGGCTGAAGAAGAAGGTCTGGATAAAATCTTCATCGAAGCCGGTTTCGAATGGCGTCTGCCAGGCTGTTCTATGTGCCTGGCGATGAATAATGACCGCCTGGAACCGGGTGAGCGTTGCGCATCCACCAGCAACCGTAACTTTGAAGGCCGTCAGGGTCGTGGCGGCCGTACGCATCTGGTCAGTCCGGCAATGGCGGCGGCGGCGGCTGTCACCGGCCGTTTCGCTGATATCCGTGAACTGAACTGAGGAAAAACACCATGGCTAAATTTACCCAACACATCGGTCTGGTGGTTCCACTGGATGCAGCTAACGTCGATACCGATGCCATCATTCCCAAACAGTTTTTGCAGAAAGTGACCCGTACCGGTTTCGGCCAGCATCTGTTTAATGACTGGCGTTTTCTGGACGATGCCGGTCAGGTGCCAAACCCTGATTTCGTGCTGAACAAGCCGCGTTACAAAGGCGCGAGCATTTTACTGGCACGCGAAAACTTTGGTTGCGGTTCTTCCCGCGAACATGCGCCCTGGGCGCTGACCGATTACGGCTTCCATGCGGTGATCGCGCCAAGCTTTGCCGATATTTTCTACGGTAATTCTTTCAACAACCAGTTGCTGCCCATCACCCTGAGCGAAGCAGAAATCGACGAGTTGTTTGAACTGGTAAAAAACAACGAAGGTATTCAGTTCGAAGTAGATCTGGAAGCGCAAACCGTCAAAGCAGGCGATAAAACCTATCCGTTCGTCATCGACAGCTTCCGCCGTCACTGCATGATCAACGGTCTGGACAGCATCGGCCTGACGTTGCAGCACGAAACAAACATCTCCAGCTACGAGAAAAATCAGCCTGCCTTTATGCGCTAATTATTTACTGGCCTGCGAAGAAAAAGCAAAAGCGGGAAATCCTCCCGCTTTTGCGCATGGCAAGTCTCTTTTTCCTGACAGACTCATGTTATCTGCAAGCGTCTTGTGATCGTTATCTCGCTTAGAGGCATAACATTCTTGTACTTCCCTGATAAGAACTGAGCAATTTCCAGCATGGGATATCTTGTAATCGTCTTAAATAAACCGAAGTTGGGATCGAGGAAAAAAGCCTCGAACTCACTATGACGAAATGCAGCGACGGCATGGAATGCCGCTTTATCCTCTCCTTTTGTGAAACGGAATGAAATGATCACGCCTGAGATGGTTTTTTTATCTCTGTACGCCTCCATCCCCTTAAATGACATAAAATCACTTCGCTCCCTCAGCGAGTAATGCAGTCCCGGAATACCGGTTATTTTTCCTTTTTCCTGCTGATGCGCATTTTTATAGTTCACCGTGACTTCGTCATACGTTAACGCATCAAAGCTGTTCAAGTGATTCTCCTGATAACGCCTGGCATAGTTTTTTTGCTTCCTCATCGCCCGTTCGAAAAGCAGACGTTGACGGGCGGCATCTGCAGGTAACAGAGCTTTTTTATCAGCAGACGGTACGGATGAAAACCATCCGGACAACCAGCGGCCGGAGGGCTGTAATGGCCGTTCTTTTATAATGTCGCCCAGCCAGGTCAGACAAAAGCCAAAACAACATCCCTTAGCTTGTTGCTCAGCAAGAAACGACGCATAATTTTTTTCTATAGAAATAATATTAATCATATTAAAAAACTTCCAATGTTTTTATTCAACTGCGGGTGCTGCGCGTAAAACCGCCACTTTTTTATTAATTATTCCTGGTAACTATAAATTCTAATAATGACACTACCTCCTTGTATAGTTTATTAATATATTTAGTGATATCCCGCATAGGATAAGAAGATGATGTTTTAAATAACCCTAAATTGGGATCGAGAAAAAATATTCCGTGGCGTTGTAGCGAAAAGCCGCGACGGGATGGTAGCCGATCTCACCCGGTATCTCAGAAAACCGGAAAGCAATGATCGCCCCGGTGAGAGGGTGAGCGTGACCAAAAATATTTAAGCCGTTAAACAACATGAAATCATTACGTGCTATCAGACGATATTGTAATCCAGGAACACCGGTTATTTTTTCCTTTTCTGCCTGACGGAAAATTTTGTAATTAACAAAGGCCTCATGGCGTCCTGTCTGACGTTTCGGATCCTGCTGACTCTCCCTGCAGCTTTTCAGATAGCTCTCATGCCGTCGGTATGCCCGCTCCAGTAATAGCCTTAGCTTCACAGTATCAGAGGGGATTGAGGCTTTCTTATCCGGTGTCAGTGGCGGGGAAAACCAACCGGAAAGCCAGCCGGAAAACCAGCTGCCCATTTTCTGTGCTGGCCGTTCTTTTAATATATCACCAAGCCAGGCCAGACATAAACCAATACAAACGCTCTCAGATTTCTTCTCATCAATAAATGAATTATATGTTTTCCTTATAAGTACACCCGGAATCATATTTTTCCCCTTTGTCACTATATTAGAAAGCCGATAATATAGCCACTTCCTTTAATTATCCAGACGGTAAGGAGGATTAGAGGGGGAGAAGAATGTTTATTCCTGAGGGAGAATCCAGATAACTAATAAAAATTAAGTCATTGCAGAAACTTGAAAAACTAAATGTATTATTCAGTTGAATAGGTTAAAGAGCGAATTAATCGCTCTTTAAGCCCACGTCATTCACACGTCTTTGACTTTATACATCAGCCCGAGCGCCACCACCGCCAGCACAGTCGCCGCCCAGTACACCGGATAGTGGCCGAAGTTTTCCACGATAAAGCCCTGCAACAACCCCGCGCAAATCACACCAGTGGAGATGCTGTTAGTGAACAGTGTGGTCGCTGAACCCGCCCTTCCCGGCATCAGATCCTGAAAATATAACATTCCGATCCCGGCGACGATGCCGATGAAAATCGCGTTGAACAATTGCAGGATCATCAGCGCGGCTTTGAACTGAAACGCCACCAGTCCGGCATAGAAAATCACACCGCTTACCACGGCATACAGCATCAGCTTGCGTTTACCAGTACGTTTGACCAGATAACCCGCCAGCAACATCGCCGGAATTTCCAGTCCGGCAGCGGTTCCCATCAGCAGCCCCGCCAGCCCTTCCGGCAGCCCTAAATCACTGGTGATGTACAGCGGCATATCAATGACATACATGATATTGCAGGTCCACATCAGCAGGGAGGAAAAGAACAACAGCCGCACATCTTTGTTGCGCCAGGCGCTAACCGGCACCACTTTTTCATCCACCGGTTGTTCAAGGCGCGGCACTGACGGCAGGAAGAAAAGGATCATTAATATGCTGCCGACAAACACCGCCGCCGCACTCAGGTACATTGGCGTAAAACCATAGTTAAGCGCCACCATGAACGACAATGGCGGGCCAAGCACCCAGGCCAGCGAGAGCATTGCACGCATCATTGAGCTGAACATCACCACTTCGCTGGCAGAGCGATCCGCATGTTCACGCGCCAGCGCAAAGAGCTGTGGCATCGAAGCATTACCTATTGCTGCCAGCAGGACACCAACGGTGATCAGCACCAGGTAATCGCGGCTGAACGCAAAGACCAGGCTATTACCGAGCGCCATCAGGCAGCAGAACATCAGCAATTTTCGCCGGTCGCCTTTGTTGTCCGAACGGTTAGCCAGCAGAAAACTGATTGCGATCCCCGCCAGCGCATTGACGGTATAGAAGAAGCCAACCCACAACGGGCGGACTTTCACTTCGTTGGTCAGAAACAAGCTGAGTGTGGGCGCCTGCAGCGCCCCTGCAATACCACACAGCAAGGACACCACCAGAAAGGTGACATAAATGGCATTAATACGAGGTTTTGACATAACGTCGTCCCTGAGAAATGAATTTCTTACGGCAAAACATACAGTGTATACCCAAACAGTTCGGGTTGCAGAACGGCGGCAATCGCGCGAATCCCGATGAGCTGACATAAGTCCGTGATTCGGGTGAGCAAGAGCAACCAACGCATCTGCAGCTTGAAATGTGAAGGGGATAATGTGCATAAAAAAACCAGTGAGTTACCTCACTGGCTGGTGACAATACACCATTACTCAGAAAATCGGATTCGGTTGCCGTTGTGATACGGGGGCTTACATCCGCTGACGGTATTCCTCGTCATTCATGGAATCCATATCCCACTGCGTCAGCCGCGCCAGAATATCCATCCGGTACTGCACCGGCACCCATGACAGCCAGTCAGCACGGTTTTTCTCCGCGCCTTGTCTGATGGCCTTGAAGTAAAACTGATAAAAACGGGCAGTTAACTGGCGTTTCATGCTGACCTCCGGTCATTCACAACAGGCTTTGGTTGAGAAACAGTATCGGAGTAATATGGGGAAAGATAAATTGATGAAAATCGCTCACGGAGTTCCTCTTTTATGCCCTCGTCCCGTTTGCAACAACAGTTCATCCGCTTGTGGCAAAGTTGTCACGGTGAAGACACCGAAACCACCTTACAGGCGTTGTCTGATGTCCTGAACTGCTCGCGCAGACATATGCGATCGTTGCTCAGCACCATGCAGCAACGGGGCTGGCTGACGTGGGATGCTGAAGCCGGACGCGGCAAACGATCTACCCTGCGTTTTTTGTATACCGGGCTGGCACTCCAGCAACAGCGCGCCGAGGAGTTGCTGGAACAAGATAGCATTGATCAACTGGTGCAACTGGTCGGCGACAAAACGAGGGTGCGTCAGATGCTGCTGTCACAGCTCGGACGCAGTTTTCGCCAGGGCAAACATATCCTGCGCGTGTTGTATTACCGTCCGCTGATTAACCTGCTGCCCGGCACTATGTTGCGCCGTTCAGAAACCCATATTGCCAGACAGATCTTCAGCGGTCTGACACGCATAAATGAGGAAAATGGGGAAGCAGAAGGCGATTTAGCCCATCACTGGCAGAAAGTTTCTCCGCTACACTGGCGGTTTTATCTGCGTCCCGCCATTCATTTTCATCATGGCCGTGAACTCGGGATGGCGGATATCATCACTACTTTTATGCGCCTGAAATCGCATCCGTTGTTCAGCAACCTGAAGTCAGTCACAACGCCCACGCCGAATGTCATCGATATCCATCTGAATGAACCCGATCGCTGGCTGCCATGGCTGTTCGGCAATATCCACGCCATGATCCTGCCACAGGAATGGCAGTCCCTGCCTGATTTTGCCCGCCATCCGGTCGGCACCGGCCCTTACGCCGTGGTACGTAATATTAAAACGCAGCTGCGCATCCGCGCCTTTGACGATTATTTTGGCTTCCGGGCGCTTATCGATGAAGTGAATATCTGGGTACTACCGGAACTGAGTGAAGAGCTGGTGCATTCCGGCGTGCAGCTTCAGGCCGATGAATCCGGCAAAAGCGAGCTGGAAAGCCGCCTTGAAGAAGGCTGCTATTTCCTGCTTTTTGACCAGCGTTCACCGGTCGGACAATCAGAAGAAACACGCCAGTGGTTGTGCGATTTACTCAATCCCATCGCTCTGCTGAATAATGCGGAACCCATTTATCAGCGCTACTGGTCCCCGGCGTACGGCCTTTTGCCGCGATGGCATCATAAAGCGCCGCAGCCGCGTCCGCCCAGACCGCAAAATCTGACGCAGATAACACTGACATTTTACGGCGAGCACTCCGAACATCAGGCCATTTGTAATGCGCTGAAACCGCTGCTGGTGGCTGAAGGTATCGAACTGATTACTCAGGTAGTGGATTACGCAGTCTGGCACCGCGGCGACGCTAAAAGTGATGTATGGCTCGGCAGTGCCAACTTCACCCTGCCGCTGGAGTTTTCATTATTCGCGCATTTCTACGAATTGCCACTGGCCAGGCATTGCTTCAGCGAAGAGATGAAAGACGATGCCGCGCAGTGGCACGCAGGGAACTTATCGATGGCGACATGGAGTCAGAAACAGACGGTCAGCCATCAGATCCACCCGCTGTTCCATCACTGGCTGGTATTGCAGGGTCAACGCAGTATGCGCGGCGTGCGCATGAATACCCTCGGCTGGTTCGACTTTAAATCCGCCTGGTTTGCGCCACCTGACAGTTAATCGGACTATCGCATCGCGCCGTTAATCACTAGAATGACATCCGTTCTCAACGGGGTGCCCGACTTGTTAAAGCAGCGATGTAAACGCCGCGAGCAAGTGTTCAGCCGGTGAAGGCCAGCGCGGAGAAAGCGGAGCGTACACAAAGTACGTGAGCATTTCGAGCACTGCCCGACGCCGGATCAACACCTGCGCAGCAAGTTTGGCTGAGATATAGACCCGTCGAACCTGATCCGGTTGATACCGGCGGAGGGATTTGAGACTGCGCGATGCTCACTCAAAATCCTTTGCCCTTTCATTTTTTTGGAGCGCAAAGTTGAAAAAATTATTGTCCTGCCTGCTGTTACTTTCTGCACCTGCATTGGCTGCAAAACCTGTTCTGACGGTATACACCTACGATTCTTTCTCTGCCGACTGGGGCCCCGGTCCGGCCATTAAAAAGGCCTTTGAGGCGCAATGCGGCTGTGAACTGAAATACGTGGCGCTGGAAGATGGCGTATCTTTGCTGAACCGTCTGCGGATGGAAGGTAAAAACAGCAAAGCTGATGTCGTCCTCGGTCTGGATAACAACCTGCTGCAGGCGGCAGAACAAACCGGTTTATTTGCCAAAGCGCCGAAAACCAGCGCCACACTGACGGTGCCGGGTGGCTGGAATGACAGCACGTTCGTGCCTTACGATTACGGCTATTTCGCGTTCGTCTATGACAAAAATAAACTCAAGAACCCGCCCAAAAGCCTTGATGAGCTGATTAACAGCGACCAGAAATGGAAAGTTATTTATGAGGATCCGCGCACCAGCACGCCGGGTCTGGGCCTGATGCTGTGGATGCAAAAAGTTTATGGCGACAAAGCCCCGCTAGCCTGGCAAAAACTGGCGAAGAAAACCGTTACCGTCACCAAAGGCTGGAGCGAGGCTTACGGTTTATTCCTCAAAGGCGAAAGCGATCTGGTACTGAGCTACACCACCTCTCCGGCATACCATATTGTTGAAGAGAAGAAAAATAACTACGCCGCAGCGGACTTCACTGAAGGTCATTATATGCAGGTTGAAGTTGCAGGGCAGCTGGCAAACAGCAGGCAACCGAAACTGGCTGAACAGTTCATGAAGTTCGTCACCACGGAAGATTTCCAGAAAGTGATCCCGACCGGCAACTGGATGTATCCGGTCGTGAATACGCCGCTGCCTGACGCCTTTAAACAGCTGACCGTGCCAGCGAAATCCCTGCAATACAGCGCACAGGATGTCGCCACTCACCGCAGCCAGTGGATTCAGGCATGGCAGAACGCCGTCAGCCGTTGATCCCGCGCTGGCTGTGGCCGGGGGTCATCGCGTCGCTGGCTATGTTGCTGGTGGCCGCACTGGCCTTAGGCTCTCTGTGGCGTCATGCGCCACAGATGAGCGGCCCCGCCCTCTGGCAGGATCCTTATCTCTGGCACGTGATCCGCTTCACCTTCTGGCAGGCGCTGCTTTCAGCGCTATGCTCAGTGCTGCCGGCCATTTTGCTGGCCCGCACGTTGTTCCGTCGCCGTTTTCCCGGCCGCCAGCTGTTATTGCGCTTATGCGCGATGACGCTGGTATTGCCAGTTTTGGTGGCGGTGTTTGGCATTCTTAGTGTCTACGGCAGGCAGGGCTGGCTGGCGCAGATTTGCGGCTGGCTGGGCATGGATTATCATTTCTCGCCCTATGGATTACAGGGGATTTTGCTGGCGCACGTGTTTTTCAATCTGCCGCTGGCGACCCGTCTTTTAGTGCAGGCACTGGAAAATATCGCTGTTGAACAGCGCCAGCTGGCCGCCCAACTGGGCATGAATGTCTGGCAGCAATTCCGCTTCGTGGAATGGCCCGCGTTGCGCCGGCAGATTTTCCCCGCTGCCGCCTTAATTTTTATGCTGTGTTTCGCCAGCTTCGCCACCGTCCTTTCCCTGGGCGGCGGTCCGCAGGCGACGACCATTGAGCTCGCCATTTATCAGGCGCTGAGCTACGACTACGATTTAAGCCGCGCGGCTAGCCTGGCGCTGATCCAGCTATTTTGTTGTCTGGCCCTGGTATTGCTCAGTCAGAAACTCAGTCAGGCGTTGCCGGTCGGGCAAACGCATTCTCAGCGCTGGCGTAATCCCGACGATTCCTGGCCGCGCCGCATCGCCGATGCCGTGCTGATTGGCCTCGCGTTGCTGCTGATCCTGCCGCCATTACTCGCCGTGATTACTGATGGCGTAAACCGGGCAGCCGTGGGTGTTTTGCAGCAACCCGCACTCTGGCAGGCATTATGGACATCAGTACGTATCGCGCTGGGCAGCGGATTATTGTGTGTGCTGCTGACCATGATGCTGCTGTGGAGCAGCCGCGAACTGCGTTTACGCCAGAGAAACAGCTGGGCACAGGCGATGGATATGAGCGGTATGCTGATCCTCGCAATGCCGGGTATTGTGCTGGCCACCGGCTTTTTTCTGCTGCTCGGCGATACCCTGGGTTTACCGCAGTCCCCCTGGCCGCTGGTGATCCTCACGAATGCGCTGATGGCCGTACCTTATGCGTTAAAAGTGCTGGATAACCCGATGCGCGACGTGGCAGATCGTTACACGCTGCTGTGCCTTTCGCTGGATATGCACAGCTGGTATCGGCTGCGCCGGGTTGAACTCAGCGCACTGAAACGTCCGCTTGCGCAGGCACTGGCGTTTGCCTGTGTGCTTTCGCTGGGGGATTTCGGTGTCATTGCCTTGTTCGGCAATGAGAATTTCCGCACCCTGCCGTTTTATCTGTATCAGCAGATCGGCTCCTACCGCAGCCAGGATGGTGCGGTGACGGCGCTGTTATTACTGCTGCTATGCTTTCTGTTATTCACTCTGATTGAGAAACTGCCGGGCCGCCATGCTGACGCTGAATAAACTGACGTATTTGTACGAACATCTGCCGATGCGCTTCGATTTACAGATCGATGCCGGTGAACGTGTGGCGATACTCGGCCCGAGTGGCGCAGGGAAAAGTACCTTACTGAGTCTGGTCGCCGGTTTTCTGGCACCGGTCAGCGGAAAGATCCTGCTCAACGGCGCAGATCACAGCACGACACCTCCGGCCAGGCGTCCGGTGTCGATGCTGTTTCAGGAAAATAACCTGTTCTCGCATCTGACGGTGCGTCAGAACATGGGGCTGGGATTACATCCGGGGCTGAAACTGACCGCGCAACAGAAGCAGGAACTTGAAAACATCGCGCAACAGGTCGGGCTGGCCGAATGTCTGGACCGGCTGCCATCACAGCTTTCCGGCGGCCAGCGTCAGCGTGTGGCACTGGCGCGTTGTCTGCTGCGCAGCCAGCCGGTTTTACTGCTTGATGAACCCTTTTCCGCACTCGATCCGGCGCTGCGCAGTGAGATGCTCACGTTGCTGGATAAGGTATGCGGGCAACGTAATCTTACCCTGCTGATGGTGTCACACAATCTCGATGATGCCGCAAGGATTGCACCGCGAACGCTGCTGATTGTTGACGGCCGGATTTTTTACGACGGGCCGACGCAGGCGCTGGCCAACGGCAGTGCACCGCAGGCCAGAGTGTTAGGAATAACACCGGGGATCAGCGGGTGATCACTTTCCACAGCAAATGACCATAAACCGGCATCATCGGCTGTTTGCTCAACATCACCAGGCTCACGGCTGTCGCCACAAGACTCAGTACACAAGCCACGCGCAGACGCGGTAATGGCAACCATTTATTCATCGCGTCAGGTGAGCTTTTCCCCGAACGGATCCAGCGCCACAGCAACCAGGCACTCAGCCAGATCAATACCACGGCAGCAAACAACATCCATTTGAATACCGAACTGTTGTGGCTGGCCGGAATATCAATGGCAACGCCTGCCAGAATGCCTGGCAGAAAATACACCGGTGGCCAGGTGATGCAGCCGATAATATTCGGCGGTGCAAATTTATACGGCGGCAAATTCAGCATACCGGCAACCATCGGCACCAGCGGACGTGTTGGCCCGATGAAGCGGCCGATAATCACTGTCGCAAAACTGTGGCGATCCAGCGCGTAACCGGTTTTATCCAGTAAAGACTGGTAACGCCTGAGGAAACGCCAGCGATGCAGCGGCTCCTTGAAACCACGGCCAATAAAATACGAGGCCCAGTCACCGAAGAAACATCCCAGTCCCGCAGCCAGCCAGGCTTCGTACAGTCCCACCTGACCGCTGCCGATCAGCGTCCCCAGCGTCGCCATCATGACAGTACCCGGAAGGATCAGGCCCACCAGCGCCAGCGACTCGAAGAAAGCCACCACGGCGACAATAATTAATGCAAAGCCCACCGACTGAGCGACCAGATGTTGTAGATAGGCTTCCATAAATTCCCAAAATTGAGTGATGACTGCGCAAATTACGCAGCGTACAAATGAGACAAGTGTGAGTTTTCTGCAATCTCATTGTAGTAAATACATTAAGCGGCTGAATTGTCAGTGCACGAACTATCACAGTCAACCGGGTAATTGTATGCGTATTTGGCAGAAACCTGAGCCGTAGACAAAGACTGTATAAATAACCATACTCTGTCTCAGGCTCTTATTTGTTTATCTCTACCGTTTCGAGGCGCTTATTACTTCCACCTTTGTTCGTCCCGCTTCAGCCAACAATGACACCCTGCCGCGTCAGGGATTTGTGCTGACCCGCCACTGGCGCGACACGCCGCGCGGTACGGAGGTGGAATTGTGGCTGGCGACCGATGAAGGACCGCAAAAGGTGCGCCTGCCTTTACAGGAATCAGTGGCG
This sequence comes from Rahnella sp. PD4, assembly GCF_049199325.1. NCBI lineage: Bacteria > Pseudomonadati > Pseudomonadota > Gammaproteobacteria > Enterobacterales > Yersiniaceae > Rahnella > Rahnella sp. PD4. The sequence continues at coordinate 119,583 of NZ_JBLZQF010000003.1, read as the reverse complement.
TTTATTCCGGCCGCGCAGCGCACGGCGGCGGAACGAATTCTCACCGATGAAAAAAATGTCAGCCTGCGTGAATTACCGCTACAGGATTTCCATTCCCGGCCGGTTCTCGGGCTGTATTGCCCGCAACACCGCCAGCTGATGCGGATAGAAAAACTGCTGAAAGAAAACGGCGTTAATGTTTTCGAAGCGGATATCCGCCCGCCTGAACGCTTTCTGATGGAGCGCTATATTACCGCGCCGGTCTGGTTTAGCGGCAAACCCGGGCCGGACAAGCTGCTGCTCGACACGAGAATGAAACCAGCGGAGGGTTACCGCCCGCCGCTAAAACTGTGTTCCCTGGATATCGAAACCAGCGGCAACGGTGAGTTGTACTGCATCGGGCTGGAAGGCTGCGGGCAGCGACACGTGTATATGCTTGGTCCGCCTAACGGCGATCCGGACAGTCAGTTTGATTTCAATCTGGTGTATGTTGACAGCCGCCCGCAGTTGCTGGAAAAGCTTAATGAGTGGCTGGAAACTTACGATCCCGACGCCATCATCGGCTGGAGCGTAGTGCAGTTTGACCTGCGTGTTTTGCAAAAGCATGCTGACCGCTACAAAATTCCGCTGAAATTCGGGCGCGGTGGTGGTGAACTGGAGTGGCGTGAACACGGTTTCAAACAGGGGCATTTTTTTGCTGCAGCGGCTGGCCGCCTGATCATCGACGGCATTGAAGCACTGAAATCGGCGTTCTGGAACTTCAGCTCATTCAGTCTGGAATTCGTCTCGCAAAGTTTATTAGGCGAAGGCAAGGCCAGCGACAATCCTTATCAGCGGCTGGCCGAAATCGAACAGCGTTTTCGGGAAGATAAACCGGCGCTGGCACGCTATAACCTCAAAGACTGCGAACTGGTAACGCGTATTTTCGCCAAAACCGAACTGATGCCGTTTTTGCTGGAACGCGCCTCGGTCACCGGCCTGGCCGTGGATCGCAGCGGCGGTTCAGTGGCGGCCTTTACTCATCTTTATTTACCCCGCATGCACCGCGCCGGGTACGTCGCGCCCAATCTGGGGGAATTACAGGGTGAAATGAGCCCCGGCGGCTTTGTGATGGATTCGCGTCCCGGTTTGTATGATTCGGTGCTGGTACTTGATTATAAAAGTCTGTACCCGTCAATTATCCGCACTTTCCTGATCGACCCGGTCGGGCTGGTTGCCGGTCTGCAACAACCGGATGATGAACATTCGGTACCAGGCTATCGCAACGCCCGCTTCTCACGCGAAAAACATTGTCTGCCGGAAATCGTCCGCCAGATTTGGATGGGCCGCGAAGAAGCCAAGAAACAGAAAAACAAACCGCTTTCGCAGGCACTCAAAATCATCATGAATGCTTTTTACGGCGTGCTCGGCTCCAGCGGCTGCCGCTTCTTTGATCCGCGTCTCGCCTCTTCCATTACCCTGCGCGGACACGACATTATGCGCCAGACCCGCGAACTGATTGAAGCCGAGGGTTATCAGGTGATTTACGGGGATACCGATTCTACCTTTGTCTGGCTGAATAAAGCCCGTTCGCAGGAAGACGCCAACGCGATTGGCCGCCGTCTGGTAGAACAGGTGAATGCCTGGTGGAAAGCGCATCTGCAACAGGCATACGGGCTGGAAAGCGCGCTGGAGCTGGAATTCGAAACGCATTATCAGCGTTTCCTGATGCCGACCATTCGTGGCTCAGAAACCGGCAGCAAAAAGCGCTATGCCGGGCTGGTGAATGATGCAGACGGTGAGCACATCGTTTATAAAGGGCTGGAAACCGTGCGCACCGACTGGACGAAGCTGGCACAGGAGTTCCAGCAGGAATTGTATCAGCGCATATTTCACCGCCAGCCATATCAGGATTACGTGCGCGACTATGTGGCACGTACCCTCAGCGGAGAATTTGACGACAAACTGGTATACCGCAAACGTCTGCGCCGCAAGCTGAGCGATTATGAAAAAAATGTGCCCCCACATGTTCGCGCCGCGCGGCTGGCCGATGACTATAACGCACTGCATGGCAGGGCAAAGCAGTACCAGAATGGCGGCTGGATCAGCTATGTAATGACCACGTCCGGCCCAGAACCGCTGGAAAATCGGCAGTCCCCTGTCGATTACGATCACTACATCGAGCGTCAGCTGGAACCGGTTGCCGATGGCATTTTGCCTTTCCTTCACGATGATTTTGCTACACTGATTACAGGTCAGATGGGTTTATTTTAAACAAAAGAAGGTGCTGCTCTTGTGATTCACAGGTGACGAATCGCTTACCTTCCATTACCATAGCGCCCTTTCCCATTTCTGAATCATCCTCACACAGTGAATCACTCCGCGCCTACGGGCGGGGAAAGAAAACTATTGCCCGTGAAACATCCCGGGCTGAACAAGCATTGCGCAGTCGCCGTATACAGAGCAAACAACACAGAGAGAGATTATGCCGTTTACATTGGGTCAACGCTGGATAAGCGATACGGAAAGCGAATTAGGATTAGGAACCGTGGTAGCGCTGGATGTGCGCATGGTCACCCTGCTTTTCCCCGCCACCGGTGAAAACCGTTTGTATGCCCGAAATGATTCCCCGATCACCCGCGTGATGTTCAACCCCGGTGATACCATTAGCTGTCACGAAGGCTGGCAGTTGCAGGTCGAAGAAGTTGTTGAAGACAAAGGTCTGTTGACCTATATCGGCACCCGCCTGGACACAGAAGAAACCGGTGTTGCCATGCGCGAGGTGCTACTCGACAGCAAACTGACCTTCAGCAAACCGCAGGATCGTCTGTTCGCCGGTCAGATTGACCGCATGGACCGTTTTGCCCTGCGTTTCCGCGCCCGTAAATATCAGCGTGAGCAGTTCCGGCTGGAATTCGGCGGCCTGCGTGGTATGCGCGCCAGCCTGATCCCACATCAGTTACACATCGCTTACGAAGTGGGTCAGCGCCATGCGCCGCGCGTTTTACTGGCCGATGAAGTGGGTCTGGGTAAAACCATCGAAGCGGGCATGATTATTCATCAGCAACTGTTGTCCGGCCGTGCTGAACGCGTACTGATCGTGGTGCCGGAAACCTTGCAACATCAGTGGCTGGTAGAAATGCTGCGCCGCTTCAATCTGCGCTTCTCTTTGTTTGATGATGACCGCTACGCTGAATCCGTACACGAAGCGACAAACCCGTTTGAAACGGAACAACTGGTGATCTGTTCCCTTGATTTCGTCCGCCGCAATAAATCCCGTCTCGAGCAGTTATCTGATGCTGCCTGGGACATGCTGGTGGTCGATGAAGCCCACCATCTGGTGTGGAGCGAAGACACGCCGAGCCGCGAATATCAGGTTATCGAACAGCTTTCTCAGCAAATCCCGAGTGTTCTGCTGCTGACCGCTACGCCGGAACAACTGGGTCAGGAAAGCCACTTTGCACGTCTGCGCCTGCTGGATCCGGACCGTTTCCACGATTACGAAGAATTCATCGAAGAACAACAGCAATATCAGCCGGTAGCCGATGCCGTGACGCTGTTGCTCAATAAAGAGCCGCTGACGCCGGAAGCCCTGGCGCTGCTGGGTGAAAGTGTCGGAAATGCGGATACCGATGCCCTGCTGGCCGCCGCCAATAAAGGCGACGAAGCCGCAGCAAAACAACTGGTTTCCATGCTGATGGACCGCCACGGCACCAGCCGCGTGCTGTTCCGCAACACCCGTAATGGCGTGAAAGGTTTCCCTGAACGCCATCTGCATGCCGTGAAACTTCCGCTGCCGACGCAGTATCAGACTGCGATTAAAGTCTCAGGCATTATGGGCGCGAAGAAAACCGCCGAAGCGCGTGCGCACGATATGTTGTATCCGGAACAGATTTATCAGGAATTTGAAGGCGAGAACGCCACCTGGTGGAACTTTGATCCGCGCGTCGAGTGGCTGCTGGGTTATCTGACAGCTAACCGTGACGAAAAAGTCCTGGTGATCTGCGCGAAAGCCGCCACAGCCTTGCAACTGGAACAAGTTCTGCGTGAGCGTGAAGCGATCCGCGCAGCGGTGTTCCACGAAGGGTTGTCGATCATTGAACGTGACCGCGCTGCCGCATACTTTGCTTCCCAGGAAGAAGGTGCCCAGGTTCTGCTATGTTCTGAAATAGGATCCGAAGGCCGTAACTTCCAGTTCGCCAGCAAAATGGTGATGTTCGACCTGCCGTTCAACCCGGATCTGCTGGAACAGCGTATCGGACGTCTGGATCGTATCGGGCAGCAAAACAATATCGATATTATGGTGCCTTACCTCGAACAGACTGCGCAATCGGTTCTGGTGCGCTGGTTCCATGAAGGTCTTGATGCATTCGAGCATACCTGCCCGACCGGCCGCACTATTTATGACAGTGCTTATGATCAGTTGATTGCGTTCCTGGCGACACCTGCCGAACAGGAAGGACTGGACGACTTCATCCTCAAATGTCGTGCAGAACATGACGCGCTGAAAGAGAAGCTGGAAAATGGCCGCGACCGCCTGCTGGAGATGCATTCCAACGGCGGCGAGCAGGCACAGCAACTGGCAAAGGAAATCGGTGAGCAGGATAACGACGTCAATCTGGTGAACTTTGCGCTGAACCTGTTCGACATCGTCGGCATTAATCAGGAGGATCGCAGCGATAACCTGATCGTTCTGACGCCGTCTGATCATATGCTGGTACCGGATTTCCCCGGACTGCCGGAAGACGGTTGTACCGTCACTTTCGATCGTGAACAGGCGCTTTCGCGTGAAGATGCACAGTTCATCAGCTGGGAACATCCGATCGTGCGTAACGGTCTGGATCTGATCCTTTCCGGCGATACCGGCAGTTGTGCGGTATCGATCCTGAAAAACAAAGCGCTGCCGGTTGGCACCTTGCTGGCGGAACTGGTTTACGTGGTGGAATGTCAGGCACCAAAACATCTGCAACTGACCCGCTTCCTGCCACCGACACCGGTGCGTATGCTGATGGATCGCAAAGGGACCAACCTGGCGGCCCAGGTCGAATTTGAGAGTTTTAACCGTCAGCTGAATGCCATCAACCGACACAACTCCAGCAAGCTGGTGAATGCCGTGCAGCAGGATGTTCACGCCATGTTGCAACAGGCTGAAGCGGAAATCGCCGAACAGGCACGGGCTCTGATTGAAGCGGCGAAAGTCGAAGCGGACGAACAACTGACCAAAGAGCTGGACCGCCTGAAAGCGCTGAAAGAAGTCAACCCGAACATTCGTGATGACGAGCTGGAATCGGTAGACTCTAACCGTAAGCAGGTGCTGGCAAATCTGAACGATGCCAGCTGGCGTCTGGATGCGATCCGCCTTGTGGTGGTGAGCCATCAGTAAGCCCGACGGGATGCGGCCGGTTTGCATCCCTTCTTTATTTTAACCCGAATGCAGACGTAAAACGCTATGAGCGAACATCAACCGATTATCCCTGAACCGTCGAAAACCCGGCCGCTGGAGAATTATAATCCGCCGACCAATCCCTGGTTACAGGTGATTTTTCAGGATGAACACATCATGGTGGTCAACAAACCGAGCGGGTTGCTTTCTGTTCCAGGCAAACTGGCCGAGCATCAGGACAGTCTGATGACACGGATTCAGCGTGAATTTCCTGACGCTGAATCCGTCCATCGTCTGGATATGTCCACCAGCGGTGTGATCGTGGTGGCGCTGACGAAAGAGGCCGAGCGTGAACTTAAACGCCAGTTCCGCGAGCGCGAAACCAAGAAAGTGTATATCGCACGCGTCTGGGGACGGGTTGAAGAAGATTACGGTATTATCGATTTGCCGCTGATTTGCGACTATCCCAACCGGCCGAAACAGAAAGTGTGTCACGAGACCGGCAAGAAGGCGCTGACGCAGTATGAGGTGATGTCATGGGATGATGACGGCACTACGCGGGTGAAACTGCGGCCGATCACCGGACGTTCGCACCAGCTACGCGTACATCTGCTCGCGCTCGGGCACCCGATTCTGGGCGATAAATTCTATGCTCACTCTCAGGCGCTGGCGGCGGCAGATCGTCTGCAGCTGCATGCCCAGGAGTTATCGTTTTATCATCCGATCACTGACACCCCGTTGGTGTTTAATTGTGAGCCGGACTTTTAATCCTTTCTGCTCCTGTCGGTAAAAAAACAAAAAAGGCGCTGAATTCAGCGCCTTTGTCTTTTGCATCACGTTTGTCTCAACGCCAAAAGTTTTATTTAAAACCTTTCTCGCGTTTGATCAGATCATACGCCGCCTGAATTGCCTGCGCTTTTTCCTTCGCCATTTCCATCATTTCCGGCGGCAAACCTTTTGCCACCAGTTTGTCAGGATGATGCTCACCCATCAGTTTGCGGTACGCACGCTTAATCGTCGTCGCATCATCGGTGGCATTGACGCCCAGCACTTTGCAGGCATCTGCCAGCGTCGGGCCTTGTTGCGTCTGATGATAACCACCACCATAAGAACGTCCGCCCTGCTGATGTCCCCCAAACTGCTGGCCGCCTTCCATCATGCGCAGGAACTGATCGAACTGCATCCGTGAAATTCCGAGCTCTTCGGCAATCACATACAGTACTTCACGTTCGTTGGGATGCAATGAACCGTCGGCATACGCCGCCTGGATCTGAATTTCCAGAAAAGTCCGTATCAGGTCAAAGCGACCAAAACACACACTGCGCAGTTCGCGCATTTTCTCACGTAAGGGATAATCAGCTTCTTTCCCGTCACGAAAGGCGCGTTGTGCGGCTTCGCGCTGCTCGCCGTGCAACTGCATCCGTTCCATGTAAAGACTGGCGATCTGAATATCCGCCTCGGTAACCCTGCCTTTTGATTTAGTCAGATTTCCCATCACCTCAAACGTGGTGCGGAAAAAGATGGTTTGACGTGTCTGCTGATCGGCAAAATACCCTTTACGTCTCGCTGAACGCGCGGTATCAAACATATGCCCTATCAGCAGCCCTGCTACAATTCCCCAGAAGCCTAAACCGGACCATAAGCCCAGGATAAGTCCGAGCAGTTTTCCCCAATACTGCATATACTCCTCAATTCGCCATGCCGTCGCTTAAAAATTGCTTTATCATAACCGGCATTTATCGTTGTGCCTAACGGCAGCAACGTAACAGGTGGGATTTAACACTAGCGCAACCATGATGAGTGAGATAGTCTCTGACCGTTTGCCGGCATGATGCCTCTGATGACGGAACACCATTTTACGTATGAAAAACAGACGTCTGAAAACACGCTTACCGACAATGCTGGCCGCCACAATCTGGTCAGTATTGTACAGTCACGGCGCAATGGCCGATCTCGCAGCACAATGTATGCTCGGCGTTCCGACCTATGACAAACCTTTGGTGCAGGGTGATCCTAATTCACTGCCTGTGACCATCAACGCCGATAAGGCGACCGGCAACTACCCTGACAGTGCGCTGTTTAGTGGCAACGTTAACGTTGTCCAGGGTAACAGCACGCTGGATGCTGATCAGGTTCAGCTTAATCAAATCGCCAATCCTAATCAGCCCACCCCGACCCGAACCGCTACTGCGATCGGCAACGTGCGTTATAACGATAACCAAATCAAGCTGAATGGCCCGAAAGGCTTTGCGAACCTGACCACCAAAGATACTGACGTTCAGGATGGCGACTACCAGATGGTCGGCCGTCAGGGACGGGGTCAGGCTGACAAGATGAAGCAGCGTGACAATAACCGTTACACCATTATGGATAACGGTACATTTACCACCTGTTTGCCTGGCGATAACAGCTGGAGCGTCGTGGGTTCTGAAGTGATTCAGGATCGTCAGGAAGAAGTCGCTGAAATCTGGAATGCCCGCTTCCATATTGGTCCGGTGCCGGTGTTCTACAGCCCGTACATGCAGTTGCCGATTGGTAATAAGCGTCGTTCCGGTTTCCTTATCCCGAACGCCAACTACAGCAGCAATAATGGCTTTGGCGTCACCGTTCCTTATTACTGGAACATTGCGCCAAACTACGACGCCACGATCACGCCAAATTACATGAGCAACCGTGGTCTGCAATTGCAGAATGAATTCCGCTACCTGACCGTTGCCGGTGCAGGTCTGATGGAATTCGATTATCTCGGCAATGATAAGAAAATTGACGAGCAGTATGTTGCCGATGAAAACCGTACCAGCGATAAAACCAAGCGCTGGATGTATTACTGGCGACATGCCGGTGTATACGATCAGGTATGGCGTTTCAACATCGACTACACCAAGGTCAGTGACCCTTACTACTTCACCGATTTCGATTCGAAATACGGTTCCAGTACTGACGGCTATTCCACGCAAAAATTCAGCGTAGGTTACGCCAACCAAAACTGGGACGTCACACTGGCCAGTAAGCAGTTCCAGGTATTCTCTGATTTCGGTAACACCAACGCTTACCGTGCTCAGCCACAGCTGGACATTAACTATTACAAAAATGATGTGGGTCCGTTTGACCTGCATCTGTACGGTCAGGCGGTCAAATTCACCAGCGTAAACCCTGACAATCCGGAAGCAGTACGTACTCACTTCGAACCAACGCTCAGCCTGCCACTCAGTAATGGCTGGGGAAGTCTGGATAACGAAGTGAAGCTGATGGCGACCCACTATCAGCAGGATATTCCGGACGCATATTATGATAACAATCCGAATACCAAACTGCGTTCTTCCGTGAACCGTGTGATGCCTGAGTTTAAAAGCGACGGCAAAATGGTATTTGACCGGACGATGGACTGGAACAGTGACTACACCCAGACCCTCGAACCGCGCGTGCAGTACCTGTATATCCCGTACCGTAACCAGAGCTCGGTCAATACCTATGACTCGACGCTGCTACAGTCCGACTACACGGGCCTGTTCCGTGATAAAAGCTACAGTGGTCTTGACCGTATTGCCTCTGCAAACCAGGTGGCGAGCGGTTTAACCACCCGTATCTATGACGAAAATCTGGAAGAGCGCTTTAATGCGTCTGCCGGTCAGATTTATTACTTCCAGCCGCCACGTACCGGTGACGTTGATAGCGTACTGGATAAAAATAATGATACGGGCAGCCTGGTGTGGGCCGGTGACAGCTACTACAAAATCAACAATTTCTGGGGTATTCGTGGGGGCGTACAGTATGACACCCGTCTGGATGCGCTGGCTTTAGGCGATGCTGTGCTGGAGTATCGTGCAGACTCAGAAAGAATGGTTCAGCTGAGCTACCGTTATGCCAGCCCGGAATATATTCAGGCGACGTTACCTAACGTCACCAACCCGGGTTATCAGGACGGTATTTCGCAAGTTGGCGGCATAGCCAGTTGGCCGATTGCTGACCGCTGGGCGATCGTGGGTGCGTACTATTACGACACCAAAGCGCAACAACCTGCCGATCAGCTGATTGGCTTGCAATACAATACCTGTTGCTGGGCTGTCAACGTTGGCTACGAACGTAAGATCACCAACTACGATACGGTTAAGTCAGAAAGTAAGTACGATAATAAGATTGGTTTCAATATTGAACTTAGAGGCCTGGGTAACAATCAAACCCTCGGAACGAAAGAAATGTTGTCACGCGGCATACTGCCTTATCAACGCGCTTTCTAAGCCCGAAACACGATTCATTTCGTGAAGACACGACGAACTCAGTGAACTTGAAACCCGCGCTTGCGGATTAGACAAATGGAAAAAGTATGAAGAACTGGAGAACACTTCTCCTCGGCGTGACGCTTTGTGCCAGCACTGCGTTTGCTGCCCCTCAGGAAGTTGATAAAGTAGCCGCCGTCGTAAATAACGGCGTCGTATTACAAAGTGACGTAGATGGCTTGTTTAATTCTGTAAAGCAGCAGGCAAAGCAGGCTAATCAACAGTTACCGGATGATGCGACTCTGCGTCATCAAATCCTCGATCGTTTGATCATGGACCAGATCCAGTTGCAGATGGCGACCCGCATGGGCATCACGCCAACCGATCAGGACGTTGATAAAGCCATTGCCGGTATTGCACAGCAAAACAACATTTCCGTTGATCAACTGCGCAGCCGTCTGGCGTATGACGGGATGAACTACAACACTTACCGTACTCAGATCCGCAAGGAAATGATCATCAGCGAAGTACGTAACAGTGAAGTGCGTCGCCGTGTCACCATTCTGCCTCAGGAAGTGGAGCAACTTGCCAAACAGGTTGCGGCTCAGAATGGCAGCGGTGCTGAGTTTAATCTCAGCCACATTCTCCTTCCGCTGCCGGAAAATCCGACTCAGGATCAGGTTGATTCTGCAGAGCAGCTGGCGAAGAAAATTGTCGCTGATCTGAACAATGGTGCGGACTTCGGCAAACTGGCTATCACCTACTCGGCTGATTCCCAGGCGCTGAAAGGCGGCAACATGGGTTGGGGCAAATTGCAGGAACTGCCTTCCCTCTTTGCTCAGGCGTTAAGCACTGCACAGAAAGGTCAGATTATTGGCCCTATCCGTTCAGGTGTGGGCTTCCACATTCTGAAAGTGAACGATATCCGTGGCGACAACAAAACGGTTTCTGTCACCGAGGTTCATGCCCGTCACATCCTGCTGAAACCTTCTGTCGTGATGACAGACGCGCAGGCGCGTGCGAAGCTGGAACAGGTTGCAGCTGATATCAAGAGCGGTAAAGCCACATTCGCTGATGAAGCTAAACAGCTTTCTCAGGATCCGGGTTCTGCCAATCAGGGCGGCGATTTAGGTTGGGCGTCACCAGACATGTACGATCCTGCGTTCCGTGATGCGTTGATGAACCTGAAAAAAGGCGAAATCAGTGCACCTGTTCACTCTTCGTTCGGCTGGCATTTGATCCAACTTCTCGACACCCGCCAGGTTGATAAAACAGATGCGGCGCAGAAAGAACGTGCTTACCGTATGCTGTTCAACCGCAAATTTGCGGAAGAAGCCCAGACGTGGATGCAGGAACAACGTGCTGAAGCTTATGTGAAAATTATGGACGGGAATGGAAAATAATACTTCCGTGACAAAATCTGTGGTCATTACCCCCGGCGAACCCGCCGGGGTTGGGCCGGATCTGGTGCTGGCGCTGGCTCAACAGGCATGGCCTGTTGAGTTAGTGGTCTGTGCCGATCCGGCCTTACTGCTTGAACGTGCCGCTAAACTTGGCCTGAATATCCGGTTGCAAGATTATCAGAAAGCGCGTCCGCCAGAGCCGCAGGCTGCAGGCACATTGACCGTTTTGCCAGTGAAACTCGCCGTGCCGGTGACGGCGGGTAAACTTGACGTAGCCAATGCGCCTTACGTGGTGGAAACGCTGACACGCGCCTGCGACGGTGCGATCAGTGGCGAATTCGCCGCACTGATCACCGGCCCGGTTCAAAAAAGCATTATCAACGATGCCGGCATTCCTTTCATCGGTCATACCGAATTCTTCGCCGATCGCAGCCATTGCGACCGTGTTGTGATGATGCTGGCAACTGAAGAATTGCGCGTTGCGCTGGCGACGACGCACTTGCCTCTGCTGGCAGTGCCGGCCGCGATTACCCGCCAGTGTCTGCATGAAGTAATCACTATTTTGCATCATGATCTGAAAACGAAATTTGGTATTACCGAGCCGCAAATTTATGTGTGTGGTCTGAATCCACATGCGGGCGAAGGTGGCCACATGGGGCACGAAGAGATCGACATTATCATTCCAGCACTGGACGAACTGCGCCAGCAAGGAATGAATCTCATCGGCCCGCTGCCCGCTGATACGTTATTCCAGCCTAAATATCTGCAACATGCCGATGCTGTTTTATCGATGTATCACGATCAGGGCCTTCCGGTGCTAAAATATCAGGGATTTGGTCGTGCAGTGAATATCACACTCGGCCTGCCTTTTATCCGGACTTCCGTTGATCACGGTACCGCCCTTGAACTCGCCGCCACCGGCACCGCCGATGCGGGCAGTTTCAAGACAGCAATAAATCTCGCCATCCATATGGCAAATAACAGCAACGATAAATAACAACAATGAATAGTAGAGTCCACCAAGGTCACTTTGCCCGTAAACGTTTTGGGCAAAACTTCTTAACCGATCAATTTGTTATCGATAGCATCGTGTCGGCCATTCACCCTATGCCGGGCGAGGCTGTCGTTGAAATCGGTCCGGGTCTGGCGGCATTAACTGAGCCTGTTGCTTCACGCCTGGACAGCATGACGGTTATCGAACTTGACCGCGATCTGGCTGCGCGGCTGGAAACCAATCCGAAATTTCAGGGCAAATTGCGGGTTATCCAGTCTGATGCGATGAAAATCAATTTTGGCGAGTTGTCGGAAGAACTCGGTCAACCGCTGCGCGTGTTTGGCAACTTGCCGTACAATATTTCCACACCGCTGATGTTCCACCTCTTCACCTATACGAATGCCATTAAAGACATGCACTTTATGTTGCAAAAGGAAGTGGTTAACCGTCTGGTTGCAGGGCCGAACAGCAAGGCGTATGGTCGCTTAACGGTCATGGCACAATATTACTGTAATGTGATCCCGGTTCTGGAAGTACCGCCGGAATCCTTTACACCGGCGCCTAAAGTCGAATCGGCGGTGGTACGTTTAGTGCCACATGAAGTGATCCCGTACCCGGTACCGGATATTCGTATTCTGAGCCGTCTGACCACCGATGCTTTTAACCAGCGTCGTAAAACTGTGCGCAACAGCCTCGGCCATCTGTTCACTCCTGAGCAAATGACCGAACTGGGCTTAGATCTCAGCATGCGTGCTGAAAATATTTCAGTAGAACAATTTTGTAAACTGGCTAACTGGTTATCAACACGACCTAAAACCCCGGAACTTCAGGAGTAGCGCTATGCTTAATTCGCCCCGCGTTTGTGTTCAGGTGCAAAGTATCTACGTTGAGTCACAGTCGATACCCGAAGAAGAACGTTTTGTCTTCGCTTACACCATTACCATCCGCAATCTGGGGCGTTTTAGTGTGCAACTGCTCCGCCGTTACTGGTTGATCACTAACAGTAACGGCCGTCAGACTGAAGTCCAGGGCGAAGGGGTTATCGGTGAACAACCGCTGATCCTGCCCGGCAATGAATTTCACTACACCAGCGGTGCCATTTTAGAAACGCCGCTGGGCACGATGGAAGGCCATTATGAAATGGTCACACAAGACGGTGAAACCTTCCGTGTGCCTGTTCCGGTCTTCCGGCTCGCCATCCCTACGCTGATAAATTAATCCTCATGTCGACATATCTTATTGGTGATGTTCACGGCTGCATCGATGAACTCAAGGCGCTGTTAGCGCAGGTGGATTTTAATCCGCAAAAAGATGTCCTTTGGCTGACGGGTGATTTGGTCGCCCGCGGTCCGTCCTCGCTCGAAGTGCTGCGTTTTGTCAGCGGCCTGGGGGATTGTGTCCGGATGGTGCTCGGTAACCATGATCTGCATCTGCTGGCGGTTTATGCCGGGATCAGTTTCAACAAACCGAAAGACCGCATCACTCCTCTGCTTGAAGCCGAAGACGCTGACGAACTGCTCAACTGGTTACGCCGCCAGCCGGTCATGCAGGTTGATGAAGATCTGAAACTGGTCATGGCCCACGCGGGGATCACGCCGCAATGGGATCTCGACACCGCCAAAATGTGCGCCCGTGAAGTGGAAGCCGTATTGAGCAGCGATACCTATCCGCTGTTTCTTGATGCGATGTATGGTGATATGCCGAACAACTGGCATCCTGACCTGACCGGTCTGGCACGTTTGCGTTTCAGCACCAACGCTTTCACCCGCATGCGTTACTGCTTCCCGAACGGACAGCTGGATATGATCTGCAAAGATACCCCGGAAAACGCGCCGAAGCCGCTGAAACCCTGGTTTGATATTCCGGGTCCTTTACAGGAAGCAGGATACAGTATCGCATTCGGACACTGGGCATCCCTGGAAGGGAAAGGCGCGCCGGAGGGCATTTATGCGCTGGATACCGGTTGCTGCTGGGGTGGTGACCTGACGATGTTGCGCTGGGAAGACAAAACTTATTTCACTCAGCCTTCAAACCGCCAGAGCGAAAAACAGCACTCTGAGATCCCAAAGGCTGTGTAAGCAAACAGCGGGTATACAGACAGCACAAAGGCACCCGAGAAAGGTGCCTTTTTATTTCACGCTGCCGTAGCATCAGGCGCGGCGATCAAGGATTTCGAAACAATAACCGTGAGAATTCTGCTCATCCGCATCGTGGAATTCGCTGAATGTGCTTTCCCAGTCATCCGGCTCATAATCAGGGAAATGCGTATCCCCTTCCACTTCGGCATCAATGTGAGTCAGATATAAACGGTTGGCCTTCGGCAGCAACTGCTCATAGACACGGCCACCGCCCATCACCATCACTTCTTCCACGTCACCGGCAGCAGCCAGTGCAGCCTCAACAGACGTCACCCAGGTCACGCCTTCATGCTCACCCGGTTTAGAGCTGATGACAATATTCAGCCGGCCTGGTAACGGGCGTCCGATTGACTCAAACGTCTTGCGTCCCATGATGACGGGTTTATTGAGCGTATTACGCTTAAACCAGGCCAGATCACCAGGTAAATGCCAAGGCATAGCGTTTTCCATGCCAATAACGCGATCGGTCGCCAGTGCGGCGATCAGGCTAATAATCATTGTGATGCCCTGTGTAGAAAAAGAATTTGTGCGTGACCCCAAAAAAGAGCTGCCACTATACGGAAAGCCCCATCAGCCGTCGATAGGGAGACGGGCGCTTTACAAAGATATAAGAGAGCTCTTACCCTGCCGGGATATTCTCCGACAGAAGTACCAGTTCCGGCGTTAAAGCAGGTTCAAAAACCGGAAAATTTCGCTGTAATCCAGTCGAAAATGCTGAGCCATACGTTGGCTTGTTGTATTGCCTATCCCCGTTGTACAACAGTGCTTACACACCGGGGCGTTTACGGTACAGCCATAATCCCGGTAATGATAATCCGATAGATAATGCCCCCACGATAAAGCTGGCTTTCAGAAAATGGGTAAGTGCCGACGACACTAACGCTTCGCTGTAGCCCAGATGCGAAATTTCCACCACAGAGATCATCGCCGTGTAGGCAGAAATACCGGGGAACATCGGGATAACGGCGGCAACGGTGAAAACTTTAGGATGTGCCAGTAACCAGCGTGACCAGCGAATGCCCAGAATACCAATCAGTATAGCCGCCAGCAGGGAGGCCCACTCGATGTTCATCCCGCCATGAATAAGCATCATCCGCGTACCGTGGCCAAGCGCACCGAGCAGCGCGCAATACCGCAATGCCCGCGGGGGTACATTAAACACCATCGCAAAGCCCAGTGCAGGCACGGCGGCAAAAAGCATATCCTGGATCAGTGCCCATAAAAGACTCATGACCACCCCCGCAGATCCCACAATGCCATTGCCATGACCACGCCGATGCAAGTCGCCAGAGTCAGCAGGCTGGCCATCGCCCAGCGCGCCAGACCGGTATTCACATGGCCTTTGAACATGTCCGCCACGGCATTAATCAATGGAAAACCCGGTACCAGCAGTAACACACTGGCAGCCATGGCGACGTTTGATGACTGATGGAAAACGTCCAGCCGCAACAGCAATCCTGAAACCGAAGTCGCCACAAATGCCGTACAGCAAAAGTTGATCAGCGGATTCATATGCCGCGCAGTGAGGCTCTGGCGTACGGCCATGGCGATGCCACTGGCGAAAAAAGTGACCGTGAACGCATCCCAGCCGCCACCATTAAGTTTGCTGAAGCACCCGCAGGAGAGCGCCACCATCAATACCATCAGCCAGCGCGGATAGCGCAGCGGTTTGATTCTATGCAGACGTTTTGCCACCAGCGTACTGTCGAGCAGCTTATGCTCAGCCAGGATCACCGTATGCTGGACTTCGGTCACAACCTGCATGTTGATCCCGCGGTCGACATTTTTTCGCGTCGAGGTCAGACAGTAACCGCCGCTTAGGGTGCTGAGCACAATCGCATTGGCGGAGATCGAACTTTCCACCCTGTCCATTCCCAGCGCGACGCCAAGCCTCGCCGATAGCTGTTCAACCAGCATACTTTCGGCCCCGTGCTGCAACAGCATCAGGGCACATTCGATGCACAACCGGGTAATTTCACGTTGATGATGCGCTCCGGGGCTTTCGCGCACCGGGTATTCTATGACCGGATCCTGCATACCATTCACCGCCCGCAAAAAAAGCAATAAGAGTGATTTAACTTACTGAGGATTGGCGTATCATGCCGCCTTCTTTTGCTCCGAACATTGACGACGGTTATTTTCATGCTTGAAACCACCCTTTTTGTTGCCAGTATTGCCTTCCTCGGCATGCTTTCTCCCGGTCCTGATTTCTTTCTGGTCATCAAAAATGCGGCCCGCTATCCGCGCATCGCGGCACTCACGACGTCACTGGGCGTAATTTGCGGCGTGATTACACACATGTCTTACTGTGTGGCCGGTCTGGCAGTGGTGATTACCACCACGCCGTGGTTATTCAATTTGCTGAAATACATCGGTGCGGCATATCTGATCTGGGTCGGTATTCAGGCGTTATTCTCACGCAGCAACAGCAAAATGAACCTCGACGGGATTGAGCCACAGCAGGTGAAATTGCGCGTAGCGTTCATGCAGGGTTATCTGTGTAACCTGCTAAATCCTAAGGCAACATTATTCTTCCTGGCGATGTTCACGCAGGTCTTGCAGATCAATTCCACCTTCGGGGAAAAGCTGTGGTACGCCTCGATTATCGTCGGTTTGTCGGCTATCTGGTGGCCGTCGCTGGCTTTGCTTATCCAGAGCCCGCCGGTACGTCGTGGTCTGGCGAAAGCTCAGAAACTTATCGATAAACTGCTGGGCGGTGTGCTGATCGGTTTAGGCATTAAAGTCGCACTGAGCTGAGTCCGGAAAGGAAAAAACCGGTGCGTCAGGCACCGGTTTTGTGTTTTAACAGGCGGCTTAACCTTTCGCTTCAATCACCTCTTTCTCAGGCGCTTTGCCGTCAATACTGCCACGCCAGCCCTGTTGCTGACCGGAGGCCAGGCGAACCTGATCCTGCTCGATGGCGGCTGTCAGCATGTCTTTCGCACGCTGCATACTGGCGATACGGAATTCGGTATCTTCGTAATTTCCGAGGGTAGCTTCCAGCATTTTCAGATTATAACGGCGGAACAGATCGGCTTTTTCACGGGCTTCATACGCATCCAGCCCCAGCACTTCCAGAACATCACGGCCAACGCGCAGGGAGCCTTCAAACAGTTCACGTTCCGGCGCTTCAACACCCAACTGACGTAACTGGTACCAGTGATCGACATCGCGGGCGCGGGCAATCACTTTCAGATTCGGGAAATGCTCTTTCGCCAGCGCCGTCAGCTGAAGATTGGCTTCCACATCATCGATGGCGTTAATAAGCACTTTGGCCTGGGCGGCACCGGCAGATTCGAGCAAATCAACGCGCGTGGCATCGCCGTAAAATACTTTGGTGCCAAATTTACGCAGCGTTTCAATGTGATCCGGATCGTGATCTAATACCACCGTGTGAACGTTATTAGCCAGCAACAAACGACCGGCAATCTGACCAAAACGCCCGAAACCGGCAATAATCACCTGCGCATTTTCGTCATCAATGGTGTCATGAGGGCGATCATCTTTCGGCGCATTACGCTCAAGACGGGCCGACAGCACCAGCAGTAACGGCGTTACCGCCATGGAAAGTGCCACCGCCAGCGTCAGGGATTTCGACCACTCCACCGGTAACACACCGGCCATTTGTGCGGTGCTGAAAATCACGAATGCAAACTCACTGCCTTGCCCGATTAAGATGGCAAACAGCCCACGCTGCTTTTTCGGCACGCCCAACCAGGGCGCGATCAGCCAAAGTAAAGCGGCTTTCAGTGCCATAAAACCCACCAGCAATGTGGCGATCAGCAGCGGCTGATGGACCAGCGTGCCAAAATCGATGGACATGCCGACGCCGATAAAGAACAGCCCGAGGAGCAGGCCCTTGAACGGCTGAATATCGCTTTCCAGTGCGTGGCGGTATTCAGAACTTGCCAGCAATACACCTGCCAGAAATGCGCCCATTGCCATCGACATACCGGCCATTTCCAGCAAAATGCCGAAGCCGAAGACCAAAAACAGCGCAACGGCACTGAACACTTCACGCATGCCTGAGCGTGCGACAAAGTGCAGCAATGGCCGGGTCACGTAGCGTCCGAGCAACACCACAAGTACCAGCGCACCGGCCACTTTGGCCGCCGACAGGCCAAAGCTCATCAGCGTTGTAGCTTCACCGGTACTCGCCAGTAACGGGATCATCGCCACCAGCGGGATCGCGGCGATATCCTGAAACAGCAATACCGCAAAGGCGCTGCGGCCAAGCGGAGAAGGCGTCAGACTGCGTTCACTCATCGCCTGCATGGCAATTGCCGTGGAGGAAAGTGCCAGCGTCAGGCCGATCAGCAGTGCAATTTTCCAGTCCAGCCCGAGGAAATAACAAAATACGCTGAGCACCGCACCGCAACCCACCATCTGAATGCTGCCGCCGCCAAAAACCGAAGCCCGCATCGTCCATAACCGTTTAGGGTCCAGCTCCAGGCCGATGACAAACAGCATCAGCACCACACCAATTTCTGCGAAGGTCAGAATTGACTCCGCATCCGACACCAGTTTCAGCCCCCATGGGCCAATAATACAGCCCGCAATCAGGTAGCCCAGCACCGACCCCAGTCCAAGACGCACTGCGATGGGCACAAACAGCGCCGCCGAGCCCAGATAAATGAGCCCTTCGATCATCAGGTTATGGTTATCCAAGACTCACCTCCGGCGGGCAGCCTTCCTTCAGACTCAGACAGGCGGTTAAACGGCGACGATATTCTTCGCCCGCAGCTTTGAGCGCCACTTCATCGCAAATGAACGTGTTGTGCACGGCAAAATACGGCAGCCAGTGCATGCCGCAATAAATGGCCGTCGCCTGCAACGGCTGCGCCAGCACGTCAAAATCAGGATGATCACCCAGTTCAAAATGATGCTCATTACCGCCCGTTGTCACGGCCCACAGACAATGTTTACCGTTCAGTGCATTGCCTTCATGACCATACGCCCAGCCGTGTTCGAGCACTTTGTCTATCCACAGTTTCATCAATGGCGGCAGGCTGTACCACTGGATCGGATGCTGGAAAACCACCAGATCCGCGCGTTCAACGGCTTTCTGTTCAGCAGTGATATCGATATTGAAATCAGGATAAAGGTCGTAGAGCGAACGCACTTCGACATCAGGTAAATCGCTGACTGCTGAGAGCAGCCCCTGATTGGCCCGGGAATGGCGCGGATAAGGATGGGCGTAAATTATTAAAATCATGCAGGTCTCTTGTCTTATTAGCTTTACTTCAGCATACGCAATTTTGGGCTTTCCGGATAAAACTCCAACCGTTATACCCAAATAATTCGATTCGCAGGAAGGCAGCAAGTGATGGGATCCGATGAGCTTATTCAGATAAGTGATTCGGGGGACCGGATGTAACTAACGCATCTGCGAATTAAAGTATGACGGGTATAAAAGAAAAAGGCGCAGCTTTCGCCACGCCTTTATAAAACAATGATGCCATTAACCTTTGATTTTCGCGTGCATTTCCTGCACTGAAATCACCTGTTCAGTCGGGTCAGAAGACAATGCCATCGCTGTCGCGAAACCGCCGTTCAGCGTCGTGTCATAATGCACTTTGTATTGCAGCGCACTGCGCCGGATAAGCTTGGAGTCTTCAATCGCCTGCCGTCCTGCCGTGGTGTTGACGATATACACATATTCGCCGTTCTTGATACGGTCCTGAATATGCGGACGACCTTCATGCACCTTATTAACCAGACGCGGGTTAATCCCGGCTTCGCCCAATACCACCGCCGTACCGTGTGTTGCATCCAGCTCAAAACCACGTTTCAGCAGTTTAGCGGCCAGATCCACCACGCGGCCTTTGTCGCCTTCACGAACCGACAACAGTGCGCGACCGGCTTTCTTCATACCGGAATTGCTGCCCAGCTGCGCTTTGGCAAAGGCTTCGGCAAAAGTACGGCCAACGCCCATGACTTCACCGGTAGAACGCATTTCCGGCCCCAGAATCGGGTCAACACCTGGGAATTTATTGAACGGCAACACCACTTCTTTGACAGAGTAGTAAGGCGGGATCACTTCTTCAGTAATACCCTGCTCTGCCAGCGTCTGCCCTGCCATTACGCGCGCGGCAACTTTCGCCAGCGCCACACCAGTGGCTTTGGAGACAAACGGAACCGTACGCGCAGCACGCGGGTTCACTTCAATCAGGTAGACTTCGTTATTCTTCACCGCGAACTGGACGTTCATCAGGCCACGTACGCTCAGTTCAAAAGCCAGTTTCTCAACCTGCCGGCGCATCACATCCTGAATTTCCTGGCTCAGTGTGTAGCATGGCAGTGAACACGCAGAGTCACCGGAGTGTACGCCCGCCTGTTCGATATGCTCCATGATGCCACCAATCAGCACGCGCTCTCCGTCGCAGATCGCGTCAACATCAACTTCTACGGCATCGTCGAGGAAGCGGTCCAGCAGCACCGGCGCATCGTTCGACACGCTGACAGCGTTCTGGAAATAACGGCGCAGGTCGATTTCGTCATAGACGATTTCCATTGCACGTCCGCCCAGCACATAGGACGGACGCACCACCAGCGGATAGCCGATACCGGCGGCTTTCTCAACAGCCTGCTCGATAGTCGCCACTGTGGCATTGGCTGGCTGTTTCAGTCCCAGACGGTTAACCGCCTGCTGGAAACGTTCGCGGTCTTCAGCGCGGTCAATCGCATCCGGGCTGGTGCCGATAATTGGCACACCAGCGGCTTCCAGTTCACGCGCCAGTTTCAGCGGGGTCTGACCACCGTACTGCACAATCACGCCTTTCGGCTGTTCGATACGCACGATTTCCAGCACATCTTCAAGGGTCACGGATTCGAAGTACAGACGATCCGAGGTGTCATAATCGGTAGATACCGTTTCCGGGTTACAGTTAACCATAATGGTTTCGTAACCGTCTTCGCGCAGCGCCAGTGAGGCGTGTACGCAGCAATAGTCGAATTCAATCCCCTGCCCAATGCGGTTAGGACCACCGCCCAGTACCATAATTTTCGGTTTGTCATTGGTCGGGTTAGACTCGCACTCTTCTTCATACGTTGAATACATGTACGCGGTATCGGTTGAGAATTCCGCCGCACAGGTATCCACACGTTTGTAAACCGGATGCAGGTTGTATTTGTGACGCAGTTTGCGCACTTCACTTTCTGACACGCCGACCAGCTTCGCCAGACGCAGGTCCGCAAAGCCTTTGCGTTTGAGCATACGCAGATAGTCCTGGGTCAGAATATTGAAGCCACCTTCGGCTACTTCATTTTCCAGTTTCACCAGTTCTTCAATTTGTACCAGGAACCAGCGGTCCACGTTGGTCAGATTGAAGATACCGTCAACGGACATCCCGGCACGGAAGGCATCCGCGATGTACCAGATACGCTCGGCACCGGCTTCTTTCAGTTCGCGACGGATTTTGGTCAGTGCTTCCGGGTCATCCAGGCTGACTTTCGGGTCGAAACCGCTCGCACCCACTTCCAGACCGCGTAACGCTTTTTGCAGAGACTCCTGTTGTGTACGGCCAATTGCCATCACTTCACCAACAGATTTCATCTGTGTGGTCAGACGGTCATTAGCACCGGCGAATTTCTCGAAGTTGAAGCGAGGAATTTTAGTCACAACGTAGTCGATAGAAGGTTCGAACGACGCGGGCGTTTTGCCGCCGGTGATATCGTTCATCAGCTCATCGAGGGTATAACCTACCGCCAGTTTCGCCGCCACTTTGGCAATCGGGAAGCCGGTCGCTTTGGAAGCCAGTGCTGAAGAACGGGATACGCGCGGGTTCATTTCGATAACAATCAGACGGCCATTTTTTGGATTCACCGAGAACTGAACGTTGGAACCGCCGGTTTCGACGCCGATTTCACGCAGCACCGCCATCGAGGCGTTACGCATGATTTGGTATTCTTTGTCGGTCAGGGTCTGCGCCGGCGCTACGGTGATGGAGTCACCGGTGTGGATTCCCATTGCATCGAAGTTTTCAATGGAACAGACGATGATGCAGTTGTCGTTTTTATCACGCACCACTTCCATCTCGTACTCTTTCCAGCCAATCAGCGACTCATCAATCAGCAGCTCTTTGGTCGGGGAGAGATCCAGACCGCGTTCACAAATCTCTTCGAATTCTTCACGGTTGTACGCAATACCGCCACCGGTACCGCCCATGGTAAAGGAAGGACGGATAATGCACGGAAAGCCCACGTCAGCGGCAACCGCCAGCGCTTCTTCCATAGTGTGTGCAATGCCAGAACGTGCGGTATCGAGACCGATTTTTTTCATTGCCACGTCGAAACGGCGACGGTCTTCGGCCTTGTCAATGGCGTCTGCGGTCGCGCCAATCATGGTCACGCCGAATTCTTCCAGCACGCCCTGACGTTCCAGTTCCAGTGCACAGTTCAGTGCGGTCTGACCGCCCATGGTCGGCAGCACGGCATCGGGACGTTCTTTTTCAATAATCTTGCGCACCACTTCCCAGTGAATTGGCTCGATGTAAGTCGCATCGGCCATTTCAGGGTCGGTCATGATGGTCGCAGGGTTGGAGTTCACCAGAATAACGCGGTAACCCTCTTCACGCAGCGCTTTACACGCCTGCGCGCCGGAGTAGTCAAATTCACAAGCCTGGCCGATAACAATCGGACCGGCGCCCAGAATCAGGATGCTTTTTATGTCTGTACGTTTTGGCATTTTTTATTCGCTCCTGTTATCTGGCGTTGTTTGTGCGGAAAGCTTCAATCAGTTCAATAAAGTGGTCAAACAGCGGTGCCGCATCGTGCGGGCCCGGGCTCGCTTCCGGATGCCCCTGGAAGCTGAAAGCCGCTTTATCGGTACGGTGTATACCCTGCACCGTATGGTCAAACAATGATTTGTGCGTCACGCGCAGATTGGCTGGCAGGTCAGATTCATCAACTGCAAAGCCGTGGTTCTGTGCGGTAATCATCACGATATCTTTATCGAGATCTTTTACCGGGTGGTTACCGCCGTGGTGACCGAGTTTCATTTTCACGGTCTTCGCACCGCTGGCGAGAGCCAGTAACTGATGGCCGAGGCAGATACCGAAGACAGGAATGTCGGTTTCCAGGAAGGTTTTGATGGCCGCGATAGCGTAGTCGCAAGGCTCCGGATCGCCCGGACCATTGGACAGGAAGATACCGTCCGGATTCAGCTTCAGCACGTCAGCCGCCGGAGTCTGCGCCGGAACCACGGTCAGGCGGCAACCGCGATCGACCAGCATGCGCAGGATATTGCGTTTCGCACCGTAATCGTAAGCCACCACGTGGAATGGCAGATCTTCGGCTTCCTTTGCTGCAGGCAGTTCGTCTTCCAGCGTCCAGCTGCCTTGTTGCCAGCTGTATGATTCGCTGGTCGTCACTTCTTTCGCCAGATCCATGCCTTTCAGGCCGGGGAAGGCTTTAGCTTTTTGCAGCGCCAGTTCTGCATCCGGTGAATCGCCCGCGATAATACAGCCGTTCTGTGCGCCTTTTTCACGCAACAGACGGGTAAGCTTGCGGGTATCAATATCGGCGATGGCAACGATGTTGTTGCGCTTGAGGTAATCAGAAAGATTTTCTTCACTGCGGTAGTTGCTGGCAATCAGGGGTAAATCGCGAATGACCAGACCTTGAGCGTGTACTGCGGAGGATTCTTCATCAGCGGCATTGGTGCCGACATTACCGATATGGGGATAAGTGAGAGTGACAATCTGGCGGGAATAGGAAGGATCAGTGAGGATTTCTTGATAACCGGTCATCGACGTATTGAAGACCACTTCCCCCACTGCCGACCCTTCTGCCCCGATGGCCCGACCGTGGAATTGGGTTCCGTCTTCCAGAACCAATAGCGCTGACTTTATCAAAGCATCCTCCAAGAATAATAAATCACAATATCTGCATATTAATTCAGATAACCCGATCTAAATCAATGCAAAAATCGCTCCCGAAGCCAATTTTTGGCAAATTGCGCGCATTCTAATGATGGCAGCCGGGTTTGTCTACCAAAAGCGCCAACATTTCTCTGTTTTTCGCACAACTCAATGAAAACAGGCTTTCACTGCCATAAAAATACAGTCTAAGTAACTATAGTAACCGTTTGCGGAGGAGGATGTCTGAAAAATGACGAGGAACAAGGAAGTGTTACAGGCAGGAATCACGGGCATGTACAAAAAACAAACAATAGCCCTTCTGAAAACAGAGGAAAAGATATAAAAAGAAGGTTAATTAAAGAAAATAAACTCAAACCACTATTTTCATATAAAAAGAGAAGGGCAATCAAGGAACTGCCCTTTTATCAAAAGATTATGACCAAAACAACCACATCACATCTAAACCATTTACTACAAATCATCTAAACCCAGGACATCCCGCATGTCATAAAGACCACTTTTATGCGAGGAAAGCCATTTTCCTGCACGAACTGCACCTTTTGCGAAAGTCATGCGGCTGGAAGCCTTGTGGGTAATCTCCACACGCTCACCGATATCGGCAAACATGGCAGTATGTTCACCCACGATA
Organism: Rahnella sp. PD4; assembly: GCF_049199325.1. Lineage (NCBI taxonomy): Bacteria > Pseudomonadati > Pseudomonadota > Gammaproteobacteria > Enterobacterales > Yersiniaceae > Rahnella > Rahnella sp. PD4. Next base: position 94,981 of record NZ_JBLZQF010000003.1, on the reverse strand, counting down.
TCGCCGGCGCGGAGGGTGGCAAAACCAATACTTTTGGGATCACGCTCTCCGGTATGGCCTTCACGGGCATACACCGCACAATCCTTGAGGTCACGCCCTAACGCATCAGCAATCACTTCACCCATTGCCAGCGCCGTACCCGATGGTGCATCAACTTTATGACGGTGGTGCGCTTCGACAATTTCAATATCGGTATAGTCGCCCATAACTTTGGCCGCTTTTTCCAGCAGCTTGAGGACAACGTTTACACCCACGCTGAAGTTGGCCGCAAAAACCACCGGAATAACCTCAGAGGCTTGTTTAATTGCAGCCTTACCGGCGTCATCAAAGCCTGTAGTGCCGATAATCATACCTTTATGGTGTTTCTGGCAGAATTCAAGGTGCGCCAGCGTGCCTTCCGGACGGGTGAAGTCGATCAGAATATCGAAGTCATTGACTACGGAATCCAGATTATCATGCACTTTGATGCCCGCCGTCCCTACGCCAGCCAGTTCGCCCGCATCGGCTCCGACTAAGGAAGAACCCGAACGTTCAAGCGCTGCGCCCAACACCACACCACCGGCATCGGATACGGCCTGAATCAGCTGGCGGCCCATACGACCCCCTGCGCCAACAATGGCCATGCGAATATCAGCGTTACTCATAATTACTCTCTTCTTATTGTGGTTCTGTCTTGAAACAGAATCAGGTTATCGACCCCGCGATCAGGGAGCCAGCAAAATTGCTTCATAATTAGAAAATTATGATACAGGCCCGTTAATATCAGTAAAAGCCATCTGGTTTCAGGTTACGCATTTTGTGATTTTGTGTTAAACGACGGGCAGAACCGGAACTCACGGGCAAAAAAAGCCAAAACATCCACTTTAAGGCGGCTCGCATAACCATGCAATGTAGTGCATAAGTTTCAGCGTCCCCTTCCTTATTTCCGCCTCTCTCACTACTTTGATTTTATCACTTCCGCGCAGGGCACCGTCTGACAATATGTAATAAAGAAGAAAGACCAATATGATGATGGTTACTGAAAAAGCTTATTTACCCTCTTGGTGCTAACAGATAAGCAGCTAACAAAACATTTCCTAGATCTAAAACATTAAATTTTTATTATATATGATGAAATAATATTGATAAAATCAATGATTGTGATAATAAATAGCCACCTAATTTTAACTGCCGAAATTTGATTTAACGGGCAGTCAAAATGAGTAGCCAGGTTGCATATGGCGCGTCTTCACCCTTACCAGACAGTCATCAGTAAGGGAAAAATAAAAACTACACATTGCCAATTTGGTTGCTGATTTTTCAGAACCGTATATTGGCACAGGGATTTAACATGAAATTCAAACTGAACAAAGTCACACAAGTGGCGACCGCAGGTCTTTTATTTGGCTTAGCTTCCTTTGCTGCACACGCAGAAATTACCCTGCTTAAACAAGATCCACAGCCAAACGATCCGCTGAGCCGTCTTAACTTCCAGGTCGGGGGCAGTATTCGCCCGCAGTTCCAGTTCCAAAACGGTGTGAAAAACTACAAAACCAATGGTTTTGATGGCGGTACGCGTTTCCGTTTCTCTGCTGATTATTATCTGTTTGATGACATCAGCTGGATTAACTACTACGAATTGGGTGTAAATATTCCAGCCCTGACTGGCTGGGATAATCACTATGCGAAGGGTGCGCATAACACCAGCCGTCGTATGCTCTACACCGGTCTGAAAAGCAAAACCTACGGCCAGCTGACCTTTGGTCAGCAAAACAGCGTTTATTACGATGTGGTGGGTGCGAAAACCGATATCTGGGATTATGACATGCTCGCCCAGGCACCAGGCAATGGGGTGAACGGTGACTACGATGGTTCTTACCGTTCCCGTAAGATGTTGAAATATAAAAACACCTTCGGCGACGCAGATGTTTACGCATCGTACTTGTTCGAAGACAGCGAACTGCTGACCGGTAAAAATGGCCTGCGTTACAAACGTAACGGCGGCGGTTCTGTCGGTGTCGATTACCACATCACCAAAGACCTGACCTGGGGTACTGCGTACAACTACACCGATGCAGAAATGAGAAATCCAGGTGATAACACGTCTAAAGATTACAACCAGAGCATTGTCGGTACTGCACTAAGCTGGAAGCCAGGCAACTGGACAGCGTCCTTCGGTGGCGGTTACTACCATGACTTCCTGACAACAGGCGTGAAAACTGAAGATCACTTCTTCGCCGGTGACGCTTACGGCCTGGAATACTTCCTGGGTTATGCTTTCCCAATCAATCAGCTGGCCGTTAAAACCATTCAGCCATACTTCATGGGTGACCGTCTGACCTATGTGACTGGCCGTAATTACCAGCGTATTGATAACGGTCTGGGTGTGTCCTTCCAGCTCGACTACGGCTTCCGTGTAGATTACGAACATGTGTTCACTTCTTCTACCGATAACCTCGGTGATATGAACCTGATCCGTCTGCGTTACGACTTCTAAGCCTTAACGACTGAACTTCCGGGGCCGGCTTTACGTCTTATTGACGGGCTGGCCCTTTCTTTTTACAGCATTTCATCTATCCCCCACGGCCAAAGCCAGACTAGACTGAATACAGACAGTCACCCGCTCTATTCATTTGTAACCTGCAGGAGATCTTTGCGATGTCAGCATTTTTCCGGTCCGACATTACTGCCATTGGCGACTATCGAGCCGAATTGGGTGAAACCCCCGTCTGGTGCCAGCGTACACAATCTTTGCTTTGGGTCGATATTCTGGCTCAGCGTGTTCTGCGTTACTGGCCCGATAACGGGCAAACCGAAATTCATCAACTCCCCGCACTGACCAGCGCCGTGTTGCTGACCGAAAAAAGAAATCAGTTTTTGCTGGTTTCCGTCGACGGGATACATCTCTACGATTACGAACAGAAAAGCCGCCAGAAGCTTTGTGATTATCCCGGCGCAGAAGGCACGCGTCCGAATGAAGCGGCCATTGCGCCTGATGGCTCACTGTGGTTTGGCACACTGGATATAAAGGAAGAAAAGGACAACGGCGAATGGTTCCGCTATGAGGCAGGTACAGAAAGACCGGAAATGATGCTTGATAATGTCGGGTGTACCAATACTCTGGTCTGGTATGAAGGCAAGGTATGGTTTGCAGACAGCAAAAAGAAACGTTTCTTCTCCGCCAATGCCCGCCGCATCAATCCGCTGAAAATATCCTGTTTTTCTTCGGGTGATAAGATCCCTGATGGCTCTGCGCTGGCACTGAATGGCTGGCTGATCACCGCCTGCTGGGGCTCAAAATGCCTGCTTCGCCAGCAAATCAATCAGGGTGAACTGCTCACGCTGGATACGCAACCGGTGCCGGTGACACAACCCAGTTGTTGCACCTTTGGCGGTCCGGATATGACAGAACTGTTTATCACCTCGGCACGCAAAAATCTCGATGCACCGCATGCACTGGAAGGCGCGTTACTGCATGTGGAAACTACCACGGTCGGCTCGCCGCAAAATTTATTCAAACTCCTGCCTCATTGATGCCATAAAAGTGCAGACATAAAAAAACCGGCCACATTGAGCCGGTTTTTCATTCAGATTCTGCGCTCAGTCGATCTGACGCACATCGACACGCAGTTCTTTTGGCACTTCAAATACAATATTTTCTTCGCGCCCTTCGATGTTGATGACATCAAGTCCACCAAAAGTTTTCAGCTTGCTGATCACATCCTGCACCAGAATATCCGGTGCCGATGCGCCTGCGGTCACGCCGATGCTTTTCGCATCTTTCAGCCAGCTTTCCTGAATATCAGCCGCCGAATCAATCAGATAAGAAGGTACGCCGACGCGCTGCGCCAGTTCGGCAAGACGGTTGGAGTTCGAGGAATTCTTCGACCCCACCACCAGCACAACATCTGCCCCGTCAGCCAGCGTACGCACGGCCTCCTGACGGTTAGTCGTGGCATAACAAATATCATCTTTACGCGGCCCGATGATTTTCGGGAAACGTTCGCGAAGCGCATCAATCACGGCAGACGTATCATCGACCGACAGCGTGGTTTGGGTCATAAAGCACAGATTATTCTCGTCTTTCACCTGCAATTTATAAACATCTTCAGGTGCTTCGACCAGATACATTCCCCCTTTCGGGTTGCTGTACTGCCCCATAGTGCCTTCCACTTCAGGATGCCCGGCATGGCCAATCAAAATCGCTTCAGTACCTTTACGGCTGGCGCGCGCCACTTCCATATGAACTTTCGTCACCAGCGGACAGGTGGCATCAAAGAGCATGGTCAGGGCACGTGCTTTCGCTTCTGCGCGTACTGCCTGAGAAACGCCGTGAGCGGAGAAGATTAGAATAGATCCATCAGGTACTTCACTGATTTGCTCAATGAAAACAGCACCGCGCTGACGCAGGCTGTCGACCACGTAACGGTTATGCACCACTTCATGGCGGACATAGATAGGTGCGCCGTAAATTTCCAGCGCACGTTCCACAATACTGATTGCGCGGTCAACACCCGCACAAAATCCTCGCGGATTAGCCAGCAATATCTGCATGTTTCCCCTCAAGCTCCGGGTCAATTTCCAGCACTTCAATATCGAAATCGATATGTTGCCCTGCCAGCGGATGGTTGAAATCTACAGTGATTGAATCTTCTGTCACTTCACGGACAACGCCCGGCATTTCATTGCCATCACGACCACTGAACAACATGATGGTGCCCACGTCCGGCACCCCGGTTTCCTGAAAATCACGGCGGGAGAAGAACTGAACCAAATCCGGGCTCTTGCTGCCGAATGCAGATTCAGGGGCTAACGTAAACGCCCGCTTATCCCCGACGTTCAGCCCTAACAGCTGATTTTCCAGCGCATCAGACAAACTGCTGTCGCCAAGGCGAAACAGTGCAGGTTTGCCATTGGCGCGGGTTGACTCCGCCGTTGAGCCATCTTCCAGCTTCAACGTAAAGTGCACCAGTACAGCGCTGTCGTGTTTCACCTGCTGAGACATAGAACTTATCCTTTACTCTTTGTGGCTTCAGAGGGTTTTGCCAGAAAACCCTCCAACACCACCATGGCTGCGCCGACACAGATAAAGCTGTCGGCCAGATTGAACGTAGCGAAATGCCAGTTACCGACATAAAAATCGATAAAATCGACCACAAAACCGTGATACAAACGATCAAATAAGTTGCCCAGCGCCCCGCCGATGATCATCGCAAAAGCGATGTTATTCAGCTTTTGCTTCGCGCTGCCGCGATACATCAGCACCACCAGCGCCACGACAATCACCAGCGCAATTAACGCAAAGAACCAGCGCTGCCAGCCGCCTTTATCAGCCAGGAAACTAAACGCAGCGCCATGATTCTGGGCGTAGAACAGGTTTAAATACGGGATCAAAGGCATGGATTCACCGAGCTGGAAGTTCCCCATAATGAGAAACTTACTGCCCAGATCCACGATGATGACCACGACCGCCAGCCAGAGCCAGCGGAGTCCGGTGGAACAAATCGATTTACTCATTATGCAAACTTACGCTCTTCACCGTCACCGGCGATGTTAGTGACACAGCGACCGCAGATGTCGCTGTGTTCCGCGTTCTGGCCAACGTCAGTCGTGTAATGCCAGCAGCGCGGGCATTTATCGCCTTCCGCTTTCGCCAGACCAATTTTCAGGCCCTTAAGCAATTCACTTGGCTGAGCAGCATCGTCAGCTTCTGACAGCGCCGCGACTTTCGCGCCTGATGTCAGCAGCACGAAGCGCAGTTCATTGCCCAGAGAACGCAGGTCAGTTGCCAGCGCGTCATCAGCAAACAGGGTGACAGCAGCTTCCAGTGAACCGCCAAGACGTTTATCAGCACGCGCCTGCTCGATCACTTTGTTCACTTCACCACGCACTTTGAGCAGCTCATCCCAGAACGCATCGTTCATGGATTCATTTCCTGCCAGACCGAACAAACCGTCATACCATTCTTCGGTAAAGACGAATTTCTCACGGCTTCCCGGCAATTCAGCCCAGATTTCATCGGCAGTGAACGACATGATCGGTGCCATCCAGCGGACCAGTGCTTCGCTGATGTGATACAGCGCGGTCTGGCAACTGCGACGTGCAATGCTGTCACTTTTTGCGGTGTACTGACGATCTTTGATGATGTCCAGGTAGAAGGAACCCATTTCGATCGAGCAGAACTGCATCAGACGCTGAACGACGCCGTGGAAATCATAAGCTTCATACGCGGCAATGATTTCTTCCTGTGCAGCTTTAGCGCGCCCTACAGCCCAGCGATCCAACACCACCATATCTTCCGGCGCCACGCTGTGCAGCGCAGGATCGAAACCGTTAAGGTTCGCCAGCAGGAAGCGCGCAGTGTTACGGATACGGCGGTAAGAATCGGCAGCACGTTTCAGGATCTCGTCGGACACGGCAATTTCGCCCGTGTAATCCGTAGACGCCACCCACAGACGCAGAATATCGCCGCCCAGCTTGTTCATCACATCCTGTGGAGCGATGGTATTGCCGATGGATTTAGACATTTTGCGGCCCTGACCATCCACGGTGAAACCGTGCGTCAGCACTTGCTTGTAAGGCGCTTTGCCTTTCATTGCCGTCGCAATCATCAGGGAAGACATGAACCAGCCGCGATGCTGGTCAGACCCTTCCAGATACAAATCAGGAGAATGCCCGTTGAACTCAGGACGCACATCCACGACGGAAGAATGCGTTGAACCGGAGTCAAACCAGACGTCCAGCGTATCCGGCACTTTGACGTATTCAGCCGCGTCAGCCCCCAGAATATCTTCCGGATTCAGATCCCACCACGCCTGAATGCCATCCACTTCAACACGTTTTGCCACTTCTTCCATCAGCTCAAGACTGCGCGGATGCAGTTGCTCGGTGTCTTTATGGACGAACAGAGACATCGGCACGCCCCAGGTACGCTGACGGGAGATACACCAGTCAGGACGGTTAGCGACCATGTTTTCAATACGTGCCTGGCCCCAGTCCGGGATCCACTGTACGCCCTTGATCTCTTCCAGAGATTGCTGACGCAGGCCCTTCTGATCCATGCTGATGAACCATTGTGGCGTGGCGCGGAAGATGATTGGCGTTTTGTGACGCCAGCAGCACGGATAGCTGTGCGTGATTTTCTCAACGTGCAGCAATGCGCCTTTTTCACGCAGCAACTCAACGATCAGGTCATTGGCTTTAAAGACGAATTTACCGTCCAGCGTCGGGTAAGTACCCGGCAGATAGCAACCGTTCGGCCCTACCGGATTGGCGACTTCCAGACCGTATTTCTGGCCGATGACAAAGTCATCCGGGCCGTGACCCGGTGCGGTATGCACGGCACCGGTACCGGCATCGAGCGTCACGTGATCGCCAAGGATCGCCGGCACATCGAAGTCGAGGAACGGGTGTTTGAAACGCAACAGCTCAAGATCTGCGCCTTTACATTCGCCCAGCACGGTCCATTCTGCGATACCGGCGCGTTTCATGACGCTTTCAACCAGATCGGTCGCCAGGATCAGACACTGACCTTCCACCTGAACCAGCTGATAAGCAAACTCCGGATTCAGTGAAATAGCCCGGTTAGCAGGCATGGTCCACGGTGTAGTGGTCCAGATTACCAGTGAAATCGGGCCATTAAACGCTGATACACCAAATTTCGCGGCAACAGCGGCGGCGTCAGTTGCGTTGAACGCAACATCTATAGAAGGAGAGGTTTTGTCGTAATACTCGACCTCTGCTTCTGCCAGTGATGAACCGCAATCTGTACACCAGTGAACCGGCTTAGCCCCTTTGTGCAGGTGGCCGTTACCGATGATTTTACCCAGTGCACGAATGATGTTGGCTTCAGTTTTGAAATCCATCGTCAGGTACGGATGATCCCAGTCACCTAATACGCCCAGACGGATGAAGTCTTTCTTCTGACCTTCAACCTGTTCTGCTGCATATTTACGGCAGGCTTCGCGAAATTCCGCTGCCGTGACTTTCTCACCCGGCTTACCGATCAGTTGTTCGACTTTCAGCTCGATCGGCAGACCATGACAATCCCAGCCTGGCACATACGGGGCATCAAAGCCCGCCAGCCCTTTGGACTTAACGATCATGTCTTTAAGAATTTTATTGACTGAGTGACCAATATGAATGCTGCCGTTCGCATACGGAGGGCCGTCATGCAAAATAAAGGTTTTCTTGCCTTTCTTGGCAGCACGAATAATCCCGTACAGATCCTGGTCATACCAATTCTTCAGCATGTCAGGTTCACGCTTGGCCAGATCGCCACGCATCGGGAACCCTGTTTCCGGCAAATTCAGGGTGTTCTTGTAGTCACTCATAGATTCTCGGTTCCGTTTTCGGCTGGATTCCAGGCTTTGTTACAGGCCTGTCAGTACATGTTTAGCGCAGTGTCTTTAACCCAAAGAATTCACGGGCCGTCACTTCATCGTTCGCAATTTGTTGCTTTAAAGCATCAAGCGAGGAGAAACGCTGTTCGTTGCGCAATTTCGCGCGGAGCACCACATCAATGTGGCGCCCGTATAAATCTAATGTGGTGTCGAGCAGGTGCACTTCCAACTGCTTGCGCACACCACCGACTGTCGGGCGTATTCCAATGTTCGCCACGCCCGGCAACGGTTCAGGCCCGAGGCCTAAGACTTCAACTGCATACACACCGCGCACCGGAGAGACGACCCGCTTCAACGGCACGTTCGCCGTCGGGAAGCCGATAGTACGCCCGAGTTTATCACCGTGTACGACACGGCCAGAGATGCTGAACGGGTGACCCAGTAAATTCTCGGCCAGCGCCAGATCATCGTCACGCAACGCATTACGGATCGCCGTGCTGCTGATGCGGTTCCCACCTTCACGGAAAGTTTGCGTGCTGATCACTTCAAAACCGTATTCTTCACCGGCCTTCTGTAATAGCTCAAAATCCCCGAGACGGCTGGCTCCAAAGCGGAAATCATCCCCGACAGTCAGGAATCTGACGCCCAGCTTTTCAACCAGCAGCTGCGAGATAAATGCCTGTGCCATGTGTGCTGCGAACCGTGGCTCGAAGCGGACACATAAAAGGTAATCTACGCCGCACTCTGCCAGATACTTGGCCTTATCGCGCAAACTGGTCAGGCGTGCAGGTGCTTTATCACCGGCAAACAGTTCCAGAGGCTGGGGCTCAAAAATCATTACCATCACCGGCAGTCCCAGACGTTGACCTTCCAGCTTAAGCTGTTCAATCAGGGCCTGGTGGCCACGGTGTACACCATCAAAATTGCCAATAGTCAGCACACACCCATGATGACGTGCCCGAATATTGTGTATTCCGCGAATTAGCTCCATAGCTGGCTCAAATCCAATGCTGACTCATAACGATGGAAATCGGCGGATTATACCTTGTACAGCCTCCAAGGTTAACCAGCGATTAGCAGGATCACACCATTCTCTCTTGCATACGGCAGATATTGCGGTTCAAATGGCGGCGTGGCGATGAAAATCTTTCGTTGCATACAGGGAATGCGTGACTTTTCGCATAAACAAAGCGTTAATGGCCGTAGTGGGCAGTTTGTACACTCTCCTGTCGATTTTTCTCGCGAAAGACTGTATTCCGATGCCGGAAGCTGTTAAAATCCTGCGCCATCACAACGTAACAAGCGACGAGTAAAGTTCACTCTTTAAAACGCCGCTTATTTGCACAAATCCGTTGACAAAAGAAGACCGAAAAGGCATATTCCTCGGCCTTTGAATTGTTCATCAATAGAAAAATATTTGGGAGTTGGCCTTGGCTAATATCAAATCAGCTAAGAAACGCGCCGTACAGTCAGAAAAACGCCGTAAGCACAACGCGAGCCGTCGTTCTATGATGCGTACCTTTATCAAGAAGGTATACGCGGCTATTGCAGCAGGCGACAAAGCTGCTGCACAAAACGCATTTAACGAAATGCAACCAATCGTGGACCGTCAGTCTTGCAAAGGCCTGATCCACAAAAACAAAGCAGCGCGTCATAAGTCAAACCTGACTGCGCAAATCAACGCAATGCAATAATCGCATTACGCTGAAATGCTTGATAAAAAAGCCGGCTCACGCCGGTTTTTTTATATCTGAAAGTTGAGTAATTTCTACTCAAACAATGCTGAAAAGTCGGTGTAACAAATCCTCTGCACAGAAGGATGTTGAATCATTCTTTCGGCAAAAATCACGTAATACTCTTCCATAATTCCTTCGACGCGCCCGACTTCCTCGATTTTCTCATCCTGAAATTCAGTTGATGAATAAACGGCCGGAGCGACAAATATCGCATCGTTGTTCATTCCAAACGCTTTCATCAGCGCGGCATCGTCAAACTCACCAAGAATATTGACCTTCAACCCCTGCGTATTAAACCAGTTAAGCAACTTACGTCCCAGCATCGAACGCCGGCCGGGGATGAGTAATGGACGATGCTCCAGGCAATCCGGAAAATCCATGCCTGACGGCGGATTACAACAAAAGAAGCTGATCGGACTTTCACCCAGTTTGACCGAAAACAACCCTTCCTGCTGGGTAGAATCCACCGGGCAATCTGACAAAATCATGTCCAGTTTATGCTGACTCAGCTGTTCAAGCAGCATTTCGTGAGTCGATTCAAAACAGCGCAGGTGAATTTGTGCGTTGTCCGGCGGCACCGCAGCTTCCAGCACACGGCTGACCAGTCGTTTGGATAACGCATCCGCCACACCCACATCAAATAGCAGGCTCGCCTCTTTGCGGTAATTCACAATATCCAGCATTTCCTGACTGAGAGTGAACATTTTATCGGCATAGCGGTAAATCAGTTGCCCCAGTTCAGAAGGCACCAGCCCCCGCCCCAGCCGTTTAAAAAGTTTGCCATCCAACCTTTCTTCCAGAGACTTAATCTGTCCGGTGATGGTTTGCGGAGTAAGATGTAATGCTTCCGCAGCTCCTACAACTGAACCTGATTTGCATACGTGCCAGAAATAATACAAATGGTTGTAATTAATATGAGGCATGGTTTCACCCTTTCCTGAAGTATAAAGTCAGCATTATGCTGTACGTTTCTTCGGTAAGGCCCGGCTCAGGAGCAGGTATCCCAGAACCGCTGATGCGACTGAACCCATCAGTATACCCATTTTTGCATATGTCAGCAGCGCGGGTTCAAGCGTTGCAAAAGCCAGAGAACCGATGAAAATCGACATAGTGAAACCGATGCCACACAGCACGGAAACTGCCGCAATCTGACTAAAGGTTATGCCGGATGACAGACGTGTCATTCCTGATTTCAACGCGATCCCCCCGAACAGCATAATACCCAGCGGCTTACCGAGCACAAGCCCGGCAGCAATACCCATGGGTAATGTTGAGAATGAACCCGCGACCGTCACGCCCTGCAATGAGATACCGGCATTGGCGAACGCGAACATCGGCAAAATAAACCAGGAAACATAAGGATGGATCCCATGTTCCAGACGGCGTGCCGGTGATTTTTTATTCTCTTTGGTCCTTAACGGAATTAAGAAACCAAGAATGACACCCGCCAGTGTCGCGTGAATCCCTGATTTCAGCACACAGACCCAGAATACGGCACCAATCAGCAGGTAAGGCGTCAGCTTTGTTACTCCGCGCCAGTTCAGGAAAGCCAGGGCCGCGATGCAGACCGCCGATAAACCCAGCGCAATCATCGACACATCATGGCTATAAAACAGAGCAATGATCACAATGGCACCCAGGTCATCAATAATCGCCAGAGCCAGCAGGAATACTTTTAACCCGGTTGGTACACGCGAGCCCAGCAGCGCCATTACACCCAGCGCAAACGCAATGTCCGTTGCTGCCGGAATAGCCCACCCCTGACGGGCGATTTCATCGCCGCCGTTAAACAGTAAATAGATTAATGCCGGAACAACCATACCACCGAGCGCAGCAATGGCAGGAAACATCGCCTGCTGGCGATTGGCCAGCGCACCTTCACACATCTCCCGCTTTACTTCCAGACCAATCATCAGAAAGAAAACCGCCATCAGGCCATCGTTAATCCACAGCAAAAGTGGCTTGTCGATCAGAAGCTCGGAAAAACGTAAGGTGACGGGAACATCGAGAAACGCCTGATAAACTCCCTGCAACGGGCTGTTCGCCATGATTAATGCCACGATGGCTGCAATGATTAACACCACACCACCGGCGGCTTCCATCCGTAAAAACTGACGAATAATATTCGACATCCTGATTCTCCTGTAGAAAAAACGTGGCAAGAAAATGCTTACCACAATGGAATGTCTGAATTGTACGCAAACAATCACTTCGTAAAAAGTCGATTATTTCTGCATTATAGCTCGTTTTTTACGAGGCATTGGATTTCCCTTTTTACATCAGAATGCATAAAAAAATCCCCGGCGCGTTAACCGCTGCCGGGGATGTTGTCTGGCTCTGCATCGCTGTATCCAGCGAATGGTTAGCGGGTCAGGTCATCAAAAAACTTTTTCACGCCGTCGAGGAAGCTTTTGGAGCGCGGGCTGTTTTTTTCACCCGAAACACCGCCAAAACTTTCTTCCAGATCCCGCAGCAACTGCTTCTGCTTCTCGTTCAGACTGACCGGAGTTTCTACCACCACACGGCACATCAGGTCGCCCTGAGCACCACCACGGACAGATTTTACGCCACGTCCGCGCATACGGAACATTTTCCCCGTTTGCGTTTCAGCCGGGATTTTCAGGCTCACGCGACCATCAAGCGTTGGCACTTCAATTTCGCCACCCAGTGCCGCCATGGCGAAGTTGATTGGTACTTCGCAGTACAGGTTATTACCTTCGCGCTCAAAGATTTTGTGCGCTTTAACCTGAACCTGGACGTACAGGTCCCCTGACGGAGCACCATGCTCACCGGCTTCGCCTTCACCTTCCAGACGAATACGGTCGCCCGTATCCACACCCGCAGGAATTTTCACTGACAGCGTTTTTGAACGTTCTACGCGACCATGTCCGTGACATTTTGTGCACGGATCTTTAATCACTTTACCGCGCCCCTGACAGGTCGGACACGCTTGCTGAACTGTGAAGAAGCCCTGACGCATCTGAACCTGGCCTGCACCATGACAGGTCGGACAGGTGGCCGGAGAGCTACCCGCTTTCGCGCCGCTGCCGTGACAAACGTCACATTCATCCAGTGTCGGGATGCGGATTTCTTTGGTGACACCACGAACGGCCTCTTCCAGAGTCAGATCCATGTTGTAACGCAGGTCTGAACCCCGGCTGGCACGCTGACGGCGACCGCCGCCAAAGATGTCGCCAAAGACGTCACCAAAGATGTCGCTGAAATCTGCACCGCCGCCGTAGCCACCGCCACCACCGCCCATGCCACCTTGCTCAAAGGCTGCATGACCGTACTGGTCATAGGCCGCACGCTTTTGCGCATCGGTCAGAATTTCATAAGCTTCTTTAATTTCTTTGAATTTACTTTCCGATTCTTTATCGCCCTGATTACGGTCAGGGTGATGTTTCATCGCCAGACGCTTATAAGCCTTTTTGATTTCACGCTCATCCGCTGTTTTGGATACGCCTAAAATCTCGTAATAATCTTGCTTCGCCATGCTTTAACCTACCCTCAACATGCGTGCACGGGCGTAGAGTTTCCTCGACGCCCGTGCTGGTTATCAGTAAAGCTTCTTACTGTGCCCGCTTAAGGGCGATTATTTTTTGTCTTTAACTTCTTCGAATTCAGCGTCAACAACGTCATCATCTTTCTGCGCGCTGGTGTCGCCGCCTTCTGCCTGGCCTTGCTGCTGAGCCATTTCCATCAGTTTGCCGGAAACCTGTACCAGCGCCTGGATTTTCGCTTCGATATCAGCCTTATCTTCACCTTTAGCAGACACTTCCAGTGCTTTCAGGGCTTCTTCTACGGCAGTTTTGTCTTCAGCTGGCAGTTTGTCGCCCGCTTCTTCCAGTTGCTTACGGGTACCGTGGATCAGATGATCCGCCTGGTTGCGGGTCTGAACCAGTTCTTCAAACTTACGGTCAGATTCGGCATTGGCTTCAGCATCATTAACCATTTTCTGGATTTCTTCTTCGCTCAGACCAGAAGATGCCTTGATGGTGATCTTCTGCTCACGGCCGGTATTTTTGTCTTTCGCAGACACATGCAGGATACCGTCGGCATCAAGGTCGAAGGTGACTTCGATCTGAGCCTGACCGCGTGGTGCTGCCTGAATACCGTCCAGGTTGAATTGACCCAGAGATTTGTTATCACTTGCACGCTTACGTTCACCCTGCAACACATGGATGGTGACTGCAGACTGGTTGTCTTCCGCAGTAGAGAACACCTGGCTGTGTTTAGTCGGGATAGTGGTGTTTTTGGTAATAAGCGGAGTCATCACGCTGCCCATGGTCTCGATACCCAGAGACAACGGCGTTACATCCAGCAGCAGAACATCTTTCACATCACCTGCCAATACACCACCCTGAACCGCTGCACCGATTGCCACAGCTTCGTCCGGGTTCACGTCTTTACGTGGTTCTTTACCGAAGAAATCTGCAACTTTCTTCTGAACCATTGGCATACGGGTCTGACCACCCACCAGGATAACGTCCTGAATATCAGAAACTGACAGACCTGCGTCTTTCAGCGCCACTTTCAGTGGTTCGATAGAACGGTTAACCAGGTCTTCTACCAAAGATTCCAGTTTTGCACGGGTCACTTTGATGTTCATGTGTTTAGGACCTGTCGCATCAGCAGTGATGTACGGCAGGTTCACGTCAGTTTGCTGAGCAGAAGACAATTCAATCTTCGCTTTTTCAGCGGCTTCTTTCAGACGTTGCATCGCCAGTGGATCGTTACGCAGATCCATGCCTTGCTCTTTCTTAAATTCTTCAACCAGATAGTTGATCATACGGCTATCGAAGTCTTCACCACCAAGGTGAGTGTCACCGTTGGTCGCCAGTACTTCAAAGGTTTTTTCACCGTCAACTTCATCAATTTCGATAATAGAGATATCGAAAGTACCACCACCCAGGTCATATACCGCGATAGTACGGTTGCCGATTTCGCGATCCAGACCATACGCCAGTGCTGCTGCAGTCGGTTCGTTGATGATACGTTTGACTTCCAGACCTGCGATACGGCCAGCGTCTTTCGTTGCCTGACGCTGAGCATCGTTGAAGTAAGCAGGTACGGTGATAACAGCTTCAGTTACCGGTTCGCCCAGATAATCTTCAGCGGTTTTCTTCATTTTCTTCAACACTTCGGCAGAGATCTGCGGCGGTGCGATTCTTTGACCTTTAACGTCGATCCACGCATCACCATTGTCAGCGCTTACGATCTGGTAAGGCATGATGCCTTTATCACGTTGTACTTCTTCATCCTGGAAGCGACGGCCAATCAGGCGCTTGATCGCAAACAGGGTATTCTGCGGGTTAGTCACAGCCTGACGTTTAGCCGGAGAACCTACCAGAGTCTCGCCATCTGCCGCATAAGCGATGATGGAAGGAGTGGTGCGGTCGCCTTCAGCATTCTCCAGTACACGAGCAGTCGTGCCATCCATGATAGCTACACAAGAGTTGGTGGTGCCCAGGTCGATCCCAATAATTTTACCCATCTAAAACGTCTCCACTTAAATTCATATTCGTTCAGGTTGCTACTGTATATGTGGCCGATCTTTACGATTTCAACAGCCCCATTTAACGGATTTCCCGACGGTAACAACTGCGGTTGGGAATAAGATGGGGCCATGCCGCTCAGCATCAAGGGGCAAAGTGAAAAAAAATCTTCAATTGCTGTTACGCCAGATCAATGTTTGCTGACGCTACCCTCCTTATGATGCCGCGCGCTTCTACGATATGTGGGTTTTTTGCCCATTTCCCAAGCGTTTCTTCCCCCGATTATCAATTAATAATAATTCCGATACAGAGGATCTATGCACAGCAAAACGTTGGCAAATCCAGGCCCGCTCGGGCTGATGGGATTTGGTATGACCACAATCTTATTAAATTTACACAACGCAGGTTTTTTCCCTCTGACCGCAGTCATTGTCAGTATGGGGATTTTTTATGGTGGTTTGATTCAAATTCTTGCCGGGATGATGGAATTTAAAAAAGGGAATACGTTCGGTACCACCGCATTCACTTCTTATGGCGCGTTCTGGTTAAGCCTGGTCGGCATCTTAATGCTACCGCGCATGGGCATGGCCGATGCCAGTAGCGAAGCTTTCCTCGGTGCTTATCTCGGCATCTGGGGTGTGTTCACCTTATTCATGTTTTTTGGCACCCTGAAAGCAAACCGCGGTATACAGGTTGTTTTTGGCAGTCTGACGATTTTGTTCGCCCTGCTTTGCTATGGAAATATGACCGGGAATGCTGCTGTTCTGCATTTTGCTGGCTTTGAAGGCATCTTCTGCGGCGCCAGCGCGATTTACCTGGCGATGGCCGAAGTGCTGAACGAGCAATATGGCCGTACTGTTTTGCCAGTCGGTGAGCCAAAAAACCACGCTCCGCAAGTTGACGCTGTTGTGGCATAAGTGCCCTCAGCCACGCGCAAAAAGCCCTGCATTGCAGCAGGGCTTTTTAGCCATAAAATCCAATCACTGGCCGGAAGCGGCACCCTCGGAAAATTTCGCTGTGCGGGTCGTTTCGCTGTCCAAATCACGGCTGAGATAAAGACCGGTCAGCAAGCCAATCGCCGACAAAGCCAGCACATACCAGGCGGGAGCCATCGGTGTCAGGCGCATGAACAATGTGACAAAGACGGGCGTCAGACCACCGAAAATCGCGTAGGCCACATTGTATGAAAAAGAGATGCCGGTAAAACGGACTTCCGCCGGAAACGCCCGCACCATCACGTAAGGTACGGCGCCAACTACGCCCACGCTTAGCCCTGCCAGCGCATACATGCCCATCAGCACTGAGGCGTCTGCCGCGACCATGTGATAAAAAGCAGCGCTGCAAATCCCGAGGAACAGGCTGCCGAAGATAAAGGTTTTGCTGGCTCCGAGGCGATCAACAATGCTGCCCGAAATAATGCACCCGAACATCAGCGCCACGGTGGCCAGACAATTTGCCTGTAATGCCGCTGCCGCCGGAATGCCGAACTGCTTCTGCAACCAGGTGGGGGTCATCAGGATCACCACCACGATACCCGCTGATAACAGCCAGGTCATCAGCATTGATACCACGACTTCTTTTTTGTGATTGGCAATGACGGCTTTCAAAGGTAGTTCTTCCGCCAGCGCCTTACGCGTTTTCATTTCAATGAAGACAGGCGTTTCCTGTAACCAACGGCGCAGATACATCGCGATCAGACCAAAAACTCCGCCTATGAAGAACGGAATACGCCAGCCATACTGACTGATGGCGGCTGGTGTCATGCTGGTGTTCAGTAAAGTTGCCACCACAGAACCCAGCAGGATCCCCAGCGTTAAACCGGCTGTGAGAGTGCCGCAAGCGAAACCGATGCGGTTACGTGGTACATGTTCGGCGACAAATACCCATGCGCCCGGCACTTCGCCGCCAATTGCTGCCCCTTGTAACAGGCGCATCAGTAACAGTAACAGCGGAGCCGCCATGCCAATCGAGGCGTATGTTGGCAA
Source organism: Rahnella sp. PD4 (assembly GCF_049199325.1). Lineage (NCBI taxonomy): Bacteria > Pseudomonadati > Pseudomonadota > Gammaproteobacteria > Enterobacterales > Yersiniaceae > Rahnella > Rahnella sp. PD4. Next base: position 77,441 of record NZ_JBLZQF010000003.1, on the reverse strand, counting down.
CATCCCCATCGCCAGCGTGGGTAATGCCATCAGCAAAATGCTCAGACTGAACATGCGCTTACGGCCGACCAAATCCCCGAAGTGTGCCATGATAATGCCGCCCAGCGGACGCGCCAGATAACCGGCAGCAAAAATACCAAAGGTCTGAACCTGACGGAGCCAGTCGGGCATATTGGCCGGGAAGAAGAGATCGCCTATCACCGCAGCGAAGAAGACAAAAATGATAAAGTCGTAAAATTCCAGGGCGCCGCCCAGTGCAGCGAGGGAAAGCGTTTTGAAGTCCTGCCGGTTCAACCGGCGCGATTGTGCGTGTTGCATAGGATACCGTCAGACACCAGAGTGAAAAAATGGAAAGGTTTTTGCCACCTTTTGTAAAGTAATTATTACTATATCGGCAAATATTTTTCACACCAGTCGTGTCTGACGCTTAACATCGCTAAATTTCAAAAAGGAACGGTATTCAGTTTTTTGTATCGCGGCGGGCACTTTTCGGACGGAAAGCTGCTACCACCTCATCATGGGTTTCAATATAGGGCCCGTCGAGTAACTGGATACAATAAGGCACGCTGGCAAAAATGCCGGAAACTATCACTTTACCGTCCGCATCCTTCAGCCCTTCCAGCGTTTCCTGAATGGATTTCGGCTGGCCGGGTAAATTCAGGATCAACGCCTGTTTGCGAATCACCCCAACCTGACGCGATAAAATCGCCGTCGGCACGAAGTGCAGGCTGATCTGGCGCATCTGTTCGCCAAAGCCGGGCATTTCCCGGTCGGCCACAGCCAGGGTGGCATCCGGCGTGACATCACGACGCGCAGGCCCGGTTCCCCCGGTAGTCAGTACCAGATGACAACCGCTTTCATCGACCAGTTCGCTAATCGCCTGTTCAATCAGCGGCTGCTCGTCGGGGATCAGTTTTTTTTCCAGCTTAAAGGGCGTAATCAGCGCTTTTTGCAGCCATTCTTCCAGCGCCGGAATTCCTTTGTCCTGATAAACGCCGCTCGATGCGCGGTCCGATACTGATACCAGACCAATTCGTAATGTATCCATGCTATTTCTCCACAGCATTTTCTTCGTAGTCACAGCACTCAGTATATCGGTAACCGGCCAGTGGTTTTATCACAGCCATAAAAAAAGCGGCTGATTAGCCGCTTTATGCTGAAACAGAGCGCTGATTACAGCAAATCAGAAATCATTTTTTCCAGTTTACCCTGATCGACTGCAAACTTACGGATACCGTCAGCCAGTTTGTCGATCGCCATTGGATCCTGGTTATGCTCCCAGTAGAACTGCGATTCAGTCAGTGGTGCAGGGCGTGGCTTGGTTTCACCGGAGAAGGACAGTTTGCGCTCCAGCGGGCCTTCGCTTTCTGCCAGTTCTTTCAGCAGCGTAGGGGCGATGGTCAGGCGGTCACAGCCTGCCAGTTCGATGATTTCGCCAATGTTACGGAAGCTTGCACCCATCACGACAGTTTCATAGCCGTGTTGTTTGTAGTATTCGTAGATTTCGGTCACCGACACGACGCCCGGATCTTCATGCGGTGCGAACTCTTTTTTGTCACCGTTGGCTTTGTACCAGTCAAGGATACGGCCAACGAACGGAGAAATCAGGAAGACCCCCGCTTCAGCACAAGCACGCGCCTGAGCGAAGGAGAACAGCAGCGTCAGGTTACAGTTGATGCCTTCTTTTTCCAGTTTCTCAGCAGCGCGGATGCCCTGCCAGGTCGAAGCCAGTTTGATCAGGATACGGTCATTGCTGATACCCGCATCATTGTAGAGTTTGATCAGGCGTTTGGCTTTGGCCACGCTTGCATCAGTATCGTATGACAGACGTGCATCAACTTCTGTTGAAATACGGCCCGGAACCAGTTTCAGGATTTCCAGACCGATGTTCACTGCCAGTTTGTCAGCGGCATCAGTAATCTGCTGGTCATGATCGCTGCTCTGGTCACGTGCCCAGGCGATAGCTTCGTCGATCAGTTTACGGTATTCAGGGATTTGGGCAGCGCTGAGGATCAGAGACGGGTTAGTGGTCGCATCTTGCGGCTGGTACAACTTCATTGCCGCGATATCTCCGGTGTCAGCTACAACCTGAGTCATTTGGCGTAGGGAAGTCAGTTTATCGGTCATTTTGGCATATCTCATCGTTTGGACGTTTTCGTATAGACATTTTCATGCCTTGCCTTTGGCTGATGATAACATGCAAAAAGCCAGGCGCAAGGCGCATATCACGGCATGCTCGGCTACGAGCATCACGTGATTTTTCACCTTCCAAAACACGCAAAGTCAGTCAAAATGCCTATGTCACCCATTCGATAAAAAAGGTATGTTAGCCACCCAAAGTGGTCATTGCCCGCAAGCAAACAAATAAAAACGATGAAGGGCGAATCAACCAAGGACAATTCATGAACGACCTGCTGGATTTTTTCGACACAATTCTCTGGAGTTCGATCCTGATTTACCTGCTGTGCGGCACCGGCATTTACCTCACGTTCCGGCTTGGCTTTATTCAGTTCCGTCATTTTGGCCACCTTTTCTCCTCCACACTTTATAAACAAAAACACACCGCGAGAGGTATTTCCCCGTGGCAGTCGCTGTGTCTGAGCCTTGCATCGCGTATTGGTACCGGCAATCTCACCGGTGTCGCCATCGCCATTACGCTGGGCGGCCCCGGCGCAATCTTCTGGATGTGGATAATTGCGGTTTTCAACATGGCGACGGCAATGATAGAAAACACGCTGGCGCAGGTTTACAAAGGCAATGCAGCTCAGGGGAAATTTCGTGGTGGTCCGGCGGATTACATGGAAAAAGGGCTGGGAATGCGCTGGATGGGTGTCCTGTTTTCTTCACTGATGGTGATTTCCTGTGGCTTTATTTTCAGTGCCTTACAGGCTAATTCCATTGCGCAGGCCTCTTTTCACCTTCTGCATATACCGGCACTGGTCACCGCCTGCATTTTATCCGCACTGATCGCAATACTGATCTTCGGCGGTATACGGGCAATAACCGGGCTTACAAAATGGCTAATGCCGATGATGGCCTTCGCGTATCTGTTGCTGGCCATCTGGGTCATTGGTCATCAAGTTGAAAGATTGCCCCAGGTGCTGGTGCTGGTATTCAAAAGTGCCTTTGGCATACAACAGGCGGCATCCGGCGCACTGGCATATGGCATAACACAGGCCATCACACAGGGAATGCAGCGCGGCGCTTTTGCCAGCGAGGCCGGTGTCGGTTCTTCACCCAATGCAGCGGCCATGGCCGGCGTCAGCCATCCGGCCATGGCGGGATTCAGTCAGATGTTTGCAGTCTTTATCGATACCATGGTGATTTGTACTGCCACTGCGCTGATCATCCTGACGTCAGGAACCCTTGATCAACCTGACGCTGCAACCGGTATCCGGCTGATACAACAATCGATTATGCCGGTGACCGGAAGCTGGAGCCATGTGGTTCTGGCCATACTGGTCTTCTCTTTTGCATTTACGTCGATTGCCGGAAACTATGCCTATGCCGAAAACAATCTGAATTTCTTTCACCGTTCTTCACCTCTGAAATTAATGATTTTCAGGTTACTGGTCATCGCCATGGTGTTCTGCGGATGTCTGCTGGAAATTCAGTTGTTATGGAAGCTGGCTGATATCTTTATGGCATTGATGGCAATACTCAATCTCACCGCATTGCTGCTGCTCTCGGGAATTGCGGTCAGCGTGGTGAAAGATTATGAACGTCAGCGACGTATGGGGAAAATACCGGTGTTTAACCCTGACCATTACCCTGAATTACGCGGCCAGATCCAGCCTGGTGTCTGGGATAAAAAAATGCCTCCGCGCTGACGTTGTCTGCTTTTACCTATCGATATCATGCCTCCATCGCCGTGGCTTTTTTGCTACAGTGAGGCCACAAAGATTCCTGAATGTGAACCGTCACTGACCAACGGACGAGACTATGTTAACCATTATTTCACCTGCCAAAACGCTCGATTACGAAAGCCCGCTTGCGACAACGCGCTACACTCAACCGGAGTTGCTGGATAAATCCAGCCAGCTGATCACCGTGGCACGTAAAATGTCCCCGGCGCAAATCTCTTCACTGATGGGGATCAGCGATAAACTGGCCCATCTCAACGCAGAACGTTTCAATGACTGGCAGCCGGATTTCACACCGGAAAATGCGCGTCAGGCTTTGCTGGCCTTTAAAGGTGATGTTTATACGGGCCTGCAGGCAGAAGATTTCAGTGAGAAAGATTTTGATTTTGCTCAGAAACATCTGCGGATGTTGTCCGGCTTATATGGCCTGCTGCGCCCGCTGGATCTGATGATGCCTTACCGGCTGGAAATGGGTATCCGGCTGGAAAACCCACAGGGCGCTAATCTGTACGCCTTCTGGGGAGATTTACTGACTGAAAAACTCAACCACTTACTCAGCGAACAAAAAAGCCAGGTGCTGGTGAATCTGGCATCCGATGAATACTTCAAAGCCGTGAAACCTAAACTGCTGGATGGCGAAATTATCAAGCCGGTATTCCTCGACGAGAAAAACGGCAAATATAAAGTCATCAGCTTCTATGCCAAAAAAGCGCGCGGCCTGATGAGCCGGTTTATCATCAAAGAACGCCTTGATAAGCCGAAACAGCTTCAGGATTTCAATCTGGAAGGTTACGGGTTTGATGAATCACGTTCGCAAGGTAATGAACTGGTCTTTACCCGCCCAGAACGCTGATCCTTTTGATCTGCGTATATAAAAAAGCCCTCGCGGAGAGGGCTTTTACATGTCAGAAGCAGGCTATTTATTCAGGTAATGCCATCAGGAATGCGCGCATTTCGCTGAAATCAGCCGGCAGATTGTGCGACAACAATGGCAGGTCAGCGCGATCCGCCAGTTCTTTCGGCAAACCGATATCCTGATCCAGGATCGCTTCCACGCTTTCCTTGAATTTTGCCGGATGCGCCGTCCCGATGAACAGGCCAAATTCACCCGGCTGCAGCTGATCGCGCAGTACGCGGTAAGCAATTGCCGCGTGAGGTTCCGAGATATAACCGATATTGGCCAGCTCGCGCATCGCATCTTCGGTGGTGTCATCGCTGACTGTGCCAAAGCCCAGATCTTTCAGTTGCCAGGTTTTACGACGATACAGCTCTTCCACGCGCGGCCAGTTGTTGGGCTGGCTGACATCCATTGCGTTCGACAGCGTCGCAACGGTTTTCTTCGGCTCCCATTCACCGTTAGACAGAAAACGCGGCACTGTGTCATTGGCGTTGGTCGCAGCGATAAAGCGTTTCACCGGCAGGCCGAGAGATTTCGCCAGCAAACCGGCTGTCAGATCACCAAAGTTACCGCTTGGCACGGAAACCACCAACTGATTGCGCGCTTCCTGAGGCAGTTGGGCAACGGCTTCAAAGTAATAACAAATCTGTGCCAGCAGACGGCTGATGTTGATAGAGTTCGCCGAATTCAGTTTCAGCGCAAATTTCAGCTCTTCATCATCAAATGCCTGTTTCACCAGCGCCTGACAGGCATCAAAGTCACCGTCGATGGCGACGGTATGAATGTTGCCACCGAGGGTGCAGAACAGTTTTTCCTGCAACGGACTGATTTTGCCGCGCGGGTACAGAATCACCACACGCACATTTTTCAGGCCGTGGAATGCATGCGCCACTGCCGCACCGGTATCACCGGAAGTCGCAGTCAGAATGGTCACCGGCTGATCGCCCGATACCTGAGTCAGGATTTGCGCCATAAAGCGGCCGCCGAAATCTTTAAAAGCCAGGGTCGGGCCGTGGAAAAGTTCCAGACAGGCAATGTCTTCTTCCACGTTGACGACAGGTGCCGGGAAAGCAAACGCGTTTTTCACACGCTGATATAATTCTTCTTCCGGAATTTCATCGCCGATGAAAGCAGAAAGAATGCGGCTGCTGCGGGTGACGAAATCCAGTTCCAGCAAACGGTCGATTTCCGTCAGTTCAAACTCCGGCAGTTCCAGCGGAAAGAATAATCCCTGCTGTTTTCCAAGGCCTTGTTTGACGGCCTGAGCAAAGCTGACCTGCTCGTTATGATCCTTCAGGTTGTACAGTTTCATTAGTTATCCCAATAAATTATCGAGTTATCCCAATACCCGCGCGCCCGCGGTATCAAGACGACAAATATGAACAAAGCCTTCGTCATTTTGCAGATAATGCGTCTGCAACCAGTCAGCCATACGTTTCGCTGTCGCGCTGTCATTGCACACCGCAAACAGCGTCGGGCCTGAGCCGGAAATCCCGCAAGCCAGCGCACCAATTTCTTCTGAGGCGCTGCGCGCCTGGGCAAAACCTGGCAGCAGACGGGTACGGTAAGGCTCAGCAATCACATCTTTCATCAGCTTTGCAGCCAGTGCGGGTTGCTGAGTGTGACAGGCATGGATAAAGCCCGCCAGATAACGTCCGTGGCTGATGCAATCCTGACGACGATACTGCGCGGGTAAAATGGCACGCGCTTCGGCCGTTGAAACTTTGATGCCCGGATACGCCATCACCCACAGCCAGTCGTCAAAACCTGGCACAGGCTGGCTGATGATATCGAGTTCTTCCAGCATCAGCTGAATGCCGCCTAAATAGCATGGCGCGACATTATCGAAATGCACGCTACCGGAAATACGCCCTTCAAGCTCACCCATCAGCAACAGCATCTGGTTTTCATTAAGCGGCTTACCACAAAACTCGTTCATCGCCATCAGACCGGCAACCACAGAACAGGCGCTGGAACCCAGACCTGAGCCGATCGGCATGTTTTTTTCCAGCGTCATCGCCACCGGCACTTGCTTGCCGATTTCCTGACAGAAACGCTGCCAGCACTGATAAACAATGTTGTCTTCCATACGATCCGGCAGTTTAGACACAAACTTGCCTTCGTTTTTCAGACTGAAGACGGTGGCTGGCTCAACGGAAACACAGTCCCCCAGCAGCGTGCCATCCACAGGAGAAACGGCCGCGCCCAACACATCGAAGCCTACGCTGACGTTCCCGATTGAAGCCGGGGCATACACCTTAACCATATTAAACTCCTAACTTCCATGACAGCGTTCTCAAAAGATCGGCAAACACACCTGCCGCCGTCACATCATTACCCGCGCCGTAGCCACGCAGAACTAACGGCAACGGCTGATAATAGCGGCTGTAAAACGCCAGCGCATTCTCCCCATTTTTTACTTTATAAAGCGGGTCATTGCCATCGACAGCATCGATTTTTACTTTGCACTGCCCGTCTTCGATAGCACCAACATAGCGCAATACTTTACCTGCGGCGGTGGCCTGCGCAACACGCTGCGCAAATTCGGCATCCAGTTCCGGCAGTCGCGCCACAAATTCATTCACATTGCCTTCTGAATTGAAGGACGGTGGTAAAACAGATTCCACATCGATATCCGTCAGTTCCAGTTTGTAACCGGCTTCACGCGCCAGAATCAGCAACTTACGGGCGACGTCCATACCGGAAAGATCGTCGCGCGGATCCGGTTCGGTATAGCCCATATCCCGCGCCTGCAAGGTCGCAGCAGACAATGACATGCCTTCATCCAGTTTGCCGAAGATATATGACAGCGAGCCGGATAAAATACCGGTGAAACGCACCAGCTCATCCCCTGCGTTCAGCAGGTTTTGCAGGTTTTCAATTACCGGCAAACCTGCGCCGACATTGGTGTCGTAGAGAAATTTACGGCGTGAACCATCCGCCGCCTTACGCAACTGATAGTAATAATTCATTGATGAGGTATTGGCTTTTTTATTCGGCGTTACAACGTGGAAGCCGTCAGCCAGGAAATCGGCGTACTGATCAGCCACTTCCTGACTGGAAGTGCAGTCCACAATCACCGGATTCAGCAGGTGGTACTCTTTCACCAGACGGATCAGACGGCCAAGATTCAGCGACTCTTTCGCTGCACCCAGCTCATCACGCCAGGTTTCCAGCGCAATACCGTGCACATTGGTCAGCAATGCGCGGGAGTTAGCGATACCGCAAACACGCAGATCGATGTGTTTGGTTTTCAGCCACGCCTGCTGACGGCGGATCTGTTCAATCAACGCCCCGCCCACACCGCCGACGCCGATCAGGAAAACTTCAATGACCTGATCTGTGTTGAACAGCATCTGGTGACTGACCCGTACGCCGGTGGTCGCATCGTCGTTATTGACCACAACGGAGATGGAGCGCTCGGAAGAACCCTGGGCGATGGCCACGATATTGATATTAGCGCGCGCCAGTGCCGAGAAGAATTTCGCCGAGATGCCGCGCAGGGTACGCATGCCGTCACCGACTACCGAAATGACCGCCAGTTTTTCCATCACATCCAGCGGCTCAAGCAGACCGTCTTTCAGCTCGAGATAAAACTCATCTTCCAGCGCTTTACGGGCGCGCTCCAGCTCGCTCTGCGGCACACAGAAGCTGATGCTGTATTCGGAAGAAGACTGGGTGATCAGCACCACGGAAATACCCGAACGGGACATCACAGCAAACACGCGTGCTGCCATGCCGATCATCCCTTTCATCCCCGGACCGGAAACGTTGATCATTGCCATGTTGTTGAGATTGGTGATGCCTTTCACCGGTGTATTATCATCCAGGCTTTCGCTGCCAATCAGAGTGCCCGGTGCCTGGGGGTTGGTGGTGTTTTTAATCAGGCAGGGGATCTGGAACTGAGCAATGGGTAAGATGGTACGCGGGTGAAGCACTTTCGCACCAAAGTACGACAGCTCCATCGCTTCCTGATAAGACATTGATTTCAGTAAGCGGGCATCCGGGACAGTGCGCGGGTCACAGGTATACACACCGTCAACATCTGTCCAGATTTCACAGCAGTCAGCGCGTAAACAGGCGGCCAGCACGGCAGCTGAATAATCGGAACCGTTACGTCCCAGCACCACCAGCTCGCCCTGCTCGTTACCGGCAGTGAAACCGGCCATCAGCACGATATGACCGGCTGGAATAGCGCTGGCGGCGATACGGCGGGTGGATTCATTGATGTCCACGGTTGATTCGAGGTAATGCCCCTGAGCGAGCAGTTTTTCGACCGGGTTAATGACAGTGACGCCAAAGCCTTTGGCAACAAACACTGCTTCCATAATGGCGATTGAGAGCTTCTCGCCACGACAAATGATGGAGGCATTTACGCTGTCCGGGCATTGTCCCAGCAGCGTAATACCGTGCATCAACTGTTTAAGCTGAGCGAATTCCTGATCGACAAACGCTTTCACTTTCGGCAAATCAAAGCCCGGCTGCACTGCCGCCAGACCGGTGATCAGCTGACCAAAAATGTTTTCCGCATCACTCATGATGGTCTGAATGTCCTGCCCTGCGACAGTCCGTTCAATCATAGCGACCAGATAGTTGGTGATTTTGGCAGGCGCGGATAATACCGTCGCGACCTGTCCCTGACGCGCATTGCTTTCCATAATTTCCGCAACCCGCATGAAGCGTTCTGCGTTTGCTACCGAGGTCCCGCCAAATTTCAACACTCGCATTTCTGGTTCTCTCCTGAAGCTCTCGTTTAAATGTAAAAAAAAAGCCCGCACTGGTTAGGTGCGGGCTTTTTTTCTTTTTCCTGTACGCGTCAGCCCGCCCCGTTACCTGTGGTATCGGTGGTGGTAATAATTGTTGTGTTCAGGCTGATGATTCGCATTTTTATTTTCTGTCTGTCTTTGGTTTGTACTCTGTCTGCCTCTATTAGCTAAAGCATAAGGCACAATAAGTCAATTTTTTTCTGTTTTCGTCCGGTTAATCACGGACAGAATCAAATGGATAATTCTCTGCCTTTAAATCCATTTCCAGTGTGATCGATAACTCTGTTCTCGTTGCACCGGATATAGAACTGTAGCGGCAAGGATTCACCTCACATCATTGGGTCAGCTTTTTTTCGATGTCATGCAGCAATGTATGCAACATTGCCGCATCGCGCTGTTGCAAAAGACCGAGGCGCTGATGCAGCCAGTCGGACAATTTCTGGTCATCTTCTGCCCCGACATTTTCCAGTAAACGTCCGACCCGCGCACGCAATGCCGATAACTGTCCGGCTTCGGCATGTGCTGGTTTCACGGACGTTATCTGATTCAGCGAAGAGAGCTGATAACAGAACACCATGACTGCCTGCCCCAGATTCAGCGAAGGATAATCCGCTACCATCGGTACGCCGGTCAGCACGTCAGCCAGTTCCAGTTCTTCATTGGTCAGCCCGGAATCCTCACGGCCAAACACCAACGCGGCATGATTCACCCACTGGCTTTTCTCTTCAAGCTGCCCCTGTAATTCCTGAGGTGTACAGTAATAGTGAAATTTGGCCCGGCTGCGGGCCGTCGTCGCCACCGTAAAATCGATGTCGGCCAGCGCTTCTGCCAGCGTGCTGAAATGCAGCGCATTTTGCAGGATTTCCTGCGAGCCATGCGCCACCCAGCCGGCTTCAGGCTGCAGATGTGCGCCACTGTCTACAATACGCAAGGAAGCAAAGCCCATGGTTTTCATTGCGCGGGCTGCCGCACCGACATTTTCCGGGCGGGCCGGTGACACTAAAATAATATGAAGTTGCATATCACGCCTTTGTAGGAAGAGAGAACAATTTGTCGCCTGTATTTCAGCGATGAAATTTTACCCTGTTTCAGATCTATTCATCGTTTATATTCTTCACAAGAACTTAACAGCCGACTTGATATATTCCTTTATTTTATCGGAAAAGCTTAATCGACAGGTAAAAAAGCGGCTGGTCAGGATAAGCATACGAAGTTAAAAAATTAGTCATTATTTTTCATATGGATATATAATAAGGATACATACAGATTTTGCATTTATCTTTGTTTCTTCATCATTTGCTGAATCGTGTACAATAAAGGGCGAAATGTGACTCAAGCGTGCATTCTTGTAAGTGTTTTTCACTGTTCTGTTACCGTGCTACAATTGAACTTGATATATGTCAACAAACCGTAATTTTGTTGGGTGGTAATTTCGGCACTGGCTGTTATATTGCTGTTAATAGGGTTAGGATATGCGCCGCTTTAGGACCCCGTGGAACTGCAGAAAGTGGAATCCCTGACCGAGCTTGCGATGTTGTTGCCGTTGATGGAAATTGCATCGAGAACGCGTTTACGTACTTTAGTCATGTAACGAGTGAGATGGCCAATAAGGCATCAAAATTCATTGGGATAACAAGGACTTCTGTACTCCTATTTTCTATTTGTTGGCAATCTTAGGTAGCAATCATGCAGACCCCTCACATTCTGATCGTCGAAGACGAGTTAGTGACACGTAATACGTTAAAGAGCATTTTTGAAGCAGAAGGCTACATGGTTCATGAAGCCAATGATGGCGCTGAAATGCACCACATTCTCTCCGAAAATGACATCAATCTGGTTATCATGGACATCAACCTGCCAGGCAAAAATGGCCTGCTGCTGGCACGCGAACTGCGCGAACAAGCCAGCGTTGCTTTGATGTTCCTGACCGGCCGCGACAACGAAGTAGATAAAATTTTGGGTCTGGAAATCGGCGCTGATGACTACATCACCAAGCCATTCAACCCGCGTGAACTGACCATCCGCGCACGCAATCTGCTGTCCCGTACGATGAACCTGGGTACTACCGGTGAAGAACGTCGTCTGGTTGAAAGCTACAAATTCAATGGCTGGGAACTCGATATTAACAGCCGTTCACTGATTAGCCCGCAGGGCGAACAGTACAAATTACCGCGCAGTGAATTCCGCGCCATGCTGCATTTCTGTGAAAACCCAGGCAAAATCCAGACCCGTGGCGACTTGCTGAAGAAAATGACCGGCCGCGAGCTGAAACCTCATGACCGTACTGTTGACGTGACGATCCGCCGCATTCGTAAGCATTTCGAAGCAACGCCGGATACGCCGGAAATCATCGCCACCATCCATGGTGAAGGCTACCGTTTCTGCGGTGACCTGGAAGACTGATACAGAAGGTTGCCAACCGCTCTGTAGTCAATGTGATAAAACGTTAAAGGCCAGCGAAAGCTGGCCTTTTGATTGGGATCCCCACTGAAACTCAGGGTTCAATGTGTCCCCACGGAATGATCGGCACCGCACTGAGTGCGTTTTTCGGTGACCCGTCCACGACTTTATCGGAATAGCTCAGGTAGATAAGCGCATTGCGTTTGTCATCATAAAAACGCACAACCTGAAGCTTTTTAAACACCAGAGAAGTCCGTTTCTGGAAAACCACGGTGCCTTTGTCTTTCCCCTGCTTAATCTTATCGCTGAGATCAATAGGTCCTACCTGCTGGCAGGAAATCGCCGCATCGGACGTATCTTCGGCCAGACCGAGTCCGCCCTTAATTCCGCCGGTTTTGGCACGACTGATATAACAAGTTACATTTTTAATATCAGGATCATCAAAGGCCTCAACCACAATTTTATGGTCCGGACCGAATAACTTGAAGACTGTATCCACCGATCCTACTTGCTCTGCGTGTGCTGCTCCGGAACAAAAAACAAACATCCCAAACACAAAAATCCAACATTTATTCATTAAGTTACTCCACATCATTAGCATGACGTTGTTTTCTAAAGAAACCCTAATCAGAAAGCGTGCATTCACACTTTTTGAAGGAAATACTCTGTAACACCTGTGAATAGCACAGATAGCCAAAAAATTCTTAAGAAGTCTTATCGGGAAAAAGTTGCTATTATGCCGCCCATCATTCTGTGCATCTATCTTAGTTCAACGAGGACGATCTATGGATCAAGCAGGAATCATTCGTGACCTTCTTAGCTGGTTAGAAACCCATTTAGACCAGCCCTTGTCACTCGACAACGTCGCAGCCAAGGCCGGCTATTCCAAGTGGCACCTGCAGCGCATGTTTAAAGACGTCACTAATAATGCCATTGGCGCTTATATTCGTGCCCGCCGTCTGTCGAAAGCGGCTGTTGCTTTGCGCCTCACCAGTCGCCCGATTTTAGATATCGCCCTTCAGTACCGTTTTGACTCTCAACAAACGTTTACCCGGGCTTTCAAAAAACAGTTCGCACAGACGCCAGCACTGTATCGTCGTGCTGAAGACTGGCATTCATTTGGTATTTGCCCGCCTATCCGCCTGGGTGCATTCACACTGCCGCAACCCGAATATATCTCCCTGCCGGAACAGCATCTGATCGGCATGACGCAAAGCTATTCATGTACGCTGGAGCAAATCACCACGTACCGCAACGAGATGCGTCGACATTTCTGGCGTCAATATATTGGCGAAGCGAAAACGCTGCCACCTATTCTTTATGGCCTGCACCATTCTCGTCCAAGCCAGGAGAAAGATGATGAGCAGGAAGTCTTGTACACAACAGCGCTGGAAGCTCAGCACCTGCCTGAAAACGTTGAAGGTCAGCCGATTGTGTTACAGCACGGTGAATATGCCATGTTCCACTACGATGGCACACCGGAGCATCTGCAGGAGTTTATTCTGACGTTGTACAGCACCTGTCTGCCAACGTTGAAACTGACTCGCAGAAAGGGACAGGATATCGAACGCTTTTACACCAATGGCCGTGATCCAGGCACCGAGCCAACTGAAATACGGTGTGATTACCTGATCCCAATCCGCCGCTAACGCCTCCCGGCGTTAGCGTTGCAACTCGTCTAGCGCGGGCAGATCAAGATGTGATACATCGCCCGCCGTTTCCACAATCCAGCCATTTGCCAGCCATGCGCTTTGCTGATGATCGACACGCGACAATGAACAGTTACGCAGACGCAGGCGACGTTCCGCATACGCCGGCAATCCGAGGATCGTACTGATCAGACAGCCCAGCGCAATACCGTGGCTGACCAGCAGCGGCTTGCTTCCCGCCGGTAAATCCAGACAGCTGTCAAGCGCGGCACGCATACGCACGGCCAGTTCAGTCATCGTTTCACCTTCGGGGATACGCCCTTTTGGTGAACCATCGACCATTTGCTTACGCCATGTTTCTTCCTGCTCCGTCAGGCCATCCAGAATACGTTCTTCCAGCACGCCCATATGCAGTTCGCGCAAACGGGGCTCCTCGATCACTTTACACCCACAGGCATCAGCAATAATCTGCGCCGTGTGGCGGGTTCGTCCTAAATCACTGGTGATAACGTGAGTGATCCCTTCATTACGTACGCGCTGAGCAACCTGACGGGCCTGATAAAGGCCTTTGGCCGTCAGCGGACTGTCTGACTGCCCCTGAATACGGCGGGCGGCGTTCCATTCTGTTTCGCCATGACGGACGAGATATACCTGTAACATGAGTGTTTTCCGTTATACTGCGTGAAATTTGCTAAAGGATGCTAAAACTCTATGTATCATGTTGTCGCTGCAACCACTAACCCGGCAAAAATCAAAGCGATCGCCATGGCTTTTGAAGATATTTTCGGCGCTGAGGCATTTCGCATTGAAGGTGTTGACGTCGACAGTGGCGTACCCAATCAACCTATCGGCAGTAATGAAACCCGGACCGGAGCGCGCCATCGTGTTATCGGCGCACGTCAGGTTCGTCCCGAAGCTGACTTCTGGGTCGGCGTAGAAGCGGGTATCGAAGACAATATGACCTTCGCCTGGATGGTCATTGAGAATATGCACCAGCGCGGCGAATCACGTTCAGCCAGTTTAATGTTACCTGAAATCATTTTACAGGGGATTAACCAGGGCAGCGAACTGGGAGATGAAATGGAAAAACTGACGGGCATTGCAGAAGTGAAGCGCAAAGGCGGCGCCATCGGCATTTTTACCGCCGGAAAACTGACACGTACCAGCGTTTATCATCAGGCGCTGGTGCTGGCTTTAGCACCTTTCCATAATCCGGTTTATCAAACCCGCGCACAGACCCATTGAATTTAAGATTGATACGGGCGCTTTAGTCGCCCGTTTTGTCTTCAAGCAGTTGCCCGCTCAACCAATCCTTTAGCGCTGACGGTGCCGTTTTTAACCCATTCGATCCCCGGGTTATCGTGGCGATACCGGCGCCCAGCTGGCTTTTCAGCTCACGCTGACTCATCTCCCCCCGCATCAGCTCCTGAATTATACGTACCCGCGTTCCCAGCGCGGCGCGCTCGTCGGGTGTCAGAAGCAGTTGCAGCAGATCCTGATGCAGATTTTCAGCAAAAGATTGCTGTAGCAGTGCCAGAAAGCACTGCCAGTCCTCATTACCTTGTTGGGAAAGAGCAGGGTCAGTGATGGATCGTTGAGTCATGAGCGGGCTGCCATACTATTAAACTAGTACAGCAGCTTATCATAAACACTTCGGGATCAGTAACGCCTCTGCCATTCGGCATCCGTCAAAATCTTGGCCGGTTGATGTAAAAAATAGCGATAAAACGCATCATATGCCAACACATTTTTAACATACCGGCGAGTTTCAGAGAAAGGGATACTCTCAATGAACGCGACCGAATCCACCCTGCCCGCGCTGTTGCCCAGCCAGGTATTCACACGGGAAGGCCCGGCGTTATAAGCGGCGCTGGATAAAATACGGTTGCGGCCAAACATCTGATAGACATATTCCAGATAGCGGGTGCCAATCGTGATATTCATTTGCGGATCCAGCAACTGTGCCGGATTGCTGTAACCCTGCAGGCCAAACATGTCCACAGTATGTTGCGCGGTGGCAGGCATCACCTGCATCAGACCGGCGGCTCCCACCGGTGAACGGGCTTTCGGATTCCACGCACTTTCCTGACGGGCAATCGCCATCGCGTAGCTTTGTGTGATGCCTTTGTCATTGGTGGCCTGACGGAATTCATCCGGCCACGCCAGCGGGAAACGCTCTTCCAGATAATCCCACAGCTTGCCGGTAATGGTCGCCTGTACACTGAGATCGGGCCATTTCTGCTCGAAAGCGTAACGTGCCAGTGCCGACTGCTGAGATTCAGGGCGGCTGCTGACCAGATAGCTCCACTCGGTCCGCGCCAGGTTGTCCATCTGCCAGTACATCAGCTCACGGACGCGGGCAACTTCCGGCAATTTAGCAATGCTGGCATCCGGTTTTACCGCGACAGAAATTTGCATCGGATAAGCCACATTGAGCTTCTGTGCTGCGGCCATCGGATAGAATCCGCGTCCCTTCATTAAGGTGCGCAGCATGGCCTCACCCTGCGGGCGCTGACCGTTATCGATCATGACTGACGCACGCCAGTATTGCCATTCATCTTCCTGAAGCGCATCCGATGGCAGACGATCCAGCCACTGCCTCAGCCCCTGACGATCGCCGGCGGCCAGCGCCATACGAATGCGACGCTCCACCAGTGTGGTGGAATGGCTGCGCAGAATGACGTTATCGCGCCATGCAGCCTGTTCCGGTGTGGCGTCGCTGCCCATATAGCGCCAGGCGACGGCTTCTTCCAGATCCAGACGTTCACTGTCACTCATCTTTTGCAGACGCGCGAGAACCGGGATCATCGAACGGGCATTTTCAGCATCATCACGGGCGATACGCGCAAACGTAACGCTGGTGGCATTACGGGTAAAATCAGTCGGCCCGACGCTGCGCGCAAAACTTTCAAGAGTATTCGGGTTATTTTGCAAATCCAGCAGCGCATCGCGCATAGTCTGATAATCCGGCGGTAATTGCTTTGCCAGGAAGTTCACCAGATTAGTATTGCCGGTTTTCATCGCCAGACCGATGCGTTGTAGCGTGGTCAGTGCGGTCTGGTTACCTGCGCCCTGCCAGACGGAAAACAGCTTATCGCAGGTGTTCGGCAATGAAGTGCCGGTAAGCCAGATATCTTTTGCGCCATCAAAGGCCGTTTTCTGATCGCCGGTGGCCCATTTGGCATAATAGTAGTTACAGCGGGCGGCAACCGGTTTCGGCGGCTGCGGGCTGAAAGACAACAAGCTGTTCCAGTCCTGACGGCGCGCCAGTTCGTTTACAAAACGTGCTGGCAGGGAACGCGCCGGAGGCAACGTCGGATTAGCCTTCACAAAGGCATTCACCTGCGCCGGAGTCGCATCGCCCAGCTCCTGCGTCAGTTGCCGGTATTCCAGATAAGGATAAAGGGGATAATCTTTCAGCGTTGGCATCAGCTCACTGACAACATCCATCTGATTATTATCCCACGCCTGTTTAATCTGCATATAGTGCTGGCGTTGCGCGTCCAGCGAGTCAGCTTTCGCCACGCCCGATACTGTTATCAGCAACACACTCATCGCCAGAGAGTGCCATTTGTCCACCTTGACCATACTTACCTTTATCCTCACGGGTTGTGCCGAACTGTTTTGCATTCTGTAGACAGCCACTACGCTAATCGATTCATTTTTAAAATTGAAGCGATGCAGGAACAGCATCACAAACTTTACACAGTGTGGTGCAAGCGACGGAGAGTTACCAGACAGCGGCAGATCTATTTTCTGTCACAGAATATCAGGCAGGAATAATTCCTCACCACAGGATATCCGTAATTAATTAGCGGGTATTATCCTGTAAAACCCCAATAGATAGCACCCTTACAGTTTCAAATTAAATAAACGCACTGACAAAACTAAGATTTACTTACCGTAATTTACGCAGGTATTTAATTTTTAAACAAACCCTAAATAAAAGGTAATTAATACCGAAAATCCTAATCCTCTTACCTGATTGTTTTTAAATATAAAAATTATTAACAGCCATGCAAAAAAACTATTTATTGGCTCAGATCAAATTTATCCGGAGATAATTAATTATGATCGCACCCTATGTAAAATTGATTTTTTGATATTCGCTATTTCTTCTTATGAAAGTGAAATATGAATAGCGGCTCAGCTCATCGCTTATGGAAAAGTAAATGACTCACTCAACTTCATCAGTAAAAACTAATGCCAGCCCTTCTTCTTCTGCCGCGACGGAAAACACAAACTGGTATCAGATTAGTGGTAACGACGCCATGCAGCGTCTGGGAACCGGCGAGAATGGCCTGACCCGGCATGATGCCAGCGAACGCCTGAAAGAGTACGGCCCCAATGCCCTGCCGGAAAAAGCGGCTAAAAGCGCCCTGATGCGTTTTCTGGCGCACTTCAATGATGTCCTGATTTATATCCTGCTTGCGGCGGCTATTGTGACAGGTGCCATGGGGCACTGGGTCGATACGCTGGTCATTCTGGGCGTGGCCGTCATCAATGCGCTGATTGGTTTTTTGCAGGAAAACAGCGCTGAAAAATCCCTGAAAAGCATTCAGAATATGCTGTCAAGTCAGGCAGTTGTCATGCGTGACGGCCAGATAGAAACCATCAACGCTGATCAACTGGTGCCTGGCGATATCGTACAGTTGCGCCCCGGTGACAAGATCCCGGCGGACTTGCGTATCATCAGTGCGCATAACCTGCAGGTCGAAGAAGCCATTCTGACGGGCGAATCCACCGTAGTGGTCAAAAACGCACAGGTCATTGACGATGAAGTCATGATCGGCGACCGCCATAACCTGTTGTTCTCCGGCACCATGATCAGTGGCGGTACCGCGACCGGTGTGGTCTGTGCCACCGGTAAAGACACAGAACTGGGTCACATCAACCAAATGATGTCGTCGATCACGCCACAGCGCACCCCGCTGCTGCAGCAAATCGACAAACTGGGCAAAGGCATTTTCGCCCTGATTTTGCTGATGATGGCATTCCTGTTTATTTTCGCCTTCATTCTGCGTGACATGCCGCTGGGCGAACTGTTGCTGTCGCTGATTAGCCTGGCCGTGGCCTCCGTGCCGGAAGGTTTACCGGCCATCATTTCCATCATCCTTTCTCTCGGTGTGCAAACGATGGCACGTAATCACGCCATTATCCGTAAGCTGCCAACGGTCGAAACACTCGGTTCTATGACAGTAATTTGCTCGGATAAAACCGGCACGCTGACCATGAATGAAATGACCGTGAAAGCCGTCATTCTGGCAGACCGCGCTTATCAGGTAGAAGGCGAAAGCTATCAGCCTAAAGGCCGGATTACTGACACGCAAAGCCGCAAGCAGATCGATGTTATCAATACACCTGTACTTAACACTTTCATCACCGCGGTAGATTTATGTAATGACAGCCAATTACTGCAGGACGATAAAGGCCACTGGGGCATAACCGGCGGCCCGACGTCCGGCGCACTGAAAGTGCTGGCGGCTAAATCAAACCTGAATACCGGTAAAGTCGAACCACTGGATAAAATTCCGTTCGATTCTAAACATAAATACATGTCCACCCTGCAACGTATCAATGGCAAAACCCGGTTGTTTGTGACCGGCGCACCGGACGTTCTGTTCTCCTTAGCCTCGCTTGAACTGACCGAAAACGGCGTGCAGCCTTTCCGCCGCGAATACTGGGAAGAAGAGATGGCGCGCTACGCCCGCCAGGGCCTGCGTATGGTTGCTGCGGCACTGAAAGATGAGCCGGAAATCGACGGCGACCTGAACCACAGTCATTTGCAACAGGGCCTGATTTTTGCCGGTATCGCCGGCATGATGGATCCGCCGCGCCCTGAAGCGATTGACGCGATTGCTCAGTGTCAGCAGGCCGGGATCCGCGTGAAGATGATCACCGGTGACCACCAGGAAACCGCGATGGCAATTGGCAAAATGCTGGGGATCGGCAACAGCGCAGACGCGATCACCGGTTACCAGCTCGAACATATGGACGATGCTGAACTGGCTGTGGCCGCCCGCCAGTACGATATTTTCGCCCGTACCAGCCCTGAGCATAAATTACGCCTGGTCAAGGCATTACAGGATAGCGGCGAAGTCGTTGGCATGACCGGCGACGGGGTCAACGATGCGCCCGCGCTGAAACAGGCTGACGTCGGCATTGCCATGGGCATTAAAGGCACCGAAGTGACCAAAGAAGCCGCTGATATGGTACTGACCGATGATAACTTCGCGACCATCGCCAGCGCCGTCAGAGAAGGTCGTCGCGTTTACGACAACCTGAAGAAAACCATTCTGTTTATCCTGCCGACCAACCTCGCGCAGGGGCTGCTGATTATCCTGGCGATTCTGGCCGGTGCGGTCATTCCGCTGACGCCGGTTCAGATCTTATGGATGAACATGGCAACATCGACCACGCTGTCCTTCGGTCTGGCCTTTGAGCCGGGCGAGAAAGGCATGATGACCCGCCGCCCGCGCGCACCGGGTCAGCACGTACTCGATCTGCATGCTGTCTGGCGTATTGCCTTCGTGGGCATTCTGATTGCCTGCAGTGCGTTCGTGCTGGAAGCCTGGATGCAACCGCGCGGTTACAGCAGCGATTTGATCCGCACCGTACTGCTGCAGACACTGGTCACCGCGCAGTGGGTGTATATGTTTAACTGCCGCGTGATGGATCGTTTCCCGCTGACGCGTGAAGTGTTTGTTAATAAAGGCTTGTGGGTAGTTTCCGCTGTCCTGCTGCTCCTGCAACTGGCGCTGATTTATCTGCCGGTCATGAACCAGCTGTTCGGCACCGTACCGATGCCGCTGAAATTCTGGGGCATCACGCTGGTAGTTGGCGCGATGATCTTCGTGATTGTCGAAATCGAGAAATGGCTGGTTAACCGCTTCATTCGCCAGAAAGCTTGATGATTTATCCGGATGCCGGGTTACCTTTTGTAGCCCGGCGTTTTACGATAAAAAATGTCATCATTCTGAAACTTTAATATTTTCCGCGCTCAATTCGTCTCAAAGATCTCACAAAACGTCCCAATGCCCGTTTTGCTGATTTACATCAATCCTTTACCGCCTTATTACTCTCGCCAGGGTATCCCTTTTCACAGCAAACGAATATTGCCGGCAACCATCAATTTTTACGGCAGTTTTTACAGGAATGCCCCATCGCTGTAGGACCAGTTTTATAAAAAACGAGCTCTCTGGCTGCTTTGCAGCCGAGCAGAAGCCAACAAACAGGTGAACACAATGTCATCGATGATTGTAGACAGATGCTATTACACGCAACTGGCATTGCATTCGTTATTGCAATTAAACGGACAACAGCAGAAAGACATTCTTTCGCTTAAGGATATCGACGAACTGCACGCGACATGCCATTCCCTGACGCCTGAAATCATCTTTGTGAATGAAGATTGCTTTACGTCTGATGCTCAGTCAGGCCACACCCTGCGGGATATGATAGACGCGCATCCCGGTACGCTGTTCTTTGTTTTCATTTCCAAAGAAAACCTGAATTATCAGAGCTATGTGCCGATCCGTAAAAACATCATTATTTTGTCCAAATCCATCCGGACAACCACCATTTATCAGCTGATTGCCCGTAACCTGCTGCTGTCACGCCCGGCAGAAGCGGAACAATTGTTGGATCTCACACCGGTCAGCCTGAGCCGGACTGAATCCAGTATTCTGAAAATGTGGATGTCAGGGCTGAACACAGAAAATATTTCCCAGCACCTGAATATCAAACAAAAAACGGTGGCGTCGCATAAAGGCAATATCAAGCGCAAAGTAAAAACGCAAAATAAACAGGCCATTTATCATGTTGTTAAACTCACCGATATTCTGACAACCGGGATGTTTGTCGGTCGCAACCGGCCACTGCGCCCGTCAGGCGAACCGGATGAATTCAACATTCCGTTTGGCTAATCTCTCCGCCACCTGCTACCCGCCGGCAACATTCTTGCCTTACTGTGAACCTGATGGTTGGGAACCCGGCTGAAACACGCTAAACTTCGCAGTCGGAACCCTTATCAGTCATGCCGCAGTCAGGCGGGGCTGACTTTAATTTGCCGCAGCGCCTGCCCTTCGCAGACAGCGCGCGGCCCGCAGAGAAAGAGGCTCAAAACAACGTGGCTCAATACGTATATTCCATGCATCGCCTCGGCAAAGTTGTTCCGCCGAAGCGTCATATTCTTAAGAACATCTCCCTGAGTTTCTTCCCTGGCGCTAAAATCGGTGTTCTGGGTCTGAACGGTTCGGGTAAATCCACCCTGCTGCGCATCATGGCCGGTATCGATACCGACATCGAAGGTGAAGCACGTCCGCAGCCTGATCTGAAAATCGGTTACCTGCCGCAGGAACCTCAGCTGAACATGGAACACACCGTGCGTGAGTCCGTGGAAGAAGCTGTTTCTGAAGTCGTTGGCGCGTTAAAACGTCTCGATGAAGTGTATGCACTGTACGCTGAGCCGGAAGCGGATTTCGATAAACTGGCGGCTGAACAGGGTAAGCTGGAAGAGATCATCCAGGCACACGATGGTCACAACCTCAACAGCCAGCTGGAACGTGCTGCTGATGCGCTGCGTCTGCCAGACTGGGATGCGAAAGTGGCTAACCTGTCCGGTGGTGAGCGCCGCCGTGTGGCACTTTGCCGCCTGCTGCTCGAAAAACCAGACATGCTGCTGCTCGACGAACCGACCAACCACCTGGATGCGGAATCCGTGGCATGGCTGGAACGCTTCCTGCACGACTTCGAAGGTACCGTGGTGGCAATTACCCACGACCGTTACTTCCTTGATAATGTGGCTGGCTGGATCCTCGAACTTGACCGCGGTGAAGGTATTCCGTGGGAAGGCAACTATTCCACCTGGCTGGAACAAAAAGACGAACGTCTGGCGCAGGAAGCCTCTTCCGAAGCCGCACGCCGTAAATCTATCGAGAAGGAACTGGAGTGGGTTCGTCAGGGCGCGAAAGGCCGTCAGTCTAAAGGCAAGGCCCGTCTGGCACGCTTTGAGGAGCTGAACAGCACCGAATACCAGAAACGTAACGAAACCAACGAACTGTTCATTCCACCGGGTCCCCGCCTGGGCGACAAAGTTGTCGAAGTGAAAAACCTGAGCAAGTCTTACGGTGATCGCATTCTGATCGACGACCTGTCCTTCTCCGTACCGAAAGGCGCGATCGTCGGGATTATCGGCCCGAACGGCGCCGGTAAATCAACGCTGTTCCGTATGATGTCAGGTCAGGAAGACGCTAACAGCGGCACCATCGAGCTGGGCGATACCGTGAAACTGGCGTCTGTGGATCAGTTCCGTGATTCAATGGATAACAGCAAAACCGTCTGGGAAGAAGTCTCCGGTGGTCAGGACATCATGCGCATAGGCACCACTGAAATGCCAAGCCGCGCCTACGTGGGCCGCTTTAACTTCAAAGGGGTTGATCAGGGCAAACGTGTTGGCGAACTGTCCGGTGGTGAACGTGGCCGTTTGCATCTGGCAAAACTGCTGCAGGTTGGCGGTAACATGTTGCTGCTCGATGAACCGACCAATGACCTCGACATCGAAACCCTGCGTGCACTGGAAAACGCCTTGCTGGAATTCCCGGGCTGCGCGATGGTCATTTCCCATGACCGCTGGTTCCTCGACCGTATCGCGACGCACATCCTCGATTATCAGGATGAAGGCAAAGTCGAGTTCTTCGAAGGTAACTTCACCGAATACGAAGAATACAAAAAACGGACTTTAGGTGCCGATGCGTTGGAACCAAAGCGCATTAAGTACAAAAAGATGATCAAATAATCATCTTCAGCCGAATATCAGGCCCGGAAACGGGCCTTTTTTATGGCGGCAATTCACTCAAATCTATCCCGTCAGCGCCTCGCTGTAGCTTTCTGAAAACCTATATTCTTCCAGCATAAACTCAATAAAACAGACCAGTGCCGGCGAATTCAGCTTTCGTCCCGGATAAACCAGATACAAATCATTCCCTTCTGCTTCCCATTCCGGCAACACGCGCACCAGCGTGCCTTTCGCGACTTCGTCATGGCATAAAAATGCAGGCAGCAATGTGATGCCTGCACCTGCCAGCGCGCACTCCCGCGCATACAGCAGATTGTCGGTGGTATGCGCCGAAGGCAGCAACCAGCGGTGCCAGGTATCGCCGCGATGCAGTACCCACTCAGACCACGCCCGGTGTGCGATGCAGTGATGCGACGCCAGTTGCTGCGGCGAATCCAGGGATGGCTGCTGTGCCAGATACGCCGGCGACGCCAGCAGGTAACGCGGGCTGTGCCCCAGTTCGCGGCCGATCAGCGAGGAATCCTGCGGTTTACCCGTACGCAAGGCGATATCAAACCCTTCCTGCACCAGATCGACCATCGCATCGGACACCGACACCTCCAGCGAAACATCCGGATAACGTTTCTGAAACTCGACGTTCATGCGCGCCAGTAACGTCGCCCCGAGCCCTGCCGGACTGGTGATCCGCAACCGCCCGCTCGGATTATCGCGTAACCGGCGGATGGCCAGCTCCGCCCTTTCGCTGGCCTGCATCATTTCCTGACAGTGGATCAGGTAACGTTCACCGGCAAACGTCAGATTCAGCTGGCGTGTGGTACGGTTAAGCAGGCGCAGTCCGACGGATTTCTCGAGCTGGCTGATACGCTGACTGACGCTGGATTTGGGCAAACCGGCCCGGCCGGCGGCCTGAGTAAAACTGCCGCATTCGGCCACCAGCGCAAACAGCGCCATATCCTGTAACTGCTTAAACATGATTGTTCACCTAAGACGAACACTTTGTTAGTTATTGTCCATCTTATCAGCTTCACGGATGCGGGCTAGACTTTGCGTATACCTAACGGAGAGAGAAAACATGACAATTAACGCTATTGCAGTGAACCCGAAAGATCCGGCCCATTTCATCGCCGTCGAATTACCGCAACCCGTCGCGAAAGATTATGACTTGCTGGTGGAAGTGAAAGCCGTGTCGGTCAATCCGGTCGATACTAAAGTACACAAAGGTGTGCAGAAAAGCGGTCTGGATGCACCGAAAGTGCTGGGCTGGGATGCCAGCGGCATTGTTAAATCCGTGGGCAGCGCGGTGAAAAATTTCAAACCCGGCGATGAAGTCTGGTACGCCGGAGATATCACCCGTTCCGGAAGTAACGCGGCTGAACATCTCATCGACTCACGCATTGTGTCCCTCAAACCGCAAAGCCTGAACTGGGCTGAAGCCGCCGCCATGCCGCTGACCACACTGACCGCCTGGGAGGCGTTGTTCGAGCATCTGAAAATTCAGGACGCATCTGCGGATAAAACGCTGCTGATCATCGGCGGAGCCGGTGGCGTAGGTTCGCTTGCGATCCCGTTCGCGTCACTGCGCAGCAACGTGAAAGTCATTGCCACCGCTTCGCGCCCGGAATCAGCAAAATGGTGTCTGGATCGCGGTGCCGATCTGACCGTAAATTACAAAGATCTGAAAGGTGAACTGGCGAAACACGACATCAGGCAGGTAGATTTTATTCTGTGTCTGAACGATACCGACGGCCATTGGGAGACAATCGCTGATCTGATCGCGCCAATGGGTCATATCTGTACCATCGTTGAAAACGAACATCCGCTGGATATGAATAAACTGAAGCTGAAAAGTGCCGCCCTGCACTGGGAGCTGATGTACACCCGCAGTATGTTTACCACGCCGGATATTGCCGAACAGGGCGAAATTCTCAAACGCGTCGCCGCGCTGGTTGACGAAGGGAAAGTCCGGACCACCCTGAGCGACACCCTGCATGGCCTGACCGTGGAAAGCATCGAAGCCGCGCATGCCAAAGTACTCGACGGCCATATGCAGGGTAAAGTGGTCGTCGCTTTCTAAGTCCGCTGTGGCCTTATATGCAAAGCCCCGCATTTTCATTACGGGGCTTTTTCATTCACGTGTTTTCGTTCACGTGTGAACGATATGTATGCCCGCAGCTCTGATTGCTGATTTTTGATCAGCGTACAGGGGGTTCATTTAACCGGCTGGTGTCCGCCGCCAGCATGTTCTGCACCAGTTCCACACATTCGAGAAAACGCTGATCATAATCTGATGATTCCACGTGAACATATTCCACCTGGTTCTGCCTGAGCATTTCAATTAACAGATTTTGAAAAGACATCCGGTCAGACGTACTGCCCAGACTACGCAGACCATCCGCAACCCACGGTGTATTGTTTTCCAGCAAAATAACCAGATCAAACCGGTATTCATCCATCAGCGCCTGCACAAACGGATGCTCACGCCCTTCATATTTTTTACAGAAGGCTTGGGTGGTCAGGAAGTCGGTATCAATAAACGCCACTTTATTGGCATATTTTACTGCAAAATCAATGTACTGCGCCTGCCCGAGTGCAATTTTGTCATAATCGGAATATTGCAGCGCCATTTCATCGCCACCGAGGTGCGAGAATACATAATCGCGGCCATATTCCCACGCGCTGGTCGTGTTGAAGATATTGGCTAATTTATTCACCAGCGTCGATTTCCCGCTGGATTCGCCGCCCAGAATCGCCACCGTGCGTACGAAAAACGGTTTAACTTCAGTCGGAATATAATCCCAGTAACGGAACGGATCCTGACGGATCTGACGGCCACTGATATTCATAAACGAACGTTTCGGGTCGATCAGCACAGTTTCAATACCGAGATGTTCCCGGTACTGTGGCGCATCAGCTTCTTCGCTGGAATAAATAGTGTTCGGTTCAATGCCTTTCTGATCCATAAACTCTTTAATGCCACGCCCCCAGACATCCCAGCCGTGCGGATACGGCTCCATCCCCTCTTCGTTAAAGGCATGAATGCGGATGTTTTTCTGATACTTGAAGGTCTGCAATAACCAGCGCAGGCGGTCGCTGACCGTGGGTTGCTGAGACATTGAGCTGTTCTCAAACAGCTCGCGGTCGCGTGGTTCGTCATAACCCATGATGATATGCAGCTCATCGACCTGACTACAGGCGCGCTGGATCAGATAAATGTGGCCGGTGTGCAGCGGATAAAACTTACCGAACACCACGCCAATATTTTTCTCACGACGGGGAAACTCAAGATCCAGGAAACGGTGCAATGCCTCCAGTTTTTGGGCGCTGGGGCTTTTTATCTTTGCATTCAACAACTGGCTGAGATAACCCTTGGTCATCCCGCTGGCTTCGGCCACCTGTTGCAGCGTGCGTCCCTGTTGTTTTATCGCGGTTTTTAGATAGTCGAACTGTGACATGCCTTGTCCTCAGGTTTTCTGTACTAAACAAAAAATAGCACAAAGGCCCTCAGCAGCGACAGCGGTTAACCGTTACAAATCATCGAGGATCGCCAGCGCATCAGCCAGTTTTTTGACGCCAAATACCTGCATACCGGCGGGCACTTTTTTCGGCACGTTAGCGTACGGCACAATGGCGCGTTTAAAACCGTGTTTCGCCGCTTCAGTTATACGCTCCTGACCGCTTGGCACCGGACGGATTTCCCCCGCCAGCCCGACCTCACCGAACACCACCAAATCCTGCGGCAGCGGACGGTCACGCAGGCTCGATACCAGCGACAGCAACAGCGCCAGGTCGGCACTGGTTTCGGTGACTTTCACGCCACCGACCACGTTAACAAAGACATCCTGATCCGCCATCTGTAAGCCGCCATGACGGTGCAGCACCGCGAGTAATATGGCCAGACGGTTCTGCTCAAGACCGACCGCCACACGACGGGGATTGCCCATCATCGAATGATCGACCAGCGCCTGAACCTCAACCAACAGCGGACGCGTTCCTTCCCACAGCACCATCACGGAACTGCCGGAAGTAATTTCATCGCCACGGCTGAGGAAAATGGCTGAAGGGTTGCTGACTTCACGCAGCCCCTGCTCGGTCATGGCGAACACGCCGAGTTCGTTCACGGCACCAAAACGGTTTTTATGGCTGCGCAGCGTACGGAAACGCGAATCGGCGTCGCCATCGAGCAGCACGGAACAGTCGATACAGTGCTCGAGCACTTTCGGACCGGCCAGTGAACCGTCTTTGGTCACATGACCCACCATCACGATCGCCACGCCACGCGTTTTGGCGAAACGGGTCAGATACGCCGCCGTTTCACGAACCTGCGCAACAGTGCCCGGTGACGACTGGATATCCGCCATGTGCATCACCTGAATGGAGTCGATCACCATGAGTTTAGGCTGTTCTTTATCGGCAATGTCGCAAATCTGTTCGATGCTGGTTTCTGACAACATATTCATATTGGCTGTCGGTAAACCCAGACGATGCGCACGCATCGCCACCTGCTGCAAAGATTCTTCGCCGGTGACGTACAGGGTTTTCATGTTTTCGCTGAGATGACACAGAATTTGCAGCAGCAGCGTACTTTTACCTGCACCGGGGTTACCCCCAATCAGGATCGCACTGCCGGGCACCACGCCGCCGCCCAGCACGCGATCAAACTCTTTGAAACCGGTGCTGAAACGCGGAAGTTCATCAAGGCTGATATCGGAAAGTTTCTGCACGCGGCTGACCCCGGCATCCCCGGCATAACCGGTCAGACGTTCGTTACGCGCCACCGTAGGGGAAGCGGCCAAACGGATTTCAGTAATGCTGTTCCAGGCCTGACAGGCACTGCACTGCCCTTGCCAGCGCGGATAATCTGCGCCACATTCATTACACACAAATGCACGTTTTGCTGCTTTTGCCACAACTTACCTCTTCAAAATAATAGTGAACACCCTAAATAATTCGAGTTGCATCAAGGCGGCCAGAGCACTCATCCCGATGAGCTGACATACGTCAGTGATTCGGGTGAGTGATTGCAGCTAACGCAGATGCGGCTTGAAGTATGGCGGGTATTTAAGACTGGCTACCGCTGAGAATACACAACACGCCAAGCAGATCGGCATGTCGGATGCAGACTGAAGCCTGTTCATAAACTTTCGGTTTGGCGTGATAAGCAATACCCATGCCCGCAACCGCCATCATTTTCAGGTCATTCGCCCCATCACCGATAGCCACGGTTTGCGCGTGGGGAATACCCAGTTTTTCTGCCAGTTTCAGCAGAGTATCGGCTTTATATTGCGCGTCAACGATCGGCCCGATCACACGGCCTGTCAGTTTGCCGTCACGGATTTCCAGTTCGTTCGCGGCCACGTCGATCAGATTCAGCTGGTCGCGCAGGTATTCGGCATAATATGTAAAGCCGCCGGAGGCAATCGCCACGTGCCAGCCCGCTTCCTGTAAACGCTGAACCATCACCGTCAGACCCGGCATCAGCGGCAGGGTTTCACGCACCTGCTGTAGAATACTGGCATCCGCATCTTTCAATGTCGCCACGCGCTGACGCAGACTGGCGGAGAAATCCAGCTCGCCGCGCATCGCGCGTTCGGTGACTTCCGCGACCTGCTCACCGACGCCTGCCAGTTTGGCAATTTCATCGATGCATTCAATTTCAATCGCGGTAGAATCCATGTCCATGACCAGCAGGCCTGGCACACGCAGATACGGCACTTTCCCCAGCTGAGCGACATCAAATTCAAAAGATTCGGCGAGAAACTGTGCGTCGGCAGTGAGTGAGCCTGCGAGGCGCACAACCTGATAACCTTCCACTGACCATGCGCTGACAATCACCAGAGCGCGGCCTAACCGGCGCTGGAACAGCGTAATGCTGGTTTTATCAAGTTTTCTACCATACAGAAGCCATCCGGTATGTCCCGCCCGGTAATCCAGCGGCATGACTTCATCACCGCTCAATGAAAGGGGAAGTCCCGGCCATTGGTGGATCTCCGCAGGAAGATCGCAATAGGTCAGACTGTTTGGCATGATGGCTCCTGTAGGGCGTTATGGTATTAGGAAAACAAATATCACTATTTACCCAAAATCATTCGAGTTGCATCAAGGCGGCAACGGAATGAATCTCCGGGAACTGACACAGGTCAGTGACCGGAGTGAATGAAGGCAGCCAACGCAGAGGCAGCTTGAAGGATGCAGGGTAAAATGAGGCATCAAGCTACCTTATCGTGGCGTCTTCTGGCAACATAAAGTCATCGAAATACGCAAGGAAACAGAATGGCCAAGGCCAAACTTAAATTTCGCCTGCACCGCGCGGCTATCGTATTGATAAGTCTCGCATTACTTGTCATTCTGATGCAGGGCGCATCTTATTTCAG
Organism: Rahnella sp. PD4; assembly: GCF_049199325.1. Taxonomy (NCBI): domain Bacteria; kingdom Pseudomonadati; phylum Pseudomonadota; class Gammaproteobacteria; order Enterobacterales; family Yersiniaceae; genus Rahnella; species Rahnella sp. PD4. The sequence goes on along the minus strand of NZ_JBLZQF010000003.1, from coordinate 47,698 downwards.
TCTGGGACATCAACTGGCACGTTCGACGCAGGTGGAACAGCTTGCGCAAACGCTCGCCCGACAGGTGGCGTTTTCGCTCGCACCCCTGATGGACAGCGATAATGATGGCGCTGATATCGCACAAATTTCCACTATTTTGAGTCAGCTTACCGAGAGCAGTCGCATTCTTGACGCCAGCGTTTATGAGTCTGACGGTTCCCTGGTGGCGCATGCCGGTGAACAGGTGCCGGTTCGCGACCGTTTGTCGCTCGATGGCAAACGTGCGGGCAGCTACTTCAATCATCAGATTGTGGTACCGATAGAAGATAAAAACGGGCCGGGCGGATTTTTACGCATCACACTCGACACGCATGTGCTGGCAACCGAGTCCAAGCAGGTGGATAACACCACTAACCTGTTGCGCCTGATGATGCTCGCCGCGCTGGGTGTCGGTATTATTCTGGCCCGCACATTGTTGCAGGGCCGCCGTTCACGCTGGCAGCAATCACCGTTCCTGCTGACCGCCAGTAAGCCGGTAAAAGAAGATGATGAACAGGAAGACGAACCGGATGAGTTCGGCCCGCCACCGGTGCTCAATATTCCTGAGCCGGAATCCGATGTGGTGCCCGCTAAACCTGCCACCGAAGCGCAGACCAAAGAAGCCGCACAGGCTGCTTATCGCAGCCTGAAACGCAGCCGGCCGAAGTGATTCAGGCCAGCCGCCTTGAGAGCGTTGACGGGGTGATGTGGAGTTGCTCCGTGAAGTTGCGCCGTGATCTCTTTTGCCGTCAGACTGCCCTGACGCAGTAAATCTACAAGTTCAGACATGAGCAGTTCAGTGATGAACAGGAAAACGCATAGCAAAACGGGCACCATTTGGTGCCCGTTTTCGTCTCTGCTATATCAGCAGAATTTATTCTTTATCGCCCAGCAGAACAGATTCCAGCGCGATTTCGATCATGTCGTTGAAGGTGGTCTGACGTTCAGCGGCAGTGGTTTGTTCGTGCGTACGGATATGGTCGGAGACAGTACAGATAGTCAGTGCTTTTGCACCAAATTCTGCCGCCACACCGTAGATCCCAGCCGCTTCCATTTCCACACCCAAAATGCCGTACTTTTCCATTACATCGAACATTTGCGGGTCCGGTGTATAGAACAGGTCGGCGGAGAAGATGTTACCGACGCGGGCATTGATGCCTTTAGCTTTCGCAGCGTCAGCGGCGTTACGCACCATGTCGTAGTCCGCGATAGCCGCGTAGTCATGGTCTTTGAAACGCATACGGTTCACTTTGGAATCGGTGCAGGCACCCATGCCGATCACAATGTCACGCAGTTTGATGTCGGCACGAACAGCACCACACGAACCCACGCGGATGATTTTTTTTACGCCGAATTCAGTGATCAGTTCTTTGGCATAAATGGAGCAGGAAGGAATGCCCATGCCATGGCCCATCACTGAGATTTTGCGGCCTTTATACGTGCCGGTGAACCCCAACATGCCACGCACGTCGTTCACCTGCTTAACATCCTGAAGGAAGGTTTCCGCGATGTGCCTGGCGCGCAGCGGGTCGCCCGGCATCAGCACGACGTCAGCAAAGTCGCCCATTTCAGCATTAATGTGTGGAGTTGCCATCTTCTTATTCCTTAATCAGCGAGGTGTCATATTCATCATAAAAAACGCGGCCAGTATAAAGAACTGGCCGTGTATACAAAGCGTTATAGCATCGACTTACCGTAATCCATCGGCGACAGATCGAAATATTTGGCGACTGTCTGGCCGATATCCGCGAAAGTTTCACGATGGCCTAATGAACCCGGTTTTACTTTCGGGCCATAGATTAAGACCGGAATGTGCTCGCGGGTGTGATCGGTACCGCGCCAGGTCGGGTCACAACCGTGATCAGCCGTGAAAATGATGATGTCATCTTCTTTCACCAGCTCCAGCAGTTCAGGCATGCGGCGGTCGAACAACTCCAGCGCGGCAGCATAACCCGGCACATCACGGCGATGGCCGTAAGAGGAGTCGAAATCAACAAAGTTGGTGAAGACGATGGTTTTGTCCCCGGCTTGTTTCATCTCTTCGATGGTGGCGTCAAACAGCGCGTCCAGACCGGTGGCCTTCACCTTTTTAGTGATACCAACCTGTGCATAAATATCTGCAATTTTACCCACAGACACCACATGACCCTTTTTCTCATCGACCAGCTTTTTCAGGATGGTCGGAGCCGGTGGCTCAACCGCTAAGTCATGACGATTACCGGTACGCTCGAAGTTACCGGCTTTATCGCCGATGAACGGACGGGCAATCACGCGACCGATGTTGTAGCCGCCTTCGGTCAGCTCTTCACGGGCGATTTCGCACAGTTCGTACAGGCGATCCAGCCCGAAGGTTTCTTCGTGGCAGGCAATCTGGAAGACGGAGTCAGCAGAGGTGTAGAAAATCGGCTTGCCGGTTTTCATGTGTTCTTCGCCCAACTCATCCAGCACAACGGTACCGGAAGAGTGGCAGTTACCGAGATAGCCCGGCAGATTAGCGCGCTCTACCAGTTTATCGAGCAGTTCCTGCGGGAAACTGTTGGTGGTATCGCTGAAATAGCCCCAGTCAAACAAAACAGGCACACCGGCGATTTCCCAGTGGCCTGACGGGGTATCTTTACCGGAAGACAACTCGCTGGCGTAAGCATAGGCGCCGGTAATTTCAGCATTTCCGTCCATGCCGTCAGGGATTTTACCGGTAGATTCTTCAGCGGCTTTCGCCAACCCCAGGCGGGTCAGGTTAGGCAGATTCAGCGGGCCCTGACGGCCTTTGTCCGCATCGCCACGCGCGCAGGCAGCCGCGATGTGGCCCAATGTGTCAGAACCGGTATCACCAAAGCGCCCGGCATCTTCACTGGCACCGATACCGAATGAGTCTAACACCATGATAAATGTACGTTTCATTTTGCTCTCCTGCGAATGGTTACGCATTGGGTCACGCGGAACTGCCGCGCACCTGATCAATCTTAAATGGGGGCGATGTGGCCTGAAATCAAGCGTTACTGCCGATCCGACGGTAAATCACCGGCGTGCTTTCCGGCGCGTTGTCGCTCAGGACAATCGCCGCACGCACTTCCTGCGCCGCCTGCTGCCAGGCCGCTTCACTGTTGGCGTGGATCATCGCCAGTGGCTGACGGGTATCCACCTGCTGGCCCAGTTGTGCCATATGGGTCAGACCGACGCTGTAGTCGATGGCATCGCTGGCGCGGCGACGTCCGCCCCCCAGTGACACGACGGTCATGCCCAGCGCACGGGTGTCCATCGCACTGACAATCCCGTTGCCTTCGGCATAAACCGGTTTGCTCAGCGTGGCCTGTTGCAGATAACGATCGTAATTCTCGATGAAATCGGCCGGGCCTTTCTGGGCAGCAATCATGCGGCCAAAGACTTCGGCGGCTTTGCCGTTATCCAGCACAGCCTGCAACTGGCGGCGGGCGTCGGCGTCATCTTTTGCCAGACCGCCGGACAGCAGCATTTCAACACACAGCGCCATGGTGACTTCCAGCAGGCGCGGATTACGGTATTCACCTGTCAGGAAGCGCACGGCTTCACGCACTTCAACCGCATTACCGGCGCTGGATGCCAGCACCTGATTCATATCAGTCAGCAACGCGGTGGTTTTACAACCCGCACCATTCGCCACATCGACAATCGCCTGCGCCAGATCTTCTGACAGCGAATAAGTCGGCATGAACGCGCCGGACCCCACCTTGACGTCCATCACCAACGCATCCAGGCCTTCAGCCAGTTTTTTGGCGAGGATCGAAGCCGTGATCAGCGGAATGGAATCGACGGTTGCGGTGATATCGCGGGTTGCATAGAAACGCTTATCTGCCGGTGCCAGCGAGCTGGTCTGGCCGATGATTGCCACGCCGACATCCTGAATGATGCTGCGAAAACGGCTGTCATCCGGGAAAATATCGAAGCCCGGAATCGCTTCGAGTTTATCGAGCGTACCGCCGGTATGACCGAGACCACGGCCGGAAATCATCGGGACATAACCGCCGCATGCCGCTACCATCGGGCCCAGCATCAGCGAGGTCACATCACCCACGCCGCCGGTCGAATGCTTATCCACGACCGGACCGTTCAGGCCGAGGCTTTTCCAGTTGAGCACGGTGCCTGAATCACGCATCGCCATGGTCAGCGAAACACGTTCTTTCATAGACATGTCATTGAAATAGATAGTCATTGCCAGCGCGGCAATCTGGCCTTCTGAAACCTGGCTGTCGCGAATACCATTAATGAAGAAACGAATTTCCTCGTCGCTTAAAGGCTGACCGTCACGTTTTTTACGAATAATTTCTTGTGCGAGAAACAAGGTATCCCCCTGCCTGAGCTGAACGCTAAATGTGGATGCGAATACCGGACGCTGTAAAACAGCGCCACGGCATCGGCATAACAACAATGATTAGTAGCTGCTGGTGGCTTTCTGACCCGCGTGACCCAGCGTGGTGAGCAGACTGGCCAGCAGACTGGATGCGCCGAAACGGAAGTGACGTGCGTCAGCCCATTCGCGGCCCAGCAGGCGGTCAGCCAGCGCCAGATATTGCGCAGCGTCTTCAGCGGTTTTCACGCCACCAGCCGGTTTGAAACCGACAGTTTCGCCCACGCCCATCTCTGCAATGACGCTCATCATCAGCTCAGCGCTGTGCAGCGTGGCATTTTCAGGCACTTTCCCTGTGGAGGTTTTGATGAAATCAGCCCCGGCTTTGATCGCAATTTCAGACGCTTTGCGGATCAGGGCATCTTGCCTGAGTTCACCGGTTTCGATGATCACTTTCAGCAGGACGTTGGCGGCAGCACAGGCTTCTTTGCATTGTCTGACCATCTCAAAACCAATCTGCTCGTTACCGGCAATCAACGCACGGTACGGGAATACCACGTCAACTTCATCGGCACCGTAAGCAATTGCCGCACGGGTTTCTGCCAGCGCGATCTCAAGATCATCATTACCGTGCGGGAAGTTGGTCACGGTTGCAATGCGGATGTCCGGCGTACCTTGCTCACGCAGAGTTTTACGGGCAACAGGAATAAAACGAGGATAAATGCAGACGGCAGCAGTATTTCCTGCCGGGCTCTTCGCCTGATGACAAAGTGCGATCACTTTCGCATCCGTGTCGTCTTCGTTCAGGGTGGTTAAATCCATCAGGTTCAGCGCACGTTGCGCTGCGGCGGTTAAATCGGTCATATAACTCTCCAACAATTTTCAATTCCAGCGACCGGCCAGAACTGAGCATACAGTCATGAATTATTTCCCGCGTTTACCCTCGGGAAAAAAATTCTGCACGGTTGGCGAGCGGACTTGGTTCCTTGAAGATAGCGTGCGTAAGCGGCGTGTAGTGGCTTACGTGGCAACTGAGATCCTTCTCACCGCGCTTGGATTGGCTGACGCCAATACGTTGTGACTATTTGAACACGTCACATCAGGTTCCTGTGTGCAGTATTTCACACAAAATGAAAACCGTTTGCAACGTTGCTTGATGAAATGAGATATAAATCACATTTCATAGCCTTTATGCTCAGTATTCGACCCTTATAAGAGTGTATACCCGAATCATGACAAACGGAGTTCGGGGGATTACACCGCAATCACCCGGCGGCAATCACGCAGGTAATGTTATAATAATAACATTTTAAAGAGAAATTAAATCGTAACTCGCCAGAAAACCTTTTTATGCAGGCTCAGCCGCGTCAATGTGAATGTTATTTAAATCACAATTTAGTCTTTCTCAGGGTTCACAGCGAAGGGAGATTAAAGATGCGTCGGGTATTATCGAGCAATGCGCCGGCAATCTGTTCGGGCGTTTCACTGCGCAGGCTGCACAAAATGTCGAATACATTAGCCGCACGCTCAGGGCGGTTAGGTTGCCCCTGAAAACCCTGCAACGGCATATCGGGCGCATCGGTTTCGAGCAGCAAAGAGGAAAGGGGTAATCCGGCCATCACATGCCGGGTTTTCTGCGCACGCTCATAGCTGATGGTGCCGCCGACGCCTATCGCAAAACCCAGTTTAATAAACGCCTGTGCCTGAGAAAGACTGCCTGCAAATCCGTGTACCACCCCGGTCGCCGGCAGTTTTGCCTGACGCAGCATCGCTGCCAGCTGATCGTGGCTGCGCCGGGAATGCAGGATCACCGGCAGCGTCTCACGTTTTGCCAGAGCAAACTGCGCTTTCAGCAACCGTTGTTGTTGCTCAAATCTCGGCTCTTCCATGTATAAATCCAGGCCAACTTCCCCGACGGCCACCAGATGAGGATCCCGGCGACTGAGCAGCGAATCCAGTAATTCCACGCAACTGTCCTGGTGTTGTGCAACATAAAGGGGATGTAACCCCAGCGCGGCATGCAACGGCGGAAATTTTTTTGCCAGCGAGAGAATGCCGTTAAAACGATCAGACGTGACAGCGGGAACAATAATCTGCCGCACACCAGCCTGTCCGGCGAGGCGCAAACTTTCGGTTTCCGCCCCTGTAAACGGTGGAAAATCGAAATGGCAGTGCGTATCGATGAAGGTGTAACTCACAACTTTTCGCCCTCACTGGATGGATAATTTTCTGATGGCGCGGAGCTTTCCGGTTGTAGCCTGTCTGATGCGGCGCGTTGCGGTGAAGACACACTGACTACGCTGTCTTTAAACGCAGCCGGACGCACTATCCCTCCGTCGGCGACCATGTCCGTCAGCACGGCGGGATCGAGAATGATTTGCTCCGCCGTGCTGGCAGATGCCGCCAACGGGATCACATTTTCTGGCTCGTCCTGCGGCACCACGATCCGTTGCGGACGGCGTGTCACGCGCGGTTCGATCAGCGTATAAGGACGCTCGTTTTCACGCGGTAACAGCCAGTGTGCTGCGGCAGACAAAAAATACCGTCCGCAACGGCGGCCGAGATGGTAATCCTGATTTAGCGCAGGCAGACGGCTACCGAGCGCATGGCTGGCCAGCGGTTTGGGCGGGAAGATTTCAAAAATACGCACATCATCCGGCGGATTCTCAATGAACTGCTGGATACGGTGATAGCTCTCTTCATGATGCTGCATCATGCGCACCAGCTGTTGCAGACTGCTTTCGCTCAGCCATTGTTCCATACGTTTCATCCACTGCGGCGTATAGAACATCGCAGAGGGAACGGTACGGATCACTACAATGGTATCCGCGCCACGGCGATAAGCTTCCTCAACAGGGATCGCATCGCTGATGCCGCCGTCCTGATAGCTGATACCTTCCAGATCCACCCCCAGGCGGTAAAAACCCGGAATAGCGCTGGAGGCTTTGATCACCGGCAGCCAGTTTTCCCGCGTCGGTGAAAAATAATTAGCCGTGTAGTCATCACTGCGACAGGCACACATCAGGAACTCACGGCCATCAATGAGCAACTTTTCTGCGCTTTCCATCGCCAGTGGCATGTTTTTAGCCGTTTCTTCAACCAGCCAGTCGAGATCGATAAGATGTCCGCCCCGCACAAATCGCAGCGGGTTAAAAAACTCAGGACTGGTGGTATAACGGGTAATCACCCTTCTGGCATAGCCGGGCTGCCCGCAGACAAAGGCAGAGAGATTTTGCGCACCCGCAGAGGTACCCAGATATAAATCAAAGGGGTTGAAACGCGCGCGCTGAAACTCATCCAGCACACCTGCCGTAAAAATGCCTCTCTGTCCGCCGCCTTCGCACACCAGGGCAATCTTCCCCGGCGTATAGGGTTTGTACGCCAGCGCTTCTATATTCCCCAGCGTGACAGGTATTCTGTATCCCAACGCATCGTCCTCACGCAAATGGCTCCACCCGGTTAGCCTTCATTTCTGAGCATACCTCGTCTTCCTGCTTTGGGTGAATTTCTTGCCAAAATCGGGCGACAAAATCGTTACGTCCTGTTAACGGCCAGGATACCTGCATAAAAAAATCGCCCCCTTCACTGAAGGGGGCGATGTGATTAACTAACGCTTTTTGGCATCACTGAAGTGATGTGGTCAGAGTCGCTTACGACCCGTAAACAGGCTGACCAGGAACAGAATGATACCGACTACGAAGACGATTTTTGCAGCCCAGGCAGCTGTACCCGCCAAACCACCGAAACCAAGAGCCGCCGCGATCAACGCGATGATTAGAAAAATAATGCCCCAACGAAACATAAGCTTCTCCTTTACCCTATTTTCACTTTGCCATTTTAAAAGGTTGTGCCCCGCCTCGGGCCGGACTCACTGTGAAATATTGCCTTCTGACGCTTTATCAACCGGCTACAGCCAGTAACAAAAAAACGAATTACTTAATAAAGGTAGTCGAAAAATGAAAGTGTTAGCGTTTCCGACACGATATTTTTCCCAACTGCAGGCAATTCCGTTCATCCCGAATATTCAGCAGGCACATAAATAAATATAGTTATGCGTTATTCCGAAAATAAAGCGCCCTGCCCTGAGGAGGGCGCTATAGACAACAGCTACAGCAGATGATCGTTACGGTGCGACTTTCAGATCATTTTTGACGCTTTTCACGCCATCAACGGTTTTGGCGACGCTTTCAGCACGGTCAGACTGTGCCTGATCTTTCACGTTACCGGAAAGCTGTACCACGCCGTCGGTGGTTTCAACTTTCACGTTACGTGATGGGACGATGTCATCGGCCAGCAATTTAGCTTTTACAGAGGCCGTGGTCGCGCTGTCACCGGCATAGCCTTTAACGCTTTGATCTTTGCTGTCTTTGGTATGCAGTTTGTCGCTGACGGATTTAACACCTTCAACTTTAGTGGCTACTGCCACAGCCTGCTCAGCTTCAGCCTGTGAACCCACAAAACCGCTCAGCGTGACAACGCCGGAATTGGTCGTGACGGAGATATCGTTGCTTTTAATCGCTTTGTCATCTACCAGAGCACTTTTCACTTTTGCTGTGATGGCACTGTCGCCCATGTAGTTATCAACTTTCTTCATGGAACTATCGATTTTTGCACCTGCGCTATCTGTAGTCGTCGTTGCAGCCAAAGCGCTACCGCTCATCAGTGCGGTACCCAGAACTACAGCCATCATGGAATAGGCAAATTTAGAATTTTTCATCGATTTCTTCCTTTCGGTTTATGAGCCTTGATTGCGGCTCTACACGTCACATTCTTGGTGACGCCTTCTAACAAATTGTATTGCTGCTGTTTTTACTTTCCTTGTAGCAGAGTACATCGTTTTATTCTGGCTTATGATCGCCATACGACATAACACTCTGCAACGTGACTTCAAAGTAGTGCTTTAAGCCACCCGTCCTGAACACACATTTAATATAGTCAAGAATGATCAGATTAGTAGGGAGATCGTCGAATATGGCCTCTAATGCAGACAAGTCTTAGTGCCGGGGGCGGTTTGCGCCCATTTTTCAGCCAGGGCGGTGATTAAATAATCAGGGAGGGTAAGAGGATAAACTGTTCCGGGCAGGCGAAAGGCGAAAAAAAAGACGGCCAATTTGCCGTCTTTCTGTTTCAGAACCTGATAAGAGAAGAATTAATGTTCGCGGGTTTTGCGAAATTTAACTTCCGGATAACGCTCAGACGCCAGATTCAGGTTCACCATTGTTGGTGCGATGTACGCTAAATTATCACCACCATCGAGCGCCAGATTGGTTTCATTTTTGCGTTTAAATTCTTCGAATTTCTTCACGTCACTGCATTCAACCCAACGGGCAGTCGAGACGTTCACAGATTCATAAATCGCTTCCACGTTGTATTCGCTTTTCAGACGCGCCACCACCACTTCAAACTGCAACACCCCGACCGCACCGACGATTAAATCGTTGTTGGCAATCGGACGGAAGACCTGTACCGCGCCTTCCTCTGAAAGCTGTACCAGCCCTTTCAGCAACTGTTTCTGTTTCAGCGGGTCACGCAGACGAATACGACGGAACAGTTCAGGGGCAAAGTTAGGAATGCCGGTGAATTTCATGTTCTCACCCTGAGTAAAGGTGTCGCCAATCTGAATTGTGCCGTGGTTATGCAGACCAATGATGTCGCCCGGATAGGCTTCTTCAACGTGCGAACGGTCTCCGGCCATAAAGGTCAGCGCATCGGAAATCACTACATCTTTGCCGGTACGCACCTGACGCAGTTTCATGCCTTTTTCATATTTACCGGACACCACTCGCATGAACGCCACGCGGTCACGGTGTTTCGGGTCCATGTTGGCCTGAATTTTGAAAACAAAACCGGTGAATTTCTCATCATCGGCTTTCACTTCGCGCAGGTCAGTTTTACGTGGCATCGGCGCAGGCGCCCAGTCCACCAGACCGTCGAGCATATGGTCAACACCAAAGTTACCGAGTGCCGTACCGAAGAAGACCGGTGTCAGTTCGCCCTGCAGGAAAGCCTCATGGTCGAATTCATGCGACGCGCCCTGCACCAGTTCCAGCTCATCACGCAATTGTGCGGCCAGATCTTCGCCAACGGCAGCATCCAGCTCAGGATTGTTCAGGCCTTTGACCACGCGAACTTCCTGAATGGTGTGACCTTTACCGGTCTGGTACAGATACACTTCGTCTTTATAAAGGTGATAAACCCCTTTGAACAATTTACCGCAGCCGATTGGCCAGGTAATCGGAGAGCAGGCGATTTTCAGCTCACGCTCCACTTCGTCCATCACTTCCATCGGGTCACGGATGTCACGGTCGAGTTTGTTCATAAAAGTCAGGATCGGCGTATCGCGCAGACGGGTGACTTCCATCAGTTTACGGGTACGATCTTCGACACCTTTTGCGGCATCGATCACCATCAGACAGCAGTCAACGGCGGTCAGCGTACGGTAGGTATCTTCGGAGAAGTCTTCGTGCCCTGGGGTGTCGAGCAGGTTAACCAGGCACTGCTTGTACGGGAACTGCATCACGGACGTGGTGATGGAAATACCACGTTGTTTTTCCATTTCCATCCAGTCGGATTTGGCGTGATGGCTGGAGCCACGGCCTTTTACTGTACCGGCGGTTTGAATGGCCTGTCCGAATAACAAAACTTTTTCAGTAATGGTGGTTTTACCGGCATCGGGGTGAGAGATGATGGCAAATGTGCGGCGCTTAGCCACTTCAAGGGCGTATTCACTTGGAGACATGTTTTTCACGTTTCTGCTGTTGGTCCGCCCTGCATAGGATTTCACATCACGTCAGAAGGTGACGTCAGGCAAAGCGGTAATAAAAGTTATAGCCGGCTATTTTCACTGATTTAGACGGTATGGGCAATCAATGGTTTTTTTGTATGGTGTGACTAAGAGAGCGCGTTAGAAACGGAAGTCGGTTAAAAGTGCGGCCCAGTGTTCTCGCAGAACTATTTTATGTTCTTCAAGCATCGGTAACTCCGTAAGCAAATCTGGCCAGCGTTCACGCGCAATTTTAATGGCTTCATCCAGATGCACTTTAACGGCAGACCAGGGTACCCCCATTCTTTCAGCCCAGCGGCAACGCCATCATGATGGCATCTTCGCGGCCTTGTGCGGCGGGATAGTAATTACGGCGAACGGAGAGTTCATTAAAACCGAGGCTTTCATACAGCGCGATAGCTTTGGCGTTGGAAGCACGGACTTCAAGCCATAACGTAAAAACATCTTTCTGCTCAAGCAGTTGTATCACTTCTTCCAGCAACCTGCGACCTAAGCCCTGTCGCTGAAAAGCCGGATCGATAGCGATATTAAACAAGGTGGCTTCGTCGAGAACAATTTGGGTAATCGCAAATCCCGCCATCACCTCGCCCTGCATGATTTTAAGGTTCAGGTAGCGTTCGCCCTGATTGCTGGCAAGCGTATTTTCAGTCCACGGAAAGGCATGACTGGCTTGTTCGATGGCAAATGCACGGGGAAGATCAGCGGGCGTCAGGATAGAAATGTTGTTCATTTTCACAGATCTGCTGCCAGAGCGCACGTTTGGCGCCGGCGTCTTGATAGAGTTCGGCCAGGGCCGGACTGGAGAGCTGCGGGCCAGCAAGAGTCAGCGGTTCGCTTAACCCCAGTCGCCAGATATTGCAGCGGGTATCTTCAGGTAACATAGTGACCTGTTCAGGTGTCAGGCGGTAAACTTGTGATTCTGTCAGCGCCAGGCTGCGCAAAACATCCCTGACCAGCGGATCATCCTCCGCTGGCGGAACGGCGGCAACAATCAGCAACTGGGTTTCCGCAGGCAGACTGACCGCCACTTCGCCTTGTAATACAGCAGGCCGGCGCAGCGTCCACTGGGTAATGCCCAGTTGTTGTAACAGCGTATCTCGTCTGGATGCCATGCCTGTTCCCTGCCGGTTGAAGTACGAAAAGCCCGGCTATGCTAGCAAACACATCGAACATGCGCCAATAAACCTCTATAATCGCCCGCTAATCCTTGAGGAGCCACACCCTGATGTCTGCATTAACTCCGGCCAGTGAAGTCATACTGCGCCACAGCGAAGAATTTGAAGGCCGCCGCGTCCTGTTCGCCGGTGACTTACAAGACAGCCTGCCTGCTGAAATTGACGCCGAAGAAGTTCGCGTCCACACCAATATGTATCACCACTGGCAGATGCTCAGCAAAGCGCTGGGAGAAAACGTTCAGTTTGGCTTAGTTGCTGACGCTGAATTCATCGCGCCGTGCGATGTGCTCGTCTATTACTGGCCAAAGAGCAAACTGGAAGCAAAATTCCAGCTGTTCAACTTACTGTCACACTTGCCAGTTGGCATTGATGTGTTTGTCATCGGTGAAAACCGCAGTGGTGTGCGCAGCGCGGAAACCACGCTCGAAGGTCTGTGCGAACTGAGCAAAATCGACAGTGCGCGTCGTTGCGGTTTGTACCATGGCCGTCTGGAAAAGCAGCCTGAGTTTGATGCTGATGGCTGGTGGGATCAGTACATGGTCGAAGAAGTGACCATTAAAACCCTGCCGGGCGTCTTCAGCCGGGAAGGTCTGGACAGCGGAAGCCTGTTGCTGATCAACAGCTTCGAAGAACCGGTTAAAGGTAAAGTGCTGGATGTCGCCTGTGGTTCTGGCGTGCTGGCTTCTGTGCTGGCCATGTACTCGCCGAAGATGAAAATCACACTCAGTGATGTGAGCGCGGCCGCTATTGAAGCCAGCCGCGCTACACTGGCGGCGAACGATTTGCCGGGCGAAGTCATCGCCAGCAACGTCTATTCCGACATTGCCGGTCGTTTCGATATGATCATCTCCAACCCGCCATTCCACGAAGGTCTGCAAACCAGCCTGACGGCGGCGGAGCAGTTGATCCGTGGTGCGGTAAGTCATCTGAATATCGGCGGCGAACTGCGCATTGTGGCGAACGCCTTCCTGCCTTACGCCGCCCTGCTTGATGACACCTTTGGCAGCCACGAAGTACTGGCACAAAACGGTCGCTTCAAGGTGTACCGGGCCGTACGTGGACGTCCGCCGCGCGATCTGAAAAAGAAAAAACGTTAATCAGTCAGGCACTGAGGAAACGCATCAGTTCTGCGTTGTAGCGATCACCCGCTGCCACGCGGAAAGGAAATACTGCTTCGATCGCCGCGATTTCGGCTTCACTCAGGGAGACATCAAGCGCGGCGATGTTTTCCTCAAGATAATGACGATGTTTAGTGCCAGGGATCGGCACTATGTTATCGCCCTGCGCTAATACCCACGCCAGCGCCAGCTGCGAGGGTTTCACTCCTTTGTCCTGCGCCAGTTCACTGATTTTTTCCGCCAGTTGCAGATTTTTCGCGAAGTTTTCTCCCTGAAAACGCGGACTCTCGCGACGGTAATCATCCAAATCCAGATCGTCCACTGAACGGATTTGTCCGGTCAGAAAACCCCGTCCCAGCGGACTGTAAGGCACAAAACCAATCCCCAGGCGCTCACACGCCGGTAAAATGTCAGCTTCCACATCACGCGACCAGAGCGAATATTCGGTTTGCAACGCGGTGACCGGATGCACTTTGTGTGCACGCTCCAGAATGCTCACCGGCACTTCACTCAGCCCGATATAACGGATCTTGCCTTCATGCACCAGATCCGACAGCGCGCCGATCGTTTCTTCAACCGGCACCGTCGGATCAGGGCGGTGCTGATAATAGAGATCGATAACCTCCGTCCCCAGACGCTTCAGGCTGCCTTCTACGGATTGGCGGACATAGTCCGGATGGCCGTTTGTCCCACGAACCTGCGGGTTGGACGGGTCACGCACAATGCCGAATTTGGTGGCTAAAAAAACCTGATTTCGACGCCCTTTCAGGAAGCGTCCCAACAGTTCTTCATTGGTATGCGGGCCATACATGTCGGCGGTATCGAGCATTGTGACGCCCAGTTCCAGCGCGCGCGAAAGCGTTGCCATCGATTCTTTATCGTCGAGGCCGGTGGTGTAGAAGTCGCTCATGCCCATGCAACCCAGCCCCAGCGCTGACACCATCGGACCATTTTTACCCAACTGACGTTGTTTCATCGGATTTTCCTTATGACACAGAGTGAGAAGTAATCGGATTAAGTGTGGTTGTTCTTTCAGGAAAGATAAATCAGCAAAAACGTGCAACACTGTTCATAAATTGCAAACAATCACTGAGAACGTTATGGATCACATTCAGGCGATGAAAACCTTCATCCGCATTGCCGAACTGGAAAGTTTCAGCCGGGCGGCAGAAGATCTTAATGTGCCACGCGCCACGGTCAGTACCACCCTGAAACGTCTGGAACAGCGACTGGGTGTCCGCCTGTTTCTGCGCACGACACGCCAGGTCAAAATCACTGACGAAGGCAAAATCTATTATCAACGCTGTCTGCAATTGATTTCGGCGCTGGAAGAATCGGACGCTCTGTTTGCGCATCACCAAACCCAGCCCGCAGGCATTGTCCGCATCGACATGCCCCATTCACTGGCACGTGCGAAGGTGATCCCCGCGCTGCCAGCGTTTTACCAGCGCTATCCGCAGATAACCCTGAGCGTCAGTGCCAATGATAACGCCATCAATCTGCTCGATCAGGGGGTAGATTGTGTGGTGCGCGCGTGGCCTGCAGAAGATGATAATTTGCAGTCACGCCATCTGGCGGATTTGAAACAAATTACCTGCGCCTCTCCCGGCTATTTAGCGAAATTCGGTACGCCGCAGACGCCGGATGATCTCACCGGGCATCAGGCCGTGGGCTATTTCTTTGCCCACCAGCGGACAGAGTCGCATCTGGAGTTTGTGACTGACGGAAAGATTGAAAAGTGTCAGCTCGCCAGCAAACTGACCGTTAGCGGCGCTGACGCGTATGTCGCCGCCGCAAAAGCGGGCTTTGGGCTGATTCAGGCATCGGAACTGGCGATGACGCAGGAACTGGCACAGGGAGAACTGGTGGAAGTACTGCATCAGTATCTTCCGCCACCGATGCCGTTATACATCATGTATCCGCCCGGCCGTTTTCTGGCACCGAGGATCCGCGTGCTGCTGGACTGGCTGATCGCACTGTTTTCCGTCCCTGCTGATCCGCTGAGCCAGAACCGCATTATTGGAAAAACCGTTGATTAAACCATCGATTAACCTGATGACTCTCTGTGGCATTGAACCATTCATCCTGAATATGCTGTTTTTTACATCAAACGTCCGGAATGGGGGAAATAACTATTGACGCCTGTGGGAAAATCTCTAGAATTCGCCCCCGTGGTTGTGTTACTTGCTGATGACATTCCGATGAATGCGTCAACACAGTAATCAATTGGAACGCGATGGTGGCGGAATTGGTAGACGCGCTAGCTTCAGGTGTTAGTGTCCTTTGGATGTGAGGGTTCGAGTCCCTCCCTTCGCACCAATACAATCACAAGATTTATATTGCCCGGCACGGTACGCGATGGTGGCGGAATTGGTAGACGCGCTAGCTTCAGGTGTTAGTGTCCTTCGGATGTGAGGGTTCGAGTCCCTCCCTTCGCACCACTCCGGCAACTATAAATCAGCAGTAAGCAGAAATCATCTGTGCGAAGGTGGCGGAATTGGTAGACGCGCTAGCTTCAGGTGTTAGTGTCCTTACGGACGTGAGGGTTCAAGTCCCTCTCTTCGCACCACGTGATTATGCTCCTCAGCTTTTCCTTCCTGCGATACTTCTTTCAGTTTCAAAAAATAAAAAAGACCGGCAGCTTTACTGTGTCTCCTGTTTTTCATCTCAAAATCCTTATATTACAAAATAGTAAAATTCAACGTTACCGCAGCCAGACTGCCTGCCAGCGCCATGAATGATGGCAGCAACATATAATGGCGTAATGTGCGGTGAAAAAGCATGCCCAGTGTGACCAGCATCGCAACCACGATCAGCATACGCAACTGATCGAGTGACATATGTGTCAGGGCAAGCAGCGGCATCAGTGCGCAAGGCAATAATATCCCCCAGCCACTGGTGAGACGTTTACCAAACATCCCTACAACCGCCCAGATCCCACATGCTATGACAATTGCCGGAATCATAACCCTGCTCCAAATAATGATAATGAGAACCAATATCATATAGGATTTTTTCTCATTTACCACCTATTTGCGGTCACGCTCTTCGTTTGGGTGACACCTGACAGCAAAAGTGCTAGTTTTGGGGCGGTTAAACCAAACCCGTAAAGTCTCCATTAAGACAGTCACTTAAAAACGATATTTATTGCATTCTAATAATTACATATTAGTACTATTAGCCTGCCCGTTTAGGATAATTATGCGGTGCAAGGCGCTAAAGCACTTTATCTATTCAGAACAACACAAGCTAAATAGAGTAAATTTGATGATATCTCATTCCTATGATGAGCTGCTTAAAAGCAAACATCGTCTGGCGATGTTGCTATTCTTTTTTTTAAATAGCGCAACAGCATTATTTTCTATGGCTTACCCGCCAGAGAATGCAGCCCCTGCGCCATTACCGTTGGTGCTGATTTTTGTGCTTTGTTTTTCAGGGCTGATATTTTCTTTTTTCAGTAAGAAAAATTACTCTGCCCATCTGAATATCTGTTCCATTGCCGTCGGCCTGTTATGGGCCTGGCAAATAGCCTTCCGCTTTGAAGCAACCAGCCATTTAGATAAAAATTATCTTTTAATCAGCTTACTCAGTATATTATTTATCAGCGCCATCGCTTTATCAGATAATTTTCTGGCTTTTTGTCTGCATGCAGTACCTTCCACTCTTTGTGTGATTTTTTTGGACGAGTTTCAACATGTCAGCCGTATCCTTTTCTCAGTTTCATTACCACTGATTGGCCTGTGGCTGCATCATCTGATGCTGAGGCGCAGTGACGAATTCACGCGCAGGATGGTGGCCAATCTCTACAGTGAACGGGAAAAATTCAGCGACCTGAGTATGCTTGATCCCCTGACCGGCCTGTACAACCGCCGGGGGTTGCAGAATAAGCTGGAAACACTGTTTAATCAGGCCTCCGGGCACTACGTCATGTTGCTCGATATCGACCATTTCAAAGCCTATAACGATAACTATGGCCATACGATGGGCGATCAGGCACTGGTGCGTGTTTCTGCCGCTATCCGCGATGCAGTGCGCTCGCGGGATGTGGTTGTCCGTTATGGCGGAGAAGAGTTTCTGGTGCTGATGTCCAACGTTCAGCAGGAGCATGCGGTTCGCATGGCTGAGCGTATCCAGAATAAAGTCCTCGGGCTGAATATCCCGCATTTGTTTAATGCTGAAGTTTCCACACATGTCACGGTCAGTGCCGGGCTGGCTGCGCTGGAGGAAGGTGACTTTATTCAGGCTCTGGGTAAAGCTGATACCTCACTCTATAACGCAAAAAACAGTGGTCGTAATAAAATATTTTATGCCTGGGATCAACCCGGAGAGATTCAGCAAACCGTCGAAGAAAAAATAGCCTGACGATTGTTTGTATGTCCGATTAACAACTTATTTAGCGTTCATAATTTTTGCGAATGATGTTCAGCGTTTTGCCGGTTCATCATAAAAATAACCTGCCATTCAGTTTCGCTGCATAAGCATTCAACTTTCGGCCAGATTAAGGGTTCTGGCTGAAAGTAAACAAATTGACTTAAATAATGAATGTTACTCTTCCTTGTTACTTTATAACTTTTTAATTCTATTTAAATAAGCCCTTCACGCCCCCCGATTGCCCCGAAATATTGACAGATAAAAATAATCCTAAAGCACATCTTTATGTCGCCTTCCCGCATGTTCTCAGCCTGTTCTGTAAACGGTCTCTCTCTATCTCATAAAATTCTTTAATTTGTTGATTTAATGTGATTATTAATTCGACCACCGGATTTGTGAACTGACTCATGTGCATCTTCCGGCGAGTGCCAGCGCTGATTTTCCGGTGGCACTGACCGGAAGGCTCCCCTGCCGGACACTTCTTACACTACCGCCACCCGCTGCCCGGATTTCTGCAGGATCAGCTAACAGCAGCGCTTTTGCTTACCCATTACTCTACATAATAAAAGGTCCGGTGTATGAACAGTTCGATAGTGTTAGGGATCATCTGGCATCTGATAGGGGCAGCCAGCGCAGCTTGCTTCTATGCGCCATTCAAACAAGTGAAACATTGGTCATGGGAAACCATGTGGTCGCTTGGCGGCTTTTTTTCCTGGATCATTCTGCCCTGGGCGGTCAGCTACGTGCTATTGCCTGATTTCTGGGCCTATTACGGTTCATTCAGTTTTGCCACTCTGTTGCCCGTTTTTCTGTTTGGCGCCATGTGGGGGATCGGTAACATCAATTACGGTCTGACCATGCGCTATCTCGGCATGTCGATGGGGATAGGCATCGCCATTGGCATTACCCTGATTATCGGGACGCTAATGACGCCTGTTTTGCAGGGCAAAATTGGCATTCTGTTTGGCACATTAGGTGGCCAGCTCACCCTGCTCGGCGTATTTGTTGCGGTCATTGGTGTAGCCATTGTCAGCTATGCGGGCTTCCTGAAAGAAAAAGCATTAGGTATTAAAGCTGAAGAGTTCAATCTGCGTAAAGGGCTGATTCTGGCTGTAATGTGCGGAATTTTCTCTGCGGGGATGTCTTTCGCCATGAGCGCTGCAGTGCCCATGCACGAAGCGGCGCGCGCGCTCGGGATTGATCCGCTGTATGTCGCCCTGCCGAGTTATGTGGTGATCATGGGCGGCGGTGCGGTAGTTAACCTCGGCTTCTGC
The DNA here is from genome assembly GCF_049199325.1 of Rahnella sp. PD4. Classification (NCBI taxonomy): domain Bacteria; kingdom Pseudomonadati; phylum Pseudomonadota; class Gammaproteobacteria; order Enterobacterales; family Yersiniaceae; genus Rahnella; species Rahnella sp. PD4. The sequence continues at coordinate 28,634 of NZ_JBLZQF010000003.1, read as the reverse complement.
TTTATCCGTCTGGCAACACGTAAAACCCTCTCTTTGCGCGCCGATATGTCGGTGGCGAAATCCCTGCTGCTTACGAATGCGATCTTCTCCATTATTGGCGGCGTAATGTGGTATCTGCAGTTCTTCTTCTACGCCTGGGGTCATGCCAGCATTCCGGCAGAATATGATTACATGAGCTGGATGCTGCACATGAGTTTCTACGTCTTGTGCGGGGGCATCGTCGGTCTGGTGCTGAAAGAATGGCTCGGTGTAGGCAAAAAACCGGTACGTGTGCTTTGCATCGGTGCGCTGGTGATTATTCTGGCGGCAAATATTGTCGGTCTGGGTATGGCACTGTAAGCGCTGCATCGCTTAATGACCGCAGAATTTATTCTGCGGTCATTGAGGATAAAAGGATTTTACCGGCCTGCTGTGTAAAACGTTGCCGGTAGTCACGCGGCGAAACACCACTTGCCCGACTGAACACCACAGAAAAATAGTTACTGTCATCAAAGCCGCATTCAGCGGCCACATCACTGATTGTCATGTTGCCATAACGCAGCAAACTCATCGCCCGGCAAAGCCTCAGCTGACGTAAATAATGGGTCACACTCATGCCGGTGTGCTGCTTGAACAGCGAACGTAAAGCACGCGGATTAAGCTGATGTTGCAGGCAAAACGTTTCAAGGTGGAAGGGAGCGGCGATATTTGCCCGCAGGGCCATCAGCAATAAATCCAGCTGATGCGCATCCGGTAACGCGCCACTGTCCGGCCGCTGGCGAAAGCGTAATAACAAGAGTGCCAGCTGCATCAGCAGGGCTTCGCTCAGTTGCACCGAAAGCGGCTCCGATTTCATACACTCTTTAGCAAGCTCATCCACTTTATCACGCAAAACTGACATGCCAAGCGTACTCAGCCGCCAGTAACGTTGTTCCTGGCTGACATTCTCGCCCGGCAATAATTGCGACCAGTCGGCCGCCAGCCCGAAACGCTCACGGCAAAACAGCACATTATCCAGTGCCAGTTCGTTGACTGACTCATAGCTATGCCGGTCCCGTGAATTAATATAAAACAGGTCACCGCAGGTGATGGGATAAGGGATATCGTTCCAGACATGCAGACCATTACCGCGCCAGACAATAACCAGTTCATCAAAATCATGGTCATGACTCGGAAAGTCGGCCTGGGGATGGCGTTCAGCCACCACCACCGAATTCATGTCGGTCAGAAAGAAATCATTTTTATTCAATTTCAACGACATATTTGCAATCTCTCACCCGTTTGACGACAAAATAAACGAGGCAGTACTCAGGTAAACATACCGGAAACTGCGAGAGGTGCCGTTTAACGCAACTGATCACGCATGAGTTTTGGCGACACCGAAAATTCCCGACGAAACTGTGTCGAGAAGTGGTTACTGTCACTGAACCCGCAGGCATAAGCGATATCGGTAATGCTTTGATCGCTATGATGTAAACGACGGCGCGCTTCCAGCAACCTCAGCCGGTTAAGATACCGCTGCGGCGTCATGCCAGTGTAATGCTTCATCTGACGATGTAATGTTCGCAGCGCCAGTGAGAAGCGTTCTGCAGCTTCAGTCCAGTTCACTTCCTCACTGTAATGCGACTGGAGCCATTGCAAAAGTTGATTGACCCTGTTTTCCGAGGTATCTCGCAATTGTGGCTGGAAACAATCCTGATAAAGCAGGATCAGCAATTGTAAAAACAGACTTTCACGGGTCGCGATATGTTCCATTTCAACGCTGTCCGGCAGTGCTTCAAGTTGTGTAATGCAGTTCAGCACCTGTGAAAGTACACACGGGCTGAGCTGCCAGTGGATCTGAGACTGATAGTGATGTTCCTGAGGAAGGAAGTGGCTGACGTCCTGAATGAAACGGAACGCCTTCGGTGAGCGGAACAACACATTTGTCAGACGTAAGTTATCAACATTTTCAAACAGATGATGATCACTGGCTCGCACGAAACAGACCGCACCGGCCGTCAGTGTATAAGGGTTGTCGTTAAAGATATGCACACCTGATCCGCTTTCCACCAGCATAATTTCATGGAAATCATGGTAGTGCTCCGGGAATACATCTTGTGGGAGCCGGCGCTCAACCGTCACGGTCAGCTCAGGCGCCGCAAAATAATCATCACCTCTCAGTAACGTCATGTATCACCTCCGGTTCAAAATCACTGTGCTTCGGGGAACAACCCTACCCTGCGGCCTGCTTTCCTGCCTTCAAACCACGGCAGTAAAAGCATCATAAACGGTCATATTTCAAAGATTCCCTCTGCCCTGATGCAGATCTGCGGCAAAGATCACAATCGCTTATGCCGCATTACTCAGCTGCGGATAGCCCTGTTTCAGCCAGCTTTGGAGCATTATGTGATCTGCCTCGCATCTACCTTTTTAATGCTGCCATCCTGCCAAAACCGGTGGCAATCACCGGAAGGTGCCTTTCAGGCGCTCCCCCTACACTGGCCATATCTTCGATAAGGAATGGCCGCTATGACAACTCACCATCTTGCCGCTATTGACCTCGGCGCTTCCAGCGGCCGGGTGATGCTGGCGACATTTACCCGTCAGGATCCCGATCCGGCAGCAACGCTGACATTGAAAGAAATCCACCGGTTTCCTAATAACCTGATCCGCGTTGATGGTCACGATACCTGGGACCTTGATGCGCTGGAAAAACACATTCTTGAAGGGCTGAATCGCCTTGATGCGTCCGGTGTTCAGCTTGACGGTATCGGGATTGATACCTGGGGGGTGGATTACGTCCTGCTTGATGCTCAGGGGCAGCGGGTCGGTTTGCCGGTTGCTTATCGTGACAACCGCACGGAAGGCGTGATGGCGCGGGTGGAACAGCAGTTTGGCCGTGAAAATTTGTACCAGAAAACCGGCATCCAGTTCATGCCGTTTAATACACTTTACCAACTGCGTGCATTGAGCGAACAGCAGCCTGACATCATCAATAAAGCGGCTCACATGCTGATGATCCCGGATTATTTCTTTTACCGCCTCACCGGCAAACTGAACTGGGAATACACCAACGCCAGCACCACGCAAATGCTCAATCTCGCCACCGGTGACTGGGACGAAGACTTGCTGAAACTGGCGGGTGTACCACGCCGCTGGTTACAAAAACCCACCCAGCCGGGTCATTCCCGGGGAGTGTGGAAAAGCCCCCGCGGCCGCAGCGTGCCGGTATTCAGCGTCGCGACGCACGATACTGCCAGCGCGGTGGTTGCCGCCCCGCTGACCCGTTCACACAGCGCCTACCTCAGTTCCGGCACCTGGTCGCTGATGGGCATTGAAAGCCCGCAAGCCTTTAACCATGCTGAGGCACTTCACGACAATATCACTAACGAAGGCGGCATTGATGGCAGCTATCGTGTATTAAGAAATATCATGGGGTTATGGTTGTTTCAGCGGGTTTGCCGCGAACTGAACATCCAGGATTTACCGTCACTCATCACGCTGGCTAAAAACGTCACGCCGTTCACTTATCTGATTAACCCGAACGAAGATCGCTTTATCAATCCTCCCTCCATGGTCGCTGCCATTCGTGATGCCTGCCGTCAAACGGGTGATCCGGTACCGGAGTCCCCGGCTGAACTGGCTCGCTGTATTTTCGACAGCCTTGCCATGCTGTACCGCAAAATTGCATTGCAACTTGCTCAGTTACAAGGGGCACCGCTGGAAGATATCCATATCGTTGGCGGCGGCAGCCAGAACCAGTTCCTGAACCAGCTTTGTGCTGATGTCTGTCAGGTACGCGTCAGCGCAGGCCCGGTCGAGGCCTCAACGCTGGGCAATATCGGTTGCCAGCTGATGGCGCTGAACGCCGTCAACGATACCGCTGAATTTCGTCGCATTGTTGCCACGAATTTTGAGCAACACCATTACCTTCCCCGTATTCACGCGGATTTCGCTATTCACTGGCGCCGCTTTCAGGCGCTCTGTCACGCCAATGAGGAACTCGCAGTATGACTTCATCTATCGATCAAGCATGGACACTTGCCAAAGAACGCTTTGCACAGCTGGGTATTGATGCCGAAGCTGCAATCAGACAACTTGATACCCTGCCCGTTTCTATCCATTGCTGGCAGGGGGATGATGTCGCTGGCTTCGAAAACCCTGAAGGCAGCCTGACCGGCGGCATTCAGGCGACCGGTAATTATCCCGGCAAAGCGCGTAACGCTCAGCAACTCCGCGCTGATCTGGAACTGGCAGTTTCCATGATACCCGGCCCTAACCGTCTGAATCTGCATGCGATTTATCTGGAGTCCGATCAACCCGTAGCCCGTAATGAAATCGAGCCGAAGCACTTCACCGGCTGGGTTGACTGGGCGAAGAAAAACAAACTGGGTCTGGACTTCAACCCGTCTTGTTTCTCACACCCGATGAGCGCAGACGGCTTCACGTTGTCACACGCGAACCCGGAAATTCGTCAGTTCTGGATTGAACATTGCCAGGCCAGCCGCCGCATTTCCGCCTCGTTTGGCCGTGCACTGGGCACACCGTCAGTGATGAATATCTGGGTGCCGGATGGCATGAAAGACATCACCGTAGACCGTCTGGCACCGCGCCAGCGCCTGATGAGCGCACTTGATGAAGTGATTTCTGAGAAGTTTGATATCACCGAACACATCGATGCCGTCGAAAGCAAACTGTTTGGCATCGGTTCTGAAAGCTACACCGTCGGCTCAAACGAATTCTATCTCGGTTACGCTGCCAGTCGCGGCACTGCGCTGTGCCTCGATGCCGGTCACTTCCATCCAACCGAAGTGATTTCCGACAAAATCTCTGCGGCGATGCTATATGTGCCCCGCCTGCTGCTGCACGTCAGCCGTCCGGTACGCTGGGACAGCGATCACGTGGTGCTGCTGGACGACGAGACACAAGCCATCGCCAGCGAAATCGTGCGCCATAATCTGTTCAACCGCGTGCATATCGGCCTGGATTTCTTCGATGCTTCGATCAACCGCATCGCAGCCTGGGTTATCGGCACCCGCAATATGAAAAAAGCCCTGCTGAAAGCCCTGCTCGAACCAACCAGTTTACTGAAACAGCTGGAAGCAGAAGGCGATTACACCGCGCGTCTGGCCCTGCTGGAAGAACAAAAATCCCTGCCGTGGCAGGCCGTATGGGACATGTATTGCCAGCGTCACGACGTACCGGTTGGCGGTCAGTGGCTGGATACCATTCGTCATTACGAAACCAGCGTGCTGGCAAAACGTTAAGTGCCGCTGAACACACCAGAAACGCATTCACCTTATTCGCAGGAAAGCACCGATGAAAACATTATTTAGCTCGTGGTTTGTACAAGGTATGGTCAAGGCGACCACCGATATGTGGCTGAAAGGCTGGGATGAACGTAACGGCGGCAACGTCAGCATGCGTCTGTTACCGGAAGACGTCGCACCTTATATAAATGATTTTTACGCGCAGCCACGTCAGGTTGAGCTGACTCAGCACGCGCCCGATCTGGCCAACGAATATTTCATCGTGACCGGCTCCGGTAAGTTTTTCCGTAATGTGCAACTGGCCCCGTCAGAAGCGCTGACCGTTATTCAGCTCGATGATAAAGGTGCCAGTTACAAAATCCTGTGGGGTCTGACCGCAGGCGGCTTGCCAACTTCGGAGCTGGCCTCCCATCTGCAATCACATGCCGTACGTAAACGTGTCACCAACGGTCAGGATCGCGTCATCATGCACTGCCATGCGACCAACCTGATCGCACTGACGTACGTGCTTGAACTCGACAGCGCCAAGATCACCCGCAAATTGTGGGAATGCAGCACGGAATGTCTGGTGGTCTTCCCCGACGGCGTGGGGATTGTACCGTGGATGGTGCCGGGCACCGATGGTATCGGAGCAGCGACTTCCGACCGGATGCAACATCACAGCCTGGTGCTGTGGGCGTTCCACGGTATCTTCGGTTGCGGCCCGACGCTGGACGACGCTTTTGGCCTGATCGACACCGCCGAAAAATCAGCGGAGATCCTGGTGAAAGTGATTTCCATGGGGGGGATGAAACAAACTATCCAGACTGAAGAACTGATTGCCCTCGGCAAACGTTTTGAAGTCACACCTTTCGAGGCCGCATTAAAAGCCTGATCAGGCACTTTATGCTCCTGACATCATAAATCATGCACGGGGGACAGCGGATGTTCCCCGTAGCAGGAAATGGCAAAGACCCCGGAGCAGCAGGCAGCAGAACACCTATTTTACTTACTCTATAGAGGGAATTTTTATGAGTTTCATGTTGGCCTTACCTAAAATCAGCCTCCACGGTCAGGGCGCAATCGAAGATATGGTTGCAATGCTGGCGACTAAACCACAGGGTAAAGCCCTTATCGTGACCGATGGTCAGTTAATCGAATTGGGTCTGCTCGACAATTTATTCTCCGCACTCAAACAGGCCGGACTGCCTTATGCCATTTACGGCGGCGTAGTGCCGAATCCAACCTCCGCCCATGTTGATGAAGGCTTCCGTCTGTATCAGGAAAACCAGTGCGATTATCTGATTGCTTTCGGTGGCGGCAGCCCGATTGATACCGCAAAAGGCATCAAAATTCTGACCGCCAATCCGGGCCCTGCCACCCTGTATTCCGGTATCGGCAAAGTCAGTAAACCGGGTGTCTTTCTGGTGGCGATTAATACTACGGCAGGCACAGCGGCAGAACTCACCAGTAATGCGGTGATCATCGACAGCCAGCGTCAGGTGAAAGAAGTGATCATCGACACCAGTCTGATCCCGGATATCGCCGTGGACGATCCGGCAGTGATGCTCAAAATTCCGGCCAGTGTCACCGCCGCGACTGGCATGGATGCGCTGACCCACGCCATCGAAGCCTATGTTTCCGTCGGCGCGCATCCGCTGACTGACCCGACAGCACTTGCCGCGATTTCAACGATCACGCAATGGCTGCCAAAAGCCGTCGATCACGGCGATGATATCGAAGCCCGCGAGAAAATGGCGCAGGGGCAATATCTGGCCGGTATGGCATTTAACAGCGCAGGTTTGGGGCTGGTTCACGCACTGGCGCATCAGCCTGGCGCGACACATAATCTGCCGCACGGCGTCTGTAATGCGATCCTGCTGCCGGTCGTCGAAGCGTTTAACCGCGCGAGTGCGCCTCACCGCTTTGCCGACATTGCCCGCGCGATGGGCGTACAGACTCAAGGTATCAGCGAAACGCAGGCCAGTATTGCGGCCATTGACGCTATTCGCCAATTGTCCACCCGTGTGGGGATCCCTTCCGGTTTCAAAGAACTGGGCATTTGTGAAGCGGATATCGAAGGCTGGCTCGACAAGGCTCTCGCTGACCCATGTGCGCCGTGCAATCCGCGCACCGCAACCCGTGAAGAAGTGCGCGAGTTGTATCTGAAAGCCATGTAGTTTTTAGCTTCTGCCTCTGTGAAGGGGAAGAAAGCAGTTGTCATTTCTTTACTCCCTCCCCTTCGCAGGGGAGGGAGTAAATCTAACCGGAGAAAAATATGATCCGTAAATCCTTCGTGATGCAGGTTAATGCGAATGCACACGATGAATATCAGCGCCGACACTCGCCAATCTGGCCGGAACTGGCGGAAACCCTGAAAGCCCACGGGGCGCATCACTACAGCATTTTCCTCGATGAAAAACGTAATCTGCTGTTTGGCTATGTGGAAATTGAATCAGAAGAAAGATGGAACGCGGTGGCAAAAACGGAAATATGCCAGAAATGGTGGAAGCATATGGCAGACGTAATGCCTGCCAATGCCGATAACAGTCCGGTCAGCAACGACCTTAAACCGGTCTTTTACCTCGATTAATCCTCTGTCCGGCGGGTTTTGCTTTTGCGGCCGCCGGATTTTGCGTTTTTGCGGGGGTAAAACGCGTAGCAGCCGGTTTCGCTTTGCCTGAACGTGAGGCCGCAAATTGCGGATCAAAACCGCCCGGGGGCACCAGACAATCAGGGCGAATCCCTATCAGGCGGCGCATACCCATCGCAGTCAGTGCCTCACGGATCACCGGCCAGTTCACCGGATCGTGATAGCGCAGTAAGGCTTTATGCAACCGCCGCTGACGATCGCCTTTCGGCACGACCACATCTTCACTTTTATAATCCACTTTGCCGAGCGGATTCTTACCGCTGTAATACATAGTGGTGGCACTGGCGAGCGGCGACGGATAAAAATTCTGCACCTGATCCAGCCGGAAACGATTTTTCTTCAGCCACAGCGCCAGATTGATCATGTCTTCAGTGCGTGTGCCCGGATGCGCAGAAATGAAATACGGGATCAGATACTGCTCTTTCCCGGCCTGTTTCGAATAACTGTCGAACAGCTCTTTGAACCGGTAATAACTGCCCATCCCCGGTTTCATCATTTTGGACAACGGCCCGGTTTCGGTATGTTCCGGCGCGATCTTCAGATACCCGCCCACGTGATGCTCGGCCAGTTCTTTGATATAGCGCGGATCTTCCACCGCCAGATCATAACGTACGCCTGACGCGATCAGGATTTTCTTGATCCCCTTCAGACTGCGCGTACGGCGGTAAAGGTTGATCGTCGGCTCATGGTTAGTGTCCATGTGTGTACAAATTTCCGGATACACACAGGACGCGCGGCGACAACTTTGCTCCGCTTTCGGCGACTGACAGCGCAGCATATACATGTTGGCGGTCGGGCCACCCAGATCGGAAATCACACCGGTGAATCCCGGAACATTGTCGCGGATCTCTTCTATTTCCCGGACGATCGACGCTTCAGAGCGGCTCTGAATGATCCGCCCTTCATGTTCGGTGATCGAACAAAACGCACAACCGCCGTAACAGCCACGCATAATATTGATCGAGAAACGGATCATGTCATATGCCGGAATTTTCGCCTTGCCGTAAGACGGATGGGGTACGCGCTGGAACGGCAGGCCAAATACATCGTCCATTTCTTCGGTAGACAGCGGGATAGCCGGTGGATTGATCCACACATAGCGGTCGCCGTGTTTTTGCATCAGCGCACGCGCACAGCCGGGGTTGGTTTCGTGATGCAGAATGCGCGAAGTATGCGCGTACAACACTTTATCGCCCTTCACTTTTTCAAATGACGGCAGCAGAACGTAGGTTTTCTCCCACGGTTTCGGCTTTGGCGCGCGCACCGTTACCGGCTGCGGGGCATCCGGCGCAGGTAATTCCCCTTCTGAACACGGCAGATCCTCACCGTACGGGTTCATGATCGGCTCAATGCGCCCCGGTTTATCAAGGCGTGTGGAATCGACACCGCTCCAGCCGGTCAGCGCCGTTTTGCGCATCACGGCGGTGTTACGCACATCATGAATGTCACTGATGGATTCCCCCGCCGCCAGGCGGTGCGCCACTTCCACCAGCGGCCTTTCACCATTGCCGTAAATCAGCATGTCCGCTTTGGAATCCACCAGCACCGAGCGGCGCACGGTATCGGACCAGTAATCGTAATGTGCGATACGACGCAGGCTGGCTTCGATACCGCCGAGTAAAACCGGGACATCGCTGTAGGCTTCTTTACAGCGCTGGGTGTAGACCAGCGTTGCGCGATCGGGACGTTTACCGCCCACGTTACCTGGCGTATAGGCATCGTCATGACGCAATTTCCGGTCGGCGGTATAGCGGTTGATCATCGAATCCATATTGCCGGCGGTCACGCCGTAAAACAGATTCGGCTTCCCGAGCCGCATGAAATCCTCTTTGTTGCTCCAGTCCGGCTGCGCAATGATCCCGACACGAAAACCTTGCGCTTCCAGCATGCGGCCAATGATCGCCATGCCGAAACTCGGATGATCGACATACGCATCGCCGGTTACCACGATCACGTCACAGCTGTCCCAGCCAAGTTCATCCATTTCCGCCCGGCTCATCGGGAAAAACGGTGCCGTGCCGTAGCATTCGGCCCAGTAGCGCGGATAAGAAAACAGGGTGCGTTCGGGTTGGATCAGGCTGATTGGCATAAAGAGTTTTCGCTGAAAAAAGAGGAATTTTGCTTAAGCACGGCTAATACATCGTGATTTCGCAGCCAGAAAATCAAGGCCGGAGATTATACTTGGGCGAAAAAACGGCTGCTGCGACAAGTGGGTTTGTCATGCGTCAGATCAAGCTTTTCAGGCCGTAAATCCCATTTTCCGTGATCACCACCGCAACACTCTAAGATTTTCCTTATGCGGAATTGCCGACTACCATGTTAGAAAGTGCATCAGAAAGCTTCAAATCGTAACTAAAGAATTTCTAACTTTAGACGTTGACCGCCACCGGGCCATCGCGCATTTTCGCCGCCCCCTGACAGAGAGAAGCCTATTGTGACCGCATTATTCCCACGCCCCGTCCTCACCCCCTCATACGCAGTGGAGACCGCTTCATGACGATGAAATCCCCTGAAAATCTGAACATGAATTTTCTGCGTTACGATATCCCGGCCGGGATTGTCGTGTTTCTGGTTGCGCTGCCGCTGAGTCTTGGCATTGCTCAGGCCAGCGGATTGCCACCTTTTGTCGGCCTGCTGACCGGCGTTATCGGCGGCGTGATCGTCACCCTGCTCAGTCCGTCGCGTTTTGCAGTCAGCGGACCGGCTGCCGGGCTGGTGACGATTGTGGTTGGCGCGATGGAAACACTCGGATCCTTTTCCTCTCTGTTGCTGGCGCTGATGCTGGCGGGCGTTCTGCAAATCGTCTTTGGGATCATTAAAGCCGGACGCTTTGTCTCGCTGATCCCTGGTTCGGTGATCCAGGGCATGCTGGCAGCGATCGGTATTTTACTGATCATGCAGCAGATCCCGGTCGCACTGGGCTATCAGGGAGAAGAGGGATTACGCGGCATTTTCAGCGATCCGGCCTTCAGTTTGTCGCCCACAGCGTTGATCGTCCCGGCTGTGGCATTGCTGATTTTGTGGCTATGGACGACGCCGCCGTTTAAGCGCATCAAGCTGATGACTTATGTGCCCGGCCCGCTGGTGGCGGTATTGTGGGGAAGCCTGGCGGTGATTTTCGGTGACCGTATCGTACCGGATTCGATACAGGCCATGCCGCGTATTGCGCTGCCGAAATTCGACAGCGTAGATGAAGTGACCTCGCAGCTGGAAAAACCGAACTGGAGCGCGTGGAACAATCCGCAGATTTATGTGATTGCCGCGACATTGGCGCTGGTCGCCAGCCTGGAAACGCTGCTTAGCCAGGAAGCGCTGAAGAAGCTGAAAGAGCAAACACCCGCGCCTTCGCCCGATAAAGAAATGCGTGCGCAAGGGATCGGGAATCTGATCAGCGGATTTCTCGGCGGCATGCCGATCACCGCTGTGATCGTACGCAGTTCGGTGAATGTGAATACCGGCGCGCGCAGTAAGGTATCGATCCTGCTTCACGGTGTGTTATTGCTTTTGTGCGGCATGTTTTTCAGCGATATGCTTAACACCATTCCGCTGGCCTGTCTGGCAGCGGTGCTGCTGTATACCGGCTATAAACTGGCCTCACCGGCACTTTTCCTGACCCAGTGGCGGCTTGGCCTGCCGCAGTTTTTGCCGTTTATCGCCACGCTGGCGGGTATTTTGCTCTTCGGTATGCTGGCCGGGATCGGCATCGGGTTGCTCGCGCAGTTGCTGTCGAGCACCTACAAAAGCCATCACAATGCGATGCAGCTTACACGCGACGAAAATCATTATGTGATGCGTTTTCACCAAAACCTGACGTTCCTGCATAACCCGCGTTTACAGAGCCTGCTGGCGGAAATCCCCGATAACAGCGTGGTCCGTGTCGAACGTGAGAATGTCGGTTATATCGACCCCGATGTGAAAGCGGTGCTGTCAGATTTCGTGGCGAAAGCACCGGAGCGCAATATCACGCTGGATCGCTGGCCGGTCGGACATTGATTTCAAAGGGCTGAGAATAATAAAAAGGCCTGCCGGTTTCCCGCAGGCCTTTCTTCTTTTGCTGGCGTAAATCTTATTTCTTCGCCAGCGCCTCAAACACTTTTTCAACGGCCACCGCGCCGGGATCTTTCACCCCTTTCAGGCTGTTGCTGCTGAGATAAGAAGAACGCCCGGCATTGGCTTTCTTCATGCTGGCCGTGTCTTTGGCCCCTTTGGCTGCCGCTTTAGCCGCCCCTTTCAGCGCATCTTTTTTGCCAAGGGCTTCCAGCGCCGGTTGCAGTGCGTCGATCATCGTGCGATCGCCGAGATCAGCCCCGCCGTAATGCTTCATGCGTTCGAGGCCGAACAACAGCGCTTTCGGTAATTTTTCACCCTCGCCGACTTTCTTACCGGCGGCGGTAAAGAAGATCGACATCAGCACACCGCTGGATCCTCCCATCACGGTCGCCAGACGATCACCGACTACGCTCAGAAGATCGGCCACATTGTTCAGCGGTAATTTTTTGCTTTTGTTTTCTTTCTGAATATCACGCGCGCCGGTGGCAAAGGTCGAACCGGTATCACCGTCACCGACTTTGGCATCAAGTTTATTCAGCTCATCTTCCAGATCAGACAGTGTCTGAGTAATGGTTTCAACGATTTTGCCGACCTGCGCGTTCGAAGACGCTTTCACCGCTTTCTTATCGCTGATTTTCTTGCCTTTTTTGGTCGCCAGTTTTTCCAGCTTCACCAGAGGCTGCCAGCCTGACGCTTCCACTTCTGCCAGCAGGGCTTCTTCAATACCGCCTTTAAGGGCAATTACCGACAGCGAGAAACCTTTCATATCCAGCGCACTGACCAGCGATGCCGGGCCAATAAGATAACGGATCGAACTGCCCAGCGCCGAATGCACCAGTTCTTTGGTGATCTGATTCATCTCGAGCGGAGAAACGCCACCGAGGTTATTGATCAGTACCGCCAGCTTGTCGCTTTTTTTCACGTGTTCCGCAAGCTTACCAACCAGCGTATCCACCACTTTTTTGCTGTTCTGGGTTTTCAGGGTCGACACACCCGGTTCGCCGTGAATGCCTAAGCCCAGCTCAACGTGGCCGGATTCGATACGTTGTTCTTCTTCATCTTCACCGCCAGCCGGCAGGCTGCACCCCGCCGCCGCAACACCGATACTGGCAGTGGCATCAATCGCCTGCTGAGCAATTTTGGCGACCTCTTTCAGAGATTTGCCCTGCTCAGCCGCGTAACCGGCAATTTTATGCACCAGCGCCGTCCCGGCGATGCCGCGCGGCTGCTTGTTGTCCGGCAGGGAAATGTCGTCGGAGACCATCACCAGCTCAACGTCATAGCCCATGCCTTTCGCTTTCTCAGCAGCCAGACCAAAGTTCAGACGGTCGCCGGTATAATTTTTGACGATCAGCAAACAGCCGGCTTTACCGGTGACCGCCACAATCGCATTCAGCACGGCGTCCACGCTCGGGGAAGCAAACACTTCGCCGCACACTGCCGCCGTGAGCATGCCTTTGCCAACAAACCCCACATGCGCCGGTTCATGACCCGAGCCACCCCCTGAAATCAGTGCAACCTTTTTCTTATCCCAGTCACGCCGTACGACCACACGGATGGCCGGATCGATATCCAGTTTTGCCAGGTTTTTATAGGGAGAGGTCAGGATCACCCCTTCGATAACATCGTTAATCAGAGTCTTGCGGTCATTCATGAAGAATTTAGACATACCGAGCCTTTCCTTTTAACTGTTTTCCAGGTGTTGTGAGGCAGAAAAAACATACCTCTGCGTAATGCAGGTATCTGAAAACATAGCACAGGACAAAAATCAGGAAGGAGACGAGAAAGGCGGTTTCCCGCCTTTTAGGAAAGGATGAGAAAAGAAATCAATTGCAGGCGAGAACTTTAATCGCCAGACCTCCTGTCGAGGTTTCACGGTATTTCGAGTTCATGTCCTTGCCGGTTTCGTACATGGTTTCGATGACTTTATCGAGACACACACGCGGTTCGCTGGTGCGGCGTAATGCCATACGTGATGCATTGACCGCTTTCACGGCCGAAATGGCGTTGCGCTCGATGCATGGCACCTGAACCTGCCCGGCCAGCGGATCGCAGGTCAGCCCGAGGTGATGTTCCATCGCGATTTCTGCCGCCATAAATACCTGCGCGGTGCTGCCGCCCAGCAGTTCTGTCAGGCCTGCCGCCGCCATCGAACAGGCCACGCCGACCTCACCCTGACAGCCCACCTCCGCACCGGAAATCGACGCATTCATTTTGAACAGAATGCCGACCGCGCCGGAAGCCAGGAAGAAACGGCTGTAAGAGTCAGGACTGACCGGGCGGATAAACTGATCATAATATGTCAGCACGGCAGGGATGATGCCGCACGCGCCGTTGGTGGGAGCAGTAACCACACGGCCGCCCGCCGCATTTTCTTCGTTAACCGCCATCGCGTACATATTGATCCAGTCCACGACGCCCATCGGATCGACATTGTTTTTATCCTGCGTTACCAGGATGCGGCGCAGCGCGGCAGCACGGCGGTTGATTTTCATCGGCCCCGGCAGCAAACCTTCTGTATGGATACCGCGCGTAATGCCTTCGCTCATCACATTCCAGATGGCCGCAAAGTGATCGCTGATTTCTGTGCGTGTATGCTCCGCCAGTTCGTTTTGCAGCATCAGTGCCGACAATGACAGACCGGTGTCCGTGCAATGTTTCTGCAAATCGCTGGCCGAGCGGAACGGATACGGACGCAGCACCGGATTTTCATCCTGCACACCAAACTTGCTGGCTTCGACAATAAAGCCACCGCCGACAGAATAATAAGTTTGCGTATACAGCAGTTCATCACCGCTGAATGCGCTGATTGTCATACCATTTTCATGCAACGGCAGATTGCCGGAATGGAAATTCATGCCTGAACCGGCCGGAAAATCCACTTCTTTCGCGCCCTTGCCCAGCATCAGACGCCCGGTATTTTCTACCTGACGGATAAACGTCGGGATCGCATCGATGTCTACGTCATCCGGCATATTACCCGCCAGCCCCATAATGATAGCCAGATCAGTATGGTGTCCTTTACCGGTCAATGATAATGACCCGTAAACATCAACCGCTACGCGGGTCGTTTGGGTTATATAACCTGAAGAGATAAGCTCATCAGTGAATATTTTCCCGGCTTTCATCGGACCAACAGTATGCGAACTGGATGGACCAATACCAATTTTGAAAATATCGAAGACGCTGATCACGGTGGGCACTCCATGTGAAATTATTTACGGGCAGAATAAAAAGGGAAACGGGAGAGAAAGGAGCGGGATATTCCCGCTCACTTTATTTCAGATAACGTTAATAATTAGCCCATCAGGCTGAATACAATGGCTGACATCGCAATCAAACCCATAATAACAATGAAGACGTTGCTGATATGGCCGCTGTATTTTTTCATCGCAGGGACTTTACGGATGGCATACATTGGCATCAGGAATAACAGCATCGCAATAATCGGACCACCCAGCGTTTCGATCATACCCAGAATACTTGGATTCAGGGTTGCGACTAACCAGGTGGTTAATAACATAAAGATACCGGTATAACGGTTCAGCGTTGGCAGGGAAATTGTTTTGCCTTTGCCGCGCAGAGATTTAATCACCATGCCAT
Organism: Rahnella sp. PD4; assembly: GCF_049199325.1. Taxonomy (NCBI): domain Bacteria; kingdom Pseudomonadati; phylum Pseudomonadota; class Gammaproteobacteria; order Enterobacterales; family Yersiniaceae; genus Rahnella; species Rahnella sp. PD4. The sequence goes on along the minus strand of NZ_JBLZQF010000003.1, from coordinate 13,118 downwards.
TAAAACCTTCACGCGCCCCCAGATAATGGCCGAGGAAAGATTTGGTAATGGCGATAAAGGCAATAAACGGCGCGATATATTCAATCACCGGATTAGAGAAGTGATTAGCTAAATAAGACAGAATAGACACGTTTTGCGCTTTGGCTTCCATCAGGTTGGCCGGAGACAGGCTCAGGACACAGCTGAAGACAAAGAACATCACCGTGAGTACCATCATGATGTGGCTAAAGGCCAGAATGCGCGAGCATTTCTTCTCCGCGTCATCACCATATTCTTTGCGTTTTGCTACAGCAAAAGAGGAGATAATTGGCGAGTGGTTGAACGAGAACACCATGACCGGGATCACCAGCCACAGCGTCATCAGCATACCGTGACCCACGCCGTTCCCGGACAGCGAGACGTTTTCAAACACTGACGTATTCCAGTTAGGAATAAGGTAAAGCGCCAGCGCCATCAACACCGCCACAAACGGGAACACCAGAATGCTCATCGCCTTCACAATGATATCCTGACCAAAATGCACCAGCGTCATTAATCCGAGGATCAGGATCAGAGACAGCAACGCACGCGGCGGCGCATTCATATGCATCTGATGAGTAATAAAACTCTCAACCGTATTCGTGATCGCCACGCTGTAAACCAGTAAAATAGGATAAATGGCGAAGAAATATAACAGTGTAATTAATTTACCGGCTGTAATACCAAAATGTTCTTCCACCACTTCCGTAATATCTTCACCGGCATTTTTACCCGATAAAACAAAACGGGTTAAGCCGCGGTGAGCGAAGAAAGTCATTGGGAAAGCGAGGATGGCCATAATAATTAACGGTATTAATCCGCCAATCCCCGCATTAATAGGAAGAAAAAGAACGCCTGCACCAATTGCCGTTCCATATAAACCTAACATCCACATGGTGTCAGTTTTACGCCAGGAACTTACTGATTTTTTAGACAGTGTCCCGATTGTTGTATTATCCATGATTCCTCAGTACCTAATTATAAAAATAATTCCGTTTTCCCCAGGAATGGTTGATGTTTTTTTACTGCACCCGTCATCGAAAAAACCATCCTGACGGTTAAAACATACCATTAATGCGGGCATGATACCTATCAGCAGCATAAAAATCTGCCTAACGGTGTGGCTTTGAGATCATGGTCACGAATATTGATAAAATGGCGACTATTATTCCTTTAAATTCCAATCTATTAACATTTCCTGTAATTTAAATTCATCAAATAGTGATTACGATAACATTTATTTTTTGTCATATTTTGTTATCACCGTGACTATTATTTATATAACGGTTGAAATACCGACAATGTGGGTTATTTATCAGCGCCCCTCGCCTGCCTCTGCTCAAAAAAAATCTCGCAGAAATTACACAATCCATTAGTTTTCCTTTAGTATTCGCAACTTTTCTGTTTCCTGTAAAAAAATCGACACAAAAGGCATGCGTTTTCAGGGCGAAAATTTTTTATTGACGCTTTCCGAAGTTATGCCGATAAAGTTATTCTTATTCCGGTGAAACACTTTCAACCGGAAGAAACGCAGAGCGACGCAATGGAAAAAGCCCGATCACCTTTTTACCTGTCAGGGAGGATACCTGCCGGCCATTTGTTTAAGGCCGCGTATGGCTTTGCGCTACTGACGGTGCTTCTGATCGCGCCGTTAAAACCGGTTATCGCCGAAACCAGCGAGACGTCACCTGATGCCGCCGTCGCCCAGACCGTTAACGGAATCCTCAGTTATTCGCGCTGGCCCGACAAAACGGCCTCTTCTTCTTTAACGCTGTGCATCATTCCGCCAGTCAAATACGCCGCATTACTCACGCCCGATGGCAGCGCTTTTACCGGCAGGCCGCTCAAAGTGATGACGTTGCCTTTTGAGAGTCCGCTGCTGACGACGCAATGCGATGCGATTTATTCCGGCAGTACAACGGCAGAGCAGCAAAACGATTTGCATCTGCGTCTGGAAGGCCACGCCATTTTGACCCTCAGTGAGCAGGACGATGCCTGCGCATTACTGAACGCATTTTGTCTGGTGATCACGCCCCTTCATACCGGATTCAAACTGAATCTGGACACGCTGTCCCGCAGCGGTGTGCGGGTTAATCCCGCCGTATTACAACTTGCCAGGGAAAAGGAGTAACTATGGAAAATCAAATTCCTGTTCCTGACAAAGAACAGCCGCGCCAGCGCCCGACGCTAAGCGCCGCACTGAACAGAATCCATATGATTGTGATTCTGACCGCGATTGGCCTTGCCGGTTTTTTACTGATTTTGCTGGCCCTGATCGCCCTGCGTTCGCATGCCGAAAATAATCTGCAACTGACCGCGCGTGCCATCAGCTACACCACCGAAGCTGCGCTGGTGTTTAACGACCCTGCTGCCGCGCATGATTCGCTGGAGTTCATCGCCAAAAGAGGCGATTTCACCCAGGCTAAAATTCTGACGCCTGCCGGTGCGACGTTCACCGAATGGCAAAGACCGGTAAACAGCAACTGGGACAAGCTCGGCCAGTTCGTCGGCCACCTGGCTTTCCCGGAACCCATCACGATGCCAGTGAATCATTCAGGTTCGCTCATCGGTACCGTCTGGCTCGCCGGTAACGGCGGCAGCCTGACGGGCTTCCTGCTGGAAACGGTGCTTAGCCTGATCGGCTGTCTGGTACTGACGGCACTGGTCGCGCTGTATTTTTCCCGCAGGATGCAAAAAGGCATTGTCGATGCCCTCGGTCACATTACGCGCGTCACTCATGACGTCACGGCCAACCGGTCGTTCAATTTGCGCGTACCTTCCGCGCCGATTGTCGAGCTACACACCCTGAGCCAGGACTTCAACAGCCTGCTGACTGAGCTGGAAGCCTGGGAAAACCATATGCGCAACGAGAACGTCTCACTGACCCAAAAAGCATTGCATGACGGACTGACCGGTCTGCATAATCGCGCGTTTTTCATTGATACGCTCAACCAATGCTTTAACCCGATGCGCCCGGCGCTTTCACTGGCCTTGTTGTTTATTGATGTCGATAACTTTAAAGAGATCAATGACTCACTCGGTCATGCCGCCGGAGACCGCGTGCTGATGGTGATAGGCGAACGGATGGCGAAAACACTGCGTAAAGGCGATGTGCTGGCGCGTCTGGGCGGCGATGAATTTGCCATTTTGCTTGAACCGATGGTTTCCACCGCAGAGGCCGTGGCTTTTGCCGAACGGATTGTTGAAATCATGAAAACCCCCGTCATCCTGCTCAATAACAAGACGCTGGATGTTTCTCTCAGTATCGGTATTGCGCTGTCGCCTTCTCAGGCCACCAGCGCGAAAGAGTTACTGGATAAGGCCGATGAGGCCATGTACCGCTCGAAAAAAATTTCCGGCAATTGCTGGCATGTCTCTTCTGGTATGCCGCTTCCTGCCGTGATGAAAGACTAAAAGGAATTACTGAATATGAAGATCTGCAATACTTTCAAGACCTGGTGTCATTTCGCCGCTACGGGGCTGTGCATTTTGCTGCTGGTCGCCTGTCAGAGCAAACCGGCGGGATTAACGCCAGAACAAATCGCCGTACTGCAAAAAAATGGTTTCTCACAGACGGCAGATGGCTGGGAACTGGGGCTGGATGCCAAAGTGCTGTTTGGCAATAATCAGGCGACGCTTTCGCCAGAAAGTAAGCAGTCGGTAGAAAAACTGGCCGGTGAACTGCTGCATGTCGGCCTGAATAAAGTCAATCTCGACGGCCATACCGACAACTACGGTGACGCCGGTTACAATAACGATCTGTCACTGCATCGCGCCAACACGGTAGCCGCCGCCTTTGCCGATGCGGGAATGCCGCGTACCAATATCCATACCCGCGGATTAGGTCAGAGCCAGCCCGTTGCCAGCAATAAAACCCAGGCCGGACGTGCCCAGAACCGCCGCGTGTCTGTCATTATTGTGGTGTAAATTACAATAACCCCACCATATGCAGCGCCGCCTTGCAGTTATCCGTTCTGCGCCAGGCGAGCGCGATTTGCGTCGTTAATGTCTGCCCTGCCAGGGGCAGACAGCGCACATTGGTTTCATCAATTTTACTCAGCGACGCCGGCACCAGCGCGTAACCAAAACCTGTCGCCACCATACTCAGCGCTGAGGTAATTTGCGGACATTGTTGCCCGTAGCGCGGCGAAAATCCCGCCTCTTTGCACGCCTGAGTCACGGCATCATAAAGCCCAGGCGATAAATCGCGGGGAAAGGTGATCAGCATATCGTGGCGCAGCGCCGCCAGCCGGACTTCTTTCCCCTGACTGAGCGGATGCTTCTTCGGTAGCGCCACCACCATTTCCTCGATATCCAGCACCTTAAAACTAAACTCCTTGCTGCGTTCACAAGGCAGACGAATAAACGCTGCATCCAGTGCGCCCTCGCCCATCGCCGTCATCAGCCCGGCCATATCTTTTTCCTGAGGCTCCAGCACCATGCCCGGATATTTGTCGCGAAAACGGTGCAGTAGTTCAAATACCTGCGGGTTGAAAGCCGTTGAAGTGGCAAAGCCGATGCGCAGCGTACCATTCAAGCCACGCGCCACTGCACGGGTACGTTCAAAGGCAGCATCGGTCAGCTTGATAATGGTTTGTGCATCGTCGTACAGCACTTTTCCGGCTTCGGTCAGTTCGACGCCACGGGTAAGACGTTTGAGTAAAGGGGTTCCGATTTCATGTTCGAGCCGCTGAATTTGCTGGCTCAGAGGAGGCTGGGATATTCCCAGGAGTTCGGCAGCACGGGTGAAGTGGCCCGTCTCTGCTACCGCGACAAAATAGCGCAGATGACGAAGTTCCATATCAAAAACGTCTCAAAGTAAACACCTCCTCATATTGGAACTCAGAACGGAATGGCGTCAACCTTTAGTTAGCAAAGTTAACTATTCGAACGGAGTTCCTGCATGAAAAGCCATTCTGAGTCCTGTTCCTGCGTCGCCGATATTGCCCGCACGGCGACGGCGTTTAAACAGCAGCATCCTGACCGCGTGCTCTATCAGTCATCACTGATGAGCGCCTTGCTGAGCGGCGTTTATGAAGGCGATACCACAATGGCAGAGCTGTTGAAACACGGCGATTTTGGCCTCGGTACCTTTAATCGTCTCGACGGTGAACTGATTGCATTCAACAGCAATATCTTCCAGTTACGTGGCGACGGCAGCGCCCGACGGGCAAAACCGGAACAAAAAACACCCTTCGCCGTCATGACATTCTTTAATCCTACGAATGAATACGTCATTGATCGCCCGCACAGCCGCGAACAAATTCACGCGGTTATCGACAACGCCGTTGCCAGTCAGAACACCTTTTGTGCATTGCGCATTGATGGCGAGTTCAGCCGCGTCGAGACCCGCACCGTGCCGGAACAACACCGCCCTTATAAACCGATGCTGGAAGCCATCGAAGCGCAGCCAACGTTTCATATCGAAAACAGCCAGGGTGTGCTGATTGGCTTTCTGACACCTGCGTATATGCAAGGCATTAACGTCGCGGGCTATCACGAACATTTCATCAATCAGACACGCAGCAGTGGCGGCCATGTACTGGATTATCAGGTGGAGTGCGGCGTGCTGACCTTCGGCACGGTCGAAAAGCTATTGATCGACTTCCCGCAGGACAGCGATTTCCTGCATGCCAACTTATGTCCTGACGATTTAAATGATGCGATTCAGTCCGTTGAAAGTTAACAGCCCGCAGAAAGAAGGAACAAAACCATGAAAAATTCAGACAGCCAAAGCGAATGGAAATGCGGTGCAGATCTGGTCGTCGCACAGCTTGAAGCACAGGGCGTAAAACACATATTCGGTATTCCCGGCGCAAAAATCGACCGGGTATTCGATTCGCTGGTCGATTCCCCTATCAAAACGATTCCGGTACGCCACGAGGCCAATGCCGCCTTTATGGCCGGTGCCGTGGGCCGTCTGACCGGTAAAGCAGGCGTTGCACTGGTCACTTCCGGCCCCGGCTGCTCGAATCTGATCACCGGTGTGGCCACCGCAACCTCCGAAGGCGATCCGCTGGTGGCGCTTGGCGGTGCGGTGAAACGCGCCGATCATGTCAAGCAGGTGCACCAGACCATGGACACCGTCGCGATGTTCCGTCCGGTCACCAAGTATTCCGCCGAAGTCACCTCGTCTTCCGCCCTGGCCGAAGTGCTGGCAAACGGTTTTCGCGCCGCCGAGTTCGGGCGTCCGGGCGCAGCATTTATCAGTCTGCCAATGGATATCGTCAACGAACCGGCCAGCGGTAAACTCCTGACCTCGCAACCGCCGGTGCTCGGCAGCGCACCGCACGACGCAATATTGCAGGTCGCGCGATTACTGAAACAGGCCAAAAATCCGGTGCTGCTGCTCGGCCTGATGGCCAGCCAGCCACGCAACGCTGAGGCGATCCGCCGTCTGCTGCATAAAAGCGATCTGCCGGTGACCAGCACCTATCAGGCGGCAGGCGTTATCGATCAGGCTTCGTTCCACCGCTTCGCTGGTCGCGTCGGTTTGTTCAACAATCAGGCCGGGGACCGCCTGCTGCGCAACGCGGATCTGGTCATCACCATCGGTTACAGTCCGGTCGAGTATGAACCGGCGCAATGGAGCAACGGCAACGCTGAACTGGTGCATATCGACGTGATACCCGCCGAAACCGACAGCGACTATCTGCCGGACGTCGAACTGGTGGGCGATATTGCCGACACGCTGGATCTGCTGACAGAACAGATTCAGCAACGCATCAACCTGAGCGCCTCTTCCGTCGCCATTCTCGAAGATCGCCGCCAGCAACGTGCACTGCTGGATCAAAAAGGCCGCAGCCTGCATCAGTTTGCGATCCATCCGCTGCGTCTGGTACGCGCGATGCAGGATATCGTCAACAGCGACGTCACGCTGTGCGTCGACATGGGGAGTTTCCATATCTGGATCGCCCGTTATCTTTACAGCTTCCGCGCGCGTCAGGTGCTGATTTCCAACGGCCAGCAAACCATGGGCGTCGCGCTGCCGTGGGCGATAGGCGCCGCGCTGGTCGATCCTGGTCGCAAAGTGGTGTCTGTTTCCGGCGACGGCGGCTTTATGCAGTCAAGCATGGAACTGGAAACCGCCGTCCGCCTCGGCGTCAATCTGCTGCACATCATCTGGGTTGATGAGGCCTATAACATGGTGGCAATCCAGGAACAGAAAAAATACCAGCGCACCTCCGGTATCCAGTTCGGCCCGATTGATTTCAAAGCCTACGCCGACGCCTTCGGCGCCAAAGGTTTTGCCGTCACCTCCGCCGAAACCCTGGAAAGCACCCTGCGCGCCGCCATGGACGTACAAGGCCCCGCCGTCGTCGCCGTCCCGGTGGATTACAGTGATAATGCGTTATTGATGGGACAACTGGAGATGGGAAGGATTTTTTGAGGGGGGTGGATTGCAAGGAGTTAAACGCCCTAATTAGGGCGTTTTCTTACTCGCAGCGATCATATCTTTTAGTTCATCAATCGAGAGTGTACGGTCTTTTTTTCGATGAATGATCCCGTGGCAGTTGGCACAGACGGGAACAAGTTCGGTTTTATAATCCACGGCTTTCGATTGGCCAAACTCTGATACTGGCACCACATGATGAATATGGATAAAGTCTTTCGCATATTCCCCATAGAAATCCTCGAAATTAAAGCCACAGGCATAACAAGTAGTGCCATGATAACTTTTAGCGAGTTTCTTTAGCCTTTGATCCCTCTCATAAATAGTCACAAACTTAGAAGACTTTTTCCCTTCTTGGTAAGAAACCAAAGACTCTTCATCAGCTTCATTTTCAATATGCACAACTTCATTTTTTATATCACCGAAAATATGGTGAGGTTCAGTTAGTGCAGCGGCTACGGCTATATCAGCAAAAACTTCTTTTGTAATTGGACGGACACTAAAACGCCAATAATTAGACTTCTGCTGGTCAGGGATATCTTCGTAATAATGGCCGTCTTTTTTAGCCAGAACGGCATGCTCAAACGGCTGAAAATCTGTCAGCACAGCATAAAGATGGCCGGCTTCATCGGGTTTAATTTCGCTTATGCGCCCAACACCAAAATAGTGTGGTTCATTTGATAAACGCTGTGAGGAATACTGCTTATTCTCTGGCTTTAACCTGCCCTTATAATATACAAAACGCATGCCCGAATTGAGTGACTTCTGGTACTGTTTAGGGAAGTGATATCTTTCCCCAGTCTTATCATCCCAATTAGACACATCATTTTCGGCAAGTACAACGCACATCTCTTCATCCAACATCTATCGATACCTGTAAGTTGAATCAATAAGTTGGAAGTATAAGCCGTTCTTAATTGCATACAACTGATGCATTGAATTTTTGAATGTTTCGCCCCCTTTTATAGACCAATAAGTGCATTGAGCAGGAGGTTTTCATCTCAATGTCATCCCTTTTCCAAGACATCTCCCAAAAACGAAAACTGCTTAAAAATACCTCTTACTGTACAAATCCCCACGTATTAGACTCTCTTCGCTGCGGCAAAATCCGTAGTCAGAATTAGCGTTCTGTCATTTTCTGGTACCGACAACCCTATGAAAAAATGGGGAATGTGGTACGGTCTGTCCTCACCCAAATTATGGTGGCTCAGACAGTGGCTTCTCACGAAGCACCGGATCCAGAAAACCGGTAACGCTAACGCTGTTTGAGCTACCACCACGAGGTTAGCGTCTCCAGTGGTAGTAAATTCACTATTTTCTGGAGCACTCAAAATGCCTAACCTTTACGACAATACCCCGCTGGAACTGGAAGAGATCGTCGATCATTGCCGTGCGTTATCTTATGCCATTGTGTCGCTGGATAATCCGCAGGCGAAAGATCTGCTGAGCTATATTCTTTGTGAACGGCTGGAAGTGCTGTATCAGACGCTGGAAATGCCATTTAGCGAGGATGATATAGTGGTGACAGACATCGCGGAAGCACTGCCGCACTAAGCCGATCTGCAGACGTAAAAAAGCCAGCGCATATGCGCTGGCCTGATGATCCACGAGGCGTGCGGATTAGAAATCGTAGAAAACGGTCACCCAGGTCTGATCCGGTTCGTTGTCGGTAGAGTGCGCCAGTGTGCGTTCCACATAGACAGACAAGCCGTAACCGATAGTGGTACCCGCGCCCAGATAAACGTGGTTCGCGTGATATTCTTCGCCGCCTTTCAGTTGCAGAGAATCCGCTGCAACGTATGGCTGGATAGATTTCAGGAACGGTTTGTCGATATTAAAGGTATAACCGACAAAGCCTTCCACGCCGTAACCGCTGCCTGCAAAGTAATGATCGACAGGATTTTCACGGGTGCTTGGCACGAAATCTTTGTAATAGCTGCCGGTCCCGACGATATACCAGTTATTAGGCTGCCAGGTTAATGCCGTACCAGACAGCTGCTGATGATAATCTTTTTCGTTATATTGATTATCTTTGACCGTCGCATCAGTCAGGCTGTAAGCCGCACTCCAGACTAAATCTTTGGTGAGTTTGTAATCGAAACCTAAACCGCCACCATTATTACGGCGATAATGCTGATTCTCGCCCGCCTGAATTTCATCTTCCGGCAATAAGTAGTTGGCATATAACGTCACAGGACCAAAGTCGTTGGTATATTTCAGGCTGCTTTTTGGCTTATTCGCACCATCGTAGCTACCGTTAATCCCAATACCCGTGCCGCCTGCATGACCATCGTTATCCCAGACATCACTTTTAATCCCGACGACGGAATAATAAATGCCGTACTGGTGGCCGTAGGTTAATGTCCCGTAACGGTCATCTTTAAAACCCGCATATAACTGACGCTGAGTGTCACGGCGTGAGCCTTCGGCATAGTGATCATCCATACCCAGCAGGTGCGCCATGTCCACGCCCAGCTCATAGTAAGCAATGACAGAGGTATCCTGCGTCAGTTTATAATCGCCGCGGAAGCGGAAGCGGGTACCGCCATCGTGACCATTTTTATAATAACCCGGCTCCGGGCCGTTATTGAAAATCCACTCAGGACGAATACTCCCGCCAACCTGCAAACTCAGCGGTGCCAGCAAAGCATTACTTTGAGGATTTTTATCTAAAACAGTAATCTCGGCTTGCGCGCTGGCAGATAATGCCGACAGCACGACGCCGCCAATTAGCATTGACGTTTTTAATTTGCTCATTATTACCCTGTCTTTATTATTTATGTGATGTGTGTGCGGTCTTGCGCCGCGTATAAATAATTAACATAGGTATGACGGGGGTCAAAGTGAAAATTCAGAAAGTTCCCTATAAGATAAAAATATGTTTAGCACAGATACTAAGCAATAAAATGTTTAAATGTAAATAAAAGAAACAATATCTGTATTATGGGTTAAATAATTATCAATATGATTAAAAATACATCACCTGTAAATTATCAAAACTTTTGATTGGAAATATTTAATAACAATTATACCGGCAAATTAGCATTAATCAGCAAATTACGCCAGTGTGATAATAACATTCCGTGACAACCACCCATTTTCATTATCTTTAATTTGCGTTATTTTCAGTTCCATCAGGATAATATTCGGAAGAGGCTGTTATTAATTAACCAATTTCAATTTTTATCTCATAAAAATCACACTGGTGGTTAATATTCCTGATTCACTGAGAGGATTTTGCGAGGCATCTTCCAGATTTGACAACAAACCACTGTAAATATAACCAGTCTATTTCTTTGGTGCACCAACAGGCATACAGTTCTCTGGCAGCGGCAATCACCTCGCCAGTACCGGAGGCCTCGACTCACTGACAATGGAATGACTTGTATGACTGATTCTGATAACCACACCGCGTTTACGACTAACTCTATCTCCGTTTTTCGCTCGCTTATCGCCGGGCTGGATTTCAGTCACTTTGATGATGCACAGTTATATGATCTTAATGCGCTGGCGTCAGAATCTGCCAGCGGGTTATGTCAGGGGCTGTTGTGCTTAAGCGAAGGACTTGAGAACAGCGAGATATTGCTCCCGGAGGGGATTGCACAGGTCAGCGATTATCTGAAAGCTTCCGCTCACCTGATCCCTGTTCTTTTTGAATTATGCGAACAGGCCAGCAGCGAGCTCGCAAAAAACAAAAAGTTTACGGTGTATCCGATGAACTGACACGTACAGCAATATCCCGCATCACATTGCGCGCACTCTGGCTGATTCCGCCAAGCTGGAAGAAACCGTGTATGACTCCCAGATAGCGCTGGGCCGTGCAGTTCACGCCCTGCTCTGTCATGCGGGAGAACAGCGCCTCGCCTTCATCGCATAACGGATCGTATTCCGCCGTAATGATATGAACCGGCGGCAGCCCTGAAAAATCATCACGCCATAACGGACTGACTTCAGGGTGCATGAAATCAATTTGCGGGAAATAAGCTTCGAATCCACTGAGCAACGTATCGCTGGTCAGCACAAAATCATCGCCATTGCGCCTATGGCTTTCAGAGGACGCTGTTGCATCCAGCATCGGGTAAATCAGCACCAGCAGGTGCGGCAGCCAGTGTCCGGTATTTCGCAGGCGCAGAGCCGTGATAAGGGCAAGATGTCCGCCTGCGCTGTCCCCCATCAGTGTTATCCGGCCGCGCTCTATGCCAAGCCTTTCAGCATGCTGCCAGATGAGGTTTGACGCCTGTTCTGCATCGTCATGTGCGGCGGGATAGGTGTGTTCAGGTGCTAAACGATATTGCACCGCAATCACCCGGCAACCGCTGTAAAAGGCAAGCTGACGTAGCTGATTATCATGAGTCGCAAAACCGCCACTGACAAAACAGCCGCCGTGATAATAGATAACGGCAGGTAATGCGCCATGCGCTTCCAGCGGAGAGTAGACGCGTAACAACATACCGTCGATGACCACATCATCAACATTTACACGTTGCTCAAGATCGCCCGCTAACACCGTGCTGGCAATATAGCCGGCACGGCGCTCAGCGAACGTCTGACTGCGGGAAGAGGGACGGCCTGCAGTAATGAAGTCGTTAACAAGTTCAGCAATTGCGGGTTCCAGTGCCATGAGGATTTTTTCCTTATTTGCGTATTTAGGTGTCGCCAGGATGATGACAGGCTACGATAATTAACTACATCAAGTCGATCGGTATTAACGATTTGTTCTTAGTTACTGATCTATGCAATCGATTATCTTTCCTCCTTACACTCTGGTTATCCTTGCCTTTCTATAAGGCAGGATTGAAAAGCACATTTACATCTCATATTGCGTTGTACTTTTTATTTGAAACAGTTAATGGCTTTAGTGATATTAAGATAGCGGGGGAATTGGATTTAGTGACATTAATGCCTTCTCATTAATCATTATTCAGCATCTCATCACCTGGCGCTTTCGCAAAAACGTCCGTAAGTTTTCGGAAAACATCCTGATTAACTGGCAACTTTCTTTATTTAATAACTGAGATGTATTTTTCCGTGACATAGTTTGTTTTAGTGATCTACTGATTTATGCTAACTTTCATTTCCGGAGCGGAACTCGCCGACATACTGTTGGACTGCTATTTTTCCAGCGAAAGTCAGTACATTAATATATTCACACCATCAATATATTATTAATTAGCCCAGTCAGCACATATCGGTTTTGGGGTATTCACGCCCATGAGCGTTAAAAGGACTTAAACGATGAGCATTCAGGAATACATTCTTGCTGGCAGTAAATTACCGGTCCACAACCATTACCAGTTAAGACTTAAACGGCTGGAATCCCGGCAGCCCGGCGTTGATATTTCGGTGCTCAGGTTCAGCGGCAGCGAGGCCATCAGCGATATCCTGCGCTATGAGATTGCGTTTACCAGCTCGGTGAAAGACATTCCCGCTCAGCACATCATCAACTATTCCGCCCTGCTCCTGATGTACCCCGACGGTAAGCCGTGGGAGCCGGTTAAACCACGCATTATCCCCGGCGTCATCACCCAGTTCCGCCAGTGCGGCACCTCCGCCGATGAAACCCGCTACGTCGCCACGCTCGAACACCGCGTCACCCGGTTAAATCAGGGCAGCAATAACGCGATTTACCAGAACGACAGCGTCATCAGCATGACCGAAAACACCTTCCTGCGTTACTACATGGACCGGCTGGATTTCCGGTTTGCCC